>JBILWC010000032.1:0-20860 GCA_044370105.1 Steroidobacteraceae bacterium | reverse complement strand
CGATGGATCTGGAACTACAATCACGAACGCCCAAACATGGCCTTGGGCGGGATCACCCCAAAACAGCGGCTGGCCATGGCTGCGTAACGTCTACTTCTCAGCCCCACCAGAAATGGGGGGATTACCCTATCAAAGCGCCGCGTCACAAGTCGCTCGGGAGTTTGACTCGTGGGCGAGTCTCCTCTGGAAAGAAGATGCGACCGTCAAGAACATCGTGGCGAGATATGCGGTAGCAAAGAGAGTCGGTTGTGCTGTCTCGGCATAATCGCGAACTTATCAAATGCCGCTTCGCATCTCCCCCGCTTATTTATCGGTTGGTTCTCCCCAACAGACGGTGATTGTTTGAGATTCAGCCGGCTGGTCTACCGTGATCCGTGCCAGTTTCGGTAAGCAAAACTCCAGCAACTTCACGTAGACCTCAAAGGCAGCCTTTGGGTTGTGTTTTGCGAGACGGTCTAGCCACTCCTGAAGCCTCGGCACGTTCCCCACGACCAGTTCCGCTAACGCCTCTCGCACCTCGGCGGTTACGCGGTTAGGGCTACCGGCAGGGCGACCGGGGCCAGCCAGACCTGTGCCGATAGTTTTCCTACGTTTGTTTAACGCCATCGCTAAACCCTCATAACTCTTTTGACCAATGAGATTTAAACCTTGATCTGCGCACGCTCGGCGGGGTCGTTACCGAACCCCGCCCGAGCAAGGCGCGGCTCCCAGTGGATAGGCGATTTAGCGACGCTGAACGCTCCACGCTATTCCATACCGCTACAGTGCGCTGACAGCCTCGCGCTACGGTCGTCCGGCAGTCCCTGCGGGCCGGACTTCCCTGCGCTTCGGTAAACCCTTGGTCAGCCATTACGCCTCTCGCCAAACTTCCGAAGTACGTCACTAACCGGCAGCGGACCACCCTCACCAACTGCGGTGACGCTTGACGGAGTTGGGAGGGACGGAACCCTCTGACTATTGGATGTTGGATATTGGTTATTGGATAGCATTGCATCTGCATTGCATCCGCTATGCACTTGCATACCTTTCGGTCGCCATTTCTGATTTGCAGCGGCACGCTTCTTTTCGCTTATGTCGCGCATCTTCGCGATTGCCGCCTCCGCACCTTCGTGCCGCCAGCCCTGTTCCGGATGCCATTTGAAGAAAGTGTTTATGACTTTTGTCGCTGCTTTTTTTTCTGCACGACTGAAGGCCTTGCTAATTGGGTATACGAGTTCTTGGGGGATGGCTCTTTCGTTTTTGTGGTACCAGTCCAATAGCAGGGTGTAGACACCATGCTCAAGGGCGGACAGATAGCCAGCCTCTGCCGCGTAATCCCCCAGATGCCGTTGGTAGTAGATCATGTTTGATCCTCCTCATCGGCGATGGGTGTTTGATATCTACGACTAATCACAGCCACCCCCTTGGTGGACCCACAGGGGTCTGCCGTAGAGCCGCTGGAATTCGCGAGGTCGCAGGCTGTACGCGATGTTTACGCCGAGGCTTGGTGATCCAGAACCCAGACGAGTTAACGCTCATCCCAGATCCAGCCATCTCGTCGGCGGTTAGACAGCGTCGGACGGTCGGCGAGTCCGATACCCGATGACGTTCAAACGCATAAACGCTATTTAAGTACTCGCCACAGCCGCGACAGCGGCAGCGGGACGCAGTTAAGCGGCGGGGGGTCATGGCGTTAACCTTTGAGTCAGCCACAACTCAATGTCTTGCCTTCGCCAGACGGTACAGGCGTGACTTAACTTAACGGGTTTCGGGAAACGACCGTCGCGTACTGCACCCCAAATCCACGTTTTTCGGTAAGGGAGAACTCGCTCAAGATCGGCGACCCGAGCAAGCAGCGGGAGTTCAGACAAATTGATTGGGTTACCCATTAAACACCCCGGAAACAGTTCGTTGACGCGCCTCGTGGCGACCTCGTCAGCAACCCTGTGGGGGCAGTCCGATCTAGACGTGTTCGGACTTCGTTTCGGTGCTAGGCATGGGTGGCCTAGCAGCGACAATTTATGCGAAGAAGCAGACTAAACGCTGTGGGCGGATAAGATCGGCTCCATTCGTCTTTAACCATACGCCTGCGGATTAATGTGGTCAATAAGTCGCGGTTATCCGAGCCGGCTTACGAGTGACTCCGCCTTGAGATGGGTATAACGGGCCAGCATTTGCATAGAGCGATGACCGCTTATAGAGGCAACCTCCACAGCATTCAGCCCTCGTTCAAAGAAACGCGAGACGGCCTCATGCCGAAGATCATGAAATCGGAGATTCGCTCCAATCCGACCTCCTGTGGCTTTGCTTGCCCTAATGCATGCTCTTCTAAAGGCGACCGTGGCGGCATGGGCGGTCAGACCGAAGACGCAGCCATCTAATCGCTGGATCACTTCACCGCGCAGTTTCCCTAAAACCTGTACGGCGTACGACGATAGTGGGACGGTACGGGAGTGACCGTTTTTTGTGTCGGGTAAGTGTGCAGTTTGGGAAACTAGATTGATGTGTTGCCATCGGAGATTGAGTAACTCTGATAGCCGCATCCCCGTCTCGGTGGCGAGGCGGATGAGAGGCACCAGATCACGAGACTGGGTGCAGTTAATGATCGCTATGATTTCCTCATCGCACACTCTTCGGGTTCGGGCTTGACCCGGTGACGGCCTTTTGAGTTGGGCGACCGGGTTAGTCAGTTGATGGAACCCCCACTCGGTCGCCGCGTGGCGGTAGACAGCCGATAGCGTATTGAGATGGTTGCGGACGGTTGATCCGGCTGTTCCGACTGCCAACCGCTCATCGCGCCATCGGGCGAAAAGGGCAGGGGTGAGCGAATCGGCCAGTTGTGAGGCGAATGGGGAGCCTTTCCACGCCTTCAGGATGTACTGCTCCGAACGCGCACTCTTCTTTTTAGGAGAGACTTCCTCCGCGTATCGGGCAACCAACTCGCCGAGGGTAGGGCAGCGTGGCCCCAGTGCGAGACGCTCTACGTTGACCTCCGCTTGCCTCGCCCAGCCTAATGCGTCGCTACGCGTTAGGAAGGTCTTACTGATGAAGCCGACCCCGCGCCTGTGAATCCGCGCTTGGTACTTGCCGTTACGCTTACGTATAGAGGCCATGTCCACCACCTGTATCTGTTAGGTTGGTGGCCCAGTGGTGGCCCGTCAGCATGTAGGCTTGCGTAAGTCCTTGATCCACCGGGTTAGCACAGTGGTAGTGCAGCAGTTTTGTAAACTGTTGGTCGGGGGTTCAAATCCCTCACCCGGCACCAATTTTTAAGGTGTCCGTACCGATCACATGGGTAACGGATTATTCCGGAGACATAGGTAACACCTTAGCATCGAAGGGGTTTGGCGCGCACTCGAAGTGAGCGCTCTCGTGGTCGAAGAACCCCAAGTCGTAGTGCATGAAGCTGACGAGCCAGACGCTCTCGCTGATCTCTTTGACGCCAACGGTTTGACCGGCGAGCGCTTTGCTGAGGCTGATCTTTTTACGATCGATGCAGAGTCTGCCGCAGCGAGTGATGGTGATCGCCTTGTCGTGGAAGGGATAGTCGAGCTCACCGATGCCGGTATAGGGGCGCGGTGAGGGTCGATAGAGTTCACTCGGTGTCTTCATACCGAGCGCTTGATGAGGGCGTACCTGATTGAAATCGTCAACGAACGTATCAAAGCGTGCCTGCTGCTGAAGTAGGTTTTTCCCTGCGGGCTTGGTGGCTTCTTTCTTGAGCGTCAGATGCATGCGCTCGTGCCGTCCGTTCTGCTGTGGGCGTCCTGGCTTGATGCGCTCGAGCGCGATGCCGAGCCGCAGCCACCAGACCGAGAGCGTGGTGAGCCCAAAGAGCGCCCAACCACTTGCGAAGGGTATCCCGTTATCTGTCCTGATCGATTTGGGCAGGCCGTATTCGCGAAAGAGTCGCTCGAAGACGGTGACGGCGTACTGAGTTCGGGTGTTGCTGAGCGCCTCACAGCCGATGAGATAGCGACTCGCGAAGTCGGTGACGGTGAGCGGATAGCAGTAGCGAGCATCAGCGAGCATGAACTCGCCCTTGTAGTCGGCACACCAGAGGTCGTTGGGTTCCGTCGGGATTGAGAGCGCAGTCCCCTCGGCCCTATAGCGCCGCTGACGACCGCGCTTAACGAGACCATGGCGATCAAGGGCGGCATGCACGGTGCTGATGGCCGGCAGGGGAGCCTCGGCGCCGATCCGCCGGCGCAGCTTCTCGCGGATTTTGGGAGCACCCCAGCTGGGGTGCTCCCGCTTGATCGAGAGGATCTCGTTCTCGATCTGGAAGGGTAATTGTCGAGCCTGTCGGAAGGGTTTACGACTGCGATCGTTCAACCCCTCGAGCCCTGTATCCTTGTCCCGATTGAAGATTTTGTAGCCTGTTTTACGGGAGATCTCGAACTCCCGACACAGCTCTGCCATCTTCTCGCCCTCTAGCAGGCGAGCCACGAACCGAAGACGTTCATCCATTTTGCAACACTCCCGCCATGGCATCTGCGTGTCTCCTGCAAATGCCGCAAAGTGTTACCTATGTGATCGGTACGACCTGTAACCTATGTGCCGAAAAGCACAAAGGGGTCTGCTGGTGCGAGCAACTCTTAAAACCGGATGGAGCATCGTGCTGATCGCGCTGCTTGGTGGCTGCGACGACTACTCCTCCGCTCCTCAACGCATCAAGGCCGATAACCGAACATTCTTCGCGTGTTCGGGGTTCGTGCGGGTGAGCGAAACTGAGGTCAACGGTCGCACTCGCTATGAAATCGAGTTCATCGATGCCTCCGGCGCAGAGAAGACGATTTCGGGCATCAAAAAACTCGAACTCTTCGCCATTCCATCAACGATCAGTGTCCCCATGCCCTCTCGCTTGCCCGACCCCCTCAAGGACAAAGACGATGACGGGCTGCCTTTCAAAGAGGGATGGACGTACACCTGGCCCGACGGCTCATCCGCCAAACTGGTCAGTGGACGATGGGTTCCGATCAAAGAACGTAATCCCGTGTGTGATTCCAAATGACCGCCTCGAGACTCATTTGTACGCTGATTGCGCCGCTCCTTCTTTTGGCGTGCGGCGGTTCGGGCGGGGGTTCAGCCGCGCCTCCCGGTGTGGCGCCGCCGATCGGGATTCTCCCGGTAGAGCGCACCTTCGATTTTTCGCAGGGTAATGGTGGTTGGTTAAGCGGGTTTGCGGACTACGCACCCAATACGGCGCCCGTCGATGTCGTCGCAGAGATTCGCGCGTTACCGACCGGCTTTTCAGGGTCGGGGTATTACATCGCCGGTACCAATCGCAGCGATGACCTCTTCATCTATGTCAAAACTAAGATCAGCGGACTCGTGGCCGGCACCACTTATCGCGTCCGTTCGACCGTCGATTTTTTGACCGACGTGCCGACAGGCTGTGTCGGAGTCGGCGGCGCGCCAGGGGAGTCGGTATGGATCCTCGTCGGCGTCTCGAGTATCGAGCCGCAGACCATCTTCAACGGCGCTGACTATCGGGTGAATATCGAGCGCGGCAACCAATCGCAGAGCGGGCGTGATGGGCTCGTGATCGGAAACGTCGCCAACTCAGTCCAAAACTGCGGCACCCGACGCTGGGAGTCGAAGTCGTTGTCCATTCCTGCTGCCTCGACACTCACAGTGCGCGCCGACGATCGGGGAGAGGCGTGGGTCTTGGTGGGGATGGACTCAGGGTTCGAGTCGTTCAGCCGGATTTACATCCAAAGATTTCTGGTCAGGTTCGAAGCGAGCTAGACGATTTCTCCCTGATTCATCTTGCGCAGCCGCTTGGTGTGCATGGCGGCGATGTTTCGGAAGATCTCCACGGCGATTTCCTTTGAGCTTTCGAGCCGCGAGCTCTTGAGGCTCAACGCCACGCTTTCCGTCACTGCACGGACCCGCGCCGATCGCGGCAGTCGATCGACGACCGCCATTTCACCGAATGTTTCGCTCGGTTGCAGGGTCGCGAGGACCTTCCAACCGTCTGGGGTGTTTTTTTCGACGACGGCTTCGCCGGAGACGAACACGTAGAGACAGTCGGCGTGATCGCCTTCGTCAAAAAAAAGCTTGCCTGAAGGAACCGTGACGCGAGTCATGGCGTTGAGCAACCAAACCAATTGCATTCTCGTCAACCCCGAGAACAGGGACACCCTCGCCAAAGCCATCACCAGCATGTCGTCGAGCAGCTTTGGATCGGAGCTTTTCATGGTGCACGCTCAGCAGTTGTTTTGATTCGCTCTGAGAGGGCGAGTTTGCACGGCTATCGAAAATGGCGCTTGGCCTTTTCGCTGTCGGGCGGTGCCTTCAGGCACGCGAGCCCGGCTTCACCGACCTCGTAAATTTCGATGGGCAGTTCGACGCCCTTCACTTGATAGGGACCATACGCGCGCCAAGCGAGGGTGCCGATGCCGTCGAAATCGAGACCTTCGAGGATCTGCTTGGCGTTGAGGAACGCGAACTGCGACATCAGGATCTGATTTCCCTGCGCAAGGGACATGATCCGCGCAGCGGTATCGACCTGGATACCGTTGAGATCGAAATCTTTGCCGGCGACCTTGGCGTTGTCGGCATATACCTCGCCCACATGGATCCCGATCCGATCTTGAAGATCGATGTTCTCTTGACGCGCGAAGTCGCGAACCTTGTCTTGCCAGCGGAGGGCGAAGGTGACCGCCTCCGAGGGCGTCGCAAAAGCGATGAAAAAAGAATCACCAGAGGTCGACACTTCTTCACCAGTGATGGTGGTGTCGAGCAGCTGCCGTACGAGACTGTGATGGCGCTTCAGGATCTCCATCGCTTGCGCATCACCCCATTGCTGCTTCAATTTCGTCGAACCGACGATATCGGAGAAGAGCATCGTCACCACGCGGTTGGGTGTCGTACGGCGCGCGGCCGCATGCACGTCTGGAAGCGAGCGTCGATTCTCGACGGCGGGAGTGGGTGAAGGGCTTGAGGCCGCTGCGGGGCTCGAGGGCCTCGAGGTCTCCGGGTTCGGCGCGCCGCCTTCCTGAGTCACCCGAGCCAGCGTTGCGGACATTCCGCTCGCGCCGATTTTTCGGTTCAGGTGTTGTTTCACCACGTCGAGTCGAAGTGTTTTGGAGAGCGCTGCGTGATGGCGGGGATCGGCGAGATAGGAGACCCCTGAAGGGCCTTGCCACACTGGAACCACGTCGCCCCCGAGTCCGGCACCGCGAGCGAGTGCGCGCAATTCACTCATCACGGCCGTTTGTTCCGCTGCGCTCAGACGAGACATCCCTGACGACAGCGGAACGAGGATGAAATCCGTTCCCTGCATCCGCAAGTGCGCGACATGGATGTCCGTCATCTGATTTACCGGTTCGAGAGAACTCCGATGATCCTAATTGAAGAGAGGTTGACTCGTCGCCATCTCTCGCTCGGGACAAATTTATTGCGTGAATTTAGCGGCTATTTCTTCGGCGATTACCCATGCATATGGGAGGCGCAGGGCGGTCTTGGGCGCCTTATCAATATGTTTATACTTTCGGCCATGCTTCCGAGCCGCTACTCGGCCTGGCTGGCCACGTTACCGCTCGCGATCGTCTCGTATTTTTTGAATCCGACGATCTCGATCCTTTTTCTCGCGCTTTTCCTCGTGGGGTTGCGTGACCTGCTGCAGTCACGGCACGCCATCCTCCGCAATTACCCGCTCATCGGTCACCTGCGGTTCTTGCTCGAATACATTCGTCCCGAGCTCCGCCAGTATTTTCTCGAGGACGACGAGGCGCCGCTTCCGTTCTCGAGAAACCAACGAGCCGTCGTCTATCAACGCGCCAAGGGTCAGAACGACAAACGCGGATTCGGTTCGCTGCTCGACCCTTACCGCCCCGGAGCGATTTGGCTCAACCACTCGAATGCGGCATGCGCTCCGATCTCCGAAGGCTTCAGGGTGAAGATCGGCAACGATGCCTGTCTCGCGCCGTATGAGTCCTCGATCCTCAATGTTTCGGCAATGAGTTTCGGCGCGCTCTCGGCGAATGCGATTCGTGCGCTCAACCGTGGCGCACGTCTCGGTGATTTCGCGCAAGACACCGGTGAGGGTTCCATCTCGCCTTACCACCGCGAGGAGGGGGGCGATCTCATCTGGGAAATCGGTTCGGGTTATTTTGGTTGTCGCGATGCAGACGGAAATTTCTCTGCTGAGCGGTTTGCCGCGCAGGCGGTCGATCGTCAGGTGAAGATGATCGAGATCAAGTTGTCGCAGGGTGCGAAGCCCGGGCACGGCGGGGTGTTGCCCGCGGCGAAAGTGAGCGAGGAAATCGCGCTGACTCGTGGGGTCGAGCCCGGTAAAGACTGCGTGTCACCCGCTCGACACTCGCGCTTCTCGACGCCCGTCGGATTGCTCGAGTTCGTCGCCGAACTGCGAAGACTCTCGGGCGGAAAACCCGTCGGCTTCAAGTTGTGCATCGGCGACCCGATCGAATTCATGGGAATCTGCAAGGCCATGATCGAGACGAAGATCGTCCCCGACTTCATCGTCGTCGACGGCACGGAAGGGGGCACGGGTGCCGCGCCCGTCGAATTCGCCGACCACGTTGGAATGCCGGCGCGAGACGGCTTGTCGCTTGTCCATAACGCGCTGCGCGGCATCGGCCTTCGTGACTCCGTGAAGCTCGGCGCCGCCGGCAAGATCGTGACAGGCTTCGATGTCGCGACGATGCTCGCGCTCGGTGCCGATTGGTGCAATGCGGCTCGAAGCTTCATGTTCGCGCTCGGCTGCATACAATCGCGCGCCTGTCATACCGACGAATGTCCGACCGGCGTCGCGACCCAGAATGCGCTTCGGCAGCGTGGCCTCGATGTAGCCGATCGAGCCAAGCGTGTCGCGAGCTTCCAGCGCGCCACCGTCCACTCGCTTTTCGAGCTGCTCGGTTCCGCCGGGCTCGACAGTCCGACGAAGCTTCGCGCACGACACTTCATGATGCGCGACAGCACGGGTCAACCTGTGCCGCTCTCATCGAGATACCCCGAGATCGAATCGGGTGCACTGCTCGATGCCGAGAGCCCTGCTTACGCCGCGTTGCCGGCAATTCTCAGATCGTCGTGGGAAATGGCGAGAGCCCATCAATTCAGCGGAGCGGTACCGGCGTCTCGTTAATTTCTTTGAGGTCGCGATAAGGTTTCAGTAGCATCCCCGCCATTTGACACAATGTTAAATATTATTAACATTAGTGTTTGTAGCCATTCATTCGAGTCAGGGGGTGTTTCGATGCCGATCAAAGAGCAATTCGCGAGGGTCTGGTTGATCACGATGCTCGTGACGTATTTCGCCTACTTCACATCCGTCGTGTTGGTGGGTGAGACAACGCCGCTCAATAAAATTGGGATGTTCGCTGCGACGGTGGTCGTTCAGGTGATCATCATCGGTAGTGCCAGCGCCGTGATGGCGATTCGTCACAAAGAGGGCCCCAAGACCGACGAACGGGATCAGCTGATCGATCAGCGAGCGACGCGGGTCGCTTACCACTTGCTGATCTGCGCCATGATCGTCGTGGGATGTCTGATGCCGTTCAATAACTCAGGCTGGAAGATCTTTCATGCGGCCGTGTTTTCGATCGCCCTCGCCGAGATCGTGCGGCACGGCCTGATCGTCTCGATGTATCGCCGAGGCTGGGATGCCTAGGAAGCGCCTACGTAACAATCTTCGATTGATGCGCTTCTTGTCGAACGAAATGACTCAAGCCGAACTCGGCGATCGTATTGGCGTGACCCGACAAACCATCGCTGCGATCGAAGCAGGAAAATATTCCCCAACGCTCGAAACAGCATTCCGTCTCGCCGACGTGTTCAAAAAGCCCCTGGAAGAGATTTTCCAGTGGGAGACTGAAGGCAGCTCAAAGCGCGAATAGCCGGTTACCATAACGCGACATGAGCGCACCTCACATCATCCGCTTGGTCGAAGAGTCTCTGCTGGCCTCGGAGCCCATCGAGTACCTCCCCGCACCCGAGAAGATTGTGTCGGGTCATCCGCGGCAGCGGGTTTGGTCGCAGTACACCGATGCGAGTCAAAAGTTCTCCGTCGGCATTTGGGAATGCGAACCGGGGGCTTGGCGTATCCGCTACACCGAAGAGGAATACTGCCGAATCGTGATGGGTCGAAGTCTTCTGACGAGTGCCGATGGAGTCGTGCGCGAAGTGGTGGCGGGCGATGAGTTCGTGATCCCCCGCGGGTTCGAGGGAGTTTGGGAGGTCATCGAGCACACCCGAAAGGTCTACGTGATCTACGAAGGCGCTGAGTGATCGAGGCAGAAAGACGCGCAGGCACTTATGCGCACTTCCTGCGCTTGGCTCAGTTGATCGAGAGGTGTTGCGCTCGCGTCGAAGGCTCGAGTTCGTTTATCGAAGCCGCAGTCGCGACGAGGAAAAAACCCGCAGAGCCTCACCGTTGCGTCTGACGTTCTATCGGAGCAATTGGTACCTTGCAGCGTGGTGCCATGAACGCGAAGAGCTTCGAGTGTTCTCGGTCGATCGCATCACTCGGCCGCGCTGCCTCGCCGACGTGGTGTATGACCCGCCGGGCGAACTCGTGGCCGCCGAGCTCGACTCGAGTTACGGCATTTTCACCGGCAGGGCCGACAAGGTCGCGGTGTTGCGCTTCAATGATTTGGCGGCCCGCTGGGTGGCCGAAGAAGAGTGGCACCCGGGCGTCAAGAACGAACCGCAGAGCGATGGCGGGGTCATCATGCGCATTCCGTACAAGCATGAGACCGAACTCGTGATGGACATTCTCCGCCACGGCCCCCACGTCGAGGTGCTTGGACCCGCCTCGCTCCGCAAGTCGGTGGGCGAGGCGCTCTCGACCGCCGCTAAGAAGTACGCCGACGCCAACCCACGCTGAACGAGTTCTTCGAAGCGGGGCGGCGTCGGCCGTTCGTCAGCCCCGCGGGCGGCGCTCCGAGCGTCGCTGGCGTTGCTCTCGTCCGCCGCCTTGTTCCATGCGACCTTCCCGACGCTCCATCATGCGTTGACGCCGTTCGGCACGGTTGGCTTCGAGGCTGTTGAGTTGGTCCGGAGTGAGCAGGCTGCGCGCGTTGCTCTGGAACTGTTGCTGCTGCGTACGCAGTTGAGCGCGTGCGCTCTCGAGGTTTTGTCGTGCTTGCGCGGTGATCGAGTCGTAGTTGGGATCGGTACGCGGCGTATCGGCGAGCGTCTGTTGCGCGGAGCGGACCTGAGCTCGAAGTCCGTCTGTAGCCTGCCGATGATTCTCTTGTAGCGAACGCAGTTGGGCTCTCTGGGAGTCGCTCAAGTTGAGGTCGTTGAGGGCGGACTCGAGCCGTCGGGCATCGCGGCCGCCCGCGCGGTCAGACTCGACGCCTTGGGCGTGCGCGGGGCCGATCGCCCCGGCGATGGCGAGCGCGACGACGGGTAGCGCGAGGAAATACTTTGTAGCGGTCATGGAAGCCTCCGATGGATGTGACGGGGCGCGGGTTTGCGCTGTGGTGTGCAATTTGACCAGAGACCTCTGTGAAAATTCGTCAACGGATGCCCCTGTATCGGTCAAGATTCGTCAATCTTTCGGGGGTGCACCCGATGCGATACAGTCATCAGCGATGAAAACCAAAATTTTCGGTTCCTCGGGCGTTCGACGTTGGCTTGCGGTGGGTCTGCTGGCGCTTGGGGTGCTGTCGGTGACGGCAGCCGATCGGCCGGCGGGCAACGATCGCCATGTCTACGTCGTTCCCGTCGAGGGCATCATCGACCTGGGTCTCGCGCCCTTCATCAAGCGGGTCACGGATCAAGCGGCGAGCGACGGTGCCGCTGCCGTAGTGCTCGAAATCAACACCTTCGGTGGTCGGGTCGACGCCGCGGTGCTGATCCGCGATGCGCTGCTCGAGAGCAAAGTGCCGACCGTCGCCTTCATCAACAAGCGTGCGATTTCCGCGGGCGCTTTGATCGCGCTCGCGAGCGAAAAAATCTACATGACCGACGGCGCCACCGTCGGAGCGGCTCTGCCGGTGCAGGGCGGATCGCCGGGTTCCGCGCCGCAGCCTGTCGAAGAGAAGACCATTTCCTACTTGCGCAAAGAATTCAGTGCGACGGCGGAGGCGAGGGGGCGTCCCGCTCGACTCGCCGAGGCGATGGTGGATCCGGATGTCGAAATCGCCGGAGTCATCGCAAAGGGCAAGTTGTTGACCCTCACCACCGATGAAGCAATCGAGCAGAAACTCATCGACGGAAAAGTCGCCGATCTCGAGCAGATGCTCGGAACGCTCGGGCTCGCGGGAGCCGAATTGCGTACGGCCGAGGAGTCGTGGGCGGAGACGATCGTTCGGTTCTTGACGAATCCCGTGGTGAGCTCACTCCTTATTACTGTCGGCTTGCTCGGGGTCATCACCGAAATCCGCACCCCCGGCTTCGGCTGGCCGGGTTCGATCGGTCTCGCATCGCTCGGGCTGTTCTTTTGGGGACATTGGTTGGTGCAGTTGGCGGGATATGAAGAGCTTCTGCTCTTCGGGCTCGGGGTCTTGTTGCTGGCCGTCGAGGTGTTCGCGTTCCCGGGCTTCGGGGTGATCGGTGCGCTCGGCGTGGTGAGTTTGCTTGCTGGCCTCGCGCTGAGTCTGCTCGGTCCCGGCTCGACCGCCGGGGTGATCGTGAGTGTGCTCACCCGACTCGTCACATCGGTGTTGGTGGCGGTGCTGGCTGCGCTCGCGTTGCTACGGTTTTTGCCGCGGACGCCGTTCGGTCGAAAACTCGTGCTCGACACCGGAATGACTGCCGACCAAGGGTATGTCTCGGCACCGGAGGACGAGATCAAATTATTAGGCCGTGCGGGTGTCGCCGTGTCGCCCTTGCACCCTGCGGGATTGGCCTCGATCGAGGGTCGTCGCATCGACGTCATCTCGGAAGGCGAATACATCGATTCTGGGGAACCGATCGTCGTGATTCGAGTCGATGGCAATAGGGTCGTCGTTCGCAAAGGAGAGGGGTAAATAATGGACGCCACAGGACTCGTCGGTTTGTTTGGCACCGGCACCGTGTTGCTGTTTTTGCTGGTTGCGCTGTTCATCGTCCTTTATTTGGTGCCGATCCCGCTGTGGATCGCGGCCTGGGCCTCCGGTGCCTATGTGGGGCTGACCACACTCGTGGCCATGCGCCTGCGGCGTGTGCCGCCCAATATCGTGATCAACGCCCGCATCAGCGCCGTCAAGGCGGGGCTCGACATCACGCTCAATGATCTCGAGGCGCACTTTCTCGCAGGCGGCAACGTCGGGCGCGTGGTCAACGCGATGATCTCGGCCGACAAGGCGAGCATCCCGTTGACCTTCAAGCGTGCGGCGGCCATTGATCTTGCCGGCCGTGACGTGCTCGAAGCCGTCAACATGTCGGTGATTCCGAAGGTGATCGAAACACCAAAGATTGCAGCCGTTGCCAAAGATGGCATTCAGCTCATCGCGGTGTCGCGCGTCACCGTGCGGACCAACATCGATCGTCTCGTCGGCGGTGCGGGCGAAGAAACCATCATCGCGCGAGTCGGTGAGGGCATGGTGAGCACCATTGGTTCGGCGGCCACCCACAAGAGTGTGCTCGAAAATCCCGACCATATTTCGAAGCACGTGTTGTCGAAGGGGCTCGATGCCGGAACGGCGTATGAAATTCTGTCCATCGATATCGCCGACGTCGACGTTGGCAACAACATTGGCGCGAAGCTCCAAATCGACCAGGCGAATGCCGACAAACAAATCGCGCAAGCCAAAGCCGAAGAGCGTCGTGCGATGGCCGTCGCGCTCGAGCAGGAAATGCGCGCGCGTGTCGTCGAGGCCGAAGCCGAGGTGCCGCGGGCGATGGCCGAGGCCTTCCGCAGCGGCAACTTGGGCGTGATGGATTACTACCGGATGCGTAATGTGCAGGCGGATACGGCTATGCGTGACTCGATCGCCGGTACGACCGACGACAACGCGCCGACGCCGCCCACGACGCGCTGATCCATCGAGCCTCGTACCGTGGATTTCGAAGATCTTATCGTCGGTCTCGTCGCGGGTATCGCATTGCTTTGGCAGGCTGCGGTGTGGCTCAAGGAGCAACTCGACAAGCAACAAAAAATGCCCGCGCCGATCGTCGTTCCGAAGTCCGTTCGAGAGCCAGGGCCGGCTCCCGAGGACGCGGAATTGAGCGCGCGCGCGATCGAGTCGCCCGCATTCTTTCGCAAGACTGTGCCGGCTGCCGTCACGCTGCCTTCTGCCGCCGCGCGCGGTCGGAACCTGCGCCAGCAATTGGGGCTCGATCAGCGGAGCGCTCTGCAGCGTTCGATAATTTTGATGACTGTTCTCGGCCCGTGTCGCGCCAATGAGCGTGGGACGGGTAACCACCGTTCATGAGGGTTATGACGATGAAGAAATTTTTGATGATGGCGATTGCGGCTGGCGTTCTTGCGGCAACCTCTGCCTTCTCGGCTTCCGGTGATGCGGCACTCAAACAGGCCTTGGCGGGCGAGTGGCGATCGGCCGAGGACAAAGCGCGTGATGGCGAGCGTCGCCCGCTCGAGAGTCTGGCGTTCTGGGGTCTGAAGCCTGGTGCCAGCATCCTCGAAGTGCAGCCGGGCGGCGGTTGGTGGACTCGCATCCTGGCGCCCTATGCAGCGCTCTCAGGTGGGCGCTACACGGCGACGGCGGCCGATCTCAATAATCCGTCGCTGAGCGATGCCGCACGCAAAGGGCGCGCCGATTTCGCTGCGCGTTATGCGGACGAAAAAGTCTTCGGCAAGGTCGAGCTCGTCAACTGGGGCGCAACGGCGGCTCCGCTTCCGCAAAATACCTACGACTTCATTTTGTTGTCACGCGTGATCCACGGCTGGATGCGTACGGAGGGTGCACTCGAGCGCAACCTTGCGAGTGTCGCCGGCTCTTTGAAGCCGGGTGGCGTGCTCGCCGTCGAGCAGCATCGCGGTAATCCGGGCGCGCAAGATCCCAAGGCCGAAAGTGGTTATGTCACCGAGGCGTTCGTGATCGAGGCGGCGCAGAAGGCCGGGCTCCGACTGGCGGGCCGCTCCGAGGTCAACGCGAACGCGAAGGACACCAAGGACCACCCGTTCGGCGTCTGGACTCTCCCACCGACGCGCATCACCGTACCTTATGGTTCGGGCAAGGCACCCGATCCAACCTTCGATCGCAGCAAGTACGATGCGATCGGCGAGTCTGATCGAATGACGTTGCGGTTCGTCAAATATTAAAGAGGGACATCACCAGAGATGAGACGACGTCCTCACGATGAGGTCGTCGTCTCACATCTTTCTATTAGGCGCTGCTGTTTATCTTTATCCTTTCGACGTGCTACGGTGATCTGAGGGGTCTTAGTAGGGACGTCGTCGGTGTCCAAGTTCGAAGTTGGGTTTTGGCCTAAGCCATTAAAAGGGGTGTTGGGATCACTCTTTATTACTCTCGCGTCGCTGTGGCCGACATCTTTTTCCCCCGCCCTCGCCCAGAGTGCCGCACCCCCCGCGATCACCTTAACCGCCTCCGCCCGTGAGGTGGCCGTCAATCGTACGACCCGATTGTCCTGGACGACCACCGGCGCGCAGCGCTGCGTCGGGAGCGGCCCGGGTTGGAACCAGACCTATGAAGGAACCGCAGCCGCTCGGGGCACTTTCACGACGCCGGCTCTCACGGCCCGAACAAATGAATTCAGTCTCAGCTGCACGGGCGCCGGAGGCTCAAGCGTTCAACGGGTAACGGTCTCGGTAATACCCGTACCGAAGGTCACCCTCGAGGCGAGTTCGGATCGGGCGCTACCAGGCGGATCGGTGCAACTCACCTGGCGCAGCGACGATGCAACGAGTTGTACGGCAAGCGGAGCGCCTTTCACGGGCACCAAGCCCACTTCGGGAACCGAGCGCCTGAGTGATCTCACCAAAGGCACCAAGACCTTTAAGCTCACTTGCCGCGGGGTGGGCGGCTCAGGGTCCGCTGACGTCAAAGTCACGGTCATCGCCAAGCCCACCCTCACGTTCAGTGCGAGCAAGACGCAGATCGCCGAGAACACCGGCACACAGCTCAAGTGGAAAGCGACCGATGCGACGAGCTGCCTCGCCTCGGGTGACTGGAGCGGTTCTCAAAATACGTCGGGCAGCTTCAATACGGGCAATCTCTCGAGCGATAAGACCTACACGCTGACCTGCTCAGGGCTTAACGGCGAGGTGAAAGAGACCGTAAAGGTTCAGGTGGTCGGAGCGCCGAAGGTGACGCTCACCGTATCTGACACTCTCGTTGCCCCGGGCGAGAGCGTGAGGATCACTTGGGCCGTTGAAGATGCGCAGAGCTGCTCGGCAAGCGGTAGTCCGTTCACCGGATCAAAAAATCCTACAGGCGACAGCGAGACGCTGAGCAACCTCACAAAGGGTGCGAAGACGTTCAAGCTCACCTGCAAAGGTGGTGGGGGAACAACCGCTGCCGAAGCCAAGCTCACTGTCATCGCCCCACCGACGCTCACGTTCAGCGCGAGCAAGACGCAGCTTGCGGAGAACACGGGCACGCAGCTCAAGTGGAAAGCGAGCGATGCCACAAGCTGCCTCGCGTCGGGCGACTGGAGCGGCCCTCAAAACACCTCCGGTAGCTTCGACACCGGCAACCTCACGAGCGACAAGACTTACACGCTCAGCTGTACGGGGCCCACTGGGCGAGTAGAGCGAACCGTCGTGGTGAAGATGGCCCCGGCACCAACGGTGAAACTCTCACTAAGTGAGACGCTCATTGAGCCGAGCAGTGCAGTCACCGTGTCTTGGGAGAGCAAGGATGCACAAAGTTGTACGGCGGGCGGCGGTGGCTGGTCGGGAAGTCGCGCGCTAAAGGGCACGGAGAGCGTGACGTTTGCAACGCCGAACAAGCGCGTGTTTACGCTGACCTGCCGAGGACTCGGTGGTACGAGGACGGCGACGGCCGAGCTTGGGGTTTTTCCGAAGCCGAAAATCCTTGCGTTCACTGCTGATCCGATATCGGTCCAGCCCGGCGCAAAAACGCTGCTGTCATGGGAGACCAAGGACGCCACAAGTTGTACAGCCTCTGGAGGTTGGTCCGCTGATGTTTCGCCAATAAGTGCCGGAAGCTTCGCAAGTTCGCCGCTTACGGCGTTGACCACCGAGTTCATCCTGAGTTGCGAATCGGATGGCGGACTGGTGAGCGCAAAAATAAAAGTCGGGGCGCTCTCGGATCTGGATGCGCTCCGATACGTGGCGAGTTATCCGGACTTGATTTCAGAGATTGGAACAAATACTCAGAAAGCGCGGAATCATTATTTCCGAATCGGGATCGATGCTGACCGGAAGATAAGCTTCGATCCTGCGCGATATCTCGCGAGTCACCCAGATTTGATGTCCTCTTTTGGGGGAGACGAATTTCGTGCTGCGGTGCACTTCATCGAAACGGGATTCCGAGAGAATCGAAAAACCACCTTTACGGACTTGGATGCGCTCGAGTACGTCGCTAGTTTCGCTGATTTGATTGTAAGCATCGGCAACGATGTGGCTTCGGCCATTCGACACTATGTGACAACGGGCTTCAACGTGGGACGGCGTATTGTTTTTGACTCACTCGCCTACATCGCGAGTTACGGCGACCTGATCACCGCCTTTGGCGCCAATGCCATTTCCGGCGTCCAGCATTACATCAGTTTGGGGTACAGCGAGGGGCGGCGGATCACCTTCAGTGTTGTCGCCTATCTTTCCAATCACGCGGATATTCGGGAGAAGTTCGGAGCCGACCAGGACGGAGCAATTCTTCACTACATCACTTTAGGCTTTAAAGAGAATCGCTCGTCAGGATGGGAAACTTCGTCGCCTACATCTCGATCGGACTCATACAGATTTTTACTTCAAACCACCTTTGGACCGACTGAAGCGGAAATCGAACGTCTCTATCAGATGGGTTCCGCAAACAGCGCTTACGAGCGATGGATAGATTCCCAAATCTTGTTACCAGCATCATTGCAGCTTCCGCGTTTACTCGCAGCGGTTCCGGCTGCTCCGCCGCAGGATTTCAATACGCCTGCGCTTCATCGGGTGCGAGTCGAGAAATGGTTCGGCAACGCCGTATGGGGCGAGGATCAATTGCGTCAAAGAGTTGCATGGGCACTTTCGCAAATATTTGTCGTGTCTGATGTCGGTGTTTTGGATAAGTACCCATTCGCCACTGCAGATTTTTACGATACGTTGGTTAGGAACGCTTTTGGAAATTATCGAGATCTTCTTGAGGCGGTGACGCTTCATCCGGCAATGGGTAATTACCTGTCACATTTGGGCAATCGCAAAGCAACTGCCGGAACAAACTTACGGCCTGATGAGAACTACGCGCGTGAGATGATGCAATTATTCAGCATCGGGCTAGTGGAGCTGGAGATCGATGGCACGATTAGGCGAGCTCCGGGCGGCGGTCCAATTTCAACCTACAACCCCACCATCATTTCGGGGTTTGCGAGAGTGTTTACGGGATGGCATTGGGAATGTCCCTCGGGGTTCCAATGGGTTGACTCGTTTCCTCGCGGTTTTGGTGACGGCAGTTGTGATTTCAAGCAGGGGAGCGGGCTTGCAGAGGTGGTCCCGTTGGCTCCGACGAAGTCGTTTAATCAGACACGCAGGATGCGTCTTTACCCTAGCGAACATGAGGATGGAGAAAAACAACTTTTGTCCTATCCCGGAGTCCGTTTGTCCGGGGGCTTGATCCCGGCGGGTCAAGGCGGTCAAAAAGACCTACAAGACGCTTTAGACAACGTATTCAATCACCCTAATGTAGGGCCTTTCATCTCGAAGCAGTTAATCCAAAAGCTCGTTACCAGTAATCCGTCTCCAGCTTACGTGGCAGCGGTCGCCAAGGTCTTTAACGACGATGGCAAGGGCGTTCGCGGAAATTTTACTGCTGTCATAAAAGCAATTCTTCTGCACCCCGAGGCTCGCCGACCCCCGAGTGGATCTTCTTTCGGGAAGCTTAAGGAACCGATCATTCGGTTTACCCAGTTTTTGCGAGCATTTGATGCGAAAAGCGATACGGGAGAGTTCGACCTAGAGGTGTTTTGCTGCGTTACCAATGGGTTTGTTAGCAATCTCCATTTGGTAGAGCCGACCATGTGGCTTGGACAAAGCCCCAATCAGTCTCCTTCAGTATTCAACTTTTTTTCGCCTGTTTTTTCGCCGATAGGTGAAATAAGTCAATCTGGTTTAGTAGCGCCCGAGATGCAACTGGCTACGGAGCATCTGCAATCGAGACTGACCAGTCTTTTTTGGCTCATGAATCAGCACGACGCGAAACGTATCTTTGAAACGGGGGTGATGAATAGGAGAGATGGAAACGCTCTGTTTTTCGATAACTCGTTTGAATGGGATAACGCTTACGATGACGACGTCCTGATCGACTCCGTCTCAAAGAAGCTTTTCGGCGATAAGTCTGCGATGCCTGCAGCCTTACGAAACCTCATAAAAGTTCGATTATCTAGCTCTCGTCGATGGTGGACTCCTGGCGATCCTAATTTTGAAGGTAAGTCCAGCGATCTTCAGTTGCGTAAAGTTCGCTCGCAAGAAGCGATCTTCTTCGCCTTGTCCTCTCCCGAGTATGCGGTTCAGCAATGAGTATGAAGATTAACAGAAACAGAAGATTCTTTTTCAGTGCGCTGGCAGCGGGCGGTCTTTCCTACGCATTAGGGAGAACTCATGGTCTATCTTTTGCGCAAATGTCCGGGGGAAGCGCGGCTTTTACCGACTATAAAGCACTCGTATGTCTTTTCATGTTCGGCGGCAATGATTCTTGGAACATGCTTGTCCCCATGGGAGCATCGGAGTACGACGCCTACTTTCAGTCGCGGGGCGGAGGGACCTCCTCGAGTCTCGCAATAGATAAGAGCGCGCTTCTCCCGATCTCGCGCGGCGACTTTGTGGCGTCCAACCTGAAATTTGGTTTCCACCCTAATCTCGCGGGTGTTCAGCAACTCTTTAACGAAGGTCGTCTGGCGGCGGTGCCCAACGTTGGACCTTTGATTAAACCTCTAAGTAAGCAGCAGTATCTGGAGACGCCATCCGACAGCAAGGATCTTCCGCCACAGCTGTTTTCGCATTTTGATCAACAAGAGCAGTGGTCCAATTTGCGAGGTCGCTTGTTGCTGAAGACGGGCTGGGGTGGGCGGATAGGAGACTTGATGGCGTCGGGGGTTGGCACACAGCAGCTCCCGACGAACATCTCGCTTTACGGTCAGTCCCTCTTTCAAACTCCCAACGACTCAGACCAGTATGTGATGGGTGAAAATGGCGCGGAGTTTCCCGGTGGTCTTGGCGTGGCACCGGGTGATCGGGAACGACGAGCAGCCACTCTCGCGCATCTGAATGTTTCGCTGCAATCTACAGAGAATTCTGTTTTTGCGAGGGGGTACGCACGTGCTCAAAAACGCGCACTAGACTACGCTGAATTAGTTAACAGCGCGTTGGATCAAGCGCCGGAAATGAAGTCTTTTCCATCGTCAACAAATGGAACTGCTCTGTGGGTTCAGTTGCGCACCGTCGCCAAGCTGATCTCGCAGAGAACGACTTTGGGGATGAATCGGCAGATCTTCTATGTAGGATTGGGCGGATTCGATACGCATGATCGACACCTTGTTGATCACGGACGGTTACTCGGTAACCTAAGCCAGTCCATTCGCGCTTTTTCAGATGCCATGGTGGAGTTAGGCGTGTCGGAACGCGTAACCTTGTTTACGCAGTCTGATTTCGGGCGAACCCTGACGTCGAACGGCGATGGTTCGGATCACGGATGGGGCGGGACGCAATTCGTCGTCGGTGGTGCGGTGAAGGGCGGGCGGTTTTTTGGTGAGTATCCGTCGCTGTCGATGGATGGTCCTGAAGTACTTCCGTTCGGCGGATCCGTTATCCCAACAGTTTCTGCAGACCAGTATGCGGCCA
>JBILWC010000015.1:0-59394 GCA_044370105.1 Steroidobacteraceae bacterium | reverse complement strand
CGGTGTGTCCCGAGAGGCGCTCGAGCATGGCCTTTTGGCCTTCGGGGCTGCCCGGCTTGCCGAGGCATTCCTCGCCAAAGGCGCAGACCTGGTCGGATCCGATGACGAGGGCTTTGGGATGGCGCTCCGCGATGACCTTCGCCTTGGCGAGCGCCAGGCGCTCGGCGAGGGCGGCAGCCGGTTCGCCGGGCAGGCGGGATTCATCGGCGTCGGGGCTCGCCACCTCGAAGGGCAGGCCGAGCCGGGCGAGCAGGTCTCGCCGATAGCGGGAGCCCGAAGCCAGGATCAGAGGGCGGGAGAGGACGGTCGTTGGGGTTTCGGCCACGGAAAACAACGGTTTACCTCACGATCGTTTTGACTCGAGGGGGGGTGGCCCCTATCATACGCGCCCCATGCCGGCCGACTGGTACCGACCTGTAGATGTCGAGCGTCTGGCTGACGTGGGTGAGTCGCGGGAATTCGATTTGCCGCTCGCCGAGTTGCCGCGCTTGTCGTCGGAGCTCGCGAGCACCGACGGTTACGCTCGATGTCGCGTCACGTTCGCGCGAGAGCAGGGCCAGCCGGTGGCTGAGGTGGAGGTCGAAGCGCGACTCGGTTTGCGATGTCAGCGTTGCCTGAAACCGGTGTGGACCGATGTCGATGGCGGCTCGCAGGTGCGGTTTGTCACCGATCCGGCACGGGTCGATGAGAACGACCTCGGCATCGAGCCGACCTTGGCGCCCGAGGGCAAGATCGCACTGCGTGATCTCGTCGAAGAGGAGCTGCTGTTGTCGGTGCCGCTCGTGCCGCGTCACGACGATCCGCGCGAATGCGGAGGGTCGGCAGACGAGACGACGGAAGAAGAGGGAATGCAAAAGCCGTTTGCGGGGCTGGGCGAGCTCCTGAAACGCAAGAGTTGAAGACGAGTCGCCCGGTTTTGATTTCGATTTCTTAGGAGTCCGACATGCCAGTTCAGAAGAGCCGCAAGACGCCGTCCAAGCGCGGCATGCACCGTTCGCACGACCGTCTCTCCAAGCCTGCGCTGTCGGTCGATCCGCAGTCGGGTGAGACGCACTTCCGTCACCGCATCACGCCGGATGGTTTCTACCGCGGCAAGCGCGTGATCGAGAAGCCGGCCGACGACGAAGCGGCGGGCTGAATCCTGCCATCGGCGGCACATTCTCTGCCGCCGGCTCCTTACGGGGCTGGTCCTCCATGACCCTCATCGCGCTCGATGTCATGAGCGGCGACCGTGGCGCGCAGGAATGCGTGCCGGCGGCGCTGCGTGCGCTCGAGGCAGATGCCGAGCTGCGTTTGCTGCTCGTCGGTGATCCTTCCGAAATCAATTCGTTGCTTGCGAAGTCATCGCCAAGCCAATCGATGGCCACTCGCCTCGAGGTCGTGCCGGCGAGTGAGGTGATCGTCATGACCGATTCGCCGCGCGAGGCGATCCGGCGCAAGAAGCAATCGTCCATGCGCATCGCGATCGACCTCGTCGCCGAGGGACGCGCCGAGGCAGCAGTGAGTGCCGGGAATACGGGTGCGCTGACGGCGATTGCACACTTTGTCCTCAAGTGTCTCGCCGCGGTCGAGCGTGCGCCGATCATGTCTGCGGTACCCAACAAGCGCGGCTTCACCCACATCCTCGATCTCGGTGCAAACGTCCGAGCGACGCCGCTGCAGCTCGAGCAGTTCGCGATCATGGGTGCGATCGTCGCGCGTGATGTGCACGGCACGACGCGGCCCCGAGTTGGGCTGCTCAATATCGGTGTCGAGGAGACCAAAGGTCACGATCTCGTGCAGGAGGCCCACACATTGCTGTCGGCCTGGACCCAATCGCACAGCCGCCGGGATTTCGAGTACGTGGGTTTCGTCGAAGGTGGCGATATTTTTTCGGGTGACGTCGATGTGGTGGTCACCGACGGATTCACGGGCAACGTCGCGCTCAAAACCATGGAAGGGGTGGCGGGGCTCATCGGCGGGCGATTGCGCGCCGAATTCACGGCCAATTGGCCGAGCAAGCTCGCCGGGCTGCTCGCGCGTCCGGTTCTCGGACGGGTGTCGGCTTCGCTCGATCCGCGGCGTTACAACGGCGCGGTCATGGTAGGTCTCAAGCGCATCGTGGTAAAAAGCCACGGTAGTGCCGATCGTGTCGCGCTCGCTCAAGCGATTGCGATCGCCGCGACGGCCGTGCGCCGCAACCTCGTCGACCATGTTCGCGAGGCGCTCGAAACCGAACAGCATCAGAACGTTTGATCAGGGGTCAGGGAATGCTCAAATACTCGCGGATCGCCGGCACCGGAAGCTATCTGCCCGAGAGGGTGCTGACGAATGCCGACCTCGAGAAAATGATCGAGACCTCAGACCAATGGATTCAGGAGCGCACCGGAATCCGCAAGCGACACATCGCCGCCGAAGGCCAGACGACGGTCGATCTCGCTTATGAGGCATCGCTGCGCGCGCTCGAAGCCGCGGGCACCACGGCCGAAGAAATCGATCTCATCGTCTTCGGCACGACGACGCCCGATCTCGTTTTCCCCAATTGCGGCGCGCTGCTGCAACAAAAGCTCGGTATTCGCAGCGCCTGTCCTGCGATCGGCCTTGAGGCGGCCTGTAGCGGGTTCATGTATTCATTGTCGATCGCAGACAAGTTCATTCGTTTGGGTGAGGCCAAATGCGCGCTCGTCATCGGTGCCGAGACCCTAAGCCGCATCGTCGACTGGACAGACCGTGGCACCGCCATTTTGTTCGGTGACGGAGCGGGAGCGGTCGTGCTCAAGCCGGCCGATGAGCCCGGCATCATCTCGACGCACTTGCACACCGACGGCAACTACAAAGATTTGCTTTATTGCTCGGGCGGCCCCTCGAGAGGGTTTTCGCGGGATGCGTCGGGCCGACTTGATGCCTTCATTCGAATGTCGGGTAACGAGATCTTCAAGGTAGCGGTGAAGTCGTTGGGATCCATCGTCGATGAGACCCTCGCGGCCAATGGTCTCGACAAATCCGCGATCGATTGGCTCGTGCCGCATCAGGCCAATATTCGAATCATCCAGGCGACGGCCAAGAAGCTCGACATGCCGATGGAGCGGGTGATCGTCACGGTAGATGAGCACGGCAACACGTCGGCGGCCTCCGTTCCGCTTGCGCTCGATACCGGTGTACGCGATGGTCGAATCAAGCGGGGCGATCTGATCCTGCTCGAGGCTTTCGGCGGAGGGCTGACTTGGGGTTCTGCCCTCATTCGGTTCTGAAAAGTCATCTTCGAGACGAAAAAAAACGCCGCGCAATGCGCGGCGTTTTTTTGCCTGTTGGCAGCGTCGATTACTTGGAGATCGAGCGCTTGAACATGCGATCGAGCTTCTCGTTCGTCGCATCGCAGCAGGACTGGCTGGCCTGAGCGGCAGCGAGCGCCTGGTTGGCGGTCGACTGCGCGCCGTTGGCGGCATTGGCCGCATTGGCGGCGGCGCCGTTGGCGGCATCAGCCGTGCTCTTGGCAGCGGCGACCTGCGACTGGAGGCTGGCGACCTGCGTCTTCAGGTTGTCGATCTGAGCCTGCATCGGCTTGAGGTCGGTGCAGCCCGCGAGACCGGCAACGGCAATGACAGCGGCCATCTTGACGACGATCGGAGTCTTCATTGTTGGAAATCCTCTTTGACAGTGACTAAAACGAAAATCGTGGCGGTACCGGGACCGCCATACGGCCGTCCCCTAGCCGACATAGTATAACTGCACCAGATCACAAATGTGATTGCAAGCGTACGAAGCCTGCAAAAACGCCTTGGCGTTCAACGTTTTCGGATCAGGAACTGATGGTTTTTGAGACGAATGGTTTCGATCGAGGGCGCCGCACGAAACTCATCCACGGCGCGGGTGACGCCGTGGTCCCAGATGCCCCGTCGATCGTAGTCGTCACCGGCCATGTAGCCCCCTGTTTTGATTTTGGGGGCGAAAGCCTCGAGGTCGCGCTTCACGTCGTCATAGAAATGGCTGGCGTCGACATACGCCCAGTCGAAGTGCTGGTCCGGGAACAGCGGCGCAGCGTCGTGCGAAAGCATGCGATGCATCACGATGCGCCCCGAGGCGATCTCACGCTCGAATCGGCGAGCCACTTGTTGGTACTGCTCCTCGAGGGCCGCACTCGCAGCGTCTTTGGAGCCGAAGTCTTGAGTCGGACCGTCGTACAGGGATCCGTCATCGCGCGTGAACCAGGGATCGACGAGATGAAGGATTTTCGGTTCGTTGATGGCGAGAATGCGTTCCGAAAAATCACCATCGAACACGCCGACCTCGATCACGGTGCCGCCTTTTGGCAGCGTATCGAAGAGAAAATCTCGGCTTGCAGCTCGGCGCGCTCGTTTGGAGAGCAGGCGTTCGATCCAACGTCGACCGGGGAGTCCGGGGGCAGGGCGGTACACGGCGTCTTTCCTCTTCAGGGCTTGTCTGAGCTCGATGCGGAAGATCGTCGCAGCCACCTGCGTCACGATTTAGTGCGCATAATAGCCTGAGAGACCCCACTTCAAAGAAAGATAATGACTTCAGCGCGCGTGCTTTTTGTTCCGGTGAGCGGCCTAAGTGGCATGGGAGAGTTCGCCCGTGCCCGCAGTCTCGCCGATGCGCTTCGGGCTCGTTGGCCCGGCACCGAAACCCATTTCCTGCTGCACCGGGATGCACCCTACGCAAAAGAGTTTCATCACCCGGTGACGACGATCCCCGCATCACCGACGTTATGCACCGACGAGGTCGTGCGCACCATCGAGCAGTTCAGACCGGGCGTCGTGGTATTCGACAATGCGGGGCGAACCGGCGCGTTGCGAGCGGCGCGTCGCATCGGCGCGCGCGTGGTCTACGTCAGTTCGAGGGGTCGGCAGCGTTACAAGGCCTTTCGGTTGCGCTGGATGGGATTGCTCGATGATCACTGGATCTCCTACCCGGCGATCGTCGCAGGCGGGCTCGGTTTCTTCGAGCGCCTCAAACTGCGACTCCTCGGCCGACCCCAGGTGCGTTTTCTCGACGCGGTACTCGCGCCGGCCGATGAGCGGGCGGCCGACGAATCGCTCGCGCAGTTCGGATCACCCGATCTTTTGGTGGTGCCGGGAGG
Organism: Steroidobacteraceae bacterium; assembly: GCA_044370105.1. Taxonomy (GTDB): domain Bacteria; phylum Pseudomonadota; class Gammaproteobacteria; order Steroidobacterales; family Steroidobacteraceae; genus UBA964. The sequence continues at coordinate 54,317 of JBILWC010000015.1, read as the reverse complement.
TGGCAGCCAGTTTCACGATGCGTCGATCACGCCCGACGATTTCGCCCGGTGGTCCAAGATCGTCGCTGCTCAAGGATTTCGGGTCGTGTTCATCGCCGGCCCTGCCTTCTCAGGCACTGTAGAGGACATGCCGGGTGTGAAGCTGGTGCGGGGCGTGTCGGGCGGTGCGCTGCACGCCTTGCTCACGAGGACAAAAGTCGTGTTCGTCAACGGCGGCGATACGCTGTTGCAGGCGCTTGCTCTCGGCAAGGCCAGTGTCGCGGTGCCGATCGCGGGTGATCAAGCCGGTCGCATTGCGCGTTGCGCGGCGCTTGGCGCAGTGATCGCGCCGAAGGCGATGGCCTCATCAGGCGCCGAGCCTGCTGAAGCCTGTCTCGAGTTGTTGCGGGACGAAGGGCTTCGGAGGGCGCTCGAGACGAGAGTTCGCGACGCAGGTTTTGAAGATGCCCTGCCTGCGCTCGTCGAGCGACTGGGCGTTCATCTCGGTTTAGCGTCGATCAGTTCACGATAAGCGGCCAGCGTCTCGCGCTTCACGTCCTCGAGGTGGTAGGCGGAGAGGTCCGGTTGGATCCGCTCTGGGCGCGCGAGCATGAGTTCCTGCAACGCACTCGTCATGGCAGGTACGTCGTCGACCGCGACGAGCTTGCCTGGAAATCGCGACAAAATTTCTGACGGGCCCTGCGTGCGCGTGGCGAGCACGGGGGTGCCGGCGTCGAGCGCCTCGAAGATCACGCGTCCGAGCGGTTCGCTGCGCGAGGGACTCACGAAAAGATCGAAGGCCTGAAAGAATTCTTTGGCGTCCTCGCGAAAACCGAGCAGGGTGATATCGGTGCCGCGGGTGAGGGCCTCGAGGCGTTCGCGTTCTCTACCCGCGCCGACGATGGCGAGCTTCGCCCCGGGTAGTGCGGCCTCGCGAAAGGCGCGAATCAGCGTGTCGAAGCCTTTCGATTGGGCGAGGCGACCCACACCTCCGATCAGGAAATCGTCTGCACCGGTGCCGCAGATCGCGCGCAACGCCGTACGACGCTCGGCGGTGATGCGCGGCGCGGGCATCAAAGATTCGTTGATGTCGAACACGCGGCCGCGGTAACTCGCGAGGTCGCGTTTCTGCCATTCGGCGATCACGATGAGGCCATCCATGCGCAGGAAGTGCGGGCCGTTCACCCACATGTGGAGCGTCGCGATCGTCGGGCAGCTCGGTTTGAGGCGAGCGACGAGGCGAGTGCTGCGACGCAAATGGGTATGGATGACCTCGGGTTCGAATTCTCGCAGCACACGGCGCAGGCCGATGCCCGGAAACCAGCGGTTGAGTTCGAATACTTTGACGCGTGAGTCGAGATGATCGCGGATCGATGCGCCGCCGGCACCACGATGGTCGCTGCGCAGGGCGAGGGCGACGTCATGTTCGCTGACGCAGGCGTTGCACATCTCGGCCGTGGCACGCTCGGTGCCAGCGAATCCGCGAGAGAAGAGGGTGTGGAGAATACGCATGCCGTGTGTCTCGGGGTGGCGGCTCAGCGACGACCATCGCGCAGGATTTCTCGCGCCGCATTCATGCCGGGCACGCCGGTGACACCGCCGCCGGGGTGCGCGCCCGAGCCGCAAAGGTAAAGCCCACGTACGGGGGTTCGGTAATCGCCGTACCCGAGCGCGGGGCGGGCGGCCCAAAGCTGATCGAGTCCGAGCGCGCCGTGAAAGATATCGCCGCCAGCGAGTGCGAAGCGCTCTTCGAGATCGAGCGGCGAGAGGGCAGATCGACCGACGATGCTGTCGCGAAAATTCGGTGCGTACGCGTTGACGGTATCGATGATGAAGTCCGTTACCGCCTCGCGCATGCCGGGCGTGTGCCAACTTCGATCCGGTGCATCGGGTCGTGCGAGGTCGTAATCGAAATGCTGACAAAAGAGGCTCGCGACGTGCGAACCCTTCGGGGCCAGTGTGTCGTCGAGCGTCGAAGGGATGAGCATTTCGATGATCGGTTCACGCGAGACGCCGTTGAGTCGGGCGGAGGCAAACGCGCGATCCATATAGCCGAGCGACGGCGCGAAGATGATACCGGCACCGAGGTGCGAGTCGTCGTTGCGTGAACGTTGCGCAGTGAAATTCGGCAGCGCCGAGAGTGCGACATTCATGCGGAAGGTGGCCGAGCCCACGCGCCAACGCTCGATGTGATGACGAAAATCGTCGGGCAGATCCTCGGGAGCAAGCAGCGAAAGAAAGAGAGGCTTCGGCCCGAGGTTGCCGATGATGCGCGGTGCGCCGAAGACGCGACCATCGACGAGTTTGATGCCCGTCGCGCGGGGCGCCTCGTTGCCGCGGCCACGCATCGTGATGATGTTCGCCACCGGCGAGTCGCATTCGATATGAACGCCGAGCTGACGCGCTTCGGCAGCCAGCGCTTGAGTGATGGCGCCCATGCCGCCGACGGCATGACCCCAGACGCCGCTCTTACCGTTCACTTCGCCGAAGGCGTGATGCAGCAAGACGTACGCGCTGCCGGGCGTGTAGGGGCTCGCATAACTGCCCACCACCGAATCGAAACCGAAGAGCGCCTTGAGGGGTTCGCACTCGAACCAGTGATCAAGGATTTCGCCGGCGCTGCGCGTGAAGAACTCGTGCAGTTCGCGTTGCGCGGCGATCGGCAGGGCGCGGAACTCGCGTCCGAAACGCAGGACCTCCCAGAGATCACGTCCACGACGCAGATCGGTGGGAGGTGTGCGCGTGAGCAGACTGCGCAGCATCGCGACCGCGCGGTCGAGCAGGGCGTAGAACTCGGGTAGTCGCGCGGCATCTTTTGCGCTGTAGCGGCGCACTTCGGCGAGCGTCGAAGCGGAGTCGGGTCCTGCACTGAACGAGTCGCCGTTCGGCAGAGGCAGGAAGTTCTGCATCGGCCGCTCGAGGATGCGCAGGCCGTGCTCGGCAAGCTTCAGGTCGCGGATCACCTGCGGGTTGAGCAGGCTCACCGTGTAACTCGCCGTCGAATTACGAAAACCCGGGGCGAACTCTTCGGTGACCGCGGCGCCGCCGACCAGGCTGCGTCGTTCGAATACGCCCACGCGCAGGCCCGCCCGTGCGAGGTAGGCGGCGCACACGAGGCCGTTATGGCCAGCGCCGATGACCAGGGCGTCGAAATCGGTGGGGGGCTTGCGACTGGATGAATTCACAGGTACTGTATGGATCAACAGAGGTGTCCCATGTCAGATCTCACCCCACGTCAAACCGAAATCCTCCGTCTTATCCAGCGAGCTATTGCTGAAACCGGCATGCCGCCCACGCGGGCAGAAATTGCGCAAGAGCTCGGGTTCAAGTCCGCCAACGCCGCCGAGGAGCATCTGCGCGCACTCGCCCGTAAGGGTGTGATTGCGCTCGTGCCGGGCACCTCGCGAGGCATCCAACTCAAGGACATCCTTCGCGAGCAGCTCGGTCTGCCGCTCATCGGCCGCGTGGCTGCCGGTAAGCCCATTCTCGCAGAAGAGAACATCGAAGCGCGCTTCAACATCGACCCCGACATTTTTTCGCCTCGGCCGCACTACCTCCTCAAGGTCACCGGCATGTCCATGAAAGACGCCGGCATCCTCGATGGCGACCTCGTCGCCGTGCATCGCACGCCCGAGGTGCGCAATCGGCAAATCATCGTCGCTCGCCTCGAAAACGAGGTCACGGTCAAACGTTACAAGCAAGAAGGCCCCACAGTCTGGCTGCTGCCCGAAAACCCCGACTTCGAGCCAATTCGCGTCAACTTACGCGAAGAGCCGCTCATCATCGAAGGCGTGGTGGTCGGTGTGCTGCGTCGGGGTGCCACGAGCGGCAAGGCTACGCCTGCCGGACTGATGTAACGCCGCCCGTCGTCTCCGCGAGCGATCCACATGCATTTTCCCAGGCTGCGTCCGTTGACGGACGCTGCGCGTTGTCACCATGGGTCAGGCCACCTGCGACACCACAGCCGAGCCGTCGCTCGAGCGGCTGCTCGAACACCCCGCCATCTGGCGCGGACGAAGCGTTGCACGCACCGCTACGCTCAGCACGGGGTGTACCCGCCTCGATGAGGCGTTGCCGGGCGGCGGATGGCCCGCTGCCGGCCTCACCGAAATCCTCACCGCGCGCAGCGGGCTCGGGGAATTGCGACTCCTCGTGCCGCTGCTTGCGCGTCTTGGCGCGCAGCCGCCACCGCGATGGGCCGTCTGGGTCTCGCCACCCTTCGAACCCTACGCACCCGCGCTCATCGCAGCGGGCGTACCGCTCGAGCGCCAGCTCGTCGTACGTTCGGCAGAGCCCGCTTGGGTCATCGAGCAATCCCTCGACTCGGGCGGTGCGGCGCTCGTACTCGCCTGGCTCGCGCCGGGCGTGGCCACGAGCGTGACGGTGCTGCGACGTTTGCAACTCGCCACGCAGCGCAGCGGTGCACCGGCTTTTCTTTTTCGACCGCTCACCGAAGCGACGCGCACGTCGCCTGCAGAACTTCGTCTCGTGTTCGAGCCGAACGTGATGGGCGGACGCATACATCTGCTCAAAAGTCGCGGTGGCGAGCGCAGGCCTCTCGAATTACGTTGGCAGGAGTTCTCTCTGCAGGAGCGCGACGATGTCGCGTCGTGAGCGTGCATCTTCGGTGACACGCGCGTTTCGCGCGTCGCGTCAGGGGTCCACTGCGCAGGTCTCTTCGCGCATCGCCTCGACACCGCGCGCGCTGACGAGTGGCAGACCGCCCGATCCGCCACTGCCGCTCGAATCTTTGTTCGATGCAGCACCCGAGGCCTGGGTGGCGCTGCAGGTTCGCAGTACCGCGACGGACGCGCTCGAGCGCCTTGCCGAGATCGCCGGCGGCTTCACTTCGCGCGTGAGCCTCGAGCCGCCGGATGCCGTACTGCTCGAGGTGCGTGGCAGTTTTCGGCTCTTCGGCGGAGCGCAGGGCTTATGCCGACAACTGCTCGACCGTTGTGGTGCCGCGGGCTACGCGCTGCAATGGTCGCTGGCGCCGACGCCGCGTGCAGCGCTCGTGCTCGCGCGGGCGGGGCAGGGCCAGATCGTGCTGGCTCGCGATCGTCTCGTCGGCCTGCTCGCACCGCTACCGCTCACGCTGATGCGTTGGCCCGATGACGCCCTCGAACGACTCGACTCGGTGGGTGTGCGCACGTTGGGCGCGGCACTGCGCTTGCCACGAGCGGGGTTTGCCCGACGGTTCGGACCCAAGCTGCTGCTTGCGCTCGATCAACTCACCGGCGCGGCGCCCGAGTTGCGTCGACCCGTCGCAAGACGTGAGCGATTTCGAGCGCAGGTGGAGCCAGCCTTCGAACTGCAGACCGTCGCGCTCGTGCTGCAGTATCTCGAGCCGCTGCTCAAAGATCTCGAGCGCTTTTTGCGCACGCGCCAGTGCGGTATCGATTGGCTGAAATTACGTCTACAGCACCGCAAGCATCCGCCCACGCGCCTCGATCTGCGCCTCGCCACGGCCGAACTGCAGGCGAGTCATTTCGTGGAACTGCTGTCCTTGCAGTTGTCGCGCATCACGCTGCCAGCTCCAGTGCTGCGCTGCGAACTGCGATCGGGCGTACTGCAGGCGTTCGTGACGCAGAGTGAGTCGGTCTGGCGTCCCGGCGAACACGGTGGTGGCGCCGGTCGCGAATCCCCTGTGCTCATCGAGCGATTGCGCGCGCGGCTCGGCAGTGATGCGGTGTACGGGCTCTGTCTCGTCCCCGAGCATCGACCCGAACGGGCGTTTGGCATCGCAGAGCCCGATACGGCTCCGCCCCGCAGCGAACCGTCACGCAACGCATCGCCTGCAAGGTGGGTTGCGCGTCGACCGCTATGGTTACTGCGCGAGCCCGAGGTGCTCATCGATGCGCCGCAAGGGTTGCAGCTGCTCGATGGCCCCGAGCGAATCGAGACCGGCTGGTGGGATGGGTGCGAAGTGGCCCGCGATTACTACATCGCCCGTGACGGCTCGGGTGCCGAACTCTGGGTATATCGCGAGAGACTGGCGCCGCACGATTGGTATCTGCACGGCGTATTCGGTTGAGCGAAGCGTCCCGTCAAGCGGGACGCTTCGCCGAGTCCAAAGAAATCGACGGCTCTCCGACGCTTACTTCTCGCCCTTGATGTAGCGATCGAGTTCGCGATGGAAGTGGCGGATACGCGATTCCTGCTCGCTCCAGAGCGGACCGCGGAAGCCGCGCGAGCGGCTGCCGGCGCCAACTGCGGAGACGAGCTCGACATCCTGATCGAGGACCTCGCCGAGATCTGCGCGCTGGCCTTCGGCGAAACGCTCGATCGGCGGTCGGGTCGCTCCCGTGATGTCGGTGCCCTTGGGCAGGCCCATCCAGGCCGGCACAAAGTAATCCGGGTCGTCGACGTAACGGAACATCGTGATGTTGTCGTAGTAGAACTTCTTCGGATCATCCGGGTGCGGCAAGAAGCGCATGATGAACACGCCCTCCGGATGGCAGCCGATCTGCACGTTCGGAAACAGCCCCGTCGCCCAGCTGTCGGTGAGTTGTCCGTCCGTGAAGTTGTCGTAGTGGGTGAGGCCGAGCCGACGCGCGCGCTCACGCTTCGAGCGTTGAACGGCAGCCCGCACGCCGCGTGCATCGCCCTTGTACGAGTCGGGATCCATGCCGGCGTCCTGCATCATGAACCGCAGGCCCGCATCGACGCTGTCCTGATCGGCGATCCGATGCGACTTCTGACAGAGCGGCACGATCATGCGGCTGAAGCCGTTCGGGTAAAGGTCGTACTGGCTGTAGTCGCCCATCACCGTCTGCGTCTGCGGATGGATGTGGGGCAGGTGGTAGGTTTCGTAGAACGAGTCGACGCCCACCTTCCAGTTGGCGTTCCAGAGTGTGCGCACGTGACGCACCGGATTCATTTCGTCGATGCGGTAGTTTTCGAGGTAGCCCTTCGGCAGACCGATCCATTCGGAGAGCGGCGGCGCCTTGCCATCGAGATTGACGAACACGAGTCCGGCCTGAGCTTCGCAGCGCACCTCGCTCATGCCGGGTCGGTGCGCCACCAGCTTGGGGGCGAACGTTTGTTCATCCGTGATCGCCTTCAGCTGGCCGTTGCAGCGGAACTTCCAGCCGTGGAACGCACAGGTGAACTCGCTGACGCTGCCGAAATCGTTGAGCGCGATGCGGTTCGCACGGTGGGGGCAGACGTTGTAGAAGGCCTTGAGGCCTCCATCGTCCTGTCTCGCCACAATGATCGACTCGTGACCCACATCGAAGGTGAAGTAGTCGCCGGGCTCGCGAACGTCCGCCGTGACGCCGGCGAGCAGCCACGCACGTGGCCACAGATGGGTCCATTCCTTGCGCATGAACTCCTCGGAGAAGTAGCGCGACGGATCGGGGATTTCGAGCCCGTTGTCGACGGGGGCCTGCCTGGCCTCGAGTGAATCGGGCGGTGCAGCGGGATTGACCTGATAGTCGTAACTCATGGCGACGGCCTCCTGAATCAACTGGACACAGTCTAGAACGAGGACACCCAAATGTACCTGTTGCTGTCATGCAACAGACTGGGTCTTTAAAAAAACAGGACAGTTTGATTTTTTTCCAACCCGGTACCACACTGCAAGCCTTGTAGAGTGCGTCTGCCGCATTTTGGGGCAGGTCGCCAGGGACAATTTCCACATAACCACCTGAGGGAAACCAGGATGCTCAAATCACAGGGACGAACCGTGACTGTGGCAGTGCGGTCGGTATTGGCCGCGAGCGCGATGGCGATGACCATGGCAGCTGCCCAGGCACAGCAGACGGGCGATGAATCCCGCCTCGAAGAAATCACCGTCACCGCCCAGCGCGGCGCGACGGAAACCAACCTGCAGACCACCCCGATTTCGGTATCCGCCGTGACCTCGGCCGATATCGATCGTCTGGTCGCGAAAGACATCTCCGGTCTCGCCTCGTCGGTACCGGGATTCTCGGCAGCTCGCATCACGGCCTTCAATGCGGCCTCGTTTGCGATGCGCGGCGTCGGCCTCACCGACATCATCGTCTATCAGGACTCGCCGGTCGGCGTGCAGGTCGATGACTTCGTGATGCCGAGCGTGCAGACCCAGTTGCTCGACACCTTCGACATCGCCGGCGCGGAAGTGCTGCGCGGTCCGCAGGGCACCCTCTTCGGCAAGAACACGACAGGCGGTGCGGTCAACATCCGCACGAAGCGTCCCAACATGTCGGAGTTCGGGGCGGACATCCGTCTCGGCTACGGCAGCTTCGGTTCCAAGCGTCTGCAGGCGGCGATCGACCTGCCGCTGCAGCAGGACGTATTCGCCCTGCGTCTCGTCGGCTCGGTCTCGAAGTCCGACGGTTACTACAAGCTCGGCGCCACCTACGGTCCGATCAACACGCTGAACATTTTCGGTGGCACCTTTGAGCCGTTCACGATCCCGGGCGTCACGGGCCAGCGCGGCTCGGGTACGGGCGCGACGACGGGCGGTGACGACGTTGTCAACGGCCGCATCAAGGCCCAGTGGAATGCCTCGGAGAACCTCACGCTGTTGCTGCAGATCGAGAAGATGCGCGATCGCTCCGATGCGGTGCCGTCGTTCAACGACACGCCGCCGAACGGTCCGTACCTCTGGAACTTCCTCGGGTTCACGCGCCCGACCGGTGATCCGCTCGACAGTATGGCCTCCACAGAGCGCAACGACTCGCTGCTCGAGATGGACAAGGGTCAGCGCATCGACGTCGATGGCGTCTACCTGAACGCGGAGTGGGACCTGGGTTCGCACACGCTGTTCGCGGCGGCCGGTACGCGCGATCAGAAGGAACATCTGCCGAACACCTACACGGGTGCCGCGCCGGTGAACTCCATCACGAAGCAGCCGATCTCGCTGTTCGACGCCACGCGCGACACGGACCGTGAGACGAGCCAGCTCGAAGTGCGTATCGCTTCGAAGAACGACGGCCCGATCAACTACGTGATCGGTGGGTTCCAGCAGACGAACGATGCACGCTTCTGCGTGGTGCAGGTTCTGGGCTTCATCGACCTCGCGCTGCCGTTCGCTGCGCTCGGTCTGCCGGCTCAGTTCAACAACAACACGCCGCAGGTGCTCTGCAATCAGCAGGACTCGGACTCGCTCGCAGGCTATGGAGATTTGACCTACAAGGCCTCGGACAAGCTGACGCTGGGTGCGGGCTTCCGCTACACGCAGGACGAGCGCGAGTGGGCGGGCCGTACGCAAGTCGGTCTCGCGTCGCTCGATCCTCGCAACCCGGGTCTCACGCCGGCGCAGCTCGGCGAGCCGCTCAACGCGGGTGACTTCACCAAGTACCCGGGCGGTCAGATCGTCAACTCGAAGACTCCGGGCTTCGGCAATCTGGCCCGCAAGTGGTCGGAGCCGAGCTGGCGTTTGACCGGTTCGTACCAGTGGAGCGACACGCTGTTCAGCTACGCGACGGTGTCGCGCGGCTACAAGGCGGGTGGCTACAACGATCAGACCGGCACGAGCGGCCTCATGGTCCCCTCGCTGACGCGTCCGGTCGATCCTGAGTACGCCACCAACCTCGAAGTGGGCTTGAAGTTCGAGTCGGCCGATGGCCGCCTGCGATTCAATCCGACGGTGTTCACGACGAAGTACGAAGACGCCCAGCGCGCGGTGAACATCATCACCCGCAAGGGCGGCGCGGACTTCCAGGAAACCGTCTTCTACAACGCGGCCGAAGTGAAGTCGCAGGGTGTCGAGCTCGAGCTGCAGGCGCTGATCACGGACTCGTTCCGTATCCGCGGTCAGGCAGCGTTCCTCGATGCCAAGTACGACAAGTTCGTGATCAACCAGCCTGCGCTGAACGATCCCGTCAGCGGTGGCTCGATCGTTGCCTTCAACGGCAACTTCTCGGGTCTGCCGGTGCCGCGTTCGCCTGAGCAGAGCGGTGCGATCTCGGGCACCTACACCACGGACTTCGCGCAAGGCAGTCTCGAGGTGACGGGTGAGGTGTATTACGAGGCCGAGAACCTGTTCTACATCTCTGCCGCGGGTCGCGAGTACGACGCGTACCTCAACGAAAAGACGCTGCTCAACATGTCGGCGACCTACACGCCGTCCGACAATCGTTACTTCGTCCGCGTATACGGCAAGAACCTCTCGGATGAGCGTTATCGCGTCGCCTCGCAGTCGGTGGCGACGTTGTGGACGCACACCCAGTGGGGTGCGCCGCGCAGCTACGGCATCGAGGTGGGCTTCAACCTCGGATCGAGCGGCAAGTAAGCGCACGATCTAGAAAGCAACGTCCTCTCGAGGACAAAAAAAGCCCGGCGAAAGCCGGGCTTTTTTTTTGATGGGTGGCGAGTGGCGACAGGTGACGTCGGATACCGCCCGAACTCCGCAAGCGTTAGGCCGCGGTCTCCGGCGTGAAGGGGCACCAGGTTTCTTTCTCAACGACGTCGAGCAGGAAGGAGAGCTTGGCCATGCCGCCGATGATCGCCATGACGACACCGAGCTCGAGGATCTGGGCTTCGGAGAAATGGGTGCGAAGCGTCTTGAAGAGCGCTGGCGAGATTTCTCCGTGCATATTCGTCAGCACCATCTGATCGGTGTACTCGATGACGGCGAGATCGGCTTCGGAGAAGAGCGGCTGACTTGCCGTGTTGGCCACCAGCGCGTCGATTTGATCTTGGGAAAAACCAGCCTCGAGTGCGCCCGGGACATTTTGCTTGTTGCAGGTCCTGCAGCCGTGCACGAGCGACAGGCGCAGCCGTGCGAGTTGTTTGTAACGCTGAGGAACCTCGCCCCCGAAGAACACCTTCACGTAGAACTCGTTCATCACGAGGTTCAATAATTGGGGGGCTTGGGCGAAGACCTCGATGAAGGTCGGTTCGCCCGTGAGTCGGTTGAGCATATCCCACGCCGGGGCAACGCCCTCAGACAGGGCGGAACGGGGCGTGCGGGTGAACAGGGTCTGCGTCATGGCGGATCCTCCCATTGGCGGTCGGGCTGTGAGCGATCGGGCTGTTAGCGGTCAGGAACTTTGAACCACTCGGGGATGGTACCCGGCCATACGTCGCCCCACATCTGGTTACCACCGTCCACCACGAGCGTTTCGCCGGTAATGAACTTGCCCGTCACGGGCGAGCCGACATGGACGACGGCCTGAGCGATGTCGAAGGCGTCGCCGAACTGCCGCAGCGGGTTGGCATTGCCAAACTTGGAAGCCGCTTCGGGCTTGTAAACATTGAGACCCTCGGTCGCAATGGAGCCAGGCGACACGCAGTTGACGCGGATGCCGAGCGGCGCCCATTCGACGGCCACGGACTTGCTGAGATAGATGACGCCGGCGCGCGCGGCGCAGGTGTGCGCCACCTGCGGCATGCCTCGCCAGACGTTGGCCACGATGTTGACGATCGAGCCCTGAACTTTGCGGTCGCGCCAAGTCCGTGCCGCCGCCTGCATCATCCACCACGTTCCGTTGAGGTTGGTGTCGATGACGGCGTTCCAGCCCTTCACCGAGTAATCGAGCGCAGGCTGAGGAAACTGGCCGCCGCCGTTGTTAACGAGCAGATCCAGACCGCCGAACTTCGACCAGGTCTCGTCGATCAACGACTGCACCTGTTCGGGGTCGCGTATGGTCATGGCGCGAGTACCGACCTCGTGACCGAGCAAGCGTCGGATGCTCTTGGCCGTCTCAGCGAGACGCTCCTCGCGGCGCCCGCAGATCACCACTTTCGCGCCGAGTCGCGCGAACAAGAAAGCCATGGCGCGACCGAGGCCGCTGCCGCCGCCCGAGACGAGGCAGACCTTGCCCGCGAGCAGGTCGTCACGATACGCGTGAGGGCGCTTGGCGAGCTCCTCGTCGGTGAAGCCCCAACGCACGGGAGACGTTTCTTTGGAGTTGATGAGAGGGGTCGTGGCTGACATGGAAACCTCGCGGGTGGCGTCAGAGCGTCTTGAGACCGAACAGCGAGACGCTGGCGATGTTGCGGTTGGGGATGCCACCCAAGTTGTGGGTGAGACCGAGACTGGGTGAGGGGAGTTGTCGTTCGCCTGCGCGACCGAGCAATTGGTTGTAGACCTCGTAGACCATGCGCAGACCCGAGGCCCCGACAGGATGTCCGAAGCACTTCAGGCCGCCATCGGTCTGGCAGGGATTGCGACCGTCGCGATCGTAGCGACCGTCGAGAATGTCCGTCGGCGCGCGACCCTCGGCGGAGAAGCCGAGATCCTCCATGAGCACGAGTTCGGTGATGGAGAAGCAGTCGTGTACTTCCATCAACGACACCTCGCCCGCGGGGTCTTTCACGCCGGCCTCGGTATACGCCCGAGCGGCGGCGCGCCGGGTCGTCGGCGTATGCGCGCCGTCCCAATCGGCGTGCGAGAGCTCGTATCCGTTCGATGCGACGAGCTGCAGGGCTTTGATGGCTACGGCATCTCGTCGTCGCAAAGATTTGGCGATCTCGGGCGTGGTGACGATCGCGCAGGCCGCGCCGTCCGACACGCCGCAACAATCGAGGACGCCGAGCGGCCAGGCGATCATCGGGGCGGCAAGCACCTGCTCCGAAGTGATCGCCTTGCGCAGATGAGCCTTCGGTGCATGCAGGGCGTTGGCATGGCTCTTCACCGACACGTGCGCCATGGCGCGGCGCAGTTCGTCGATCGGGATATTGTGCTTGGCGGCGTACGCGGCACCAAGCTGGGCGAACGCCCCAGGCGGTGTGAATCCAGGCTGCCAAAGATCTTCGAAGGTACCCTTGGTCCGCTCGGGAAGTCCTCCGAAGCCCGTATCTTTTAGCTTTTCCACGCCCATGGCGAGAGCGATGTCGCAAGCACCGGAAGCCACTGCGTAGGCGGCTCCGCGGAGTGCCTCGGTGCCGGTCGCACAAAGATTTTCGACGCGCGAGACCGGGATCTGCGGCAAGCGCAAGGCCATCGAGAGCGAGAGCGCCGACTTCGATACGCTCTGCTCGTCGTAGAACACACCGAGCCACGCCGCTTCGAGCTGATCGCGCTCGATGCCGGCATCGCGCGTCGCTTCCTCGAAGGCTTCGAGCATCAGATCGTCGGCACCGCAGTCCCAACGCTCGCCGAAGCGTGCGCAACCCATGCCGAGAATGACCACTTTGTCGCGGATGCCGCTCGCCATGGCTCAGCGTCCGTCCGCCGCCGACTTGATCGGCGCAGCCTTCCAGAAATAGCGACGGAACCCGCGGGTTCGATCGATATCCTTGAGGCGGAACACGAACCTCACGTCGTCGCCGACCTTGGCTTCACCCTGCGCGAAATCGACAAACTCGATGAAGGCATTGCCGCCCGCCTCGAAAGCGACGTTGCCGTACACGAGCGGCGGGCGAGGGCTGAATGCCAGCCAATCTTCGGTAAATGTCTTGATGCGCGCGGTGTGCTCGGCGAGTGCGAAGGGCTCTTGTTCGCCAGCTCGGCGACAAGCGGGTGCGACGCAGACCCGCGCACGCGGAAACTGGACGGTGCCGCAGTGGGTGCAGCGGCCGCCCGTGAAGGCATAGATGTCGTCGTGACGCCGCCACGCGACGGTTTGTGCCGTGCGGCTATCGCGCTCGGCGCGCATGCCGAACTCGACGGGCAGCAATCCGCAGTGAGAGAGAAAACGCGTGTATTCGGTTTCTTCGCGACGATCGTCAAGCGCCGACGCGACACTTCGTGCGGGTTTGTGCGAGCTGATTTTCGATGTCGTGCGAAAGAGCAGGGCATCGACGCCTTGTCCAAAACCGACCAGCAGCACGAGCTCCCCGGCTTTGGCGCGCTCGAGCGCGCTTGCGAGCAGGATGAGCGGGTGACCGGCACCGGTTTGACCGCATTGCGCGGCGAGCGTGTCGACGAGCGCGTTTTCGTCGATTCCCGCTGACGAGGCGATCTTGCGACCGACCGCCGGGGGCGCATCGATGACGAAATGCGCGATATCTTTGGCGGCGACTCGAGCGTCTGCGAGGAGTTGCCGCAAGGTGTCGGGGACGAGCGTTTGCCAGCCTGCCTCACGGACCCATCTCTCCTCGAGCGAGTAGTCGAAGGGCGAGTCGGACAGTCTATGGTGGTCGACGAAATCGGCCGCTCGATGACGGCGCGCGATGAGCTGCGCGACGCCCTCGTCCCGGCCGACGACGATGGCGGCACCGCCGTGGCCGTAAGAAGATTCCTGATCGCTGCCCGGACGGGCGAGGCGTCGGTCCGCCGCGGCCAAGAGCGTCTGACCCTGGCCCGACGCGTCGAGCGCTTGAGCGAGTGCCGCGGTGGCCGAACGTTGGGAACCGGTGACATCGAGCGCCAATACCGAGTCCTCGAGACCGAGGGCGCTTGCGAGCACGGTCGAGTTGCTGCGATCGGCGAAGGGCAGCGTGGTCGAGGCGAGCATCACGGTGCTCACCGCAGTGCGCGATGCGCGATCGGATAGCGCGCTACGCGAGGCCTCGACGGCCATGGTTAGCGAGTCTTCGTCCCAGTTGCAGATCGAGCGCTCGCCCCGTGCAGCCTTCAAAGAAGCATTCACCCAGCCCATCGCGGCCCCGATCGTCTTGCGCGAGATGCGCAGACGGGGGATGCACACGCCCCATGACTGGATTCCGGCCATCGTCAGCCCGCGACCCAATCTTTGAGGACGTGTTGGACACGCAACGCCTCAGGAACGCGCTCGAGGCCGATCCGGCGATCGAGCTCCTCGTGCCAGTGATAAATGCGTCGCTCCTGGTAGTTGAGCGTGATGCCTTTGAAAGCACCCGATTCGACGGATTCCTGAATCTGCTCGGCGAACTGCGTGTCTTCTTCGAGGATGCGCTCGAAGTTGGAGAGGCGCGTCTGCCATAGCGGATCGATCTCGCCGCTGCCCCAATCGGGCGCAAACCAGACGATCTCGATTTCCATCGAGCGCGGACCGGTGGGCCAAAACAAGATGAACGGGTTGCCCGTCGCATCCACGGGTGTGACAAGGTTCGGATAGAAATTGAACGAGGGATTGTTCTTCGAGGTGATTTCCGAGGCGGTCTCGATACGACGCATGCCACGCGTGCCCGGGTCTTGCCAGTCCGGACGACGGTTCGGCGTGCACATCAGGGAATGCCCGTTTTTCCAGAGCGTGATGAACGTGCCACGATGATCGAGGAAGCGATCCACCGTATTCTGGTGAATCGATTTCAGGTGATACACCTCCAGGAAGGCATCGAGCAAAACTTTGACGTTGCACTTCACCGGATACGACTTGCGGTGCACGAAGCGAACTTGCCCGGGCTGAATCTCCTCGAGCTGCTCGGGAATCGGGCCGAGATGTGCGAGCAAGGGTTCGGCCTGAGGATCCTCGTTGACGAAGATCCAGTTGCCGAGCGATTCGCAGCGCACCGAATGCAGCGGGTATCGACTGAGGTCGAGGTCGACGAAGTCGCGCTTGTCGCGCAGGTTCATCAGTCGGCCGTCGAGCCCGTAGGTCCAGCCGTGATAGCCGCAGACGAGGCCGTCGACCTTCCCTTGGCATTCGCGCACGAGCGGGGCGCCGCGGTGCCGGCAGGAGTTGTAGAACGCCCGGACCTGTCCGTCCTTGCCGCGGACGACGATGATCGGCGAGCCGGTACGCTTGAAGAGATAGAAGCTGCCGGGCTCGGGGATCTCATCGGCGTGACACGCGAAGAGCCAGGACCGTTGCCAGAGGTAGCGCTGCTCGAGTTCGAGGAACGCGGGGTCGGTGTAGCGAGCCCCCGGGATGATCGGCAGTTGGGGGAAGCCCGGGGGAGGCGCCGTACGCTCCGATTCGGCTTGCATTCCGGATTTCAGGTAATCGACCGTTGCCGCATCCATGGGTTAACCCTCGAAAATCATCAAAAATGGCAGCATATTGGCCGGCAAGTATAAGACCGCGTCAGTCGGAAATAAACAGGCCTGACTGTTTTTTTAGGGACTGCCGGTGGTAGAGTTTCACCCCATGAACACCCCCATCCTGCATCACCACGACCCGTCCCCGTTTGGCGAAAAAATCCGCCTTGCGCTTGGCCTGAAGGGGCTGGCGTGGCGCTCGGTCCAGGTGTCGATGGTGATGCCGCGTCCGGAGCTCGGCGTCCTGACTGGGGGCTACCGCAAAATCCCGGTCCTTCAAATCGGTGCCGACGTGTACTGCGACACCCGGCTCATCGTTCGAGAGCTCGAACGGCGGTATCCGCAACCGAGCCTTTTTCCGAACGGATCGCTCGGGTTGTCGCTCGCGCTCACGCCTTGGAGCGATCGCAGCTTCTTCGATCCGGGCGCGGGGCTCTCGATGGGGCTCAACAAGGCCTTCATCCCCCAAGCCGTGATCGACGATCGCAAATCGTTTTTCAATTTCATGGATTTCGATGCGCTCGAGAGCGACATCCCCCATCTCTACACGCAATTCCGCGCGGGTCTCGAACTCGTCGAATCGATGCTGGCAGACGGGCGGGCGTATGTGCTCGGTTCGCAAGTGTCCTTCGCCGACATCGATGCGTACTTCCCGGTGTGGATGGCGCGCGGAAACATCGGTAACGCCGCCGATTTACTTGAGCCTTTCGTGCGTTTGCGGGAGTGGGAGTCGCGCATGGCTGCATGCTCGCGCGGAGATCGCAGTGAGATCAGCGCGGGCGAGGCGCTCGAGATCGCCAAGGCTGCAACACCTCTCGCGTCGCTGGGTGTCGATTCGGGCGATCCGCTCGGTCTTGCAGCCGGTGATCGGGTCTGTATCACGCCGGATGACTACGGCAAGATTCCGGTCGAAGGCGAGCTCGTCACGCTGACGATCAACGAAGTTGCGGTTCGGCGGCTCACCGCCGAGGCAGGCGAGCTCGTCACTCACTTTCCCAGGCTCGGTTACCGCATCACCCGCGCATGATCGACCTTTACTGGTACCCGTCGCCGAACGGCCTCAAGGTGGCGATCATGCTCGAGGAGTGCCAGTTGACGTTTCGGACGAAGCTCGTGGATATCACGCGTGGAGCGCAGTTCGATCCGCAGTTCCTGCAGATCTCGCCGAACAACAAGATTCCGGCGATCGTCGATCACGAGGCGCCGGGCGGAGTTCTGTCGCTTTTCGAGTCCGGAGCGATCCTCGCTTATTTGGCCGAAAAAACAGGCCTTTTCCTGCCGCTCGAGTCATCCGCGAAACACGCGGCGATGCAGTGGCTGTTCTGGCAAGTCGGCGGGCTGGGTCCGATGGCCGGGCAGGCCCACCATTTCCGAGCGTTCGCGTCGGAGCATGTTCCTTACGGCATCGCGCGCTACACCCAAGAGGTGAATCGCCTCTATGGCGTCCTCGATCGACAGTTGGCGATCAAAGAATTCGTGGCCGGCGATTACTCGATCGCCGACATGGCGATCTGGCCTTGGATCAAACCGCACGAGCGGCAGGGTCAGAATCTCGAGGACTTTCCCGCGCTGCGGCGCTGGTTCGATGCGGTCGGCCAGCGTCCGGCTGTCAGGCGCGCACTCGAGCTCGGTGATGAGCGACGCGCCGACGAGGAGGGGCATCGCCACCTCTACGGTCAGACGGCGGCGTCGGTCGCCGCAGCCTCTTCCAAGGCAGGAGCAAAGAAATCATGACATCGCCCAAAGATTCCGTGATCCTGTGGAGCTACGACGCCTCGCCCTTCACGCAGAAGGCGCTCGGCCTCTTTGCCATCAAGCGTCTGCCTTTTCGTTGGGTCGAGACACCGATGATGCCGCCCAAAGACGATCTAATGGCGCTCACCGGGGGCTATCGAGGGACTCCCGTGCTGCAAGTGGGTGCCGAGGTATTCATCGACTCGCAACTGATTGCGCGTGAACTCGAGCGAATCCAGCCGTCTCCCACGCTCTTCCCGCTCGGCGGCGGACTCGAACTCGCCCTCGTGCGCTGGAGCGATGCATTCTTCCGATCGGCGCTCAAGATCGTGCTCGCAGTCGGTCTTGCGCAGTGGCCCGCGTCCTTTCGCGAGGATCGCCAATATCTTTTCCCCGACATCGATTTCGATTCGGTGGGTGCTGATGCCGCGCATTCACGATCGCAGTTCCGTGCACATGCGGCGTTGATCGCGGCGCAGCTCGATGACGGTCGCGCTTTCCTCGCGGGGGCTGCGCCCGGCCTGGGCGACGTGCAGGCCTATCCGTTCGTCTGGATGGCTCGCGGCGCGTTCGGCGATTTGGCGGCTGAGTTGCTCTCGGGCTTTCCATCGCTTCTGGCCTGGGAGCAGCGCATGCAGGCCCTCTGGACGGTCGATCGTCAGCAGATCTCGGCGGCTACGGCGCTTGCCGAGGCTCGCGCCGCGCGGATCGTCACCCCTGAAGCGATCGATCCGGCCGATGCCCAAGCGCTGCGAGCCGGGCAGCTCGTCGACATCACGCCGGACGACACCCGTCGAGGCATCGTACGGGGCAACCTTCACTTGGTGGCAGCGGATCGGGTGGTCGTTCGCCCGAGCTCCAAGACCTCGAGCGCCCAACTCGTGCATTTCCCGCGGCTCGGTTATCGGGTGACGCCCGTTGCGTAACGCCTCACACCACGCCGCTGGCGCGCAACGCGGCGCGCGTAGCCTCGTCGAAGCCGAGTTCGGTGAGTACGGTTTCGGTGTGTTCGCCGAGTGTCGGGGGAGCGCGCTCGATGCCGCCCGAAGATCTCGAGAATCGCAGCGGAAGGTTCGGCACTTGAGCCGGACGCGAAAGACCGGGATATCCGGCAACCTCTGCAAACCATTGCATGGCTTTGGCTTGCGGGTCGTCGAGTGCCTGTTGCGGCGTGTAAACGGGGCCGGCGGGCAAGCCGGCTGCCTCGAGTTGGGCGATCGCCTCGTCGGTGGTTCGACCTGCGCACCAGCTTCGCATGGTGGCGAGGATCTCCACCGAATGTTCGCCACGTCCCGCATCGTCTTGCAGTCGCGGATCGTCCAGCCAGCGTTTTTGCGCAGCGACGTCTGCACCACACATGAGTTTCACCCAACGACGGAAGAGTCCGTTGCCGACCACGTGCGTGAGCACGTGACCATCCCGAGTGGCGAACACGTCCGAGGGCGCCGAGGTCTGCACGCGGTTGCCGGTGCCGACGCGATTGATGCCGGTGACGCCCTGCTCGATGAGATGGGAGCCGAAGACGGCGAGGGCGGTCGCCTGAAGCGCCGCCTGCACGTGTTGGCCATGTCCCGAGCGGTCACGCTCGATGAGGGCCGCCAGGACGCCGAAGGCCGACAGCACGGCAGTCGAGAAATCGACGTAGGGGGCGGCCGCCTTGGCGGGCGCGCCGGGGGTGCCCGTGATGAACATCGCTCCGGACATGGCTTGGCCGACGCCGTCGAAGCCCCCACGGCTCGCATAGGGGCCGTGCTCGCCGAATGCGGTCTGAGAGGCGAGAATGATGCGTGGGTTGATCGCAGACAGGGTGGCGTAGTCGAGTCCGAGGGACTCGCGTGCGGCCGGTGGCAGATTGACCACGACGACGTCCGCGCTTTGCACGAGTCGGCGCACGATCTCGCGCGATTCGGGCTTGCCGAAGTCGAGCGTGAGCGATTTTTTGTTGCAGGCCGTCTGCAGGAATACGCCGCCTTCGCCCTGCGGGGTGATGGGCGCGATGTAGCGGTCTTCGCCTCCGTCGGGTTTTTCGATGCGGATGACTTCTGCACCGAGATAGCCGAGGAGGGTGGCACAGTAGGGGCCCGCGACGTATCGACCAAAGTCGAGTACGCGGATGCCGCTCAGGATGGATTCGGATTTAGACATCGGGAGACCTTGTAATGAACTTCTCTTTGACCGAGGAACAACAGGCGCTGCAGGAGACCGCTCGCAAGTATGCCCAAGAGCAGCTTCCGGCACATGCCAAGCATTGCGAAGAGCATGACGAGCCGCCGTCCCACGAGCTCGTTCGCGAGTTCGCGGAGATGGGCTTTCTCGGCATCAACGTCTCGGCAGAGTACGGTGGGTTGGGGCTCGGCAATCTCGAGGCGCTCATTGTCATCGAGGAGTTGGCCAAGATCTCGGGCGCCGTCGCGTTCCCGGTTTTCGAATCCTGTGTAGGCCCGGTGCGCGCCATCGAGCATTTCGCCGGAGAGTCGTTGCGTCGCAAAGTCGTGCCGGCCGTATGTGCTGGCGAGAAGATCGTTGCGGTATCCATGTCCGAGCCGAACGCGGGCTCCGCCCTCACCGATCTCACCACCCGCGCTCGCATCGAAAAAGATCGCGTGGTCATCAATGGCACGAAGCGCTGGTGCTCGGGTGGCGGGCATGCAGACGGTTATGTCGTGTACTGCCGTCTCTCCGATGATCCGGGCCCGAAAGGGATCGGTGCCGTCTATGTCGAGAGCGGTACTCCAGGACTCACCTTCGGTGCTCGCGAAAATCTCATGGGGTTCCGTGGTGTCCCGTCCTCCGACCTCGTGTTCGAGGATTGCGTGATTCCGCTCGAGAACATCGTCGTCCCGGCGGGCGGTTTCAAGAAACTCATGGAAGCCTTCGATCTCGAGCGCTGCGGCAACGCCACCATGGCGCTCGCACAAGCTTCCGGTGCGCTCGATGACGTGATCGCCTACGTGCAAGAGCGCAAGCAGTTCGGCAAACCCATCGTCGAGTTCCAGGCGGTGCAGGTGCGTCTGGCGGAGATGCGCATGCGGGTGGACGCTGCGAGGTTGCTCATCTGGCGTGCGGCCGTGAATGCGCAACACGGCATGCCCTCGGTACTCGAGTCGTCGATGGCCAAATGCTTCGCCAATGAAATCGCCCGTGAAGTGTGCGGACATGCCGTGCAGTTGATGGGCGGCTACGGCTACTCGCGCGAATATCCCATGGAGCGTCGATTGCGTGATGCTTGGGGCTGGGGCATCGCCGGTGGCGCGGTCGATATCCAGAAGGTGAATATCGCGGCGGCGATGGTCGGACGGCGTTTCGACCAACGACGCTGAGTCTGCATCGGGTATCAAGTTTTTTCGGGGAGAACCACCATGTCGAAGGTTACGTTCGTTTCGAGGATGCTCATCAAGGAAGGGCGGGAGGCCGAGTTCGTGCAGCGCTGCAAGGCGCTCACCGAGGTCGTCCACAAGACCGAGCCCGGTACGCTCTACTACGAATTTTTCAAGCTGCGCGAGCCGCGTCGTTATGCCGTCATCGAGTCGTTCGCGAATGCGGCCGCCGAAGAGGCTCACATGACCTCGCCGGCACTCGGTGAGCATGGTCCGGGCATCGTCGATTGTCTCGCTGAGCCGTACGTGCGCGAGTATCTCGATCCGTTCGAGGCTCCGAAGGGCTGAGCAACCGGTGAGTCGGCGCCGCCCCGCAGTTCAGCTGCGGGGCGGTGCGCTCGCCTTCAGCGCGGCATTGATCTCCGTTGGCGAGGGATTGCGTCGCAGCGTGAGACCCCCATTGATCTGCAGCGTTTCGCCCGTGACGAAGCTTGCGTCCGAGGCGAGCCAGAGCGCGGCCTCGGCCACATCCTGAGAGGTTCCGATCCGACCGAGGGGATATTCCTTGCGGAACAGATCGAGCAAGCCCGGCAGTTTCGACTCGGTCGCCGTCATCGGTGTCTCGGTGAATCCGGGCGCGAGAGCGTTCACCTTGACGCCCTTGCCACCGAATTCATTGGCAAAACAGCGGACGAGCGCTTCGGAGGCGGCTTTGGTCGCGATGTAGGCGGCATGGTGGTACAGCACGGCCCGAACCGAGGCCGAGGACACCGTGATCACCGAGCCGCCCCCGCTGCGCGACATGCGGCCGACGAAGGCCTGCATGAAAAAGAACGTGCCTTTGAAGTGCAGAGCCGAAAGTTGGTCGAGCTGCTCTTCGGTGGTGTCGAGCAGTTTTGCGAGCAGCCCCCAGCCGGTGCAGTTGATGGCGACGTGAGCCCGCCCATGCCGTTGCCAGACGGCCTCGGCGAGGGCCTCGACGTCCGCTTTGCGCGTGATGTCGCAGACCTGAGACTCGCCGCTGATCTCCGTCGCGAGTTCGGTGAGCGGACCCTCGTGGCGTCCGGCGACCACGACTGTTGCGCCTTCTGCGGCGAAGCGGCGCGCCATGACCTGACCCATGTTGTCGCGTCCGGCAGCCCCGAGGATGACCACGACTTTGTCCTTGAATGAGTTCATATCGTTCTCCATGACCGCAGGTTCAACGCAGGAGGCGAACCGGATGACCGCCATCCCAGCCCTCGGCCTTGCGTCGCACAAATGCGTAAAAATCTTTGAGTGCCTGATCGGGCTCGTAGAGCTCGAGCAGATGTCCGAGCGTCGACACGGTGTCGATCATCGCGAAATCGACGCCCGTCGTCGTACGCGCCTCGAGGGCGATCTGGTATCCGCGTTGTCGCTCGGCCTCGAGCGCCGCCGGAAGGTTGTCCACGAACGAGGCGACATGGTGCAGGCCGTGCTGTTCGCGCGTGAATCGTTCGCGAAGCACCGAGGGCGCGTCGTCGGGCTGCGAAATCAACTCGACCATGATGTCGCCGGCTTGTCCGTAGGCGGAGGTATGCACCCAGGACGTTTCTTGTCCGCGATACCTCGCGAACTCGAGCGGAATGCGTTCCATGAGATAGAACGGCCCCCAGCCGCGAGTGACCGCGCAGTGCAGGGCGGCCTCTCGCGAGTCGGGTACGTGATAGGCCAGCTGCACGGGACGCAGCGGCGGGTGCGGCGTTGGAACGCTGCCTGTCACCCGAGTTTGCGCAAGGGATCGCGTCCGTCCCAGTCGACGGCGGCCTTGCGCACGAGAGAGAAAAACCCGTCGATCGCCGGACCACGCTCGATGAGTTCGATCATGCCGCCCGGGTGTGCACCAGGACGTTCATCCGTATCCACGTAGGCGAAGCGAATGCCGTTGGCGGTTTCGCCGGCCTGAACAGGCGTGACACCGCGTTCGGCGAGATGCACTAACGAGTCGGCCACCGAGTCCGTCATCACGCCCATGTGCTGCAGGCCGCCACGCGACGACCCGTCGAACGTGGTGTAGATGCTCGGCGTGTTGCAATGCTGATGGATGAGTTCGACTTGGACCGTACCCCATTGACCCACCGCGACCGACATGTCGATCGAGAGTGGCTCGCCACGAAAATGACAGCGCCCGAACTGGATGTGGTCGAGCAGAAAGAAGGGGCCGACGCCGATCGACGCCCAATGGGCGACCGCCGCCTCGATGTTCGGCACCACAAAACCCAGTTGAATCACCGGGCCGAGCACGGGCGGCGTCATGTTCGGCAGCCCCTCAGCCGACGTGATCGTAGAAATCGAGGGTCATGCCATCGGCGCCGCCATCGAGGCACTCGAAGATCGGCGGGACCAGTCGATCGTGGAACGGGGTTTTCTGGTGATACTCGAAGGCCGCTTCATCTTTGAAGCGCGCATAGACGGCGTACACGCCTTTCTTCTCGCGATGACGGACCACGTCGTAAACGATGGTGTCCGGTTCGTTGTCATGGGTGAGCTTCGAGAGTTCACGCTGCAAGCGTTCGAAATCTTTTTCCTTTCCAGCTTTGACCTTGAGCAGGGCGAAGAAGACGGCCATGTTGAATACTCCTCGAGGGGTGGTGGATGAAGGTGGTGATCAACCGAGTTTGAGTTCTTCGACGAGCGCGGTGCGCAGTTTGAACTTCTGGATCTTGCTCGAGGACATCGGCCACTCGGTCACGAACCGAACGTGCCGCGGAACCTTGAAGCCGGCGACATCTTTTTTGCAGAACTCGATGAGCTCAGCTTCGGTGGCCGTGGCGCCGGGTTGGAGTTCGACGAAGGCTGCCGGCACTTCGGCGTACTTGGCGTCCGGGATGCCGACGACCTGCGCGAGTTTCACGGCTTTGTGTTTTTGCAGCTGCGCTTCGATCTCGGCTGCTGCGACATTCTCGCCGCCCACCTTGAGCATGTCCTTGAACCGACCATGGAACATGATGGTCCCTTGCGCATCGACCGAGCCGATATCGCCGGTGTGGAACCAGCCGTCCTTGTCGAGCGCTTCGGCGCTCTTCACCGGGTCGCGGTAGTAGCCTTCGAACAGACTGTATCCGCGGACCAGAACCTCACCGCGCTCTCCGGTCGGCATGTCACGACCCGTGTGCGGGTCGATGACGCGGACCTCGAGCCCCGGCAACGGACGACCGAGCCGCGTGATTCTTTGAGACTCCGGCTCGCCGGGTGAGCCCGTCGAGACGGTGCCGGAGGCCTCGGTCATGCCGAAGCTGCCCACCTGGATCGCAGCGGGCATCGCTTTCATGATCGGCTCTGCGACGCCGGGCGGTTGCACGGCGAAGTTGGAGTTCATGAGCCGGATACTCGAGAGATTGCGAGTCGGGAAATCGGGGTGGTAGATGAGCCCCTGCATGATGGTGACAAAGCTCGGATAGGTCGCCGTGACCTTGTGATCCTCGAGCATCTTGAGTGCGACACCTGCGTCGAAGTATCCCATCGTGAGATAGGTGCCGCCGACATCGAAGATCGCGAGCATGGGCAGCACGGCGGCGATGTGGAACATCGGCAGTGGCGACCAGAGCGAGTCCTCGCGTGTCAGACGATAGCGGTGACGACCGAGTGCGATGGAGTTGCGGACCTGCGCCTCGTGGGTGATGAGGCAGCCCTTCGGGTTCGCCGTCGTACCCGAGGTGTAGAGCATGAGCGCGGTGTCGCGCACGCGGGTTCGCAGGCGAGTCTTGTGGACCTCGATCTCGGCGATGCGATCGGCTGCGGCATCGAAGTCCGATTCGGACACGAAGCCAGGACGATCGCCGCGACCGTAGAGAACCACGTTACGCAACTTCGGCGCCGCGGCGAGCTTCAAACACAAGGGATCTTTCTGCGAGGGCAGATCGGTCAAGGCGCCCTCGAGCCGCTCGACGAAGTTGACCTGGTCGGCCACCGCATCGGTGGTGATCAGCGTCACGAGGTCGGCGTTCTCGACCACGTAGCCGATCTCTCCCGAGCGATAACGCGCGTTGATCGGCACGATGACGGCGCCGCAGAGTGCGATCGCAAAATAGAGTTCGACGAACTCGGGGCAAGTGGGCATGAGGATGCCCACGTGATCACGCGGCCGAACACCGAGTGCTTGCAGGCTGCGCGCACGTCGGATCGCGCGAGCGGCGAGCTCTGCGTACGTGTAGCTCTTCTCGGGAAAAACGAGAGCGGTTTTATCGGGATCCCGATCCGCTGCCGTCAGCAGCAGATCGCCCATCGTCGTGACCGAGATACGCAGCGTGGCGAGATCCTCGCCACCTTCCCATTCCATGGTCGGTGTTTTTTGGCTCATCGTTTTTATTCCGGCAGTCCGAATACGAGCAGCACGTTGCCCGGCATATGGAAGTAGGTGCCATAGCCCGACGCGGCAAACAGCATGCCGTCCTGCACGACCGGACCCGCACCGCCACCGAACGAACCTCCGCTCGCCTTGGAGCCATCGACCGTGACGAACTCACGCGTCGTGTCGTATTCCCAGATCACGCGACCCGATGCGCTGTCGTACGCGCGAAGACGTCCGTCCATGTGTCCTGCGAGAACGGCACCTGGCATGGCCGTGATCGCCGCAGAGATACCCGGCTCGCAATATGTACGACCGTTGCACACGTTGTTGGCAGGCTGCGACCAGAGCATGCGACCCGTGTCGATGTCGACGGCGTAGAGACCCGCCTTCGAGGGGACGGCATGCAGATTGGTCTCGGCCTCCGGGTTCGACATGTCGGAGATCGGCACGAACAATGTTTTGCCATCGAGCGCCATGCCGAAGTGCACACCGCCCTGGATGCCGCCACGGCCGACCTTGTTGCGCCAGATCGGGCGCCCCTGATCGGCGAGATCGAGCGCGTAGACGTCGCCGGATTTTTGACCGGCGAGCAGGATGGGTTTTCCGGCGCTCGTGCGCGCGACAATCGTGCCCGCGCCGAAGTCGAAGTCCGGGCCGTTCTCGGCGGGACAGTTCGGGTTGTCCTGCATCATGCAGGCGACGTTCCAGGCGTCGTTTGCCGTCTTCTGTCGGTGCCAGAGCAGCTTGCCTGTCTTGAGTTCGAGCGCGAGCAGCGCATCGCTTCGATCGTTGGCCGGTGACGAATAGTTTTCGCCCGTGCCGACGTACAGCGTACCCGTCGCCGTGTCGATGGACGGACTGTTCCAGATCGGCGCGCCCGAGGGCGCGAGGATCGGCGTACCGAGTTTGGTCTTGGCAACTTCGACCGGCGCCTCATCGATCGTATAGGTGCGCCAAATTTCCTTTCCGTTTTTCGGATCGAGCGAGACCATCGAACCGCGGAAACTGCAGCATGGGTAAGCCGGGTCAGCCGCCGACGTCACTTCGAGTGAAGACACGGGAACATACAAACGACCCTGGTAGAGCACGGGCGCGCCGGTGACGGTCGCGTTCGGATGCTCGTCCACTTTGGTGACCCAGAGGAGTTTGCCGGTCGTCGCCTCGACCGCGTACACGCGGGCGATCAAGTCGGCAAAAAAAGCGATCGGACGAGTCTTGGATTTTCCCTCACCCGCTTCGATGAGTACCGGCGTGCGAACCTCGGCACTTGCGCGGAAGCTCCAGCGTACGCAGCCCGTCTTCTTGTCGAGTGCGTATACCGTTCCGTTCTGACTGCCGATGAATACGGCGCCGAGCGCCACGGTGGGCTGAGAGCGCACGCGCTGGGCATTGGGGAAGGCGAACGCCCATTTCAGTTCGAGTTTGGGCAGGTCGTCCGCGGCGAGTCCGGCAACGTCCGCCGGAATGAGACGATGATTCTCGCGGTTGACACCCCAGCCCACTTTCTTGACGCCCTTGCCTAAATCGAAATCTTTGGCGGGGCCCGTGCAGAGTTGCGGCTGGGCGCGGGCGAGGGCGTCTTCCACGGTATGTCCGGCGAGATACTCCGCCACCGTGCGGCGCTCTGCGGTGCTGAGCGAGGCCGACTGCATCTGCATGATTCCTTTGTTCATCGCATTGAGAATGCCGTCGGCAGGCATCATCTGCAGGAACATCTTGTGCGGCGCTTTCTTGACGCCACCCTCGTGACAGGCGGCGCAAGCGCGCTGGTAGATCTCTTCGCCGGCAGGCGTGGACGCACCAGCCGGCAGAGCGAGTAGCGAGAGCAGCAGAATGGCAATCGTTGGCTTCGTCATGCGAAGTTCCCCCCTTCGATACGTTGCTTCAGTGCAGAAAGAAAACGGGCGCCGAGCGCGCCATCGACGACGCGGTGGTCACAGGACAGCGTAAGCGTCATCAGTCGACCGGCCGCAGGCGCACCGTGACGCAGCACGACGGCATCGCGAATGCTGCCGACGGCCAGTATGGCGACCTGCGGCGGATTGATGACGGCATCGAACGCGTCGATCCCGAACATGCCGAGGTTGGACAGCGTGAAACTGCCGCCGGTGATCTCTTCTCTCGTCAGCTTGTTGTCGCGTGCCTTGCCTGCGAGATCGCGAGCGTCCTGTGCAAGAGTGACGACATCCTTGGTTTCGGCGCTGCGCAGCACGGGCGTGATCAGCCCACCCGCGGTTGATACGGCGAGGGCGATGTCCGCACTGCGTCGACGCAAAATGGTGTCGTTCTCGAGGCAGGCGTTGACGTCCGGAAACTCCGCGAGCGTTCGCGCGAGAGCGAAAATCAGCAGATCATTGACCGAGATCTTGCGACCTGCCGCAGCGTGTTCGCCGCGCGCAGTTTCGAGCGCTGCGCAATCCACATCGGCATGCAGGCGATAGTGCGGAATCGTCTGCTTCGACTCGGTGAGGCGTCGCGCGATCGCGAGGCGCATGGCGCTCATCGGAACGGCTTCTACCGCCGTCGACTGCTTCGCGTGGTAGGACTCGACATCTTCTTTGGAGATGCGGCCGTTGCGACCGGTGCCCGTGACCTTCGAGAGATCGACACCGAGCTTCTCGGCGAGGCGTCTGGCGATCGGGCTCACGCGAGCTTCGTCCTCACGCTCCGCCGCGGGTGCTGCTGAAGGTGCCTCCGCGGCAGGCGCAGGGGAGGTCGTCGATGCGCCGGTACTCGCCTCCGGTTCGAACGAAGCATCGGCGGCCTTGAACTCGCGTACGAAACGATCGATGTCGGCATCGGATACTTCGCCTTCGCAGACGATACCGACGAGCGCACCGACCGGGAGCGTATCGCCCACTGCACCGATCACGCGACGCAGCGTGCCTTCGACACTGGCCTCGACCGTGTTGACGATTTTCTCCGTCTCGACATCGAGGAGTTGAGCGCCTCGCGTGACGGCACCGCCGATCTCGACATGCCATGACGTGATGGCGCCTTCCTGCATCTCGATGCCCCACTTGGGCATGGTGATGGCGTGTATTCGTGACATGGTCAGCTCGCTGCCCGAGATTCTTTGAGCATTTTCCGGATCGCGGCCTCGATGGCCTGCGGTCCCGGCACGTATGCACGCTCGAGTTCGCGGGCGAAGGGCACTGGCGTATGTGGCGGAGTCAGTTGGACGATGGGCGCCTTCAGTGAATGGAAGGCGTTGCTGGCGACGAGACCCGCGATGTCGGCGGCAACCGAACAGCGCGGCGGCGACTCGTCGATGATGACGAGATGACCGGTGTTATCGAGGCTCTCGTAGATGGTTTCGTCATCGAGCGGCGAGAGCGTGCGCGGGTCGAGCAGGTCTGCCGTGATGCCGTCTGCGACAAGCGCGTCGAGCGCTTTCTCGGCGAAAGACACCATGCGTCCGATCGCAACCACCGTGACGTGTTCGCCCTCGCGAACGAGATTCGCCTCGCCGAAGGGAATGGTGTAGTCCCCTTCGGGTACGTCGGATTTCCTCGGGTAGAGCGCCTTGTGCTCAAAGAAAATCACCGGATCGTCATCGCGGATGGCAGTCAGCATCAGGCCCTTGGCATCGTAGGCGTTCGAGGGGACGACCACTTTGAGTCCCGGGACTCCGGTGACCATGGCGTACATCGACTGGCTGTGCTGAGCACCCATGTTCATGCCGGCGCCCGTGGCCGCCCGGATGACGATGGGGCAGGTGGTCTTGCCGCCGAACATGTAACGGAACTTCGCCGCTTGGTTGAACACCTGGTCGAAGCACACGCCGAGGAAGTCGGCGAACATGAGCTCGGCGACCGGACGCAGACCGGCGAGGGCCGCGCCATTGGCCGCACCGATGATGGCCGATTCCGAAATGGGCGTATCGATCACGCGGTCTTCGCCGAACTTCGGCAGCAAGCCCTTGGTGACGCCGAATACACCGCCCGCGGCGTCGCGTTGACCGGACGTTCCGCCCGCGCCGCCGGAGACGTCTTCGCCGAGCACGATCACCCGCGGATCACGCGCCATCTCGAGGTGCAAAGCCTCGTTGATGGCGTCTCTCATGGAAATTTGTCGCATGAATCTGTTCTCTGCAGGGCGGGTCAGTAGGAGACGTACACGTCGGTGAGCAAGTCTGCGGCGGATGGCGGCGTTGCCGCGCGTGACGTCGCGACCGACTTGTCGATGAGGGCCATCACCTCGTTGTCGATGGCGTCGAGTTCGGCAAGCGGCAGCCAGCCTTCCTTGCCGACGCGATCACGGAAGATCCGCAGGCAGTCCATCTGTTCACGGTGACGGGCGACTTCGTCCTTGGCTCGGTAGAGCATCGGATCGCCCTCGAAATGGCCAAAAAAGCGGGTCGTCTTCGCTTCGAGTGCGGCAGGGCCACCCCCTGTCCTCACGGCTTTCAACAATTTCGCCATGGTGTCGTACACAGCAAAGAAATCCGAACCGTCGCAGGTTTCGGCGGCCATGCCGAAGCCGCGCGCGCGACCGGCGATGTCGCCCGAACCCACGGCATACGAGGCTCCGGTGTGTTCCGAGTAACCGTTGTTCTCGAACACGAAAATGACCGGCGCACGGAGCACGACGGCGAGATTCATCGCTTCGAAGACGGTGCCTTGGTTGGCGCTGCCGTCGCCTCCGAACGCGACCGCGACATTGCCGCGTTTGGCGATCTTGCAGGCGATACCTGCGCCGACGGCGATCGGTGGTCCCCCGCCGACGATGGCATTCGCACCGAGCATGCCCTTGGTCATGTCGGCGATGTGCATGGAACCGCCTTTGCCTTTGCAAAGGCCGTCACGACGCCCGTAGATCTCGAGCATCATTCCCTGAACGTCACAACCCTTCGCGATGCAGTGGCCATGCCCGCGATGGGTACTCGCGATCCAATCTTGATCCGTCAGGTTTTCGCACACGCCGACGGCGACAGCTTCTTGACCCGAGTAGAGGTGGGTGAATCCCGGAATCTCGCCGGTTTGAATTTCGACGTGCAGACGTTCCTCGAACTCGCGGATCGTCTTCATCTGCCGATAGGCGCGCAGCAACAGGTCTCTGGGAAGGCTCACGGGATCTCCTGAGGGGCGCCCCCGGCGCGTGTCCTCGATGGTAAGTCAACGACAGAAAACGAGCAACGCTGACGGAAACAATCAGCGCTGCTCTTTTTCACTCCTGGTAGTCAGCGGCTGTCCAACTTGGCGGCGGCCTCGTCGGCATCGCCCCCGAGATAGTCCATGAGGACTTTGTGGAAGTGCCGAATTCGCAGCTCTTGCGAGCCGATCCACAATCCTTCGAGTCCAGCCGAGTGCATGCCGTCCTGTACGCCCGGGAGATTCTGGGCGTCCTGATCGAGGACGAGGCCGATCGATTTATCGCCGTGACGGAAGTACTGGTGCTTCGGACGAGGCGGGCGTTCCGCGCCCTCGGGTACGAGCTCGAAGGTCCACACGTCGTAGAGCATTCGATCGGGATCGGTCGGATGCGGGCGTTGCCGAAACAGCATCAGGTCGTCTGCGTGAACGTTGAGCGTGACGTTCGGGAAGATCAAGTAGTGATAGTCGTCGGTCAGCTGATCGTCGTTGAGCTCCGAGTAATCGCGACCCATCGAGGCGCCGGTCCGACGCTTGTGCAGTTGCACGTCCCGACGAAGGTTCTCGAGCGGTTCGTCGTAGTCCGCCGGATCCATCCCTGCGGTTTTCATGATGCTCTTGATCGGATCGGGAATGGAGGGCGGCTTGCGTACGCGCGGACTCACGGTGCCGAAGGGGATGAGATAACGATTGTGTCGCTCATAGCAGTCGATCTGGATATCGAGATCGTGCAGGTAATAGAGCAGCTGAGGGTGGATGCCTTGGACGTGATAGCTCTCGTTGAAGGCGTCTACCGAGGCTTTCCAATTGCAGTTCCACTCGACCGTGATGTCGCGAGTGAGGGCCATGCGCGGGAAGTGGTACGGATCGAGATGCTGCGGGATGGGCGAGAGATAGTCGGCGAGCGGACCGATCTCGCGGTTCAGGCTGAACCACACGAATCCGCCCCAGGTGTCGCAGGGTAATTCTTTGAGACCGCGGCAAGGTGGAGCGCCTTGCGGAAACGTGTCGAGATCCGGAATGCGGACGAAACGCCCGTCGATGCCGTATTCCCAGTGATGGTATTGGCACTTGAACGAGTCGGCGCTCGATATGCCCGTCGGTCGCAGTCGGTTACCTCGATGCAGGCACACGTTGTAGAACGCGCGCATCCGACCATCGGCTTGTCGCACGAGCAAAATCGACTCGCGGCCGATTTCGGTACAGATGTAGTCGCCGGGTTCGGGCACATCGGATTCGAGCCCGCCAAGCAGCCAGACCTTGCTCCACATCCGCTCCCACTCGAGCTGCAGAAAGCCTCTCGAGGTGTAGCGCTCTTTCGGAATCATGGCGTCGCCGAGTTCGGGATCGGGCGCTTTCGCACTCGGCGTTCCGGGACCGTCGGTCGGTTCGACCCGGCGGACCTTGCGATAGGTTGGCGTGCGCGATCGCTCGCGCAGCTCCGCGTCTTCGGTTGCGGTGAGAGTAGGGGTCGGTTTCTTGCTCATGATGGAATCCGTTCAGCGGCAGCGGCCCAGCGTATGCCGCGTCTCAAAATTTCGACGAACGCCGGTGTGTTCCAACTGCCGCGTTCGATTGTCGGGTACTCGTCCATGATCGGGCGCATGTCGTAGTGTCCACGCGAGTGCCCAAGCGTGAAATACAGCACTTCTCCGGCACCCGTGCGCTTGAGATACATCACGGGGCGCGGTTCGTCCCGCGTCCAGTCGCTGTCGACGAACAGGGACGTGCGCCCTGACCAGCGGGTATGCAGCAAAACTTCGATGGGCTCGTGCAGCTCACTCAGATAGAGCTCATCGTCCGCATCGAAGGGCTCGATGCCCTGGACGAGCGGATGCTCGGGAGCAGAGATCTCGACGCGATAGGGTGCGATCGGCGGATGCGCCAAAAATTGACTCCCCAGCGTCTGCATCAGAGTCGGTACCGTACGCGGCGCTTCCCACGCCTTGTGGGCTTTGGACCAGCGCAGTATCGAGTTCGTCCCGTGCAGGGCGAACCAACGATGCCCCGAGGCCACCCAATCGTGCAAACGTGCCGCGCCCGCTTCGTCCGGGACCACATCGACCGTATACGTGATGAGCACATCGGCTGCGACGATCGCATCGATGTCGCGATAGTCCTCGAGCACCCGACACCGAATGTTCGGGTGCTCGCCAAGCAGGTGGAGCAGCTGCAGCCGTGCGTGGTCGATATCGTGGTACTTGCCCCCCGTGACGAGGCAGGCATCGACGCGGCGCGGCAGGCTCGACATGGTCAGTACTGGACGCGCTTGGTGTATCCGTTGTCGGCGACCACGTTGCTGCCCGTGATGACCGAGGCAGACGGGCTTGCGAGGAAGGCGACCACCTTGGCGATCTCATCCGGTCCGCCGAACCGACCATTCGGCATGGCCCGAACCGTGGCGTCGTACATTTTTTGATTGGTGCTCTTGATCATCTCCCAGGCACCACCCTCGAAGTAGATCGGTCCCGGAGAGACGGTGTTGACGCGGATATTCTTGCGACCAATGAATTGCGAGAGCTGCTTGGAGTAGGTGATGAGGGCGGCTTTCATGGCGTTGTACGCCATGGGCGCATAGAAGGTCTCGAGCGCGTTCGTCGAGCTGATGATGACGATGCTGCCGTGACCCGATTTCTCGAGGTGTGGTATCAAAAATTCGCAGCCACGCACGGTGTGCAGAACGTCGACCTCGAAGCACTTCCACCAGTTCTTCTCCGAGTCCATGCCGCCGCCCGCGCTGACGTTCGGGATGAAGATGTCGCAGCCACCAAGCTCCGCCACGCTGCGCTCGAGCCAGGCTTTATAGGCCTCGGCATCGCGTACGTTGACCGCGCCACCCGAGACGTTCACGCCTTTGATCTTGATTTCACGAACTGCAGATTCGACTTCGTCCTCGCTGCGCGCGCAGAGCGCGATGTCGCAACCCTCTGCCGCGAGCAGGTCGACGATCGCTCTGCCAATTCCCTTGGTGGCACCCGTGACGAGTGCCCGCTTTCCGCGCAATCCGAGATCCATTCTGCTTGTCTCCTGGTCGATTACTGGATGGTGAGGCCGTTGTCGAGCACGAGCTCGGCACCATTGATGTATCGCGATTCATCCGAGGCGAGGAAGACGACGACGTTCGCCACGTCTTCGGGTTGTCCGAGGCCGGGACCGCTCTGGGTATAGAACTCGCGAGTGAGTCCGAGGAGGCGATTGGCCTCTTCGATCATCGGGGTATCGGTTGCACCGGGGTGCAGCGAGTTGCAGCGGATGTTGTACTTCTGCATCTGGCACCAGATGGCGATGGCCTTCGTCATGCCGCGCACCGCGCCTTTGGCAGCCGAGTAGGCAAAGAAAATCGGATAGCCGAGGTGCGTGGCAACGGAGGCCATGTTCACGATGGAGCCACCGCCGCTCGCTTGCATCGCCGGGATGGCGTATTTGCATCCCAGGAAGGTGCCTTCGCTCATCACGGCGTTATGCATCCTGAACTGCTCGAGCGTCGTGGACTCGGGTGTCGCCGGTACGACGAAGCCTGCGTTATTCACGAGCACGTTGAGCTTGCCGAACTGTTTGACTGTCGCCGCAATGACTTCTTGCCAGCGCGCTTCGTCGCGGACGTCGAGCTCCATGAACGCGGCGCTTCCGGCGCGCTGCGCATTGAGCGCGGCGGCTAGGGCGTTGCCCTCGGCCGACTTGATGTCGGTGATCATGACTTGGGCGCCTTCGCGGACGAGCGCTTCGCAGTCCGCTTTGCCCAATCCTTGGGAACCCCCGGTGACGATTGCCACTTTGCCTTCGACGCGTCCCATGTCCCTGTCCTCCGGGTAATAGAAGTTGTTTGTGACAGAATATCTGTGCGCGGCGGGTCACCCCGTTGCCGACGCCTCAAAACGGTATCAAGCAAGGCTGTCGGTTTCAATCACCTTTGACTTTTTTTTCGTCAACCGGCAAGGTCTCGGTCATGCCCAAACAAATCGATGCTACAGAACCCGAAATCACCGGCTGGCAAGCTCAGAAAAGCGCCGCTACGCGGACGCTCATCATCGAAGCGGCCATCAAGTGTTTTGTCGACTTGGGGTACTCCCGGACGACCACCACCGTGATTGCGGCTCGTGCGGGGTTATCTCGAGGGGCGATGCTCCACCATTTTCCATCGAAGGTGGATATCGTCCGAGCCGCTGTCGATTATCTGCACGCGAAGCGTCTCAAGGCATTTCGACGTGCTGCGCAGCGAGGTCCGAGCAACGGCGGGGGCGATCGATTGCGCGCCAACCTCGAGGCCTATTGGCAGCACGTCCGTCATCCGATGTTCGTTGCCTTCTTCGAACTCGTGGTGGCCGCTCGGACGGATCCGGAACTCGCGCAGATTTTGCGTCCCGCCCAAGAAGCGTTCGAGGACGAATGGCATCGAACGGCTCGGGAGGTTTTCACCGAGTGGCACACGGACGACGAAACCTTCGACGTGGCCCTCGATCTGACGCGCTACGTGCTCGAGGGCATGGCGATCAGCTTCCTCGTCCACAAGGAGACTGAGCGCGATCGGCGCGTGGTCGATTATCTCGAGCGCAAGTTGCGCGAATTGCGTGACGGACGTCAGCCGGGCTGAGGATACTTCGCGTAGTAGTTCTTCCAGGTGGTCGAACTTTCGGGATAGTCCGCCGGCAGCGGTTCGGCATAGGCGCGATTGCGCATGAGCTGACTGAGTAGTTCCGGATAATCTTTGGGCGATACGTAGTAGAAGAAATGCAACTCGCGCGTCTGGAATCGCCAGGACCCTTCTTCTCGTCGGTACTCGTCGTGATAGCGCAGGGCGGCCCAGAGTGCGACACCGTTTCGAACCACCTCGGCGTGCGAGTTGACCCAGCCCGTGGCGAGATCGGGGTTGGTGTCGTCGAGCTCGATGACGATGTCGTGAGTGAAGTGATTGCTCGGGCCGAGCACCGCATAGCGCTTGTGGAACTGTTCGATCACCGCATCTCGACCGACCGAGGCGATCTTGCCGTCCACCGATCGGAACGACCCGTCACACGTGAAGAGCATGCCGACGCCGTCGATGTCGCGTTGGTCGACCAGCAGGCCGTAGCGAGCAATCAGCGTACGGATGGCATCCCGATCTTCAAGACGACGAATTCTTTGTTCAAGATTCATGGCACAGGGCTCGATGATGTTCCATTCCGGTAAAAAATACTTCGAAGATATTGCCATTGGCGATTACGCCGAATCCGGTGAGCAGACCGTCGATCTGGAAGAGATGCTCGACTTCGCCCGGCGATACGATCCCCAGTATTTTCACACCGATCCTGAAGCGGCGAAAGCGTCTGTCTTCGGCGAGGTCGTGGCCTCGGGTTTGTTCACGACGGTGGTCTGGCGCCGTCTCGATCACGACATCAGCGCAGATATCGCGTGGATCTGCGGCGTCGCTTGGAAAGAGACCCGTTGGCCGAAGGCCGTACGAGCGGGTGATCGGTTGCGCGCGCGATGGGAGTGCGTCGCGAAGCGCGAATCGACCAGCGATCCGCGTCGCGGCATCATCGAAATGGATTACCGCCTCATCGACCAGGAGGGCGACACGGTGTTCTCCTGCCTCAGCGTCAATCTGATCGAGCGGAGAGGCTGATCGTCGAGCGGCGGTGCTGGCTCAAGGCCTCAAGCCGGCAGGCCGACCTCGATGGTGCCGTCGTCGCCGACGCGCACCGCGAACGTGGCGAGCGGTGAGCTTGCCGGTGCGCCGAGCACGGCCCCGGTGCGGCAGTCGAACGACGCGCCGTGCAGGGGGCAGATGAGACGGTTACCACGCAGACGACCCTCGTGCATGAGCGCGTAGGCGTGCGAGCAGACGTTGTCCAATGCGCTGACACCCTCTTTGGTGCGACACACGACGACCGAGCGACCGCCGAGTTCGACGCCCACCATCTTGCCCTCGGCAAGTTGAGAGAGATTGCCGGCGACGTGCCAAGTCACTTCGCTCATGACCATCAACGTCCGTTGTACTTCGGAGCGCGTTTCTGCGAGAAGGCGGTGAAACCCTCGCGCGCATCCTCGGTGCGATCGGCCAATGTCGCCATCGAGCGCGATTCGAGGGCGAGCTGCTCCTCGAGCGAGTTGGTATGGCTATCGGCAAGCAGTCGCTTGACCTCGCCATAGGCACGGGTTGGTCCGCTCGCGAGCGAGGCGGCGATTTCCTTGGCCTTGGCGAGCACCTCGGCATCGGGTGCGACGATGGTGACGAGCCCGCGTTGCTGGGCTTCCGCAGCAGTGAGCACCGGGTTGAGCAGCATCAATTCTTTGGCGCGCGCCATTCCGACGATCCGCGGCAGGTTGAACGAGCCGCCGCCATCGGCGGACATGGCGATCTTGGTGTACGCCATGGTGAATTTGGCCGATTCGGCCGCCACGATCACATCGCCCGCGATCGCGAGACTGAACCCGGCGCCTGCTGCCGTGCCATTGACGGCGGTGACGAGCGGAGCGTCCATGCGCGCGAAGCGCGATACGGCGGCATGCAGCGGTGCGGTGATGCGACGCAGCAATTCTCCGACGCCATCGCCGGTCGCGGCAAAGGACTGCACATCGCCGCCTCCGCTGAAGAATCGTCCCTTGCCAGTCAACACCACGGCACGCACGGCGGGGTCGCTCTCGCACCGGATGGCCGCCTTGAGCAAGTCTTCGGCGAGTTCGACGCTGATGGTATTGGCCGACTCTGGGCGATTGAGCGCGATGAGCGCGATGTTGTTCTCGATGGAAAATTCAAGCGTGGAGAAGCTCATGGTGGACTCCCGTCGATGGGTTGGCGTTCAGCGCGGCGCGAGGCCGAGCTCAAAGATTTCGAGCATGCGGGTTGCGATTTCCCCGGGTGAGAGGGCGTCGTTGGCGCGGTGCCAGTGGGCGATCCAGTTGAGCGCACCGGCGAGTGCGAAGGCGGCCATCTTGGCGTCGCATGGGCGGATCGAGCCATCGGCGACACCCTGACGAACGAGCTTGCGCAGACCCTGATCGACCTCCGACTTGAGCGTCTTGATCTTGGCGCTCATCGACTTGTCGAGGTTCTCCTCTTCGAGGCGGACCATGCACCAGCCAAAATCGCCC
This sequence comes from Steroidobacteraceae bacterium, assembly GCA_044370105.1. GTDB lineage: Bacteria > Pseudomonadota > Gammaproteobacteria > Steroidobacterales > Steroidobacteraceae > UBA964. Next base: position 17,036 of record JBILWC010000015.1, on the reverse strand, counting down.
GTGACGGCGGTGGCATAGTGCCGCGCGACCGTCATCAGGCGCTCTCGGGCGTTTCCGCCCTGAGTCTCGGCTTCGCTGAAGCCGGCAAGAATCTGATCGACGCCTTGCCGGAAGCACTCGAAGAGCAGCTCTTCCTTGCTGTCGACGTAACTATAGATCGTCGGTTTCGTGACATTGAGACTCGCCGCGAGATCGTCGAGACTCGTGTTGTGGTAGCCGCGGGTCGCGAAGGCGCGCGCCGCGGCCAGAATGACCGCATTGCGCTTCCAATCCCGCTCTCTCGAGCGCAGATCGGCTCCGCTCCAAGGCAGGGGGGTGGATCGCGGCGACGGCTTCATGGGAAGAAGTGTAGTTTATTCGTGGGTAAAGCGTAATATACTCGCGAGTAAAGTCGGGGCCGCAAGGCCTGTCCCTTCGCGAAGGAGCGTACCGTGAGCCAGTCGAACCGGAAATCGATTCAGGATCCAGGGGCCGATGTGGGTGAGGGCGTCACCGCTCCACCGTTGCGTTTCGTGACTGCGGCCTCGCTCTTCGACGGCCACGACGCCGCCATCAACATGATCCGACGACTGCTTCAGTCGCAGGGCGCCGAGGTCGTGCACCTCGGGCACAACCGTTCGGTGGCGGACATCGTCCGTGCCGCCATCGAAGAGGACGCCGATGGCATCGCCGTCAGTTCCTATCAGGGCGGCCACAACGAATACTTTGCGTACATGGTCGACATGCTGCGTGAGCGCGGCTGCGAGCACATACGAGTGGTGGTTGGTGGTGGTGGCACCATCGCGCCGCACGAAATCGAGGCGCTCGAGCGTCACGGCATCGAAAAAATTTACACCCCCGAGGACGGCCGCACCCTCGGTCTCGTCGGCATGATCAGCGATGTGATCCGTCGCGTCGGGGCGAGTCGTCGAGCCGCCTATGAATTCGGCCCGCTCAACGCCCGTGATCATCGGCATCTCGGTCGGACGATCTCCGTGCTCGAAGGGTCCGTGCGCGAAGACGAGGCGAGCGCAGTCGCCGCCACGCGCGAGCAAATCCTGCGCGCCATCGCGCGCAATACGCGCAAGGCTCCGGTCATCGGTCTCACGGGCACGGGCGGTGCGGGCAAAAGTTCGCTCAACGACGAGTTGATCCAGCGTTTCGTGCGCCACTTCCCCGATGCGCAGATCGCCGTCGTGGCGGTCGATCCGACCCGGCGCCGATCGGGCGGAGCGCTGCTCGGTGACCGCATCCGCATGAATAGCCTCTCGGCGCCGAACGTCTACATGCGCTCGCTCGCCACGCGTCGTCGCAATCTTGCGACCTCTGCCGTGCTCAAAGATGTCATCTCGCTCTATCAGCTTGCGGGCTTCGACCTCGTGATCGTCGAGACGGCCGGCATCGGGCAGAGCGACACCGAGGTCATCGACCTCGTCGATCTGCCGATCTACGTCATGACGAGCGAGTACGGTGCGGCGAGCCAGCTCGAGAAGATCGACATGCTCGACTTCGCCGAGATGGTGGTGCTCAATAAATTCGAGCGTCGCGGCGCCGAAGATGCGCTGCGCGACGTCAAGAAGCAGTGGCGGCGCAACCACCCTGATCAGCTCGCGGCGCCAGATGCCGACATTCCGGTCTACCCGACCATCGCCTCGCGTTTCAATGACCCCGGCGTCAATCGTTTGTTTGCCGCCATCTGCTCGCGCCTGCAATCGAAGGCCGTCAATGCCCGTTCGTGGACCGTGCAAGATCCGGGTCCGACCGAGTTCACCTCGCGTGATCCGCTCATCCCGGGTTCGCGTTCGCGTTATCTCGCCGAGATCGCCGCAGGCGGTCGCAAGGCCGACACCGACATCGAGCGCGTCGCGGCCTCGGCGAGCCGTGCCTATGCGCTCTACGAATCTTTGAAGGCGCTTCGTGATCCGGCATTGCCCGCGCCGGCGCAGCCCTATGGTTCGGCGCCTGCCGGTGGCGATGCCGCCGTCACGCGCTTGCGCGAAGAGTACGACTCCGCACTCGCAGCCGTGGGTGCAGAAGGCCTTGGCGAGTTGCGTGCCTGGCCGGCGCGTGTGACCTCCATCACCGAGCCCGAGTACGTCTACAAGGTTCGCGGTCGCGAAGTACGCGGCGAGAACTACTCGGAGACCTTGAGCCATAACCGCATCCCGAAACTCCTCGCGCCCAAGACCCGCGATTGGGGTGACATTCTGCGTTTCGTGATGCGCGAAAACCTGCCAGGGGCTTACCCCTACACAGCGGGTGTCTATCCCTATCGTCGCGAACAAGAAGACCCGATACGAATGTTCGCAGGTGAGGGCAGCCCTGAGCGCACGAACCGTCGCTTCCATTATCTTGCGCGTGGCCAGGCCTCGACGCGTCTGTCGACGGCCTTCGATTCGACCACGCTTTATGGAGAGGATCCGGATACGCGTCCCGACATCTACGGACGTACGGGCAACTCGGGTGTATCGATCGCCACGCTCGATGACATGAAGAAGCTCTACTCGGGCTTCGATCTGTGCGCGCCGACGACTTCCGTTTCGATGACCATCAACGGTCCGGCGCCGATGCTGCTCGCCATGTTCATGAATACGGCGATCGATCAGCAGGTCGAACGCTTTTTGAAGGCGAACGGTCGCTGGGACGAGGCATCGAAGTTCATCGACGCTCACCGCGCCAAGCTTCGAAGCGAGGGCGTTGCGCCGCCCGGCTATCGTGGCGATTTGCCCGAAGGCCATGATGGCTCCGGACTCGCGCTGCTCGGGTTATGCGGAGAAAATCTCGTCGGTCACGGGTTGACCGCCGAGGAGTACACGAAGATTCGTGCCTCGACGCTCGCGCAAGTGCGCGGCACGGTACAGGCGGACATCCTCAAGGAAGATCAGGCGCAGAACACCTGCATTTTCTCGACCGAGTTCGCGATGCGCATGATGGGCGACGTGCAGGCCTATTTCATCGATCACGCCGTGCGCAATTTCTACTCGGTGTCGATCTCGGGTTATCACATCGCCGAGGCCGGAGCGAACCCAATCAGTCAGCTGGCCTTCACGCTCTCGAACGGCTTCACCATCGTCGAGTATTACCTCGCGCGGGGCATGAAGATCGACGACTTCGCGCCGAACCTGTCGTTCTTCTTCTCGAACGGCATGGATGCCGAGTACGCGGTCATCGGTCGCGTGGCGCGACGTATCTGGGCGCGCGCGATGCGCGAGCGGTACGGCGCGGACGCGCGCAGCCAGATGATGAAGTACCACATCCAGACGTCGGGGCGCTCGCTGCACGCCCGCGAGATCCAGTTCAACGATACGCGTACCACGCTGCAGGCCCTCTACGCGCTCTTCGACAACTGCAACTCGTTGCATACCAACGCGTATGACGAGGCGCTGACGACGCCGACCGAGGAGAGCGTGCGGCGCGCGGTGGCGATTCAGTTGATCATCAATCGCGAGTTGGGTCTCAACAAGAACCACAACCCGTGGGCGGGGTCGCTGCTCATCGACTACCTCACCGACATGGTCGAGGAAGCGGTGTACAAAGAATTCGAGTCGATCAGCGAGCGGGGCGGTGTGCTCGGCGCGATGGAGACGATGTACCAGCGCGGCAAGATCCAGGAAGAGAGCCTGTATTACGAAACCCTTAAGCACGATGGCCGGTTGCCGCTCATCGGGGTGAACACCTTTCTTTCGGAGCACGACGCCTCGGCCGAGCATGCCTCGGTGGAGCTCATCCGTTCGACGGAAGAAGAGAAGCAGGGTCAGGTGGATGCAGTGCGCAACTTCCAGCAACGCAATGCGGAAAAATCGACGGTCGCGTTGTCATCGCTACAGTCGACGGCGGCGCGCGGCGGCAATGTGTTCGAGTCGTTGATGGATGCCGTACGCGTGGCGTCGCTCGGCCAAATCTCGCGCGCGCTTTATGCGGTGGGCGGGCAGTTCCGACGCAATGTCTAGGCGCAATGCCTAGTGCAGGCCCAACGCTTAGTGGTGGCGCTCGCGCGTGAACTGCGCGAGGTAGTACAGGCCCTCGATGGCGCGGGATCCGTACCAGGAGACCATTTCGCCGTCGATGAGATCGACGGGGACGCCGGGGAGCGCGCGCTCGACCTCGGCGATGTGGCGTTCGCGGAACGCATAAGGCTCGCTACTCAGTAGCACCCGATCGATGGCGCCACGACATTCCTCCAAGGCGAGCTCTGGGTAACGCTGCGGGCGCGACGACGCCCAAGTTTGCCAGCCGAATGCGGCGAGCGTGCGCGAGATGTAGGTGTCGCGTGAGAGAGTCATCCAGGGTTCGCGCCAGATGAGATACAGCACTCGGGCGCGCACTTCACCAGACGCGCTGCCGGCATAAGCGGCCATGAACTCGCGACACAGCGCCTCGGCGCGTGCTTCGCGATCGAAGATGCCACCGAGCAGTCGGTAGAGCGGCAGGTTGTCGAGTGGGCCGAGCGGGTGCGTCACGATGATGGACGGCACGACGGGACGCAGCGCCTCGACGGTCTCGAGTCGATTTTCATCGACGTTGACGATGAGGTGCGTCGGCGCGAGGGCGCGGATGGCTTCGAGATCGACGGTTTTGGTGCCGCCGACTTTGGGTACGCGGCGCACGAGCTCGCGCGGGTGGATGCAGAAGCCCGTGCGACCGACGAGCTCGTCTGCAAGACCGAGCGCGCACACGATCTCGGTGAGGCTCGGCACCAGTGAGACGATGCGTCGAATGCCCGTGGCCCGAGGGTGGGGCGTGCCTGCGTGGTCGATGAAGGTCATGGGGCATTAGTTTTCCGGTTACGTCGGCTTGTAGATACTGTATAAATAAACAGTATGTCAGGGCAAGCCCCGAAACCCCCGAATCCACCCGGTTATGCCGAGCTGCACTGCCTGAGCAGTTTCAGCTTCCTGCGGGCCGCCTCGCAGCCGGAAGAGCTCGCCACGCAGGCCGATGAGCTCGGTTACGAGGCGCTCGCCATCACCGATGAATGTTCGGTCGCCGGCGTCGTGCGGGCTCATGCGGCGCTCAAGGGCCGACCCACGCGGCTCATCGTCGGCGCCGAGTTTCGGCTGGATGACGGGCTGCCGCTCGTCGTGTTGGCGACGGACCGTCGAGGCTACGGTCAGCTGTGTCGCCTGATCACGCGGGGTCGTCGTGCCGCACCGAAAGGCAGTTATCACCTGACCCGAAGCGATGTGGTCGAGCTCGTCTCGCCTCTGCACTGTCTCGTGCTGTGGACTCCACGGCCCACCGATCCGATCACGCACGAGGTCACCGCCTGGTTGCGCGAATATTTTGAGGGTGCCGCCTGGATCGCCGTGGAGTTGCTGCGTGACGGCACGGAGCGTGCCCATCTCGCCACGCTCACGCGTCTCTCGAACGAGGCAGGGTTGCCGCTCGTGGCAGCCGGTGGCGTCCGCATGCATTCGCGCGCGCGGCGTCGACTGCACGATGCGCTGACGGCGATTCGCCTCAATACCACGGTCGATGCTGCAGGACTCGAGTTGCTGCCCTGCGGCGAGCGACACCTGCGTGAGCGTCATCGTCTCGCGCGGCTCTATCCACCTGCGCTGCTCGCCGAAACGCTGGTCATCGCGGCGCGTTGTCGCTTCTCGCTCGATGAGCTGCGTTACGAGTATCCGCGCGAGATCGTGCCCGACAGTCATACGCCGGCGTCCTGGTTGCGCACACTCGTCGAGCGCGGAGCGGAGCGTCGCTGGGGTGGCAGCGCGACGCGTGACGTCATGCCCGCCTACGTGCGCACACTCGTCGAGCATGAACTCGCGCTGATCGGCGAACTTGCTTACGAGCCGTATTTTCTGACCGTACACGACATCGTCGATTTCGCGCGCAGTCGCGGAATTCTTTGTCAGGGCCGCGGATCCGCCGCCAACTCTGCGGTCTGTTATTGCCTAGGTATCACCGAGGTCGACCCCTCGCGCATGTCGATGCTGTTCGAGCGTTTCATTTCGCGAGAACGCAACGAGCCACCCGATATCGACGTCGATTTCGAGCATGAGCGTCGCGAAGAGGTCATCCAATACGTCTATCAAAAATACGGGCGGCATCGTGCTGCGCTCGCTGCGACGGTCATTTGCTACCGACCGCGCAGCGTGTTGCGCGATCTCGCCAAGGCCTTGGGGTTTCCATTGCTCGCTGTCGAAAAAATCGCCTCGGCAGTGAGTCGTTGGGATCGCAGTCTCGGTCATGGCGCACCCCCCGAGCGCGATGGGGCGGCCCATGAGAGCGCTCTTGCGCCCTTCCTCGAGAGGCTCGGTGAGGCGGGCTTCGATATGCACGATCCGGTACTGCGACGTCGGCTTTCCTTGTTGCTCGAGCTCGCGCCGCAGTTGCTCGGGTTTCCACGACATCTTTCGCAGCACGTCGGTGGGTTCGTGATCGCGCGCGATCTGCTCGAAGAGCTGGTGCCGGTCGAGAACGCGAGCATGGTCGATCGTACGGTCATCCAATGGGACAAAGACGACCTCGATGCGCTCGGGTTGCTCAAGGTCGATCTGCTCGCGCTCGGCATGCTCACGGCGATCCGCCGCGCACTCGATCTCGCGTCCCAATGGCGACTCGCGCGGGGCGACGCACCGATCACCGTGGCCTCGGTGCCACCCGAGGACCCGCGTGTCTACGACATGCTGTGCCGCGCCGATTCGGTCGGGGTGTTCCAGGTCGAGTCGCGTGCGCAGATGGCGATGCTGCCGCGTCTGCGTCCACGCAATTTCTATGATCTCGTCATCGAGGTGGCGATCGTGCGCCCGGGACCGATTCAGGGCGACATGGTGCATCCCTATCTGCGTCGTCGTCGCGGCGAAGAGCAGGTGAGTTATCCGAGCGAGGCGGTCAAAGGCGTATTGCAGCGTACGCTCGGGGTGCCGATCTTCCAGGAGCAGGTGATGCAGGTGGCGATCGTCGCCGCGGGTTTCACGCCGGGCGAGGCCGACCAGTTGCGCCGAGCCATGGCGGCCTGGAAACGACACGGAGGCCTCGGTCACTTCGGCGAGCGTCTCATCTCCGGCATGCGCGAGCGTGGCTACAGCGAGGAGTTCGCATCACGCATCTTCGAGCAGATCAAAGGTTTCGGCGAGTACGGTTTCCCCGAGTCGCATGCCGCGAGTTTCGCGTTGCTCGTTTACGTGTCCGCCTGGCTCAAATGTCACGAGCCCGCGGCGTTCACGGCGGCACTCATCAACAGTCAACCGATGGGCTTTTACTCGGTCTCGCAACTCGTGCGCGATGCGCGCGAGCATGGTGTCGAGGTGAGAGCCGTCGATGTCTGCGTGAGCGACTGGGATTGCACGCTCGAGGTGGCCGAGGACCGGTCGACAGGCGAGCAGCCTGCGATCCGTCTCGGGCTCAGACTCGTGCGCGGTTTGCCGCAGGTCGTGGCAGCGCGCATCGTCGAGGCGCGACGCACGCGCATCGAGGCGAGAGGAGGGTCCGAGGGTGATGCATCCATATTCTTTGATCTGCAAGATCTCGCTGCCGCGGCAGCCCTCGATCGCGGCAATCTCGAAGCGCTCGCGGCAGCCGGTGCTTATGCGACGCTCACCGGCAACCGTCATCGAGCGTTCTGGGCTGTAGCCGGGAGCGAAGTAGAGTTGCCTCTTGCGCCGCCGGCTCGCGAGGAGGCCTTGCCCATGCTCACGACGCCCACCGAAGGCGAGAACCTCGTCGCCGACTATCGACATCTCGGACTCACTTTGGGAAGACACCCGCTCGCGCTGCTACGCGCGCCCTTCGAGCGGCGAGGCGTGATCCGTGCGGCGGAGCTCTCGCGGCTCGACGACGGCGCTCGCGTCGGTGTGGCGGGTCTCGTCACGACGCGACAAAAACCCTCGACGGCGAGCGGCGTCACCTTCGTCACGCTCGAGGACGATACCGGTCACGTCAATCTGATCGTCTGGAAGACGGTCGGAGCGGCGCACCGACGCGCGTTGTTCGAGTCACGATTGATGGAGGCCGAGGGCAGGTTGCAGCGCGAAGGGCTCGTGACCCATGTCATTGTGGAGCGCCTCTACGACCGCAGCCGATTGCTCGGGCGGTTGGTGACGCGTTCACGGGACTTCCGCTAGGCGTGACGATGAAGCGCGACGATGGCGCGCGACGATCAGTGCCGACCGGTGCGCTTGCTGCGCGCCGGTGTCGTCTCGTCGTCGCCGATATCGTAGTCGTCGAAGTCGCTGATGAGGTCGGCCGTGCGCTTTTCTTCGCGCATCTGCTCGAGGCGTCGCCAGGCCGGATCGCCGCTGCCCTTCGGTGGGCTGCGTCGACGCGACTGGTCGAAGTCCCGGATGACCTGATCCACGTCTTCGCCCGAATCGAGATCGATTTCTTCGTCGAAGTCGTCTTGCTCTGGTCTTTCGCTCATGTTGATGAACCCCCCCAGACGCGCGAAATTTATTTCGAGTCGCTCAATCTTGCAACGGGGGAGGCGCTCGAGCGGTGCGTCAGCGTACGAGGGTGTTCATCTCGAAGATCGGCATGAGCATGGCGAACACGATGACGAGGACGATCAGCCCCATGCCGACGATCAAAAGAGGGCCGAGCAGACCGACGAGTCCGGTCAGCATGCCGTCGAGTTCGCGTTCCTGATTGTCCGCGGCACGCGACAGCATGTCCTCGAGGCGCCCGCTGGCCTCGCCGCTCGAAATGAGGTGTACCGTCATGGGCGGGAAGAGTCGGCTGGCCGCGAGCGAGCGACCAATCGGGGCGCCTTCGCGCACCCGCTCGGCCGCCGCGGCCACGGCCTCACGCATGGGCAGGTTCGAGATTACGCCAGCGGCGATCCGCAGGGCTTCGAGCACCGGCACGGCGCTGCCCGTCAAAATGCTCAGGGTGCGTGTGAATCGGGCGGAATTGAAACCGCGGATGAGCCGTCCGGCGAGCGGCAGGCGCAACAGCAGGCCGTCGACGCGATGCCGTGCTTCGGGGGCGCGGACCCAGCGCAGGAACACGACCGAACCGACGGCGAGCGCCAACAGGACCCAGGGACCCGCCACGCGCAAGGCGTCGCTCGTCGCGATCAGCATTTGGGTCAGCATCGGCAACTCCGCGTTGCCCGACTCGAACACCGTCACGACCTTCGGTACCACGAAGCTCAGCAAACCTGCGATCACGGCGATGCACATGATCGTGAGCACGATGGGATAGAGCAGCGCCCCGAGTACGCGTTGGCGCAGTTGGTCGCGACTCTCGGTGTAGTCGGCGAGGCGCTCGAGCACGGTGTCGAGCTTGCCGGACTGTTCTCCCGCGGCGATCGTCGCGCGGAAGATTTCCGGAAAGACGCGTGGAAAGCCGCGCAAGGCTTCGGCGAGCGACTCGCCCTCGACCACCCGCGCGCGAACGGCTGCCGCAACACGCTTAACAGCCGGCTTTTCGCTTTGCTCGGACACGGCGAGCAGCGCTTCTTCGAGTGGCAGTGCGGCGCGCACGAGAGTGGCGAGCTGCCGAGTCAGCAGTGCGACATCGGCCGAGCCGATACGCGCCCCGAAGCGCTCACGCGACCGTTTGCCGGACTCGCGCACGGGCTCGACGCTGACCGGAAGCAGGGCGCGTTCGCGCAGCGCCTGGCGGACCTGCCTCGCGCTGTCCCCCTCGAGGACGCCACGTTGTTCGCGGCCCGAGGCATCGAGAGCAAGGTAGTCCCAGGCCGCCATGAGGTCAGTCCTCGCGGGTGACGCGCAGCACTTCTTCGAGCGAGGTCACACCACGCAATACTTTGGCGATACCGTCGTCGCGAATGGACGGCGTCGACTGCCTCGCGTGTCGCTCGAGATCGGCCTCCGAGGCGCCATCGTGGATGAGGGTCCGCATATCGTCATCGACCTGCACGAGCTCGTAGATGCCCGTTCGCCCGCGATAACCTGGGCCGCTCGAGGAGGGTCGATACAAGGTCGGCGAGGGTGCGCCCATCGGTAGCCCGAGTTGTCGACGTTCGAGCTCACCGGCAATGAAAGGTTCGCGCGAGGCGGGATTGAGCGTACGCACGAGTCGCTGGGCGACGATGCCGATCAAACTCGAGGCGAGCAGGAAAGGTTCGATCCCCATGTCACGCAGTCGCGTGACGGCGCCCACGGCCGTGTTGGTATGCAGCGTCGAGAGTACGAGGTGTCCGGTGAGCGAGGCCTGCACGGCGATCTGCGCCGTTTCGAGATCACGGATTTCACCGACCATGACGATGTCCGGGTCTTGCCGCAGGATCGCCCGCAGTCCGCGCGCGAAACTCATGTCGACCTTGGTATTCACTTGGGTCTGGCCGATGCCGTCGAGGTAGTACTCGATCGGATCTTCGACCGTCATGATGTTGCGCGTCGCGTCGTTCAGACGCGAGAGACCCGCGTAGAGCGTGGTCGTTTTGCCCGAGCCTGTGGGTCCCGTAACGAGCAAGATACCGTTCGGCTTGTGAATGAGACGATCGAGCAGGGCCTCGATCGGGGGTTCCATCCCGAGCTCGCCGAGATCGCGTCGACCCGCCTGTTTGTCGAGCAGGCGCAGCACGACACGCTCGCCGTGACCTGACGGAATCGTGGACACGCGCACATCGACCGCGCGGCCACCGACCCGCAGGCTGATGCGTCCATCTTGCGGCAGTCTCTTTTCGGCAATGTCGAGCTTGGACATCACCTTGATGCGCGAGACGACGGCGCCGGCGACCGCGCGTCGGGTCTGCAACACTTCGCGCAAGACGCCATCGACACGCAGACGTACGACCAATCGATTCTCGAAGGGCTCGATGTGGATGTCCGAGGCGTTATCTTTGACCGCCTGAGTGAGCAGCGCGTTGATCAGGCGGATGATCGGCGCATCGTCCTCGCTCTCGAGCAGGTCCGCCTGCTCGGGCAGGTCCTGCGCCAGAAAACTCAGGTCCGTGGTGTCTTCGAGTCCGCCCGCGGCGGCTTGGGCATCGCTGCCGGCTTCATAGGCTTCACGCAGCAACTCTTCGAATCGTTCAGCAGCCACGCGTTCGAGCGCGAACGCCCGACCGACGTGCCGTCGCGCCTCGGCGATGGCCAAGGGGGTCGCGTCCGGATGCAGGGCAAGTTTAAGTTCGCCGCCTTCGAGAGTGCGCAGGAGCACGCCGTGTCGACGGCAGAAGGCGAGAGGCAGCGGGGGAGTCGGGGCGGCAATCGCGCCCGACTGCGCGTTCATTTGGGCGACTCCGTCGCCGTCGTCGTCACTGTTGTCGGCGTCGCTTGAGCCGGCGAACTCGGGGGCTCCGGAGTCGTCTTCGGACTTTGAGTGCCTGGAACCGAAGGTATTTCCGGCAGGATCGCGCGACCCTCGCCCGGAAGCATGGGCAACACTTCGAGTTGCGGTGTCAAACCGAGTTGTTGCTCACGGATGAAATTGTACTTTCTGTTCGTCTCGACGGCCGTGTCCACGCCATCGCGAAGGATTCGGGGTTGAATGAAAACCATGAGATTGGTTTTGGTCTTCTTGGCACTGCGAGTGCGGAAGGCTTCGCCGAGGATCGGAATGCGACCGAGGTAGGGCACACGCTGCTCACCGCCGGTCTGCGAGTCCTGGATGAGTCCGCCGAGAACGACGGTTCCACCATCCTCGATGAGCACGCTCGTGCTGATGGTGCGCTTGTTCGTGACCAGATCGACGGCGCCACTGCTGCTCGCCGCGATGCTCGAGCTTTCCTGCTCGATTTTAAGCATCACGGCATTGCCCTCGTTGATTTGAGGGGTGATCTTCAAAATCGTGCCGACCTCCTGTCGCTGAATGGTCTGGAACGGGTTCAAAGAATTTCCGCTGTTGCCGGAAGAATTGGTGAACTGGCCCGTGACGAACGGTACTTCCTGGGCGACTTTGATTTCCGCTTCCTGGTTGTCCATCGTGACGATGGAGGGGGTCGCGATGATGTTGGTGGTCGAGTCGCCTCTCAAGGCGCGGACGATCGCAGCAAAGTCGATCCCGCTCGTTCCCAGCCGACCCACTCCGATCGTCGTGCCTCGAGGAATGCTGGTGATCGTCGAGGGATCGCGAGCGGCTCGGGCGATATCGCCGATGCTCACGCCGCCGATCGGTTCGACAAAACCCCCTGCAGCCGCTGCGGAGTTGGTGCCGTCCACGAGCCAGTTGACGCCGAGTTCGGCCGACTTGTCGGCGGAGATCTCAACGATGATGGCTTCGACGATGACCTGCGCTCGACGGATATCGAGTCGGTCGATGACCGACATGATGGAGTTCATGGTCTTGGCGGGCGCCGTGACCACCAGCGCATTCGTTTCGGGTTCAGCCCAGATGGTGGTGCCGCTGCCGATGGAGCTCGCGCCGCTCCCGCCGGTTGTTCCGGTGCTGGCCGTCGCCGAGAGCTGCTCCTTCAATTTCGTGGCAATTTTCTCGGCATCGGCGTATCGCAGGTAACGCACTCGGGTATCGCCTCCGCTCGCAAGCGGAGTGTCGAGATAAGCGATCAGGGTTCGCGCCCGCAGGCGTTGTGTCTTGTCGCCCGCCAGGAGGATGCTGTTCGATCGTTCGTCGGAGACAACGCGTAGCGGCGCCATCCCGGACTCTGCCTGCGTCTGGCCAGGGTTCAGGGCCGTCATCGTGCGCACGACCTCGGCTGCCGAGGCATTCTGCATGGGTACGACTTCGACATCCGAACTGCTGTCCTGATCGATCCGCTTGATGATCCGCAGCATGCGGTTCACGTTGCTCGCTCGATCCGCGAGGATCAAAGTATTCGACGCCGGGTAGGCGGCGAGATGGGCGTTCTGAGGCATCAGCGGTCGAAGGATCGCCACGAGTTGAGCGGCGCTGACGTTGCTGACGGCGACCACCTGCGTGACGAGCTCATCCGAGGTCTCGCTAATCCGGTCGGGCAGGTCGTTGGCCGGCATGGTGCGCGAGTTGGCATCGGGGATGATCTTCACCACGTTCCCGGACGGAACCGCCACGAACCCGTGCACTTGCAGCAGCGCGAGGAAGGCTTCGTAAAACTCCCCGGGTGCCATGGGCGTAGACGAAAGCATGGTGACCTGAGCGCGTACCCGCGGATCGATGATGATGCTGAGCTGGGTCGCTGCGGCAACGGCCTCGATCACCTGGGTGATATCCGCATCCTTGAAATTCGGTGTGATTCGCGCTGTTCCGCCGGGTTGAGCGAGCGATGAGCCCGAGATCAGCACAGTGAGCAGCGCCAACGCAAAACCCGGGGCTCTGCGGCGCCAGTGGATGGGGAGCGGTGTCTTTGATGTCACGGGGGCAAATATATCGGATCGGCGTTTCGGCAACATGAATGACCTGATCGGGGATGAGCTCGGCGCTTTATCGGTTTGCGGCATTCGGAGTGATCCCCATCGGTTTCTCGAGCGCAGTCAGATCGACCGTCAAGGTCTCGGTCCGGCCGTTTCGCTCGATGGTGAGACGGGCTTGTGGAGCGCCAGCCAGCGTTCTCAGGAATTGCTCCCCGTTCGCCTGATCGGCAAGCGGGGCATCGTTGATCGCGAGGATCAGGTCACCGGCCTGCAGACCGAGGTTCGTGAATCGCTGCGCGTCACTACCCGGGTACACCCTCACTCCCGAGGGCTTGTCGGATCGCATCACCGCTTGCCAACGGATGGCGTTGGCGAGGTCGTCCCCCGTCGATCCCCGCAACGAGGACGGCACGGCACTGGGGCCTGCGGCATCGGACCCTGCGGCCGGAACGAGCGGTCCCGGGGTACCGCCTTGACGCGGCAGTAGAAGGGTTTCGAGACTCCCCCCTCGATCGAGCATCACGCGATCGGGGTAGACCTCGGCCAGCCGAGAGCCGCCGGGCAAGATCGCGCCGATTGTGTACACCCGAGCCGACCCACCTGACTCTCCGATGATGGCGCGGCCATCCTGCGCGTTGGTCGAGGCGAGTACGCCGACCAGGACGAGGCCCTGCGTGCTGACGGGGATGGCGGTCGAAACGTCGGCGGAGGCTTGCTCGGCCGTACCGAAGAGCCTCGCGCCCTTGATGATTTCGAAGGGGCTCATGGCCTCGGGCAGGGCGTCTGACGCGCTAATGCCCGTGTCGCGGGCACCGAAGGCCCCGGTGACCATCCAGGCCACCTGCAGACCGATGGCAGTCGCCAGCAGAGCAGAGACAAGGTGGGCGGGATCGAGCGGAATGCGACGCATGGACCAAATCATACCTAGTTGCCTGTCGGGCCACACTTGAGTTCGCTTCGGTCCACCCCTATAACCGTGACATGTCTGCTGAAGAGAGCCGCCCGATTTCGGACACCTCGGTGGCCGAGGCCACACCCGAGGTCAAGCAACCGCCGTTGTTTCAGGTCGTCCTGCTCAACGACGATTACACGCCCATGGAGTTCGTGGTCGACGTGCTCGAGCGGTTCTTCGGCATGGGTCGCACGAAGGCGACGCAGGTGATGCTCGAAGTACACATGCATGGCAAAGGCGTTTGTGGGGTGTTCACCCACGAGATCGCCGAGACCAAGGTGGCGCTCGTGACCCGTTATTCGCGGGATCATCAGCACCCTCTCATGTGCGCGCTCGAAGAGACGTAAGACCTAAGGCGATAGCCGCAACGGAGTGCCTGATCGTGTTATCCAACGAACTTGAAACCTGCCTCAACAGCGCCTTCCAGGTCGCACGCGAAGGCAAGCATGAATTTTTGACCGTCGAGCATTTGCTGCTCGCCATCCTCGACACGCCTCGGGTCAAAGAAGTCCTGAAGGCCTGCGGAGGGGACGTCCCGCGACTCGCGGCCGAACTGCGCGAGCACATCGACCAGAGCACGCCGCGGTTGCCCGAGGGCGACGAGCGCGAGGTGCAGCCCACTCTCGGCTTTCAGCGAGTGCTGCAACGCGCCGTGTTCCATGTGCAGTCGAGCGGTCGAAAGGAAGTGGGCGTCGCCAATGTGCTGGTCGCCATCTTCAGCGAGAAGCAGAGCCACGCCGTGTTCTTGCTCGGCCGACAGGATGTCGCGCGACTCGATGTGGTCAATTACATCTCGCACGGCATGTCGAAGATCGCCGACGAGCGGGGCGAGACCAAGGACGAGCCGGCTGCGGCGCCGACGACGACCGAGGCCGACGGCGGTGGAGCGCTCGAGAAATACGCCTCCAATCTCAACAAGCTTGCCGAGGAGGGTCGTATCGATCCGCTCATCGGTCGGCAGATGGAAGTCGAGCGCACCATCGAAATTCTTTGCCGTCGACGCAAGAACAACCCGCTCTATGTCGGTGAGGCAGGCGTAGGCAAGACGGCCATCGCCGAGGGCTTGGCCCGGCGCATCGTCGAGGGGCAGGTGCCCGAGGTGCTGGCCGACTGCGTCATTTACTCCCTCGACATGGGCTCGCTGATCGCGGGCACCAAATATCGCGGCGATTTCGAAAAGCGGCTCAAGGCGGTCCTCGCGGAGCTGCGCAAGCAGCCGGGTGCAGTGCTCTTCATCGACGAGATCCACACGGTCATCGGTGCGGGCGCGGCGTCGGGCGGCGTCATGGATGCCTCGAACCTCATCAAGCCCGTGCTCACCAACGGCGAGTTGCGCTGCATCGGTTCGACGACCTATTCCGAGTACCGCGGCATTTTCGAGAAAGACCACGCGCTCGCGCGTCGCTTCCAGAAAATTGACGTGGTCGAGCCGACGGTGCCCGAGACCATCGAGATCCTCAAAGGATTGCGCAGTCGGTTCGAGGACCACCACAAGGTCAAGTACACCGACGCCGCCATCAAGGCGGCCGCCGAACTTTCGGCGCGGCACATCAACGAGCGCCATCTGCCCGACAAGGCGATCGACGTCATCGACGAAGCGGGTGCGCGTTTACGTCTGAAGCCCGAGGCCGAGCGCGAGACCGAAGTCGATGTGCATCACATCGAAGAGGTGGTGGCGCGTATCGCACGCATTCCGCCGAAAACGGTCTCGAGCAACGACAAGGAAGTCCTTCGCAATCTCGAGCGCAATCTCAAGCTCGTCATTTTCGGTCAGGATAAGGCCGTCGAGACGCTGTCCTCGGCCATCAAGATGGCGCGCTCGGGACTCGGCGACTCGCGCAAGCCCGTCGGCAGTTTCCTGTTCGCCGGGCCCACGGGCGTCGGCAAGACCGAAGTCACGCGCCAACTCGCCATCGCGCTCGGCATCGAGTTCATCCGCTTCGACATGTCGGAGTACATGGAGCGTCACACCGTCTCGCGCCTCATCGGCGCGCCGCCGGGGTATGTCGGCTTTGATCAGGGTGGACTATTGACCGAGGCCGTCTCGAAGCATCCGCACGCGGTCTTGCTGCTCGATGAAATCGAGAAAGCCCATCCCGATGTGTTCAATTTGCTGTTGCAGGTCATGGATCACGGCACTCTGACGGACAACAACGGGCGCAAAGCCGATTTCCGCCACGTCATCATCGTCATGACAACCAATGCGGGTGCGGCAGACATGGCCCGTGCATCCATCGGCTTCATGCCCTCCGACAACACCAGCGACGGCATGGAAGCGATCAAAAAAATGTTCTCGCCCGAGTTCCGCAACCGTCTCGATGCCGTCATCCAGTTCGGTGGCTTGGACGAGACGACCATCGAGCGCGTGGTCGAGAAGCTGCTTGTCGAAATCGAGACGCAGCTCGAGGGCAAGCGCGTGTCCCTGCAGCTCGACGACGAGTCGCGACGCTGGATTGCCAAAACCGGTTACGACCCGAAGATGGGCGCAAGGCCGATGGCGCGAGTCATCCAGGAGCACATCAAGCGACCGCTCGCCGAAGAGCTGTTGTTCGGCAAGCTCGTCGGTGGCGGCACAGTGAAGGCAAGCGTGAAGAAAGACGGCTCGGGACTCGATCTCGAGTGCATCCCGAACGAGGAGCCGGCGCTCGTCGATTAACGACTGCCGCTAACGGCCGCGGTAGACGATGCGGCCTTTGGTGAGGTCGTAAGGTGTGAGCTCGACGGTGACCGTGTCGCCGGTGAGGATGCGGATGTAGTTCTTGCGCATCTTTCCGGAAATATGAGCCGTCACGATGTGACCGTTGCTCAATTTCACGCGAAACGTGGTGTTGGGGAGAGTGTCGACGACTTCTCCGTCCATCTGAATCGCGTCTTCTTTCGACATCAGGTCCTGCGCATCG
>JBILWC010000031.1:0-21271 GCA_044370105.1 Steroidobacteraceae bacterium | reverse complement strand
CAGTCAGTGTCGTCTTGCCGTGGTCAACGTGACCAATCGTCCCTACGTTCACGTGCGGCTTGCTGCGTTCGAATTTTTCCTTGGACACGTCTGTATCTCCTCAGAAGCAAAAAACAATTAACGGTTGATGATGGACTCGGCGATGTTCGGCGGCACTTCCATGTACTTCTCGAATTCCATGGTGAAGGTCGCACGACCTTGACTCATGGAACGTACCGACGTGGCGTAACCGAACATCTCGGAGAGCGGAACTTCTGCAAGGATCGACTTGCCCGAGGGCGAGTCTTCCATGCCGGTAATCTGGCCGCGTCGACGATTGAGATCGCCGATCACGTCGCCCGAATAATCTTCGGGCGTGACAACTTCGACTTTCATGATGGG
Source organism: Steroidobacteraceae bacterium (assembly GCA_044370105.1). GTDB lineage: Bacteria > Pseudomonadota > Gammaproteobacteria > Steroidobacterales > Steroidobacteraceae > UBA964. The sequence goes on along the minus strand of JBILWC010000031.1, from coordinate 20,890 downwards.
CTCGAGGATGACGGGCTTCGCATTGCGAAAGCCTTCCTTGAAGCCGAGCGAACCGGCGATCTTGAATGCCATCTCGTTGGAATCGACATCGTGATACGAGCCATCGAAGGCGGTGACTTTGACGTCGACCACGGGATAGCCCGCGAGCACGCCCGTATCGACGGCTTCTTTGACGCCTTTGTCGATTGCCGGAATGAACTCGCGCGGGACCGAACCACCGACGATGCCGTTGATGAACTCGTAACCCTTGCCCGGTTCGTTGGGCTCGAGCTTGAGCCACACGTGACCGTACTGGCCGCGACCGCCGGACTGACGCACGAACTTGCCTTCGGACTCGACCTTGCCACGAATGGTCTCGCGGTAAGCGACCTGCGGCTTGCCGACGTTCGCCTCGACCTTGAACTCGCGCTTCATGCGATCGACGATGATTTCGAGGTGCAATTCGCCCATGCCCGAAATGATGGTCTGACCCGACTCCTGATCCGTGTGCACGCGGAACGAAGGGTCTTCCTTCGCGAGCCGCTGCAATGCGAGTCCCATTTTTTCCTGGTCGGCCTTGGTTCTCGGCTCGACGGCGACCGAGATGACGGGGTTCGGAAACACCATCTTCTCGAGCGTGATGACTTTCTTTTCGTCGCACAGCGTGTCGCCGGTGGTGACATCTTTGAGGCCCACGGCCGCAGCAATGTCACCCGCGCGCACTTCCTTGATTTCGCTGCGATCGGACGCGTGCATCTGCAACAAGCGACCGATGCGTTCGTTCTTGCTCTTCGTGGGCACGTAGACCGAGTCACCCGAGTTCAGCACGCCCGAATAGACGCGGAAGAACGTCAGGTTGCCGACGAAGGGATCGTTCAAAATTTTGAACGCGAGCGCTGCGAACGGCGCATCGTCCGCCGCCGAGCGCGTCGCCTGCTCGCCGGATTCGTCGAGGCCCTTCACCGCCGGCATGTGCACGGGTGAAGGCATGTATTCGACGACGGCGTCGAGCAACGCCTGCACGCCCTTGTTCTTGAAGGCGGTGCCGCACATGCACAGGACGATTTCGTTCCGCCAGGCTCGCTCGCGCAAACCAGCTTTGATTTCGTCCTGCGAGAGCTCGGCGCCCTCGAGGTACTTGTTCATCAGCGACTCGTTGGCTTCGGCCGCCGCTTCGATCATCTGAGTGCGCGCGACTTCGGCCTCGTCCTTCAACTCGGCGGGAATATCGCGATACTCGAAGCTCATCCCCTGAGTGTCGGCGTCCCAGTAGATTGCCTTCATCTTGAGGAGATCGATCACGCCTTCGAAGCTGTCTTCGGCGCCGATCGGCAACTGGATAGGCACAGGATTGCCACGCAACCGCGTACGGATCTGCTCGACGCAACGAGCGAAATTCGCGCCGGAGCGATCCATTTTATTGACGAACGCGATACGCGGCACGCCATAGCGATTCATCTGACGCCACACGGTTTCCGACTGCGGCTGCACGCCCGAGACTGCACAAAAGAGCGCGACAGCGGAGTCGAGAACACGCAGCGAACGTTCGACTTCGATGGTGAAGTCGACGTGCCCCGGCGTATCGATGATGTTGATGCGGTGCTCGGGGAGATCTTTGTTCATCCCCTTCCAGAAGCAAGTGGTCGCAGCAGAGGTGATCGTGATGCCACGCTCTTGCTCTTGCTCCATGTAATCCATGATGGCTGCCCCATCGTGGACCTCACCGATCTTGTGAGAGACGCCCGTGTAGAAAAGGATGCGCTCGGTCGTGGTGGTCTTGCCCGCATCGATGTGCGCAGAGATACCGATGTTTCGGTAGCGCTCGATGGGTGTAGTGCGGGCCATGACCGGATATGCCTTTTCTTCGGACGAGTCCGACGATTACCAGCGGTAGTGCGCGAAGGCCTTGTTGGCCTCGGCCATGCGATGCGTGTCCTCGCGCTTGCGCACGGCAGCACCGCGGTTCTCGGCGGCGTCCATGAGCTCGTGTGCGAGGCGGAACGCCATCGACTTTTCGCTGCGACCGCGGGCGGCCTCGATGACCCAACGCATGGCGAGGGTCTGACGGCGCGGCGCGCGGACTTCGACGGGCACCTGATACGTGGCGCCACCGACGCGGCGAGACTTCACCTCGACGACGGGCTTCACGTTATCGAGCGCCTGGGCGAGCAGATCCATGGCATCGTTGCCCTGCTTGCCGGTCTTCTCGGAAATACGATCGATCGCACCGTAGATGATGCGTTCGGCGGCCGACTTCTTGCCGCTCTTCATGACGACGTTCATGAACTTCGCCAGCATGTCGTTGTTGAACTTCGGGTCCGGCAGGATGTGACGGACCGGAGCTTGTGCGCGACGTGACATCGTTCGCTCTCCTTACTTCGCTTTGGCGCGCTTGGCGCCGTACTTGGAACGACTCTGCTTGCGGTCGTTGACGCCCGCGCAGTCGAGGGTTCCGCGAACCGTGTGATAACGGACGCCCGGAAGGTCCTTCACACGACCACCGCGGATGAGCACGACCGAGTGCTCCTGAAGGTTGTGACCTTCGCCGCCGATGTACGAGGTGACCTCGAAACCATTGACGAGGCGAACGCGGCACACCTTGCGTAGGGCCGAGTTGGGCTTCTTGGGGGTAGTGGTGTACACGCGAGTGCACACACCGCGCTTCTGCGGCGCAGCGCCAAGTGCCGGCACCTTCGTCTTTTCAGTCGGTGTGCGGCGCGGGGCGCGAATCAATTGACCTGTCGTGGCCATGCAGTCTCCAGATCTTCATCGTTTGAGAACCAAAAACGACCGGACAGGAGACATCGCTCGCAAGGTCCGCAAAAACATCTCGCGCGAACGCGAGAGAACCCGGACCTACGACCGACAGCTCGACGACCGGCTGCGGCGGACGACTTGCAGAGACAACCCGGGCCACCCCCTCTCGAGGGCGGCCCGGCGTCTGAGAAGTCGCTGTTTTTCGGGGCCCCGACCAAGGGACGCCCGAGAAAGGCCGCGGATTCTAGGGAGCGGCCGGGGGACTGTCAACACGAGGCGCGTCCGCCTCGGCAGGCAAAAACCCGATCAAAACCAGTTGAAATTGAACGAGATGCTGACCCTTTCGCCACCGGCCGGATTGGGCGGGACCTCGTGCCGCAACCAGCTCTCGAAAAGCACGACCTGCCCGGCCTTGGCGGGCACCGTATGCCAGGACCGCAAGGCGGAGGGGGCATTGGCCTTCCGGGGTGGGGCGGCCATGAATCGATCGAGCCTCGGGTCTTCGAACTTCAGACCGGAGGATCCCGCCGGGACTTGGACGTAGTAGGTGCCGCTGATCGTGGACACCGGGTGCAGATGCAGGCTGTGGACGACCCCCTTCGGCATGATGTTGACCCAACAATCGGTCATCGCCAGGGCTCGACCCTTCAGGTCCAGGGCCAAATCTGCGGTGAATTTCTTCAAATGAGGGGCTAAATAACGCTCCAATGCGGCGAACGTCGGCGAAATTCGCTGAAGTTGGCACTGTGATCCGTATGAAGTGTACCCCCCGGGGTAACGGGTACGCGACCATTGCCGTCCGGCTCCGTCATCCTCCCGTAACTGCATGGATTCCTTGAGGATTTGGCGATTGAAGACGCCAACTCGCCCCCTGAGCAAGGGGGCCACGTAAACCTGCGTGGGGAAGAGTTCTCGGGTCGGACTCATGCCATCAACCCCCGGAGCGCGGGGTCGTCGCCCCCTTCGAGGGCTCCGGTCGGCCCTTATAGACCCTCAATCCCGCCCAGCGCAGCAACCCCGGGAAATGTCGGGCGATGAAGACGATGACTTTGCCGTGCCCGGTGACCACGATCTCGGCCTTGCCGCGATCGACCCCTCGGATGATTTCGCGGGCTGCTTTTTCGGTAGTCACCCGAAGCCATGCCGGGATGGGATCTTTCGCCCCGGTCTGGACGACCCCTTGGTTGTTGGTCCGCCGAATGTCCGAGTCGACGAACCCCGGTGAAACCAGCGTCACCCGGATGCCCTCGGGCGCCAAGTCGCCATGCAGGGTTTCGGCGAGGGCTCGAACGGCGAACTTGCTCATCGAATAGGCGGACATGCCCGCGGATGCCGCATGGCCGGCGACCGACCCCACGAGCACCAGCTGGCCACCGCTGGCGCGGAGCGCCGGAACGGTTTCCTTTATGGTGCGCAGGACTCCGAATACGTTGGTGTCGAATTGGCGCTGATAATCGTCGATCGACAGCTTCTGCACGTTTCCGGCAACGCCGAAACCGGCGTTCGCATAGACCACGTCGACGCTGAGCCCTCGCGAAGCGAGGACCTCGACCACCCTCGCGACGTCGCCGTCACGGGTCACATCGCCCTGGTGCACCGAAACCTCGGCACCTAGCCCCCGCAACTCGGCGGCCAGGGATTCGAGCAGGTCGAGACGGCGGGCGACGAGAGCGAGGCGATCACCCCGTCGGGCGTACTCGCGGGCGAGGCCGGCGCCGATCCCGGAGGAGGCGCCGGTAATGAGGATCGTTTTGGCCATGCCGCGAACCTTACCGCATGTCGGCGGGACGGTGCCCCTGTTGACAGCCCATACCCGAGGAGGAAGATAGGTGGCGACCGGTTCCGCGTGGCGACGAGCCTCTCGGGTCACCGGTCAACGGGGGTACAAAAATATGTTGAGCCGTCCGCCTGTCGAGGACCGGAGCGGCGCGTCGCGAAATTTCGCGATGCTCGCCGTCGTTTGGGCTGCGCTTTTGGTTTCCGCGGCGTCTGCCGGGACGTCTGCGACGAACGATCGGCGAGCCGCGTCGCCCGAAACACCCTCTTCTCTTTCCAACTCGTCCGCAAACGCCGAAGACACGCCGCCCTCTGCCGAGGCGCGAACGCTCTACACGCTCGGTCAACTCATCTCACGCACGCTCGACACTTTCGCCCTCACCTCCGATGAGCTCGAATGGGTGAAGGCCGGACTCGAGGACGGCGTACTGAAGCGTGATCCGAAAGTCGATCTCGCAGCGGAAGCCGATGGACTGCACAAGATGCAAGATGCCCGTCGTCTCGCGACAGTCGAGCGAGAGCGCGAAGCGGGCTTGTCCTTCATCGCCGCGATGGCCAACGCGCCCGGGTCCAAACGCCATCCGAGCGGGCTCGTGCTGCAGCCCTTGGCATCCGGCGCAGGCGAGCAGCCCGATGCGAACGATCATGTGCGCGTGCACTACGAAGGTCGTCTCATCGACGGCACGGTATTCGAAAGTTCACGATCGCGCGGCACGCCGGCAACGTTGCCGGTTCGTGGTGTGATTCCGTGCTGGAGCGAAGCGCTGCAAGCGATGCGCGTCGGCGATCGCAGCCGAGTGGTCTGCCCGGCCGAACTCGCTTACGGAGAGCGCGGAGCACCGCCGGCGATCAAGCCCGGCGCGACACTCGTCTTCGATATCGAGTTGCTCGGCGTCGTGCGCTGACCGACCGCGTTGCGACCGGGCCCGTACTGCCGCACCAGATAATCGACGATCGCTTTCGCGTCTTCGTCGGACATCGGCGCCTTGTAGGCGTTGCGCATTTTCGTCACCTGGCTCTCCCACAGTGCACGCGTGCCGAAGCGCGCATGCATCTCGATGTAGTCGAGGCTGTGGCAGGAACTGCAGCGGGCGATGAAAAGCTCCCGGCCCTCGCCCGTCGCGGCTTCGGGCTCCGCGCGCGCGATACCGAAGAGCGCGAACATCAGCGTGATGATCCAAAGAATTCTGCTCATGCGACCACCCTCACCGGTACACGATGGAATGCGTTGTGCTGATAACCAGAAGGGTTAGGTATGGGTTTTTCGACTTGTACTTGCCCGGCACGGTTCGCGGCTCGCGCCCAAACCTCATGTCGCCCCGACGGCAGCGCTGGCCAGTCCGCCCGCCAAGGCCGGAAGGAATACGGCCCTAGATCTTCGCCGAGCTCGCAGCGACGCCAGGAGGCACCCGCATCGAACGACACTTCGACGCGATCGATGCCAAGACCCGAGTCCCATGCAATGCCGCGCAACTCTGATCGACCTGCGATCAAGCTTCCATCCGTCTCCATCGAGGTAATCAAAGAATTGACGGCGATCTCGGTGACCGGCGTGCGCTCGCCGGACTCCTGCGATGGAAATCGCGACACCAGCGGGAAGGTCGATCGCGGCATGCGATAGGCCGTCGACATCCAGAAGTTTTTTTCGGGAGAGTCGAGCGCGGTGATTTTGTCGAGATGCTTGATCCAGTAAGTGGCCGTCCAGCCGGGGACCACGAGCCGAAGGGGAAAACCATTGAGCTCGGGGAGCGGCTCACCGTTCATCTCGAAAGCGAGCAAGGTATCGGGATGCAAGGCCTTCGAGATCGGCAACGACTTGACGAAATCGGGCGTGGCTTCGAGTGGTGCCGCGTCAGCCGCATCGAAGGCCACTTCGAGGGCAGAGGTTTTGAGTCCGGCACGGGCGAGGACATCCGCCAGTCGCACTCCGCGCCACCGCGCATTGCCCATCGCGCCGTAGCCCCACTGCAAGCCCGCGACGGGTGGGTCGAACAAACCGCGGCGATTACCCGAGCACTGGCATACCGCGACGACCTCGACCACGGGAAAGTCGCTACGCAATTCCTTGAGTGTCAGGACGAGCGGTTGCTCCACGGCTGAGCCGCCGACTTCGAGGCGGTAGTCCTCGGCGCTGACCGAAGGAAGGATCGCGTGGTGATAGCGAACGAAAAACGCGTCGTTCGGCGTCAAGGTGTCGCGAAAGTATCGAATCGGCGTCTCGTAGTTCGGGGGGCGATGGGTCAGCCGATGCAGCGCGACTTTTCCCGGCAACCCGGCCACCACCTCGCGGGCCGCCGCGATGGCCGAACCTGCGACCGACCCGATTGCGGCCCCGATCGCCGCGGATATCAGCCCGAAAATGGACTGCCTACGATTGAGTTCCATCGTCATGCCTCGCCCCTATGTGGATCGAAGCATGCCAGAATCGCAGCCATCCACGCAGTGCTCCCCTCGGAGGAACAAGATGAAATTCGTATTCCCTGTCGCGCTCGCCGCATCCCTGATGCTCGCCCTGCCGGTCCACGCCCAGATGGGCCAAACCGCGCCCAAGAGCGAAACCGCCCTCGCCATCGAGAAGGCTCTCGCCAGCCCGATCCGGACTGCCGAGGAGCGCGCCCGCGACATGCCGGAGCGTAAGCCCGTGCAAACGCTGGAATTCTTTGGGCTCAAACCCGACATGAGTGTCGTCGAGATCATGCCGGGCTCCGGCTGGTACACCAAGATCCTCGGGCAGGTGCTCGCCGAGAAAGGCACGCTGCATGTCGCCATCGGTGCCGCCCGCCTCGCCCCGCGCCTCAAAGAATGGGGCCTCGACAAGGTGCAGGTGGTCGACGGGAAGTTCGTCACCCGCCCCTCGGGCCAGCGCGGCGTCTTCGATATCGAGACCGTCGAGATTCCGGTGAAGAACGCCGACATGGCGCTCACTTTCCGCAATGTGCACAACATGACGGCCGCCTCGCGCGGGTTGCTCAACAAGGCGGTTTTCGATGCGCTGAAGCCGGGCGGAATCTATGGCGTCGTCGATCACACCCGTCGTCACAACGAACCGACCTCGCCCGAGAACTGGCGGCGCGTCGACCCCGTGGTCATCATCAAGGAAGCGCTCGACGCCGGCTTCGTCTTCGAAGCCTTCAGCGACTTGCACTACCGGCCCGATGATCAGCTGCTGTACGACAGCCAGCGTCCGTCCATCGGCGGATACAGCGATCGATTCACCCTGAAGTTCCGCAAGCCAACGCGCTGAGTCGTCAAAACTCGGTCGCAGCAACCTCTGACAGTCACTGTGTATACGCTCGTCATCGGCAACAAGAACTACTCCTCGTGGTCGTTGCGACCCTGGGTGCTGGTGCGCACCCTGCGCATCGACTTCGAGGAGCGCCTGATTCCCTTCGGCGAGCCCGGCAGCGCAGAGCTTTTCAAGGCACTCTCGCCGAGTGCCCGAGTGCCCTGCCTGCACGAGGGCGACTTGCGTATCTGGGACTCGCTCGCGATCGTCGAGTTTCTCGCCGAGCGTCACGCTGGCGTGTGGCCTGACGACGTCCGAGCAAGGGCGTGGGCGCGATCTGCCGCCGCCGAGATGCATTCGGGGTTTCAGGCACTGCGCAACGAATGCAGCATGAGTTGCGGGCAACGCGTGGTATTGAGTACCCGATCGAAAGCCCTCGAGAGCGATCTTCGCCGCATCAGCGCGTTGTGGCAGGAGGGGCTTTCGCATTTCGGCGGGCCGTTCCTCGCCGGCCAACAGTTCACGGCGGTCGATGCTTTTTTTGCCCCCGTCGCGTTTCGATTTCAGACATACGGCATCGAGCTCGGAGCCGTCTGCGACGATTACGCCACTCGACTTCGCGCCTTGCCTGCCATGCAAGAATGGTACGAGGCGGCATTGATCGAGCCTTGGCGTGAGGCGGCACACGAGCAAGATGTGGCCGCCGGAGCCGCATCGATCACCGATCTGCGGCGAGCCTGAACCTCGACGAACCCAGAGCCTCGCGCGTCGTGCGATGATCGGGCCATGACACGCCCCACACGCCGACCTCTTGTACCGACTTTGATTGCGGTCCTCTTGCTTGCGATGTCGCCCGCTGCCTTCGCAGGCAAGGCGGCTGTCGCCGCTCCCGATCGATACGGCGCCGATACGGCCGAGGCCGTCATGCAAGGCGGTGGGAATGCCATCGATGCCGCCGTCGCCACGGCTTTCGTCCTCGCCGTCACCTACCCGGAAGCGGGCAACCTCGGCGGTGGCGGATTCATCACGCTCAAGATGGGCTCGGATCTCGCTTTCCTCGACTTCCGCGAAGTCGCACCGAAAGCCGCCAAGCGCGATATGTACCTCGATGCCTCGGGCAAACCCGTGCCCGGCGCCTCACTCGTTGGGCACCTCGCTGCGGGCGTGCCCGGAACGGTCGCCGGTCTCTGGGAGGCGCATCAAAAATATGGACGGCTGCCTTGGCGCGATCTTCTCCAACCGTCGATTCGTCTCGCCCGTGACGGGTTCGTTCCTGAACCGCAGCTGATCGAGCGGACTCGCGAGTCGCTGCCCGATTATGCCGGCAAGACCAACTTCGAGCGCTATTTCGCCGAGGTCGCCCGGTTTTCCCAGGCGTCATCCACCTCAAAGAAAACCTTCCGTCAGCCCGAGCTCGCCCGAACCCTCGAGCGAATCGCCAAAGACGGTCCCGCGGGCTTCTATTCGGGGCGCACCGCAAATCTCATCGTCGCTGAAATGCGCCGCGGTGGCGGCATCATCACCCACGAGGATCTCGCGGGCTATCGGGCGCTGTGGCGCGAGCCTCTCGTGACCCGATGGCGCGACTACACCCTCGTTACCGCACCACCTCCGAGCTCCGGCGGCATCGCACTCATTCAATTGCTGAAAATGAAAGACGCCCTCACCGATGATTTTTCGGGTGTTGCGCACAACTCGGCGCGCTACGTGCACCTCATCTCCGAAATCTCGAAGCGAGTCTTCGCTGACCGAGCGGAATATCTTGGTGATCCCGATTTCGTCAAAGTGCCAGTCGACAGACTCATCGATGAGCGTTACACCGCGCGACGCGCGGCCGAGGTCAGTCGCAACTCGATTTCCAATACCTCGAGCGTTCGTCCTGGGCTCGCCGAGAGTCTGCAGACGACACACTTCTCCATCCTCGATGGCGAGGGTAATGCCGTCTCGCTCACCTACACCCTGAATGGCGGCTTCGGCAGTGGCGTGGTCGTCGAAGGCGCGGGCTTCCTGCTCAACAACGAGATGGATGATTTCAGCACGAAACCCGGGGTGCCCAACCTTTATGGCGTCGTCGGTGGCATCGCCAACGAAATCGTTCCAGGCAAACGCATGCTCTCCTCCATGACGCCGACGCTACTGCTCGCCGACGGACAGCCGCGCATGATCGTCGGCACCCCAGGCGGATCGACGATCTTCACCGCCGTGTTTCAAACCATGGTCAACCGCCTCGACTTCAAAATGAGTGCGAACGAAGCCGTGTCCGCCTCGCGCTTCCACCATCAACTGCTGCCCCCGAATGTCGTCATCCACAGCATGTGCTGCGATCTCGGCGACGCCTCGACCCTGGAGGGCCTCAAGGCGCTCGGTTGGGATGTGCGAAAAAGCAGTTGGGAATTCGGCGACATGCAGCTCATCGATGTCGACGCGGCCGGAAACACGAGCGCAGCAGCCGACCCGCGGGGCCGCGGCGTTGCGCGTGTGTTCGAGGTGAAGCCGCGTTAGTCGAACGAGTCGAGCTAAACGAACGAGTCGAGCTCTCGCACTCCGGGGCTAGGACTCGGACGGCCCCGGAAGTTTCACGGACTCATCCCGCAGCGGGCGCGGCGTGACATCCACCGGGTCGATGGGCTCGAGCCGCCCAGCGTCGAGCGCGGGGTCCAGATCGCGCAGGCGGCGCGCCGAAACCATCACCCGGCTCTCGAGCGAACTGATCGCCGAGTTGTAACCATCGACCGCTTGCTTGAGGTTCTTGCCGACGCGCGCCCAATGCTCACCCATGACGGAGAGGCGGTCATACACCTCCTTCCCGAGCTCGCTGATTTTTTCGGCGTTGTGCGCGATCTCTTCCTGGCGCCAACCGTAAGCGACCGCACGCAGCAAAGCGATGAGCGAAGTCGGCGTGGCGATCATCACGCCTTGGTCAACACCCGCTTCGATGAGGGAAGGATCCTGCTCCAGCGCCGCGCTGAAGAACACTTCGCCCGGCAGGAACATCACCACGAACTCGGCACTGCCACGCACCTCGGCGGCATACCCTTTTCGCGAGAGCGCCGTGATGTGACCTTTGACCGCGCGCGAGTGCTCCTGAAGATGCAACGTGCGCGTCGCCTCGTCTCGCGCCTCGAGCGCCGCAAGATACCCCGACAGCGGCACCTTGGAATCAACGATCACCGTTCGCCCACGCGGCAAATGGATGATGAGATCGGGACGCAACCGTCCGTCTTCGGTGTCGATCGATTGCTGCTCGCGGAAGTCGCAATGCGACAGCATGCCCGCAAGCTCCACGACACGTCGCAACTGGATTTCGCCCCAACGCCCACGAACCGTGGGTTGCCGCAGGGCACTCACGAGATTGCTCGTCTCTCCGCGCAGTGCGACTTGCTCGCGCATGAGCAATTGGACTTGATCCGTCAGCGACTGATACGCCACCGCCCGATTCTTCTCGAGATCTCTGACCTGCAGATCGAACTTGTCGATGGACTCGCGAATGGGCTTCAAAGATTCATCGATCTTGCGCTGCCTAACCTCGAGATCGGAGCGTGCCTGAACCTGGAAATTCTCGAGCTGGGTCCGCGCGAGCTCGAGGAACTGCTGATTGTTGGTATGCAGCGCCTCGGCCGAGAGCGCCTTGAAGGCGTTGGCGAGTTGCTCGCGCGCGGCATCGAGTACGGCGAGTTTTTCGTCGGCGGCGGCACGATCACGCTCGAGTGTGGCTTGCAACGCGGCGTTCTGCGCCGTCAGTTCGAGGATGCGCGCCTGCAGCGCGGAAGAAGCTCGTTGGCGGCCCACGAGCGTGCCAATGACCCCACCGAGCACGGCTCCGGCGAGAAACAGCATCAGATAAACCAAGGACCCGGTCACGCCATACCCCTATCGCAGCCCATCGGAGCTCACTATAGAGCGGTTGCGGATCAAAAGGTGAGGCAGCGTCTCGGGAATCCGATCAGCCGGACTTGCCGACCACGATGTCGAGCAGGGCGGGCAGCAAACGTTTGCGCGCTTCCTCGAAGGACACCGCCGACAACGCGAAACGGACGGCGAGTGCCGCGATCGGTTCGCCGTCGACCAGCACCGGAACAGCGAGACTCCCTTGCTCGGTGAGCCGCAGCGGGCGGACGCATCGCGCATAACCCCGCTCGCGGATCTGAGCCATGTCGCGATCGAATGCGACTCGATCGGCCCACGTGGACATCGCGTCGGCCGAGCGGTTGGCCCAAAGATATTCGAGCACGGTGTCGCGGACTCGCGAACTCGAAAAAGCGATGATGGCGCGCCCCGACGCCGTGGTGAGTACGGGCACGAACATGCCACGCTCGAAGTGCTGCACCGCAAACCCGCTTTCGCGATCGGTGGAGTCTTCGATGAACAGATCCGGAAAGTGCAGCCTCATGAGGCTCATTGGCCACTGCACTCGAGAGGATGCCGCATGCATCGCGGCTCGCACGCCCTCCAGGCGCTCCGTCGCCACATCGAAACCATGACTCAAGGTCACGGCTTTGGCGGTCAGCGCATAACGGCGATTGGCCAATCGTTCGACGAAGCCTTGTCCCTCGAGCGTCGACAGGCAGCGGTTGACGGTCGTTCGGGCGAGTCGCAACTTTTGACTGAGGGAGGCTGTGGTCAGCGGACCATGCCGACTGAGCGCCTGCATCAGCTCGAGCCCGCGCAGCAGGACGCGCACCGGGGTGGGATGCCCCGGTAGCGAGTTCCGTCGGTCGCCGAGGCCGGCGCCGAGTTCATCGTCGTCCGACAAATCCTCTGCGACAGGTTCGTACATCAGCCGGTGGCACCCTCTTCTTCGCCGACGGTGGGTTCGTCGGTTTCACCACCCGATGCCCCGCCAACGTCCATGAAGCTGCGCGGCGACGCGTCGTCGAGCTTGCGCCGACGATGTGAATGGGCGGCAAACCCCGTACCCGCCGGAATGAGTCTTCCGACGATGACGTTTTCCTTGAGGCCACGCAGATCGTCCTTGAGACCGCGAACCGCCGCCTCGGTGAGGACGCGGGTGGTCTCCTGGAACGAGGCCGCGGAGATGAACGACTCGGTGGCGAGCGAGGCCTTGGTGATGCCGAGCAACACCGGCGACAACGCCGCACCCTGCTTGCCCTCTCCGGCCATGCGATCGTTGATGTCGAGCGCACGCGAACGGTCGAGCTGTTCGCCCTTGAGCAGCGGTGTGTCGCCCGTGCTCGTGACCTCGGCCTTGCGCAGCATCTGTCGAATGATGACCTCGATGTGCTTGTCGTTGATCTTCACGCCCTGCAGACGGTAGACGTCCTGGATCTCGCGGACGAGATAGTTCGCGAGCGCCTCGACGCCCTGCAAGCGCAGAATGTCGTGCGGGTTCGGCTCGCCGTCGGCGATGACTTCACCACGGGTGACGTTCTCGCCTTCGAAGACGTTGAGCTGACGCCATTTCGGGATGAGCTCTTCGTACTTCTCGCCCTTCTCGTCGGTGATGATGAGACGACGCTTGCCCTTGGTCTCCTTGCCGAAGCTCACGGTGCCGCTCTTCTCGGCGAGGATCGCCTGGTCCTTCGGCTTGCGGGCTTCGAAGAGATCCGCCACGCGCGGCAGACCGCCCGTGATGTCGCGGGTCTTCGAGGACTCCTGCGGGATGCGCGCGATGACGTCGCCAACCGACACCTTGGCCCCGTCCTCGAGGCTGATGAGGGCGCCGGCAGGCAGCGTGTAAACGGCCGGGATCGTCGTGTTCGCGAACGGCACTTCCTTGCCCTTTGCATTCACGAGCTTGATCGTCGGACGCAATTCTTTGCCACCACGCTGCTTGCTGCCGTCCATGACGACGACAGACGAAAGGCCCGTGACTTCATCGACCTGACGAGTCACGGTGAGGCCATCGACGAAGTCCTGGAAGCGCAGGAAGCCCGCCACTTCCGTGACGACGGGGTGAGTGTGCGGATCCCAAGTTGCAACGGTCTGACCCGCCGCCACCTGAGTGCCTTCGGTCAGACCGATCTGCGCACCGTAGGGGATCTTGTAGCGCTCGCGCTCGCGGCCGAATTCATCGACCACGCCGATTTCACCCGAGCGAGACACCGCGACGAGATAACCCTTCTCATGCGACACGGTCTTCACGTTGTGGAAGCGCAGCGTGCCCTTGTTGCGAACCTCGACGCTCGAGGCCGCTGCCGCTCGCGATGCCGCACCACCGATGTGGAACGTACGCATCGTGAGCTGGGTACCCGGCTCACCGATCGACTGCGCGGCCATGACGCCGACCGCCTCACCGATGTTGATGATGCGGCCACGCGCGAGATCGCGCCCGTAGCACATCGAGCACACACCGTAGCGAGTCGCGCACGTGATGGGCGAACGCACTTGAACTTGATCGACGCCGTGCTGTTCGAGCGTGCGGACGAGATGCTCGTCGATGAGCGTGCCCGCTTCGATCAACACCGCACCCTTGCCGCCCGGACGCAGCACGTCTTCGACGACCACGCGGCCGAGCACACGCTCGCCGAGGCCTTCGACCACGTCACCACCTTCGACGATCGGCGTGACCGAGAGACCCTCGGTCGTGCCACAGTCGACTTCCGTGACCACGAGATCCTGAGCGACGTCGACGAGACGCCGCGTCAGGTAACCCGAGTTCGCGGTCTTCAACGCGGTATCGGCGAGACCCTTTCGGGCGCCGTGGGTCGAGATGAAGTACTGCAGAACGTTGAGGCCTTCGCGGAAGTTCGCGGTGATCGGCGTCTCGATGATCGAGCCGTCCGGCTTCGCCATGAGTCCGCGCATGCCCGCGAGCTGTCGGATCTGCGCCGCGCTACCACGAGCGCCCGAGTCCGCCATCATGAAGATGGAGTTGAACGACTTCTGACGCTGCTTCTGACCCTTGGAGTCCGTCGCCTCCTCCGAGCCGAGCTTTTCCATCATCGCCTTAGCGACTTGATCGTTGGCGCGTGACCAGATGTCGACGACCTTGTTGTAGCGCTCGCCGTTCGTGACGAGACCCGAGGCGTATTGATCCTGGATCTCCTTCACTTCGCGATCGGCCGACGCGACGATCTTCACCTTCTGCTCGGGGATGACGATGTCGTCGATGCCGAACGAGACCGACGCACGGGTCGAGTAGTGGAAACCCGTGTACATGAGTCGGTCGGCGAAGATGACCGTATCTTTGAGGCCAAGCTGACGATAGCAGGCGTTGATGGTCGCCGAGATCGCCTTCTTGGTCATGTCCTGGTTGATGATGTCGAACGAGAGTCCCTCGGGAATGACTTCCGAGAGCAGCGCGCGACCGACCGTGGTCTTCACCACGCGACGACGGGCCTTCTTCTCGCCATTCTCGATGATCGTCTCGTTGATGCGGACGGTGATGCGGGCCTGAAGGTCCACTTCGCGGGTCTCGTAGGCGCGATGCGCCTCGCCCACGTCGGAGAACATCATGCCCTCGCCCTTCGCACCCACGCGCTCGCGGGTCATGTAATAGAGACCGAGGACGACGTCCTGCGACGGCACGATGATCGGGTCGCCGTTCGCCGGTGAGAGGATGTTGTTGGAAGACATCATCAACGCGCGCGCTTCGAGCTGAGCCTCGAGCGAGAGCGGAACGTGCACGGCCATCTGGTCACCGTCGAAGTCGGCGTTGAACGCCGTGCAAACGAGCGGATGCAGCTGGATCGCCTTGCCTTCGATCAGCACCGGCTCGAAAGCCTGGATGCCGAGACGGTGCAGCGTCGGGGCGCGGTTGAGGAGCACGGGGTGCTCGCGGATCACCTCGGAGAGGATGTCCCACACCTCTGGACCCTCACGCTCGACGAGACGCTTGGCCGCCTTGATCGTCGACGCATCACCACGCAGCTGGAGCTTGTGGAAGATGAACGGCTTGAAGAGTTCGAGCGCCATCTTCTTCGGCAGACCGCACTGGTGCAGACGCAGCGTCGGACCGACCACGATGACCGAACGGCCCGAGTAGTCGACGCGCTTGCCGAGCAAGTTCTGACGGAACCGGCCCTGCTTGCCCTTGATCATGTCGGCGAGCGACTTGAGCGGGCGCTTGTTGGTGCCCGTGATCGCACGGCCGCGACGGCCGTTGTCGAGCAGCGCATCGACCGCTTCTTGCAGCATGCGCTTTTCGTTGCGGACGATGATGTCCGGCGCATTCAACTCGAGCAGTCGGCGCAGACGGTTGTTACGGTTGATGACTCGACGATAGAGATCGTTGAGGTCGGAGGTCGCGAAGCGACCACCGTCGAGCGGCACGAGCGGACGCAGATCGGGCGGCAGCACCGGCAGGATAGTCATCACCATCCACTCGGGTTTGTTGCCCGACTCGATGAACGACTCGATGAGCTTGAGACGCTTCGAGAGACGCTTGAGCTTCGTCTCGGAGCTGGTGTTGCCCATTTCCTCGCGAGCCTTGAGAACCTCGGCCTGCAAGTCGAGCGAGCGCAGCAATTCATAGACGGCTTCGGCACCCATGCGGGCGTCGAATTCGTCACCGTGCTGCTCGATGGCCTCGAGATACATCTCGTCGGTGAGTAACTGGCCACGCTGCATCGGCGTCATGCCCGGCTCGATAACCACGAAGGCTTCGAAGTAGAGCACGCGCTCGATTTCGCGCAGCGTCATGTCGAGCATGAGACCGATGCGAGACGGGAGCGACTTGAGGAACCAGATGTGCGCCACAGGCGAAGCGAGTTCGATGTGACCCATG
Source organism: Steroidobacteraceae bacterium (assembly GCA_044370105.1). GTDB lineage: Bacteria > Pseudomonadota > Gammaproteobacteria > Steroidobacterales > Steroidobacteraceae > UBA964. The sequence goes on along the minus strand of JBILWC010000031.1, from coordinate 4,466 downwards.
CGGTCGCGACGGACCTTCGACTGGGTGACCTCGACGCCGCACTTTTCGCACACCACGCCGCGATGCTTCAGGCGCTTGTACTTGCCGCAAAGACATTCGTAGTCCTTCACGGGGCCGAAGATCTTGGCGCAGAAGAGCCCGTCACGCTCAGGCTTGAACGTGCGGTAGTTGATGGTCTCCGGCTTTTTCACTTCGCCGAAGGACCACGACTTGATCATTTCAGGCGAGGCCAGCCCGATCTTGATCGAGTCGAAGTGCTCGACCGGGGCGTTCTGCTTGAAGATGTTGAGAAGGTCTTTCATGACTTCCACCTCAATCCTGTTCCAGCTCGACGTTGATCGCGAGGGAACGGATTTCCTTCACGAGCACGTTGAACGATTCGGGCATGCCGGCATCCATCTGGTGATTTCCGTCGACGATGTTCTTGTACATCTTCGTACGGCCATTCACGTCGTCGGACTTCACGGTGAGCATTTCTTGCAGCGTGTACGCTGCGCCATAGGCCTCGAGCGCCCAGACTTCCATCTCACCGAAGCGCTGACCACCGAACTGCGCCTTGCCACCGAGCGGCTGCTGGGTAACGAGCGAGTAAGGTCCAGTCGAACGAGCGTGCATCTTGTCGTCGACCAGGTGGTTGAGCTTCAGCATGTACATGTAACCGACGGTGACCGGACGATCGAAACGCTCGCCGGTACGGCCATCGACCAAGGTGGTCTGTCCCGAGAGCGGCAGATCGGCCATCTCGAGCAGACGCTTGATTTCGGACTCGGCGGCGCCGTCGAACACCGGTGTCGCAATCGGCACACCGCGCGAAAGGTTCTTCGCGAGCGCGACGACGTCCTGATCGCTCAGGGTGTCGATCTTTTCTTTTTGTCCGCCCGACTCGTTGTAGATCCGAGTGACGAACTTGCGGACCTCGCCGACGGCCTGTTGCTGCTCGAGCATTCGGCCGATCTTGAGGCCGAGGCCCTTGGCAGCCCAACCGAGATGGGTCTCGAGCACCTGACCGACGTTCATGCGCGAGGGCACGCCGAGCGGGTTGAGAACGACGTCGACCGGCGTACCGTCTTCGAGGTACGGCATGTCTTCGACCGGGACGATCGTCGAGATGACGCCCTTGTTGCCGTGACGGCCGGCCATCTTGTCGCCCGGCTGCACACGACGCTTCACCGCGAGATAGACCTTGACCATCTTGAGCACGCCCGGCGACAGATCGTCACCCTGCGTGATCTTGGCTCGCTTGTTCTCGAGGCGCGCCTCGAACATCTTGCGCTGCTCGCGCACGCGCTCGGCCGTCGCCTCGAGTTGCGAGTTGGCGTCTTCGTCATCGAGACGGATCTCGAACCAGTCGTCGCGCTTCAAGCTGTCGAGGTACTCGGCGGTGATCTTCGTACCCGACTTGAGCTTCGAAGGACCACCGGCCGCGACCTTGCCGAGCAGCATGCCGCGCACGCGCTGGAACAAGTCGTCTTCGAGGATGCGCTGCTGATCGCCGAAGTCCTTGCGGACACGCTCGATCTCCGCCTTCTCGATGGACAGCGCACGCGAGTCTTTCTCGACGCCATCGCGCGTGAATACGCGGACGTCGATCACCGTGCCGTCCATGCCCGGGGGCACGCGCAGCGAGGTATCTTTGACGTCGCTCGCCTTCTCGCCAAAGATGGCGCGAAGCAGCTTCTCTTCCGGCGTGAGCTGCGTCTCGCCCTTCGGCGTGACCTTGCCCACGAGGATGTCGCCCGCGCGAACTTCGGCGCCGATGAAGGCGATGCCGGCTTCGTCGAGCTTGTTGAGCGCCTGATCACCCACGTTCGGGATGTCGGCGGTGATTTCCTCCGACCCGAGCTTGGTGTCGCGAGCGACACAGGTGAGCTCTTCAATGTGGATGGTGGTGAAGCGGTCTTCCTGAACGACTCGCTCGGAGATGAGGATCGAGTCTTCGAAGTTGTAACCGTTCCAGGGCATGAACGCGACCAGCATGTTCTGACCGAGCGCGAGCTCGCCGAGATCGGTCGACGGGCCGTCCGCGAGCACGTCGCCGCGAGCGATCACGTCACCGGCCGACACGAGCGGACGCTGGTTGATGCAGGTGTTCTGGTTGGAACGCGTGTACTTCGTCAGGTTGTAGATATCGACACCGGGCTCGCCCGAAGTCGTTTCCGCGTCATCGACGCGAACGACGATGCGCGAGGCGTCGACCGAGTCGACCACGCCGCCACGACTGGCGACGACGGTGACACCCGAATCGATGGCCACCGGGCGCTCCATGCCGGTGCCGACGAGCGGCGACTCGGTACGAAGCGTCGGTACGGCCTGGCGCTGCATGTTCGCGCCCATGAGTGCTCGGTTGGCGTCGTCATGCTCGAGGAACGGAATCAACGAGGCCGCCACCGACACGATCTGCTTCGGCGAGACGTCCATGTAGTTGATGCGATCACGCGGCATGAGCGTGAATTCGTTCTGGAAGCGGCACGAGACGAGATCGTCCGTCAGCTCGCCCTTCGGATTGGTCGTCGCATTCGCCTGAGCGATCGCGAACTCACCCTCTTCGATGGCTGAGAGGAAATCGATCTTGTCGGTGACGCGGCCGTTCTCGACGCGACGGTACGGCGTCTCGAGGAAGCCGTACTGGTTCGTTCGCGCATAGACCGACAGCGAATTGATGAGGCCGATGTTCGGACCTTCCGGCGTTTCGATCGGGCACACGCGGCCGTAGTGCGTCGGATGCACGTCGCGAACTTCGAAGCCCGCACGCTCGCGGGTGAGGCCGCCTGGGCCGAGCGCCGAAACGCGACGCTTGTGCGTCACTTCAGAGAGCGGATTGTTCTGGTCCATGAACTGGCTGAGCTGCGAGGAACCAAAGAATTCCTTCACGGCAGCGGCAACCGGCTTCGCGTTGATCATCTCCTGCGGCATCAGCGGCTCGGTCTCGGCGATATTGAGACGCTCCTTGACGGCGCGCTCGACGCGAACGAGGCCCACGCGGAAGGCGTTCTCGGCCATTTCACCGACCGAACGCACGCGGCGGTTGCCGAGGTGGTCGATATCGTCGACCGTGCCGTCGCCGTTGCGGATGGCGATGAGCACCTTGAGCACGTCGAGGATGTCCTCTTTCGAGAGAACGCTCTCGCCGATGATTTCCTTGCGGCCGACGCGACGGTTGAACTTCATGCGACCGACGCCCGACAGATCGTAGCGCTCGTCGTTGAAGAACAGATTCGAGAACAGGTTCTCGGCAGCGTCGCGGGTCGGCGGTTCGCCCGGGCGCATCATGCGGTAGATCTCGACCAGCGCCTCGAGACGATTCTTGGTCGGGTCGATGCGCAGCGTGTCGGAGACGTACGGACCACGGTCGAGGTCGTTCACGTAAAGCGTGCTGACCTCGGTGATGCCCGTCTCGATGAACTTCTCGGCGGAGGCCGCAGTGATCACCTCGTTGGCCTTGGCGATGATCTCGCCGGTCTCGGTGTTCACGACATCATGAGAGAGGATCTTGCCGTAGATGTAGTCACGCGGGACGGAGAGGCGGCTGACGCCCGCGTCCTCGAGCTGACGAACGTGACGCGCGGTGATTCGGCGTCCTTCTTCGACGACGACCTTGTCGCCGATGCGGATCTCGAACGCCGCCGTCTCGCCACGCAGGCGAGCCGGAATGAGCTCGAGAGAGGTCTCGTCCTTCGAGAGGAAGAAGCGGTTCTTGTCGAAGAACGTATCGAGGATTTCTCCCTCGTTCATGCCGAGGGCACGCAGGATGATCGACACCGGGAGCTTGCGGCGGCGGTCGATACGCGCGAACACGCAGTCCTTGGCGTCGAATTCGAAGTCGAGCCACGAGCCACGGTAGGGAATGATTCGGGCGCTGAACAGCAGCTTGCCCGACGAATGCGACTTGCCACGGTCGTGGTCAAAGAAAACGCCCGGGCTGCGATGCAGCTGCGAGACGATGACGCGCTCGGTGCCGTTGACGACGAACGTGCCGTTGTCGGTCATGAGCGGAAGCTCACCGAGATAAACTTCTTGTTCGCGCACGTCCTTGACGGGCTTCTTCGGGCCCGCGGCTTCCTTGTCGTACACGACGAGACGAACCTTGACGCGCAGCGGCGCGGCATAGGTCAGGCCACGGAGTTGGCACTCCTTGACGTCGAACACCGGCTCGCCGAGCCGATAGCTCACGTACTCGAGTACGGCATTGCCGGAATAACTCGAGATCGGGAAGACGGTTTTGAAAGCCGCATGCAGACCGACATCTTCACGTCCGTCCTCGGCCTTGTCGGCCTGCAGGAACTGGCGGTAGGAGTCGAGCTGAATGGCGAGCAGATACGGCGTCTCGAGGACGCTGCCCTGCTTGCCGAAATTCTTGCGGATGCGCTTCTTCTCAGTGAATGAGTAAGCCATCTGTCACCTCTCTCGTCAAAACTGTTCGGAGACGACGACGCAACCGGGGCCAGCAAGCCCCGGCTGCGTCGCTT
>JBILWC010000014.1:0-62511 GCA_044370105.1 Steroidobacteraceae bacterium | reverse complement strand
AGGCCGGCTTGTCGCCGGCCTCGGCTTTTTGAATCCCTCGAAATCGCATCGCGTGAGGCTCCCGTGAGCAAGCGTCGCGTCGTCGTCACCGGTCTCGGTATCGTTTCCCCGGTTGGCAGCACCGTCCAGAGTGCGTGGGAGGCCGTTCTGCGTGGAGAGAGCGGCATCGGGCTGATTACCCGCTTCGACACCAGCGCGTATGCCACCAAGATCGGCGGGGCGGTACGCGGGTTTGACGTGACCCAGTACATCACCCCGAAAGAAGCGCGCCGCATGGACGAGTTCATGCATTACGGCGTGGCTTCCGGGATCCAGTCGGTCACCGACGCCGGTATCGACTTCAACACGCTCGATACCGAGCGGTGTGGCGTCATCATGGGGGCGGGTATCGGCGGTCTCGCCACCATTGAGTCCGAGTACGAGGCGATGGTCGAGGCCAAGAGCCCTCGAAAGATCTCGCCGTTTTTCATCCCGGCCACCATCATCAACATGATCTCCGGGCACTTGTCGATTCGATATGGTCTCAAGGGGCCAAATCTCGGTGTCGTGACGGCGTGCACGACCTCCACCCATGCCGTGGGGCTCGCGATGCGCGCCATCCAATACGGCGATGCCGACGTCGTCATCGCCGGCGGTGGAGAAATGTCGACGACTCGCCTCGGGATCGGCGGGTTTTCGCAGGCCAAGGCGCTGTCCCAGCGAAACGACACTCCGACGGAAGCGTCTCGACCCTGGGATCGCGACCGCGACGGGTTCGTCGCCTCCGACGGTGGCGGCGCGATGCTCCTCGAGGAGCTCGAGCACGCCAAGGCTCGCGGGGCGCATATCCATGCGGAACTCGTCGGTTTCGGCATGAGCGGTGATGCGTATCACATCACGGCGCCGCCCGAGAACGGCGCGGGCGCAGCGCTCGCGATGCGTAATGCCTTGCGAGATGCGCAACTCGATCCGACGGCCGTCCAGTATCTGAACGCTCATGCGACCTCGACGATGCTCGGTGATCGAGCCGAGACGGTCGCGATCAAACAAACCTTTGGTGCGCATGCCGCGCATCTTGCGGTGAGCTCGACCAAGTCCATGACGGGACATCTTCTCGGCGCTGCCGGTGTGGTCGAGGGCGTGCTCAGCGTATTGGCGCTACGCGATCAAGTCGCTCCGCCGACCATCAATTTGCAGCACCCCGACCCGGAGTGCGATCTGGATTACGTGCCGTATACGGCGCGCTCGATGACCATCGACGTTGCGGTATCCAACAGCTTCGGCTTCGGCGGGACCAACGGTACCTTGGTGTTCCGACGCTTCAACGGCTGACCGCTGTTGGCGACAAAGGGGGCGGGGGCGATCGCGCCCGCAACGGGTTAGACTTTCCACGTGCGTATTTCGCGAATTTTGCTCGTGCTCTTCGCCTTGTCGCTGGTCGGCGTCGGTGCCGCTGCGTGGTGGCTCTCTGCGGCCGTTGATCAGCCCGGTCCGCATGCCGAGCGTGTCCGCATCGACGTTCGCCGAGGCGAGACCGTCCGATCGGTGCTCCTCGACCTCGAACGAGCCGGCGCCATCAAGGATGCCGCGGTCGTCGAGTGGTGGTCGCGAACGCTCGGCGATCCGCCTCGAGTCCGGGTCGGACGTTACGACATCGCGCCGGGCGCATCGGCGCGAGACATTCTTCGACAACTCGATGAGGGACGAGTCCTTCTCGAATCTTTGGTCATCATCGAGGGCACGCGTTACGCGGACTTTCGGCGTGCGCTCGCCGCGCACGAGGGTGTCAAGCAAACCCTTGCCGGGGTGAGCGATGCCGAAATCATGGCTCGTCTGGGGCGACCCGGAACCCACCCCGAGGGTCGATTTTTTCCCGACACTTATCGATTCGCCTGGGGCACCACCGATTTCGATCTCTTGAAAGTCGCTCACGCTCGATTGGAATCGCAACTCGAGGCTGCCTGGGCCGAGCGCGCGGCAAATCTGCCACTGGTCCATCCTAATGAGGCGCTGATCCTGGCCTCGATCGTCGAGAAAGAATCGGCGTTGACAGCGGAGCGGCCGCGGGTGGCGGGGGTTTTCGTTCAAAGATTGCGCAAGGGAATGCGTCTGCAATCCGATCCGACCGTCATTTATGGTCTCGGCGACACCTATGACGGCGACATCCGCACCCGAGATCTGCGCACCGATACGCCCTACAACTCCTATACCCGCAAAGGTTTGCCGCCGACACCGATCGCGCTGCCGGGTGAAGAGGCCCTTCGTGCGGCGACCCGGCCACAAGAGACGGGCGAGCTCTTCTTCGTAGCGACCGGCTTGCCTGACGGGTCACATACCTTTTCGAAGACCTACGACGAGCACCGCAAGGCCATTCGGCAGATGTTGCAACGGCATCGCGACGGGCGGGTCGCGGCGACAGGCAGGCCGCCCTCATGAGCCGCGGAAAGTTCATCACCCTCGAGGGCATCGAGGGAGCGGGAAAGTCCACTGTCGCAAGTGCGCTCGTCGAGGCGCTACGCGCGCGAGGGATCCCCGTGTGCCAAACCCGCGAACCGGGCGGAACGCCGCTCGCCGAACGGTTGCGGCAACTCGTGCTCACGCGCGGCGACGAGTCGTTGTCGGCCGAGGCCGAAACGCTCTTGATGTTTGCGGCGCGAGCCATCCACCTCGACAACCTAGCACGTCCCGCCCTCGAACGAGGCGAGTGGGTGATCTGCGACCGGTTCACCGACGCGACCCGCGCCTACCAGGGGGGCGGTCGCGGGGTGGATATCGAACTCATCGAACAGCTCGCGGTGTCGGTGCACAAAGGCCTCGAGCCCGATCTGACATTACTGCTCGATCTGCCGGTCGCCGTCGGACTCGACCGCGCACGCGCGCGTCGCCAGGCGAACGGTGAATCGGTGACCGATCGCTTCGAAAGCGAGACCCTCCAGTTTTTCGAGCGCGTCAGAGCCTCGTACCTAGCGATCGCTCAGCGCGACGCGCGGCGTTGTCGCCTGATCGATGCCGCAGCAGATGCTCAAACCGTCCGAGCAGCCGCGTTGTCGGTGCTGAAGGAGCGCTGGGGATGACCGAGCGCGACATGGCTTCGCCAACGGCCGTCTTGCCCCTAGCCGCAGAGATCCCTTGGCTCGTGGCGCTGCAGCGATCTTTGAGCGAGGCGATAGAGCATGATCGTCTCGGACACGCCGTGCTCATCCAGGTCGATCCGGGACTTGGCGGCGAATGGCTCGCAACATGGCTCGCAGCGCGTCTTTTTTGTTCGGCCGCCTCGTCAGCGAAGCCCTGTGGAGACTGTCGTGAGTGCCGACGCGTCGTGGCGGGTGAACAACCCGACCTCCTGCGCTTGAGCCCCATCGAAGACTCCAAAGAAATCCGGATCGACCAGGTTCGCGACATGGCGGCGGAACTCGCCCTGACGGGTCACGGTCGCGGCAGAAAGGTGGCCGTGATCTCCCCTGCGGAGCGACTCAATCGCAACGCGGCGAACGCTTTGCTCAAAACGCTCGAGGAGCCCGCCGGAAATTCTTTGTTGCTGCTGGTCACGGGCGAGCCCTCGAGATTGCCCCCCACCGTCCAGAGTCGGTGCACGCGCGTTGGGGTACCCGTTCCACCGATCGCGGAACTCGAGGAGTGGTTGCGCAGTCGAGGCGGAAAGAGTACAGACTGGAAGGCCGTCATGAACGCCATCGGACCTCGACCGCTTGCCGCCCTGCAGTCCGAGGCCGAGTCCATCGCGGATTTGCAACGCGAAACGGCGAGGGCCCTCGATCAGGTCATCGCAGGAACACTCGATCCCGTCGAAACGGCCGAGAGTTGGGGTAAAGAGGCCTTCGCGCTGCGCATCACCTGCATCGAAAACTGGCTCGTGGCCCGCATTCGTGACTGGGCAAGCGGCAAACGACCCGGACCCACCGAGGCGTTATTCGCCGCGCTCGATGAGGCCAGGGAAGCGCGCCAGTGGGCCGAGACACCCATCAACAAGCCGCTCGCGCTCGAGCGTTTGCTTTGGCGGCTCAACGCAATTGCGACCAACCGGCGTCCGGCTTGAAACGCTCACCGTAACGGACGGACAGTTCTTCGAGGCGATCGACGCAGGCGGGCGCGCCACGAGTGTTCGCATCCTGCAAGGGCCCACCGCGGAACGGGGCGAACCCACAGCCAAAGATCACGCCGGCATCGATCATCTCTCGTGACTCGACGAGACCCTCGCGAAGAACGGCCACGCACTCGTTGAGCAAAGACAACATCAACCGATCTTGCAGATCGGCACGGGCCGTCGCATCGGGTCGCCTCTCGACACCCGGAACGGGCGCTGCGGAGCTTGCGTCACGGACGACGCGGCCCTTCTCCCAACGATAAAAACCCTCGCCGGTTTTTCGGCCGAGCTTCTTCGCTGCGATGCGCGCATCGAGCGCGGAGGTATCGCCCACGGGTCGACCGAGCGCGTGTCCGACGATTCCGCCCACGTGCCGACAAACATCGAGTCCGACCATGTCGGAGAGCTCGACCGGGCCAACCGGCATGCCGTAATCAGTGGCGGCTCGATCGATCTCGTCGAAACTGAAACCATCTTGCGCGGCGTACATGGCTTCTTGCATGTACGGCACCAAGACACGGTTGACGAGAAAACCCGGGGCACTGCGGCAAGGCAGCGGAAGCTTGTCGATCTTGCGCGCCACGGCGGTCGCCAGAGCGATCGATCCCGGACTTGTCGCCGAGGTATGGATGACTTCGACCAAAGGCATCAGGGCCACGGGATTGAAAAAATGCAGCCCGACCAGACGAGCAGGGTCGGCCAGACCCGACGCCAGCTGATCGAGGGGGATCGACGAGGTGTTGGTCGCGAGGATCGCGCCGGGTTTCATGCGCGGTTCGATCGACACGTAGAGTGCGCGTTTGGCGTCCGCGTCCTCGATGATCGCTTCGAGCACGACATCCGCCTCGGCGACACCTCGGCCTTCGAGATCGCCCTGAAGCCGGGCGGCGACAGCCGCTCGTTTCGTGGTGTCCTTCACTCGTTTCTCAAAGAATTCGTTGGCGCGTGCGAGACCCGAATCGATGAATCGCTGCTCACGATCTTGCAGGGTGACCTCGAGACCACGGAAAGCGCACCAGGCGGCGATATCGGCACCCATCACACCCGCCCCGACGACGTGCACCCTCTTAGGGTTGACGCTCGCGCTTTTCCCTTGCGACTTCAGCGCATCTTGCAGCATGAACACACGGATGAGATTTCGTGCTGTCGGCGTAGCTGCCAGCGCGGCGATGGAGTCGGCCTCGGCCGAGTACGCGTTCGATCCTCTGCCGCCGTGGCGAACCCATAGATCGATGATGGCGTATGGGGCAGGGTAGTGGGCCTTGCGCACCTTTCTCGCCACTTGACCCTCGAGCTTCGAACGCAGCAACGGTCTCACGATGCCGAGTCCGGCGATGCGCTGCAGCAACGGGGGTCTGTGAGCTCCGGGATTTTGTTGAATGAGCTCGCGGCAGACGGCGAGAGCGTGGTCACGCGAATCGGCGAGTCGGTCGATGAGCCCCAGGGTCAAAGTTTTGTGTCCTCGGACGTTACGGCCCGTCAACATGAGATCGAGTGCCGCCAGAGATCCGATGGTGCGTACCGCTCGGACCGTGCCGCCGAATCCGGGATGGATGCCCAACATGACCTCCGGCAACCCGAGCGTCAGACGATCGTCGTTGACCGCAACGCGGTATCGACAGGCGAGGGCGAGTTCGAGCCCGCCACCTAGCGCAAAGCCTTCGATGAGGGCGACTGTGGGGCAAGGCAAGGATTCGAGCGCCGCGAGCACCCGGTGACCGCGCTCGACCAGCGCTCGTGCCTCCTCGATGCTGCTCAAGGTCGTGAATTCCTTGACATCAGCCCCCAAGACGAACCCGGACGATTTACCGGAGCGCAGGACCACTCCGCGTGGCGATCGTTTTGCGAGGTCGGCAACCAGTGCGCCGAGCTCCTCGAGAACCGGTGTCGACAAGGTGTTGACCGATGCACCGGGTTTGTCGAGCGTCAGCCAAACAACGCCTTCAGCATCGGTGTCTTCACGCCAGCAGCGGGCTTCGTGTCCGTTCGTCACGTTGGGCAATCTCCGTCGGGGTCAATACTTTGAAATCGCATATCACAGGGCGGTGATCCGAATGCTGCACATTCGGCACTCGAAAATCGATGAGCTCGATCTCGCGGCTCACCAGAACGAAATCGAGTTCGAAGCGGGGGATTCGCGCCGGGAACGAGGCAAGGCCCTTGAGGTTGGCGCTGCGAAGGCCGGTGGCTCGCATGAAAAGATAGAGCTCGTTCGTTCCGGAGAACGTGTTGAAGTCTCCGGCTACGACCACCGGCTTCTGTGCGGCGAGCACGAGATCATGGAGATGCCGAAGCTGCTCTTGTCGATGTCTATATTTGAGCGAAAGGTGGACGAGGAATACGCAGACGTCATCGAGCTCCATCTCGATGATCAGCCGCTTGATCCCGGTCGGAAAATAATGGAACCGTTCACCCGTGACTCGGGGAGCCGCCAAAATGGCGTTGCCTTGCTTGCGCACGATCGGTAATTGGTTGTTGATCGACGCGGCGCCGTACTTGCACTCGTACACGGTGTAATGCCCGAGGTGCTGGGCGATGTACTCGGCCTGGTTCACGAGCGCGCTGCGCACCGATCCCGTATCGACCTCGATCAAGCCAACGAGATCCGGATCTTCGCCGCGAATGAATTGGGTGATCTCGTCGAGCACGCGCCGACTGCTGCGCAGGTAGCCAGCGCCGGGCAACGGCAAGTGGAACGCCGGACCGGTCCCGGTGGCGTAGCGGATGTTATAGACGAGCAATCGCAATGGAGACTCCGGGCGACCACGCCCAGAGGATCAGTGTACGCGAAGGCGGATCGAGGCCGCGATCCTGAGACATTCGTCACGAATTCTGAAATCCGAAGTTGTCACAGTCGTCTCGACCCATACGATGGACCGCATGGATGCAAAACTCTCCATGACGCCGGCGATCGCGCTGGCTCGCGCGCTTGAGGCGCGGCATCCGGCTGGCTCATCGGGGACCCGAGACGCTGGGGTCGACTCGATCGATCAGTCCGTGTGGGTGTCGCCGAAAGTCGCAGCGGTCATGCCGCGCTCGCAGGAGTCGGCGCGGCCGACGCGTTCGGACGAGGTCGACACAGTCGAATCGCTTGCTCAAGCCGCGGCATACGTCGCGGGGACGCTGGATATGGTGGCCTATGCGAGGGCGCGAGCCGACGCACTGGTGGCGTATCCGATAGACCGTGATACGGTGCCTTAGCGCCGAGCTGACGCCATCCGGGCTCATCCTTGAGTGCGCATAATGTATATTATGTAAAGTTAAAGAATGATCCTGATCTTATCGGCGATGCCGGAAGAACTCGCCGCGATTACGGACTCGGTCGACCGCCCCACCGTCCATCGTTCAGGCGGCCGGCAGATCACCCAAGGGACCATCTCCGGGCATCCGGTGACGCTGGCGTTCTCCCGCTGGGGAAAAGTCGCAGCGGCCTCGACGGCGGCCCATTTGGTCACCGCGCTTCGCCCGTCCCACGTGGTGTTCACGGGTATCGCGGGAGCGCTACGGGACGACCTGTCGATCGGCGATGTCGTGTTTGCCAAGGAGCTCTTCCAGCACGACCTCGACGCCTCCCCTTTTTTTCCGCCCACCTATATCCCGCTGCTCGACCGCGCGGGCCTCTCGACCGACCCTGGATTGACCGAGAGCCTGCGAGCCGCCTTGCTGCGAGCCCATGGCGCACAGGGGCCTCGGACTTGGGTAGCGGACATTGCCACGGGCGATCAGGTCATCGGCCGACCGGGACAGCGTGAGCGGGTGGTGGCTGCGGTGCCGAGTGCCGTCTGCGTCGAAATGGAGGGCGCGGCGGTGGCTCAGGTCTGCCACGACTTCGAGGCGCCTTTCGCTTGTGTCCGAATGATCTCCGACCGGGCCAATGAGTCCTCGTCACCCGCGGAGGTTTTCGCGCTCGCGCGACGGTCAGGTGACTACGCGGCGGCGATGTTTCGCGAATGGCTCACGACCGGTGGGCCACCCGGCGACGGTCGATCGGCGTAGGCGCTTCGTTCAGCGCGGTCCCTGCGCTCGGGATCGAAGCCAAGCCTCGGCGGTCCTTCGATCGATGACATCGGCATAGCGTCGACCGACGTCTCGCAGAGTGTCGTCGTGCGGACCCTGCTCGGCGTCGCCGCAACAATCCCCAATGACCTGAACCCGAAAGCCAAAAGAAAACGCATCGACGATCGTCGCCCGTACGCAACCACTCGTTGTGCATCCGGTCACGAAGACTGTATCGACCTGCTGCTTGACCAGCCACGTGATGAGCGGCGTCTGGAAAAACATCGAGGGCGCATTTTTGCAGTACGTGAAGTCTGACGGATGGTGAATTTTCGGATCCATCTCCGTGCACTCATGCCCATAGAAAAACTCGCGACGAACGGCAGCCACCTTCCAAAGCGGCATGTCTTTCTGACTGCAGTAGGCCGTGTAGCAGGCGGCGACCGGCGTTCCGGCTGCCCTCGCCACTTTCAAAAACTCCGCCGTGTTGTCGCGGGCCGCGTGCAAACGGGCGAGTCCGCCGAGCTCGAACCTCGGGTCCGTGAACGCGAGCTGCCAATCGACGACGAGCACCGCAGCTTTTTCGCCCATGCCGATCCTGGTGGAGGCATAGCCGACATCGACGTAGGTATCACTCATGATCACCCTCCAAAAAAAAGTCCCCGCGCCTCGCGGTGCGGGGACTCTTGCCCGTTACCGTTGGGCGCTCGAACTCAGGCGGCCTTGATGCCCTTCTTGCGCAGCATCGCTTCGGCCGCAACCGCCGCCCACTTCGTGAAGCGAGGCTGAGCCGGCGGATCGAAACCTGTCTCCGCCTTGCAACGACCCTTGAGCTCTTCGATCGACTCGAAGCCGCGATCAAAGATTTTCTTCGGTCCGCGCTTGGCGCGCATCTTCGCACGCAGCGTCTCGGTTGCCGCCTCGTCGACCTTTCCGTCTTCGTCGCACACCACACCGTAACGCTTGGCGCCCTGGGCCGTCACGAGACCCGCGGCGACGTCGAAGCCAACCTTCGCACTTTCGCGCTCGAGCGGATCTCCCCAACCGCCACCACCCCAAGTGTCGGCGAGCAGAAGATCGCCCGCTTCGACTTTGACGTGATCGATCTTGGACGGCAGCAACTGCTCGGACCCGTCGGCCCGCACCAGCGTCTTGCGGCTGCGCGCACCCGGCTCGCCGCCGTTGGCGCCCCACGGATAGGTCAGCCAACGATCGTCGTGGATCGAGATTTCGCCCGGCTCGAGGAAGCGGTAGCCGATGCGAAGTCCGTTGCCGCCTCGATTCTTGCCCGCACCACCGGTATCCGCGATGGTTTCGTAGATGTCGATACGCAGCGGGAAGTAGCTCTCGAGGAACTCGTTCGGCACGTTGGTGAACGAGGGCCACAACGAGTGACCGTCCGGACCGTCGCCGAACGGCTTGCCCGGGATGCCGCCGAAGGTGATTTGGTAGAGCTGATACCACTCGCCGTTCTTGTCGTAGCCCGAGTACATGAAGTGCGGACTGTCGGAGAAGCCCGCACCACACATGAAGTCCGGATTACCCTGACCGAGCAAGCCGGCGAGGATGTCGAAGATGCGTCCGAGCGCATGCGTTCGGCACGAGAGCGCAGCCGGCTTGAGCGGTTTGAGCAAGGTGCCCGGTGGAATACGGACTTCCATCAGGTCGTAGAACCCGTCGTTGAACAAGATCTGCGGGTCGAACACCATGATCATGTAGATGCCCGCAAACATCTTGAACATCTCTTCGTTCAACAAGAAGTTGATCGATGAGATGGACTGCGGGTCGGTGCCGGTGAAGTCGAAGATGCACTTGTCACCCTCGCGCCACATGCTGCACTTGATGCGGTACGGCCCCATGTTGAGTCCGTCGTCGCAGATGTAGTCCTCGAAGTGTTGTTTGGCCTCGGGAACGTTTTGCCGAATGAGCGCACGCATCGCGCGCTTGTTGCGCTCGAGCATGGCGTCCATCGCCGAATAGAACACGTCATCGCCAAAACGATCGGCGATTTCGACGCAACGGGCGGCTGCCGTTCGGAGCGCCGCAGTGATGGCGTTGAAGTCCGACAGGTTCCATTCAGGCAAACGGCAGTTGTGCAACACCACGCGCAGCACGTCTTCGTTGAGCTTGCCGCCTTTGAAGATCTTGACCGGTGGCACCACGATGCCATCTTCGTAGATCGTTGTACCGTCGGTGGGCAACGAGCCCGGGACCTTGCCGCCGACGTCGGTCATGTGCCCGAACATCGCCGACCAGGCAATGATGCGGCCGTCTCGGTAAATCGGCATCAGCATCAACCAGTCGTTGGCGTGGCTGATGGCGCCATTGACGGAGTAGGGGTCGGAAGTCAGGAAGATATCGCCCTCCTCCACCGTCCCTTCATAACCTTGCATGAAGCCCCAGATGAACGAGCCGAACTGCCCGACGACCATCTTGCCGTCGGTGTTGGCGATCATCGGGAATTCGTCGTGCTGTTCGCGGATGCCTGGCGACATGGCCGTGCGGAACAGCACCGTATCCATCTCGTAACGCGCATTGCGCAGCGCGCTTTCGATGATGTCGATGGTGACGGTGTCGACCTTGACCTTCTTGAAGGACTTCTTGTTGCGCTGAACGATTGTTGCAGGCATGGGTGTGTTCCTCGAGATTATTTCTTGCCCGACTTACGCGAAGCACCCTTTTTGGGAGCCTTGTAATTGTCGGGGTAAATCAGGATGCAGCCAGACTTGTCGACGTGGCCGGTGTGCTTCGGCAGGATGACCGTCGTCGAGTCCATTTCCATGACGATGGCCGGTCCGGCGACTTTGTTTCCCGCCTTGAGCTTTGCACGGTCGTACACGATGGCGGTGACGTCTTTGCCTTCCATGAACGACTTTTGCTTGCCGACAACGGCAGCCTTCGGACTCGAGCTTCCCTTGGCGAGCGGCTGACGCTTGATCTTGATGCCCTGACCCTGGACGGCCGAGCGCAGCGTGACGAGTTCATGCTCGAGCGGCAGCGCAAAGGTGAAGAGCCGCTTGTGCTCTTCGTCGAACTTGTCGGAGATCGCCTTCAAGCCCTTCTTTTGAAGTTCTGCGAGGTTGACCTCGACGGTGAGGCGCAGGCCTTGACCGTGATAGCGCAGATCGACCTGATACGAAGTCTTGATCTCCGACTTCTTGACGCCCTCTTCTTCGAGACCCTTCGAGGCCTCGCCCGCGAGCGCCTTCAGAATTTTGTCGATTTCTTTGGCGCTGGTTTCACTGAACTTGCGAACGTAGGTGCGAGCGCGTTCGTCACGCACCGCCGTCGTGGCATCGCCAAGCGCGCAGAGCACGCCCGGTCCGGGCGGAATGATCGACGGCCACGAGCCGAGGAGCCGCGAGAGCGCGTTGGCGTGCAACGGGCCGGCGCCACCGAAGGCGATCAGCGCGTAGTCACGCGGGTCGTAACCCTGCTCGACCGACACGAGGCGCAGCGCACCCACCATGTTTTCGTTGACGATGTTGTAGATGCCTTGCGCTGCCTGTTTGACGTTGAGACCGAGCGCGTCACCCACCTTCTTGACCGCCGCATGAGAGAGCGGACGATTGAGGACCATGTCGCCACCGAGCTTCTGCATCTCCGGGAGATACCCGAGGACGATGTTGGCATCGGCGACCGTCGGCTCCGTGCCGCCACGGTTGTACGCGGCCGGGCCCGGGTCAGCGCCGGCCGATTGCGGACCGACGCGCAGCGCCTTGGTGAGTTCGGGAACGTGGGCGATCGAGCCGCCGCCCGCGCCTACGGTGCGAATGTCGACCGACGAGGCGCGCACCGTGACGTCACCCACCGTCGTTTCGCGACGAAGCCGCGGCTGTCCGCCCTGGATGAGCGCAACGTCTGTGGAGGTTCCACCGACGTCCACGGTGAGCAGATTCGGAAACCCTGCCTGCACCGCCACCCAAAGTGCACCCGTCACGCCACCGGCGGGACCGGACATCAGCAAATTGACCGGATATTCGGCCGCCGATGACGCCGAAGCGAGACCGCCGTCGGAACGAAGGATGTGCAGCTTCACATCCTTGGCAACCTGACCGAGCTTCGCCTTGAGGTTGTTGACGTAACGATCGACGCGCGGACGGACGTAGGAGTTCGCCACCGTCGTGACGGTGCGCTCGTACTCCTGCATCTCGGGAACGACATCGGAGGAGATCGACACCGGGGTACCTGGCATCTCTTCAAGCGCGATCTCGCGCACACGACGTTCGTGGGCGGGATTCGCGAAGGAGTTGATCAAAGAAACCGTGAGCGCTTCGATATTCTGCGCTTTCAGCTTGCGCAGGCTCGCGCGCAGGGCTTTCTCATCGAGGCGCTTGACGACTTCGCCCTTTGCGCTGACGCGCTCGTCAGCTTCGATGGTGCAAGCGAGCGGCGCCATCGGCAAAGATTTGTTGTAGATGATCCAGCCGCCGAGACCAC
Source organism: Steroidobacteraceae bacterium (assembly GCA_044370105.1). GTDB lineage: Bacteria > Pseudomonadota > Gammaproteobacteria > Steroidobacterales > Steroidobacteraceae > UBA964. Next base: position 49,994 of record JBILWC010000014.1, on the reverse strand, counting down.
CGGGAACGTACGAGCGCGCGATCTGCAGCACTTGCCGATAACCCTTGGTGGTGACGAGACCGCAGCGCGCGCCAGTGCCCGTGAGCACCGTGTTCGTGGCCACTGTCGTGCCGTGCATCACGTGATCGATCGCGCTCGGGTCGATACCCGCACGCTCGCATACACGCTTGATGCCATTGAGTACGCCAATCGACTGGTCGGCGGGGGTCGAGGGCACCTTCGCAGACCATGTCTGACCGGATTTTTCGTTAACAAGCAGCAGGTCCGTGAACGTGCCGCCGACATCTACACCCAAACGATATGACATGCGCCCTCCGGGGCCTCGTTTAATCGGGAACGAAAACGGTTGCCAAGTATCCGGCCACCCCGCCAGCAGCGCAATCGGGCATCGTCATAACCCGACCACGACTACCATCAGGTGGCGTTCAGCTCACGCGGCTCAGGTTACGCGGCGCAGGCCGTTGCCTGCTTGGGAAAATTTCCGGCCTTGAGCAACATACCGGGGACGGTGCGACCCAAGGTCTCTTGCAGCCACTCGGCCGTGCTCACCAGCTTCTCGAGATCGATGCCGGTCTCGATGCCGGAGCGACCGAGCATGTAGACGAGATCCTCCGTGGGGATATTGCCCGTCGCGGCCGGCGCGAACGGACAGCCCCCGATCCCGCCAACACTCGAATCGAGCGCCGAGACCCCCGCAGCGACCGCCGCATACGCGTTGGCCAGACCCGTATTTCGGGTGTTGTGGAAATGAGCTCGCAACCGAATGGTGTCGGGCAACGATTCTCGAGCTCGACCGATGATTTCGCTGACCTGCGCGGGCACGCCTACGCCGATGGTGTCGGCAAAGGCGATTTCGAAAGGTTCGGCCTCGGCGACGCGTTTGGCGACCTCGATCACTCTCGCCACAGGCATCTCACCCTCGAAAGGGCATCCGAACGCGGCAGAGACGGTGACCTGAGCGCGAATGCCGGCGGCCTTCGCTTCTTTCGCAATCGCGAGCCACGCGGCGATGGATTCGTCGGTGCCAACGCCCTGATTGCGCCGGTTGAACGTGTCACTGGCCACGACGGCCATGCCGACCTCGTTGCAGCCCGCCGCGAGCGCACGCTCGAATCCTTTCTGATTGAGCACGAGCCCGATGTAGCGCACATCCTCGCGCTTGCGCAGTCCCGCGAGCACGAGCTCGGCATCCGCCATTTGCGGAACCTTCTTGGGATTCACGAAGCTCGTGACCTCGAGCCGGCGAAGCCCCGAATCGACGAGGCGCTCGATCAGCTCCACCTTGGCGGCCGTCGGCAATACGCCGGGCTCGCTCTGCAGCCCATCGCGCGGCCCGACTTCAACGATTTCGACCTGTCGTGACATCTCGGTCTCCTGAAGGCCCACCGGACTACCGTTCTCGCGACCCATTCTAGCAATCGTGGCGAGGAGCACGCCTCAACCTTGACCCGCAGGAGGACGGCCGGTACAAGTTTCGCCGGTTCCCTCACACGCACGGCCGAGGTTCATGCATGTCCGGTGATTCGACTTTCAAACGTGGCCCACTTTCCGATCTTCGGGTCTTGGAGCTTGGGACGCTGCTCGCCGGCCCGTTCTGCGGTCAGTTACTCGGCGACATGGGGGCCGAGGTGATCAAGATCGAGCCACCGGGACAGGGCGATCCGATGCGCGTCTGGGGTCGGCAAAAAGCGGGGGAGCCTTCGCTTTGGTGGCCGGTTGTCGCGCGCAACAAAAAGGCCGTGACCCTCGACATGCGACAGGAAGAAGGTCAGAGAATTTTCAAGGACTTAGTCAAGACTGTTGATTTCGTACTTGAGAATTTTCGCCCCGGCACCATGGAAAAATGGAACTGTGGTTACGAGGAGCTTTCGAAGATCAATCCCAAGCTGATCATGATCCGCGTGTCGGGCTACGGGCAGAACGGTCCGTATTCCCATCGGGCGGGCTTTGGCGCGATCGGCGAAGCCATGGGCGGCCTGCGTTACGTATGCGGCGATCCGTCCACCCCGCCCTCGCGCATGGGCATCAGCATCGGCGATGAACTTGCGGCAACCTTCGCCTGTGTGGGTGCGTTGGCCGCCCTGCACCACCGCGAGAAAACCGGTCGCGGACAAGTCGTCGACTCCGCTCTGTACGAGGCGGTGCTTGCGATGATGGAGTCGCTCATCACCGAGTACGACAAGACCGGTTACATCCGCGAACGCACTGGCGCGATACTGCCCAACGTCGCCCCCTCTAATGTCTACAAGACGAGTGACGGTCTCGTATTGATCGCCGCCAACCAAGACACCGTATTCGGCCGCCTCTGCGAGGCCATGCAGCAGCCCACGTGGCCCACCGATCCTCGCTTCGTGAACCACCAGGCCCGAGGCGCCAACCAAAAATTGCTCGACGGCCTAATCGAGGCGTGGACGCAGACGCTACCCACGAAAAAAGCACTCGAGATCATGGACGAATACGGCGTTCCGGCCGGTCAGATCTACCGAGCTCCGGAGATGCTGGAGGATCCACACGTCAAGGCGCGAGAGGCGATCATCACGACCAAGCATCCCTACTTCGGCGATCTGAAAATGCAGAACACGGTGCCGAAGTTTTCCGCGACCCCTGGCGGTGTGCACAGCCCCGCTCCCACGGAACTCGGTCAACATAACGACGAGGTGCTGTCCGAACTGCTGGGATACGGTGCCGAGCGTCTCGCGCAACTGCGCGCGACGAAAGTCATCTGAGCGCGATGAACGTGGGGGAATCACTCCGAGAAAATTACGCGCACGGTGGTTTCGGCAAAACACTCTCGCCGGGTGCGCGCCCAGCCTTGCTCGTCATCGACTTTGTTCGTGCCTATCTCGTCAAGAGCTCACCGCTTTACGCGGGTGTCGAACAGGCTCGAAGCGATTGCGAGACGTTGCTTCACGCGGCGCGACGGGCTGGGATTCCCGTACTCCACACCAACGTGGTGTATCAACCGGGCGGGCGTGACGGTGGCGTGTTTTTTCGGAAGGTTCCGGCGCTGAGCTGTTTCGAAGCCGGGGCGCACCCGGAGCTCGCCGCCTTCGCCGAAGGTCTCGAACCCGTCGCGGGTGAGACCGTGATCTCCAAGCAGTATGCGAGCGCATTCTTCGGCACGACTTTGGCTTCGACGCTCACGGCCCTCGGCGTCGACACTGTCCTGATCGCGGGGCTGTCGACGAGCGGATGCGTCCGGGCGAGCGCGGTCGACTGCTGCCAGCACGGCTTCATTCCGATCGTGGTGCGCGAGGCGGTAGGTGATCGCGCTGCAGGTCCCCACGAGTCGAATCTCTTCGACTTGCAAGCCAAGTACGCCGAAGTCGCCGCGCTGTCCGGTGTTCTTGCCTACCTGGACCAACTCAAAAGTCGAGCCTGATCATGCCCTCAATCGGACCGATCTCTTGCATCACGATCGCTGCGCCCGAGCTGCAGCACATGATCGACAGCTATCGACTGTTCCTCGGTTATCAACTCGTCGATCACGGAAGACTGAGCGACGAGCATGCGCGTCTTTGGGGGCTGCCGGGTCTCACGGGACGCCGCTATGCGCTGATGCTGCCCGAGGGCGAAGGACAAACGTTCCTGAGGTTCATCGAGAGTAAACCCGCACCTGGGTACGTGCCGTTCAAGCACATGGGATGGAACGCCGCGGAACTGATGGTGCAAGACACGGATCAAGCTGCCGCGCGTTTGGCCGGTTCCCCCTTCCGCATCATCGGACCTCCGGCCAACCTGTCGATTTCCGACAAGATTCGCGCCGCTCAGGCTCTGGGCCCTTCGAATGAAGCGCTTTATCTCACCTCGTTCTCCGAGAAGCTTCCTCAATTCGATACGCCCGATGCGAAGCATTTCATTGACCGTGTCTTCATCGTCATCCTGGGCGGCCCATCGGTTGAACAGGTCAACGCGTTTTACAAAACGCACTTCGACGTGGCCGATGCGGCAGTCGTCCCCTGTGTGATTTCCGTGCTCTCGAACGCACACGGAATCCCGCCCGACACCCGACACGACCTTGCGGCGCTACCGTTGCAGGGACAGTCCTACATCGAAGTCGACCGGATGCCGCCGGGTACGCAGGCTCGTGACATCCGCGAAGGCGAGCTCCCGCCCGCCATCGCCATGGTCAGTTTCGGGATCAAGCAACTCCCCTCGACCCTCGACTGGATTTCGCCGCCGTGCGCCCTGCCGCAAGCGCCTTATCACGGACGACGATCGGCGATTTGTCGTGGGGCCGCCGGGGAACTCATCGAACTGATCGAGACCGGCGCCTGACGATTTAGACGGCTGTTTTGCGCCGCAGGTTTAACCACCTTTCGGACACGACGCTCGGGCCACGCAGCTCGTCGCTCGGCAATCGGTAGGATCGATTCATCAAGTTCAGTGCGGAGTGGCCGCGATGCCCGTCTTCAACCGACATGCGATGCAGCCCGTCCCCAATCTCGACGAGCAGGCACGACAGGATTTCGTCTCGTCGTTGCGCGGCCATCTTTCCGCCCGGTTGATGCCTGGCGCATACAAAGTTTACGAACATCGCGTGGAGCCTGGTTTTCGGGCGGCGAACGGACGTGCGCCGTCCGACCACGACGAGATCCGCAAGGCGATGACCCAAGATCCTTTTTATCAGTTCTGGAGTGCCATGCAGCGGCGCAGTCAGGAGCTGCTCTGGGAGTCCGTCATCGATCCGACCGAAAGAGAGCTTGCGACGCTGATCGACGCCTCGAAATCTCTCACCCGAAACGCCAATCGTCCCGTCCGCGGCAGCTTGCGGCTCGACCCGTCTCTGCCGTTGCCCCGTTATCACGCCGCAGTCGATATCCATCTGCAACCGGGCGGGTATCACAGCGAATTCACTGAGGATGACGTGGCCGCCGGCGTCGTCTACGACAAGGGCATCAACCTTTACATGGGAGGCGCGCTCGGCGCCGAAAACAACCTGATGGGCGATATTCTGCTCGCCTATTTGCGTGAGAAGCACCCCGACTTCAGACCGAAGAAAATACTCGATCTCGGCTGTGCGATCGGCAACAGCTCGGTGGTCTGGGCGCGCGCTTTTCCCGAGGCGCAGGTTTACGGTATCGACGTCGCCGCGCCGGTATTGCGCTATGCGCATGCACGGGCGGAAGCGCTCGACGTGCCCGTGCATTTCAGTCAACAAAACGCGGAGAAAACCGACTTCGCCGACGGGTCGTTCGATCTCGTGCTGTCACATATCGTGTTGCATGAGACCTCGAAATCCGCACTGCCGCGCATTCTCGGCGAGTGTCACCGCCTGCTCGAGCCAAATGGACTCATGCTGCACCTCGAAATTCCGCGAGGAAAAACCATCATCGAGAAGTTCATGCACAACTGGGAGAGTTACAACAATAACGAGACGTTCAGCCGGTTCATGACCGGTATCGATCTCAAAGCCGAGGCGCTCAAGGGCGGCTTCTCGGATGAGCAGGTCCTCGTCGACGAGTTCGCACCGAAACTCGATGTGGCGCAGATGAACTACGCCGAGAACTTCGTCTGGAAAATTCTGGCGGCCCGCCGATGAACAAACCCGGTGCTCAAAAACCCCGACTCGCGCGTGTTGCGAAGGGCAAGCGCCCGCAATACTTCGCCGACCCGGCTACGGACAAACTGCTCTCCATGACGATGACGCTCATGGAAGAGTTGTCTGTCACGAGGGAGCGCCTCGACAGCCTGGAGCGATTGCTGGCGTCCAAACAGGTACTCGACCGAGCTGAGCTCGAGGGGTGGACCCCCGACGCGCACGCAGCGCAGGAACGAGCCGCCGCGCGAGGCGCTTACGTCGAACGAATGATGCGTGCCATGCACGCTGAACTCGAGGAAATCACCCGCCGCGGAAAACCCGCAGCGGATATCGATCCGCTCGAGGCCGTCGGCTCGTGAAGGATTGAACGGCCGACGCCCGGCTACTTCGTGCGTAGCGCCCAGAGGCGCGCAAGGCGCTGTAGTGTCTCGTCACCCTTGACCGAGGCAAAGGTCGCTGCAGCGGCCTCTTTGTTGCCGGCCTTGAGCTGAGCAATTCCGAGATTCAGTCGAGTTTCTTCAGGGTTTCGAACATTGCCCTTCGAAATGCCCCGTTCGTAGGCCGCCACGGCCCGTTCGAAGTCGCCGTAGCTCAGGAAGGCCGTCGCGATTCGCGCATCGACTTCGCCGTTCTTGCGACCTGCAGCTTCCTTGTCTTGGGCCAAGAGCGTCGGCTTGTCGGCAACCGCCTGGGCTTTCGCCGTATTGAGAAGCCGATTGGCGAGTTCAAGGTTGGACTTGTTGGTGAAGAGACCCTTTTCCTTGCCCTCTTCGATGACCGACTGCGCTTCGCCGGGTAAACCCTTCTCGATCGCGAGCTGCGCCATCTCGGTGTACTCCTCACCGCGAAGCAGACCACCCATTTCCCGAGACAACCGGAAAACATTGAGGGTGTTCGCTTCGCCGCCGGAGCGGAACATGAGCAAGGTGAGATTTGGCCAGGTTTCCTTTTTGGGGAAGTACTGCGCTTGCTTCTCGAGCGCGCGCAACGTGCAAGCGTCGTCGTCTTGCTTGATGCACGAGCTCGCATAGAGCTGGAGCGCCATATCGGGGGGCGATTGGCCGGCTGCTTCCATCGAAGCGACGTACCCGGCAGAAAGAGTCTCGGAACCCTTGAAGTCATTCTGCAGATAAAGCGACTGGATCGTGAGCAGGTAGACGGCCTCGTCAGCCGAACCCAGTTCGATCATGCGCCGCCCATACCCCACCGCACCGGCGTAATCCTTCGCCTGATAAGACAACTGCAACAAGCCCTTGCGCAAGCTCGCCGATCGATTCGGATCGGCAAACTCCGAGTTGACGACCTTCGCCCACGAGGCGATCGCGAGGGCGTTGTCGTTCGAACGAAGGGCGCAGAACCCGAGGATGTCGTTGATGACGTAGTTGTCGTAGGGCGCGTTGGTCGGCTGCCCATCGAGCGCCTTGAGCTGGGAGATACACTCGGCCCACTGCTCTTTCTTTGCCGCATCCTGTGCAGTGGCCAAAGGTTTCAGCAATGGCTTGCTCACCGTAGGTCCTTTTGCCGCAGCCGGTGCCGCTTCCTTTTGAGACTTCTTGCTCTGCTGCGCAAAGCCCGAGGAAGAAAACAAAACGGCGACTAAAGCTATCGAAACCCCGATAGTGAGCCTACGCATAGACCGTTCCCCCATCATGCGTTGATGACAACCAATTATTGAGCCCGGAGGCTCCAGAGTTTCGCGACGCGCTGAAGTTCGGCGTCACCTTTGATGGCGCGCAGTACGCGCCCGGCTTCCGCCTTTTCTCCCGCCTTGATCAACGCGATCCCGAGGATGAGTTGGGCCTCGGCCGGATCGGCCGCGTTGCCCTTGGCGATTCCCCGACGGATCGCAGTGACGGCCGGAGCGTACTGACCGTAGCTCATGTAGGCCTGTCCGACCCGAAGATCGGCGTCCGCGCTTTTTCCGGCAGCGGCGTCGCGGTCCTGCTTCGCGAGGCTCGCGCGATCCGCAGCCGCACGCTCCTTCGTCGTGTTCAACAGTCGCGTATTGCGGTCGATGTCGCGCTTGTCGGTAAACACTTTGCGAGCGAATGCCGCTTCGAGCGTGGTGAGCGCCTCGCCTGGAAGACCCTTCTCGAGTGCTCGTTGCGCCATTTCAGTGTAATCGTCCCCGGCGCGCATCGCGCCCACTTCCGTGGCGAGGCGATACGCGTTGAACGCCGCCGCCTCGTTGCGCGAGGCAAAGAGCGACTGCATCAAGTTCGCCCATCCGGCAGGGTTCGGATAATAGGTGACGAGCTTCTCGAAGCCGGCGGCCGTGCAGGCCTCGTCCTTCAAGCGCATGCAGGAGGTGACGTAGATCTGGATCGCGTTCTCGCGAGGACGCTGTCCACGCTTCTCTTGATCTTTGATCCAATTACCGACGAACTCCTTGGCGTTACGGAAATCGTTCATCTGGTAATAGGACTGCGCAACGACCAGATACGTGTCCTGATCCCCGTATCCCTTGGTGATCGCATCACGCCCGACTTCCACGGTCTTTTTGTAGTCGCGCGCATTGAAGTAAATCTTGGCGAGGTCGCGAGTGCGTTGCGCAATTTTGTCGGCTGCGAACGGTGATGCCAGATTGGCCTCGTACGCCCGAGTCGCACCAGCTATGTCGTTAGAACTCAGCGCGCAAAACGCCGTGAGCTCATTGATGATGAACGTGTCGTAGGCGCTCTTGCCTGCCGTGGCATCCGCGGTCTTGAGATTCGAGAGACATTCCGCCCACTTGCGGGCCTTGCTCGCGTTTTGCGCAGCCTGCAACGGCTTCGCGACGGCGGGACTAACCTTTTCCGCGTTCGCGACGGAAGAGAACTGCAAAACCAACGCAACCGAAGCTGCGAGCAATCCGACTGACTTCCTCATGTGCTCCTCTCTAGACCATCGTCCTTAGGTCTAATAAAAAAATCGCCGCATGACCCGAGGGGGCTGCGGCGATAGGGTGATTTCTACTCTGCCAATCTCGTCTCGTCTTGCCGCCTTGCGGCGGCTCACTCACTCTCCGAATTCGGAGATATTGACGAATCCGATCTTCTTCATCCGATTTCGCTGCGCCGAGGCGAGAACCTTCGCGACCGTGTCGTACTTGGCTCGCTTGTCGGGACGCATGTGAAGTTCGGGCTGCGGGTCCTTCTGAGACTCGACGCGGAAATAGCGTTCGAGGGCCTCGAGGTCCGGGATAGCGGTTCCGTTCCATACCACCGTGCCGTCGAAGTCGATTTCGATATCGATGACTTCCGGCTGTACCGGAGGCGGCGGAGCACCCGTAGGGCGCGGCATATCGAGTTTGACGGCATGCGTCATCACCGGAATGGTGATGATGAACATGATGAGGAGCACCAACATGACGTCGATGAGCGGCGTCGTGTTGATGTCGCACATCGAACCGCCTTCATCACCACTTCCAACATTCATTCCCATCGCAGTTCGCTCCTGAAACTCAGCGTGAGCCGCGGATGCCGCGATCGGGTTCGGTGATGAACCCGACCTTGACGATACCGCCGCGCTGAATCGAATAGATGACGGCGCCGATGTCTTCGAATCGCGCATCGGAGTCGCCGCGAATGTGAATTTCGGGCTGAGGATCCTTGACTGCTTCGAGCTTGATCATCTCGATGAGCTGATCGCGACCCGCAACCTGCTCGTTGTTCCAGTAAATGTTGCCGCGAGAATCGACAGCCACCGTGATGTTCTCGGGCTTCGTCTGGGTGGCGATGTTTGCCGCCTTCGGCAACGACACCTTCACCGTCTTGGTTATGACCGGAATGGTGATCAGGAAGATGATCAAGAGCACCAACATGACGTCCACCAACGGAGTCGTGTTGATGGTGGAGTTCAACTCCTCTTCACCACCACTGGATCCAACGTTCATCGCCATGAATCTAAACCTCGTGTGGTCCCGGTTCGGAAGCCGTCCGGCATCGATCCGGACGGCTTCCCCCAGAGGAACCTAAACGAAACGCCTTACTTCTTGGCCGCAGCCGGGGCAGCAGCCTGAGTCGGCACCGCCACGCGCGCGCCGCTCACCAGGAACGAATGCAGGTCGGAGGTGAAGTTACCCAACTCTTCCTGAACTTCCTTGTTGCGACGAATCAGCCAGTTGTAGCCCATGACCGCCGGAACGGCGACCGCGAGACCGATGGCCGTCATGATCAGCGCTTCACCGACCGGTCCCGCGACCTTGTCGATCGACGCCTGACCGGACACACCGATCGCGACGAGGGCGTGATAAATGCCCCACACCGTACCGAACAGACCGACGAAAGGCGCGGTGGAACCGACCGTCGCGAGCCACGGCAGGCCGCCGGTCAACGCCATCGACACGCCCTGATTCGAGCGCTGCAGAGACATCGTCACCCACTCGTGGAGGGCGATGCGCTCACCGAGGCGACCCTCGTGATGCTGCGAGGCACGAAGGCCGTCTTCAGCGATCTGGCGGTACACGTCGTTCTTGGGAAGGCGCTCGATCGCTTCACGAATCGAACCGGCGCTCCAGAACTTCTGCTCAGCAACCTTCGCGGAGGCCATGAGCTTCCGCTGATCGAGCAGCTTCATGATGATGACGTACCAAGAAGTCAGCGACATGATCACCATGATGATCAGCGTGCCCTTGGCGACGAAATCGCCTTGTTCCCAAAGGGCCCCAAGGCCATACGGGTTTTCGACGACAGCGGTGGCTTCAGTGTTTTCCATGTTTTCCTCAGGGAATGAAACGCTTTACTTGATCTCGAACTTCACGCGGAACGAAACGCAGGACTCCGGCAGTGCCTCTCCGCCCGACGTGCCAGCCTGATAGCGACCTGCACGAGCGAGCTTGACCGCGCCCTCGTCGAGACGGGCAAAGCCCGACGACGTGACGACGGAGGGATTACCGATGATCTTGCCTTTGGCATCCACGCAAACTTTGACGGTGACTGCGCCCTGCTCCTCGGCACGCTTCGACGCGGCGGGATAATAGTCTTCACTCGAGGGCATACGACCGATCTTCGCCGGAGTACCCGCGGCCACCACACGCGGTGGAGGAGCCGGCGGCACGGCCTTGTCCGTGACGTTGCTGATGGCCGTCGTATTGGTTTCCATCGGAATGTCGATGGTCACGTCGGGCGGCGGAACCTGCACCGGCGGGCGCTCAATCTGGGGAGGCGGCGGCGGAGGCGGTTTATCCTCCGGCTTGATTTCTTCGATGATGTCGGTGACGAGTGGCGGAGCTACGACCTCGACGACCTTTCTCGCCAAGCCGCTGACGAGTGCATACCCGATCAGCACGTGTAAGCCCACGATGAACCCGAAGATCGCCATGCGGCGGGGCTGGTTCTGTTGTACGTACGTCGCCATGTTCTCTCGTGGCAGTTGCGTCTGATGCGATCGACGGGGCCCGAAAACTACCCGGCTTCCCCTTCTCTCGCAACCTCACCCTTCGATTCGAGACCGACCCTTCGGCCTACTCGAAACGAAGACCTTACACTTTGCGTAATTCACGACCGGCCCGTTCCGTTTCGGCGGCGAGTCGTAAAACACTGACTAGTGTGATCGGAGGACTGCATTCCCTGAAGCGAGTTCCGAAACGGCTGCAAACCGATGCTTTCGAAACTTGCAATCCCTTGCGGGCCCCCAACCGGACCCAACTCTACCCGCCCTTTGTGAACGATACAACCGTGCCCGGGAATTCGAGAGCTTTCAATCGGTCACGGCACCCTCGGAAGCGCTGCTGACAGTCCGCGCGTACTTAGCCAAAACCCCTCGGGAAGCATAGGGTTTCGGCGCCTTCCACAAGCGGCGACGGCGTTTCATTTCGATGACAGACACGTCGACGTCCACTCGATTTTTCACCGCGTCGATGCGAATCCGATCGCCGTCGCGAATCAGCGCGATCGGCCCGCCGTTCGCTGCTTCCGGGGAGACATGTCCGACCACGAAGCCGTGACTGCCTCCCGAAAAACGCCCGTCCGTGATGAGCGCGACTTTGTCGCCAAGACCCAGACCCATGATCGCGCCCGTCGGACTCAGCATTTCGCGCATGCCAGGTCCGCCGCGCGGCCCCTCGTAACGAATCACGACGACATCACCCGCCTTGACGCGTCCGCCGAGAATCGCGCGCGTCGCACGCTCTTCGCCATCGAAGACCTTTGCGCGACCGACGAAAGACAGCCCTTCCTTGCCCGTGATTTTCGCAACAGCCCCTTCGGGGGCGAGATTGCCGCGAAGCACGACGAGATGACTATCCTTTTTGATGGGATCAGAGAAATCACGAATGATCGTCTGCGTCTTGGGGTAATCGCGTACGCCCGCCAAGTTCTCGCGCAAGGTTTTGGCGGTGACGGTAAGGCAATCGCCATGGAGCAGACGAGCGTCGAGCAAACGCTTCATCAGCGGTTGAACACCGCCGATGGCGATCAACTCGGACATCGCGTAGCGGCCGCTCGGACGCAAATCCGCGAGGACGGGCACGCGACGTCCGATGCGCGTGAAATCATCGAGAGTGAGTTTGACGTTCGCCGCGCGAGCGATTGCGAGCAGATGCAGCACGGCATTCGTCGATCCGCCGAGCGCGATGGTGACCGTGATCGCGTTTTCGAATGCTTTGCGAGTCAGGATCATCGACGGCGTGATGCCGGCATTGATCAGGCGAACCACAGCCTCACCCGCCTTGAACGAATCACCCTGTTTGTGTCGGCTCACGGCCTCTTGCGAGGAACTCCCGGGAAGCGACAGACCGAGCGCCTCCATCGCCGAGGCCATGGTATTGGCGGTGTACATACCCCCGCAGCTGCCCGGACCCGGGATGGCCGTGCGTTCAACCTCCGCGAGTTCAGCGTCACTGACTTTGCCCGCTGCATGACCTCCGACCGCTTCGAAAACCGACACAATGTCCCGGCGCTGCGCCCCCGGGCGAATCGTTCCCCCGTAAACGAACACAGACGGTCGGTTGAGACGAGCCATCGCGATCGCACATCCCGGCATATTCTTGTCGCAGCCACCAATCGCCACGAATCCATCGAAGCCCTCGGCTCCGACGACGGTCTCGATCGAATCCGCGATCACCTCTCTCGACACCAGGGAATAGCGCATTCCCGGTGATCCCATCGAAATGCCATCGGAGACCGTGATGGTATTGAAGAGCACCCCCTTGCCTCCCGCGGCATTGGCGCCCGCCTCGGCCTCGGACGCCAAAGAATTGATGTGCATGTTGCAGGGCGTGAGGTTGGCCCAAGTCGAGGCGATCCCCACCTGCGGCCGCTTGAAATCTTTGTCCGTGAAGCCGACTGCGCGAAGCATGGCGCGCGAAGGAGTCTGTTTCGGACCATCGACGACCTGACTCGACCATCGACGGGGATCCGGTCTCTTTCTCATTTTCCGAAGCGCTCCAAGATAAGGCGATCTGCAAGACGAAGACATTGAGCCTCGGCACCCACGGGGCGTCCTGGGCGTTCACGCGCGTTCCACGCATATAAATCGAAATGCGCCCATGAACGACTCGTGGAGACGAAGCGCCTTAAAAATAGAGCACCGAAAATGGCGCCCGCAAAAGACGAACTGGAAACGTTGTTGAGATCGGCGACGCGACTTCCCAACTCTTCGTCGTACGGGTCCCACAAGGGCATCGGCCAAACCGGGTCCGCTTCCTGATCGCCCAATCGTTTGAGGTCATCGATGAGTGCGGGGTCGTTGCCGAACACCGCGGGGAGTTCAGGTCCGAGGGCGACTCGCGCCGCACCCGTCAAAGTCGAGAAATCGAGCAACAAGGTCGGGCGCTCGCCGTCCGCCTCGGTCAGCGCGTCGGCCAAGATCAACCGGCCCTCGGCATCCGTATTGCCGATCTCGACGGTCAAACCTCGGCGCGAACGCACCACATCCCCGGGGCGGTAGGCCGTTCCGGCGATGCTGTTTTCGACGGCCGGAATCAAGACTCGCAGGCGAACCGGAGCGCGACGGGCCATGAGCGAGCGGGCCAGACCGAGCGTGATCGCCGCTCCGCCCATGTCCTTCTTCATAAGGGCCATACCCGATGAGCCCTTGATGTCGAGCCCTCCGGAATCGAAACACACGCCTTTGCCCACCAGCGTCACGGTCGGATGACGCGGATCTCCCCAACGAATATCGATCAGCCGAGGGGCTCGGGAACTCGCCCGCCCCACTGCATGAATGAGCGGGAAGTTGTGAGCAAGCAGATCATCGCCTTCCAGGCATCGAAACTCCGCAGCGAATTCCCGGGCAAGATCGGCACCGGCGGCAGCAAGCTCGCTGGGACCTAACTCATTGGCCGGTGCGTTGATCAGGTCGCGAGCCCAATGGGTCGCTGTGGCCTGCCTGACGAGCAAATCTCCGTCGACTCCGGTAGGCATGACGAGCCGCGCCCGTACCGTTTGGGGCGCCGAAGATTTGTACCGACTGAGGCGATAAGCGCCGTGCAACCAACCGGTCATGACCTGGTGAAGGCTCGAGGCAGGCAGTCCACCCTCGATGCGAAAATCACGAGCCGGGAGCCGATCGGCAAGCCCGGCGGTATGCCACCAGGCGAGCTGACCCCAGTCCGACAAGGCTCCCAACCCCACCACTGCGCCTTCAACTTCGCCGCGCGGGCCGGGAATTACGAGAACCCGCTGCCGCTCCGCCAAAAATCCGTTCTGCTCGATCCAAGCGGAGAGTTCCGGGTGTGAAGCTTTGAACGCACCGAGATCACTCTCCCGCACGAACCAGAGCGGCAAGCATGGAGACTCGGAGGGGCCGATCAACGCGTCTGCAATCATCGCGAAATCTTATCCGGAAACCGGGCTCGACCACCGAGGACGTTGACAAAAACCCGTTCCGCGTGATCGTATTACCCGATGTTTTGCGCAACCCCCTCCTCGTCGATCAGCACGGCGGCTTCGGTCGGCCTAGCCCTATCGGTGAGCCTATCGCTACCCCTATCGGGTAGCCGGAGCGGGTCGTTCCCTGGTTTTTTGGCGTAGCGCCAGAACTCAAAAGCGGACGAGGATCAACACCAAACCCCGCACCGGCACCCGCCGATGCGGGGTTTTTTTACGTTCAGGTTTTCCAGCGGACTCGATAAACGGATCAGGAGTAGCAGAGATGAAGTTGTTTGCTCAAAAAGACGTCGACAAGAAGGCCCTGCGCGGTGCGCGTATTTGCGTACTGGGATACGGCAGTCAGGGGCGCGCCCATGCGTTGAACCTCAAAGACAGCGGCTTCGACGTCGTCATCGGTGTTCGAAAGGGGGACAGCTGGAAAAAGGCGCGCAAGGACGGCCTGTCGGTCGCGTTGCCCGCGGCAGCCGTGAAAGATGCCGATCTCATCGCGGTGCTCGCGCCCGATCTGGCGCAGAAGGCGCTTTACGAGAGCATCGTCGCGAATATCAAGAAAGGAGCGACGCTTCTCTTCGCCCATGGATTCAACATCCACTTCAAACAAATCAAACCCCGAAAGGATCTGGACGTCATCCTGATCGCGCCGAAGGGCCCCGGCGACCTGGTCCGTCGGCAGTACGAACAAGGGCGCGGCGTGCCGTGCCTGCTCGCCGTGTTTCAGGATCCATCGAAGAAAGCCTTTGCCAAGGCTCTCGCTTATGCCGACGGCATCGGTGGCACCCGAGGTGGGGTCCTCAAAACCACCTTCGCCGAAGAAACCGAGACCGATTTGTTCGGCGAACAGGCCGTTCTTTGCGGTGGTGCCACCGAGCTGGTCGTCAAGGGTTTCGAAACGCTCGTCGAAGCCGGATACCAGCCGGAGGTCGCCTACTTCGAGTGCATGCACGAACTCAAACTCATCGTCGACCTTCTTCACGAGGGCGGAATCTGGAAGATGCACAAATTCATTTCCGAAACGGCCAAGTACGGCGACCTCACCCGAGGCCCTCGCGTCGTGAATGCCCGAACGAAGACGGAGATGAAGAAAATTCTCAAGGAAATCCAGCAAGGCAAATTTGCCAAGCAGTGGATTCGCGAGAACGCTGCAGGTCGGCGCAAGTACGAAAAGATGCTGAAGCAGGATCTCGATCGCCCCATCGAAAAAGTGGGCTACGCCCTCCGAGGCCGCATGCCCTGGCTCGACCAGGGACGATGACCCGCCTCGCCTGAAAAAACACGGCTACCTGACGGAGCACTTTCGATATGACCTCCAACACCGATCGAGTGATGATCTTCGACACCACCTTGCGCGATGGCGAGCAATCGCCGGGATGCAGCATGACGCAGTCGGAAAAGCTGCGTGTTGCGAAGGCGCTCGCCGAGCTTGGCGTCGACGTCATCGAAGCGGGCTTTCCGGCCGCCTCGCAGGGCGACTGGGACGCCGTGCATGCCGTGGCACGAGAAGTTCGTGGTCCGATCATTTGCGGACTCGCTCGGTGTGAGCGGGAAGACATCGCGAAAGTGGCCTCGGCGCTGGCCCCCGCCGAAAAACGGCGGATTCACGTGTTCCTCGCGACCAGTGCGATCCACAGAGAATTCAAGCTCAACATGGCCAAGGACGAAATCATCCGCAGGGCCGTGGAAGGCGTGAAAATCGCGCGCGAGTTCTGTGACGACG
The DNA here is from genome assembly GCA_044370105.1 of Steroidobacteraceae bacterium. Lineage (GTDB taxonomy): Bacteria > Pseudomonadota > Gammaproteobacteria > Steroidobacterales > Steroidobacteraceae > UBA964. The sequence goes on along the minus strand of JBILWC010000014.1, from coordinate 33,925 downwards.
TCGAGTTCTCGCCCGAGGACGCTTCACGTACCGAAGTCGAATTTTTGGCGCAGGTGGTTGAGGCCGTCATCGACGCGGGCGCTACCACGGTGAACATCCCGGACACAGTGGGATACACCGTCCCGCACGAGTTCGCGGAGCTGTTCCGCTATCTGCGCAAAAACGTTCCAAACATCGAGAAGGCGCGCCTGTCGGTTCACTGCCACGACGATCTTGGTATGGCAGTCGCCAACAGCCTGACGGCGGTGGTGTCGGGCGCTCGGCAGATCGAGTGCACCATCAACGGCATCGGAGAGCGCGCCGGAAACTGTTCGCTCGAAGAAATCGTGATGGCACTGCGGACCCGGGAGACGTTCTTCAACGCCAGCACGAATATCAACTCTCAACGGCTGTACCCGACGTCCCGGCTCGTCGCCAGCATCACGGGCATGCCAATCCCGCGGAACAAGGCGGTCGTCGGCGAAAATGCCTTCGCTCACGAGTCGGGTATCCACCAACACGGGATGCTCAAGCACGCGAGCACCTATGAAATCATGCGGCCTCAGGACGTGGGGCTTGCGCGCTCGAGTTTGGTGCTCGGCAAACACAGCGGGCGTCATGCTCTTCGCGAGCGCGTGAAGGAGTTGGGATTCGCCCTCGAAGAACAAGAATTCGAGCGCGTGTTCATCGAGTTCAAGGCGCTCGCAGACAAAAAGAAAGAGCTTTTCGATGGTGACATCGAGGCCTTGGTATTGCGCGCCGAGGGCACGGACACCGGCCCCTGGACGCTTGCGGCGTTGCGTACCAGCTCGGAGGTCGATGGCGGCGGCAAGGCAACGATCGCCCTGCTCCACTCAGACGGCACTCGACTCGAACGCAGCGCGAGCGGTGATGGTCCGGTGGATGCCGCGTTCAAAGCGATCGAGGATGCCACGGGAATCCGACCTGCCCTGCAGAAATTCGAATTGCGAAGTTTGACTGAGGGCGAAGACGCCCAAGGTGAAGCGGTGGTCTACGTCAACTTCAACGATCGCAGTTATCGGGGAGCGAGCGCCACGACCGATATCGTCGAGTCGGCCACGCGCGCCTTTCTCGAAGTGATCAACCGCATCGAGCAGTCGCAGCGCGCCCAAGCTGCCGCCTGACCGAAGCCGCCTTCATAGGAATATCGAACGCCATGACTCAACCGAAAACCATGTTCGAGAAGGTGTGGTCTGCGCATGAGGTAACACCGCAAACCGCCGACACGCCTGCCGTCATTTTCATTGATTTGCACCTCACCCACGAAGTCACCTCCCCGCAGGCGTTCACCTTGTTGCGCGAGCGCGGCCTGAGGGTGCGCCGACCTGATCTGACTCTGGCCACCATGGATCACTCGACTCCCACCCGCACCGAGCAAGTGTTCGGCGGGGCGCCGATCTCCATCGAGTCTGCCGCCAAACAGATTCGGCAACTCGAGACGAACTGCGCGGAGTTCGGTGTCGAGTTACTGGGACTGCAAGATGCGCGACGCGGCATCGTCCACATCATCGGACCCGAGCTCGGTATCACCCAGCCCGGCAAGACCATCGTGTGCGGCGATAGTCACACCTCCACGCACGGCGCCTTCGGTGCACTCGCGTTCGGCATCGGTACCACCGAAGTGGGACACGTGCTGGCAACTCAGTGCTTGCTCCAAAAGAAACCCAAAACCTGCGCCATCGAGGTTCGCGGAACATTGCCGAACGGCGTGACGCCCAAAGATCTCATTCTTGCGATTATCGGCAAGGTGGGTGTCTCCGGCGGTACCGGCTATGTCTTCGAATATCACGGTGAAGCGATTCGCGAGATGTCGATGGATCAACGCATGACCGTCTGCAACATGTCGATCGAAGCCGGCGCGCGGGCCGGCATGATCGCGCCGGATGACAAGACCTATGCCTATCTCAAGGACACGCCGCGAGCACCGAGAGGCAAGGCTTGGGACGATGCGGTCGCCTATTGGAAGACGCTCCCGAGCGATGAAGGCGCGCAGTTCGATAAAGTCGTCGAGATCGACGCCTCGGCGCTCGAGCCCATGGTGACCTATGGCACCAACCCCGGCATGGTGGTCCCCGTGACGGGTCGAATCCCGGATCGTCGGGGCGACGCCGTGTTCGAGGCCGCCATGCGCTACATGGGTCTTTCTCCCGGACAACCCATCGCCGACGCACCGGTCAACGTGGTCTTCGTCGGCAGCTGCACCAACGGTCGTTTGGTCGATCTTCGCGCGGCAGCAAACGTGCTGCGCGGGCGAAAAATAGCCAAAGGTGTGCAGATGCTCGTCGTGCCCGGCTCTCAGGAGGTCAAGCGCCTCGCCGAAGCCGAGGGGCTTGCCGACATCTTCAAGGCGGCCGGCGCCGAATGGCGCGAATCGGGATGCTCGATGTGTCTCGGCATGAATGGCGATACGGTGAACAAGGGCGAGTACTCCGTCAGCACCAGCAACCGAAACTTCGAGGGACGACAAGGCGTCGGCGCTCGAACCTTGCTCGCGAGCCCCGAGACCGCCGCCGCCTCTGCCGTACTCGGCCACGTGGCCGATCCCCGACAATTTTTGAACGCCTGAGCACCGGACATGAAACCGATCACCACCATACGCTCACGAACGGTCGTCATGCCGTCGACCAACATCGACACCGACCAGATCGTGCCGGCTCGATTCCTGACAACCACATCAAAAGAAGGGCTCGGCTCAGCGCTGTTCTCCGATTGGCGATACGACGCCGAAGGCCGTCCACGACCAGAGTTCATTCTCAATAAACCCGAGGCTTCGGGCTGCCGGATTCTCATAGCGGGCCGAAACATCGGCTGTGGGTCCTCGCGGGAACATGCGCCTTGGGCGTTGGTGGACTACGGCTTTCAGGCGGTGATCAGCACGGAGATCGCCGACATCTTCAAAAACAATTCGCTCAAGAATGGTCTCCTGCCGATCGTGGTCGACGAAGCCACCCACCGCTCACTGATCGAAAATCCGGGCGCCGAAGTGGAGATCGACCTTGCCTCGTCGACCCTCAAGCTGCCCGATGGCTCGGCCGTGAATTTCCCGATCGATGCGTTCGCGCGCTTTTGCCTCATGAACGGCGTCGACGAGCTCGGATTTTTGTTATCAAAAAATTCCGAGATCGAGGCCTACGAGTCACATCGTCGAGCATGAAAGCTCGAATCGCCATTCTCGGCGGCGACGGTATCGGTCCCGAGGTCACTGCGGAGGCCGTGCGGGTCATCCGCGCCGTCGCGGAAAAATTCGAACACGAGTTCGTCCTCGAGGAGTTTCCTTTCGGTGGCATCGCCATCGATGGTTTCGGTGATGGACTGCCCGAGCACACCCTGAAGGGCTGCCTCGCTGCCGACGGCGTATTGTTGGGTGCGATCGGCGGTCCCAAGTGGGGACCGACCGCTCCGATCCGCCCTGAACCCGCGCTACTTCGACTCCGCGCGGAACTCGGGGTATACGCGAATCTCCGGCCGGTCGCCGTTCAGCCCGCCTTGGTCAACGCATCGCCGATCAAGCCCGAATACATCGAGGGCGTCGATCTCGTGTTCGTCCGCGAGTTGACCGGCGGCATTTACTTCGGCCGCAAATCGAAGCTCGCCGATCGGGCGATCGACGAGTGCGCGTACTCCGTCGCCGAGATCGAACGAATCACTCGAGTGGCCGGAACGCTGGCAAAGAAGCGTCGCGGCAAGATCACGCAAATCGACAAGTCGAACGTGCTCGAAACTTCACGATTGTGGCGCGCCGTGAGCGAGCGCGTTATCAATGAGGAATTCTCCGGTGTCGATATCGAGCACATGTTCGTCGACGCGGCGGCGATGCATCTCATTCGAAACCCGAGAAGTTTCGATGTGATCTTGACCGAGAATCTCTTTGGAGACATTTTGACCGACGAAGCTGCGATGCTCGCCGGATCGCTCGGCGTGCTGCCCTCTGCCGCACTTGGCGATAACCGACGCGGGCTATACGAGCCCATACACGGATCGGCGCCCGACATTGCAGGCCGGGGCATCGCGAACCCCTGCGGCACGATTTTGAGCGCGGCGTTGTTGCTGCGGCATTCCCTCGGGCTCGAGGCGGAGGCCGTGGCCATCGAAACGGCCGTCTCCAACGCACTCGCCGCCGGAGCAAGAACAGCCGACCTGTGCGCTTCGGGCACACCGGCGCTCTCGACTCGCCAAATGGGAGATGCTGTGCTGTCAGCGCTCTGAGCAGTGCTTAGCGGAGCGCTTTGAGACCCTGCTCGAGGTCGTACCTGAGATCCGACTCCGCCTCGATACCAATCGATAGACGAAGAAGGCCATCGACCAATCCCGCTGCCGCCCTCGCCTCGGGCTCCATGGCTGCGTGAGTCATGGTCGCCGGGTGTGCGATCAGACTTTCCACGCCCCCCAAAGACTCCGCCAGGGAGAACAACTCGAGAGCCGAGACAAAACGCTCGACGGTCGGCGTGCCCCCGTCGAGCTCCAGCGTCAGGATGGATCCGAAACCTTTTTGTTGACGGCGTGCGAGGTCATGCCCGGGATGGGACGGAAGCCCCGGGTAGTAGATCTTGCGAATACCCGGCTGAGCCGCGAGCCAGGGAGCTAACGCATTCGCGTTGCCCTCGTGAACCGACATCCTCGCATGCAAAGTACGCAGTCCGCGTAGCGTCAAAAAACTATCGAAGGCCGAACCGGTCATGCCCAAGGCATTCGCCCACCACGCAAGCTGCTGCGCGACTTCGGACTTTGCGGCGACTACTGCGCCGCCCACCACGTCGCTGTGACCATTGATGTATTTGGTCGTCGAGTGGACGACGATGTCGGCGCCAAGCTCCAGGGGGTTTTGCAGAGCCGGTGACAAGAAAGTGTTGTCAACGGCGACGAGCGCACCCGCAGCCTGTGCGGCCTTCGATACCGCTTCGATATCGGTGATACGCAGTAACGGGTTACTCGGCGTCTCGATCCAACACAGCGCGAGCGGCGCGGACAGCGCGGATCGAAGCGCCTGCGCGTCATCGAACTTCACGAACTCGACGACGAAGTCGCCTCGTCGATGCCACGCCGAGAACAAACGGAACGTTCCACCGTAGCAGTCGTGCGGTGCGACGATTCGCGCGCCCCGCGGAAGTAACTGACCCACGAGCGCGATGGCCCCCATCCCGGAGCCCGTAACCACCGTACCCTGCCCCCCTTCAAGACCGTTCAAAGCCTCGGCCAGCAGATCACGGGTGGGATTACCCGAACGGGAGTAATCGTAACGACCCTTTTCCCCAAACTTCGGGAAGGCATAGGTCGAGCTCAGGTGGATAGGCGGCACGACGGCCCCAGTGGTTACGTCCGTCTCGAGCCCGGCGCGCACCGCATTCGTTCTCGGATCTTTATTTCGGCTCATGGCGTATTCATCTCCAGGTGCGTCAGGGGGCCGCCGGTAGTTCGGAAGCAAAGATTTTCCCGAGGACCTCGGACTCTTTCAAAAAAGCGTCGTGTCCAAACACCGACGAAATCTCATGCAGTCGCGCTTTGGGCAATCGCGCGCACATCGCACGCATGTCCGCGATCGGGACGAGCTGGTCTTGTTGTACGGCGATTGCGGTGACCGGCACGGGCACTCGACCAACATCGATGCGATGCAGATCGATCGACTCGGAAAGCGTCAAGAAGGAATCCGGTTGATAACGCTGCGCGTAGTCGGCACCGCGTGCCATGAGGTAGTCCTCGACCGGGAAAATGAAACGTCCGTCCCGCTCCTGAGGAGCCCTGTCGAATCGTTCGGAAAACTCTTCGGCGCTGCGGTAGGTCGCCATCGCGAGCGCCCGAGCAAGTTCGAGCCCCTTCGCGGGTTCGCCAACGTCGATACCGAAACGAACGACACGACGCTGAACACTGCGCCAGGCCGTCGACATGGGGCTGGTTCGATCTGCGGCACTAATGACGATGAGTTTGGCCACGCGCTCCGGGTGTCGCTCCGCAAAAGCCAAACCGACCATGCCCCCATACGAAGCGCCGACAATCGCATTCAACTGCTCGAGACGGAGGTGATCGAGGATGTGCAGCAGTACCTGCGCCTGATCGTAAGTGGATATCGAGGGAAATGGACGCCCAGCGCGTGGCCCGCTGGTGTCGCCGCTGCCACCCAGATAATCGAAGGACAGGATCCGATATTTCTCGGCGGGCAACGCAAGCCCGGTACCGACGACCTCGGACCACCATCCCGAATTCTTTTGCTCATCGGCTGCCGCGACGACCCGTCGATGAGCGGAGATACCGCCCTGAAGCAAGACGAGCGGCGCCCCCTCTGGGCCGACCAGCCGCCAGCCGACCTGCAGCGAATCGATCGTGTCCCCGTGATGGAGTTTCAACGGCGCCTCGAGGCGCAAAAGGCCCTCACGGCAACTCGTTGCCCCGCTACCGATCTCGACGGCGGAACTCCTCAAACCCGGGTTTTGCTCTGTGGAAAACGTCATGTAGGCCTCAAAACCGCTCATCTGACGCGCCCCTCAGGGAGTCGCGCGGAGTTGGCACCTTGCCCAGAGCGGGCGGGCTCTGGCGGTTGCCCCGGCGTCTCAGGGCCTTTCCCTCAGCCGGTCTCGATAAGCACGCGAATGGTACGCCGCGACGGCGCTCACAGTCAACGCCACGATTGCCAAAAGCGCTACAATGTTTTAACGTACTAAAACATTAGTACGTTGAACCTCTCGCTGGTGACCCACATGAAACCCCATACTCGGCAATCGCCCCGGCAAGAAGCCAAGGCTGAGCGAAATTTGTATCAGGCCATCCTGACTCTTCGGTCCGTCGAGGAGTGCCGCGCTTTTTTCAGGGATCTGTGCACCCCGGCCGAGTTGCAAGCGATGTCCGATCGATGGGCTGTGGTGGAACTCCTCGAACGAAACCTGCCCTATCGGGAAATCAACAAGTTGACGGGTGTCAGCGTCACCACGATCACCCGAGTGGCTAGGTATTTGGGTTCGGGCAATGGCGGATACGACGTCGCGGCCCGGCGGCTTGCCAACACCAAGTCTGCGAACGCGGCGAGCCGCTGAGAGAACCACCATGGACAAACCACTTCGTCTGAAACTTGCCGTCCAGAAATCGGGGCGACTGACCGAACAGTCATCCGACCTGCTGATCCGCTGCGGCCTGAAATTCTCACGAGCCAAAGATCAGCTTCTCGGCTTCGGCGAGAACATGCCGCTCGACCTGCTCTTCGTCAGAGACGACGATATTCCCGATCTCGTCGAAGAAGACGTCTGCGATCTCGGACTGGTCGGCCTCAACGTGGTCGAGGAAAAACGACTCGAACTCGCTTCCAAGGGCGCTCCGGCTCGTTTCGAAATTCTCCGCTCGCTCGACTTCGGCAGATGTCGCCTGTCCATCGCCGTACCCGAGGGTTTTTCTTGGAGCGGACCTTCCACCCTAGAGGGACTTCGTATCGCAACGACCTATCCCCATGTACTGGCGAAGTGGCTGTCCGATCGAAACATTCGCGCCGAGATCGTGACGCTCTCCGGTGCTGTGGAGATCGCGCCGCGCCTCGGACGAGCGGATGCCATTTGCGACCTTGTTTCGACGGGCTCAACGCTCGAAGCCAATCGATTGCGAGAAGTCGAGGTATTGCTACAGAGTCATGCGGTTCTCGTCCGTACGCCTGTCGAGCTACCCAAGGAGAAATCGGACTGGGTCGAGCGACTACTCATGCGTATCGACGGGGTGCAGCAAGTACGAGAAAGCAAATACATCATGCTGCACGCTCCACGCGCCGCCTTGCCTGCGATCAGAGGTCTGTTGCCGGGCAGCGAGTCGCCGACGATCATGCCGCTCGAGGGTAGCGCCGATAAAGTCGCGATCCATGCGGTCTGCCGCGAAAACGTCTTCTGGGAAACGCTCGAGGCGCTCAAAGCCGCGGGCGCAAGTTCTTTGCTCGTCCTGCCTGTCGAAAAAATGCTCGCATGATGCTTCCGATTTTCGAGTACTCGAAGCTGGATGACTCGGCGCGCCGCGATGTCTTGTCGCGACCCGAGGCGGACGATCGCGAAACCGTCATGGCGCTCGTCCGTGAAACGATCGCGCGAGTCAAAGTCGAAGGGGACTCGGCATTGCTCGATTACGCGAGGCGTTTCGATGGCGGAGCGCCCGTCAATCTGCGCGTACCAAAAATCGAGATCGACGCGGCAGTCGAACGGGTTGGCGCAAACGCACTCGCAGCGTTGCGTCGTGCAATCAAAAACGTGCAACGGTTTCATTCGGCGCAGCTCGCGACGCCCGTGTCCCTCGAAACTTCTCCGGGCGTTCGTTGCGAACGCATTGTCAGACCCATCGATTCCGTGGGTCTCTATGTCCCCGGCGGGAGCGCACCGCTACCGTCCGCGTTGATCATGTCGGCGATCCCCGCCGCCATTGCCGGCTGCGAGCGACGCGTGATGTGCTCGCCGGGCACCCAGGCCGGACGCATCCACCCGGTCATTCTCGCTACCGCAAGGCTTTGCGGCATCGAAGAGATTTTCGCCATCGGAGGCGCCCAAGCGATCGCCGCGATGGCCTACGGGACGACCACCATCCCTAAGGTCGACAAGATATTCGGGCCCGGATCCACGTGGGTGACTGCCGCAAAGCAACTCGTTGCCGGCGATCCAGCTGGAGCAGCGCTCGACCTTCCCGCAGGGCCCTCGGAGGTCCTCGTCATCGCGGACGAGAGTGCAGATCCCGCGTTTGTTGCGGCCGATCTGCTCGCGCAGGCGGAGCATGATCCGTTATCCCAAGCCATACTGCTGACCCCAAGTCGCGCGCTCGCTGAGAACGTTCGCGTTCGGGTTTTGGAGTTTCGGCAAACGCTCTCGCGTGGCGCAATTCTCGATCAGTCTCTCGCCCGTAGTCGAATCATCGTGACCACCGATGTCGAAGAGGCCGTGCAACTGTCGAACCAGTACGCACCTGAACACCTCATTCTCCAAATCGACTCGCCCCGTCGCTGGCTCGAGTGCATTCGTGCGGCCGGTTCAATATTTCTTGGCCCTTGGAGCCCGGAGCCCATGGGTGATTACTGCTCCGGAACCAACCACGTTCTGCCGACCTACGGCTATGCTCGAGCGTATAGCGGATTGTCCGTCGCCGATTTCCAGCGGCGGATCACGGTGCAAGAACTTTCGCCCGAGGGATTGCTTGACCTCGGCCCCACCGCAAGCACTCTGGCGGGTCTCGAAGGACTGGATGCGCACGCACTCGCCGTCGATCTGCGTCTCAACGTCTTGCGAGCACGCACCGAATCTGAAAGCACCGGCGTATCGATCGATCAGTTCATCGCGAGACTCGCCCGTCCTGCCATCTTGTCGTTACGGGCGTACGAGCATGCGCATTGGGATGCGCGTTTCGAACGTTTGCATGCCAATGAGTCGCCGTGGCCACCGTCGATCGATCCCGACGGCGAGCGTCTCGCACTCAATCGCTACCCCGAGCCTCAGCCGCCGACATTGATCGAGGCCTTGGCGAGCACCTACGGTATCGCGCGCGACGAGGTGCTGGTGACGCGCGGCAGCGACGAAGGAATCGATTTGCTTACCCGCGCATTCTGTGAAGCAGGTCGTGACTCGGTCATCGTGTGCCCACCCACATTCGGCATGTACGCCGTCGCCGCCTCGACTCAGGGCGCGCGGGTCATCGAGGTACCGCTGACCGACCAATTTCAGCTCGACGTACCCGCGATCCGTGCTGCCATCGATGACGGCGCGAAAATTCTCTGGATTTGCTCCCCGAACAACCCCACGGGCAATCTCCTCGGTTCCGCCGACATCGAGAACGTCGTGGAATATTCACGCGATCGATGTCTCGTAGTGATCGACGAGGCCTATGCGGAGTTCGCCGCAGCCCCGTCCTGGACCACGAGGCGCACAAATCACCCCCAGTTGGTCGTTCTTCGAACGCTATCCAAAGCCTACGGATTGGCCGGTGCGCGGATCGGTGCCGTGATCGCAGACGCCTCTCTCATTGCCTTGCTTCGCAAGATCGTACCGCCCTACGCCATCTCGACCGCCAGCACCGATGAGGCCGTCAAGGTGTTGCGAGACGCGTCCCGCGCCGTCGTGTCCGCGCGTGTCGAAACGACTCTCGCCGAGCGCGACAGGGTTGCGGATCGGCTCCGTTCCTCGTCCCTAATCCGAAGGGTATACCGCAGCGACAGCAACTTCCTTTTGGTGGATGCACAGGACTCGAAACGCGTGTTGGCGCTCTTGCGTGATATCGGCATCCTCGTTCGTGATTTTTCGGGCCGTGCAACACTTGGCGATGCCGTACGAATCACGATCGGCACCCACGAACAGAACAACCGAATCATCGACGCCTTGTGTTCAAATTCGACCGGGAGTACGCCGCAATGAAAGTGCTATTCATCGATCGGGACGGAACACTCATCGAGGAGCCAGCCGACGAACAAGTCGACGCACTCTCAAAGATCCGTTTTGCTCCGGGGGTATTCGCGGCGCTCCAAAAACTGCAAGCTGCCGGATTCCGACTCGTCATGGTAACCAATCAGGACGGACTTGGAACGCACACTTTCCCGACGGAAAACTTCGAGATCCCGCAGCGCTTCATGATCGACGCCTTCGCCTCGCAAGGCATCCACTTCGATCACGTATTCATTTGTCCACACCGAAAAGACGACGGGTGCGATTGCAGAAAGCCCAAAACCGCTTTGGTCGACGAGTGGATTCGATCGAATCACGTCGATCTGGCATCTAGCGCAATGATCGGCGATCGCGACACCGACTTAGTCTTCGGGGCTAATGTCGGCGTACGCCCTTTACGCTTCTCCTTGGACGGCCACGCCGACACACGTTGGGCGGGCATAGCCGAGCAACTGCTCGCTCGTGTAGCGACGGTCGAGCGAGTGACTCGAGAGACGCGTATCTGCGTCTCGGTGAACCTCGACCGAGACGGACCGGCGGAAGTATCGACGGGGATCGGCTTCTTCGACCACATGCTCGAGCAGATCGCCAAGCATGGCGGCTTTCAACTGAAGCTCAAGTGTGAGGGTGATTTGTACATCGACGAGCACCACACCATCGAAGATTGCGCGCTCGCCTTGGGCGAGGCGTTGCGAACGGCGCTCGGCGACAAGCGTGGAATTCAACGCTATGGTTTTCTCCTGCCCATGGACGAAGCCCGCGCGCAAGTCGCCCTCGATTTATCGGGGCGAGCGTTCAGCGTGTTCGAGGGGAAGTTCGGCCGTGACCAGGTCGGCGGGCTGCCGACCGAGTTGGTACCGCACTTCTTCAGATCGTTGAGCGACGCGCTCGGTGCCGCGCTCCACGTTTCGGTAAGCGGAGACAACACGCATCACCAGGTCGAGGCTTGCTTCAAAGCGGTCGGTCGGGCGCTGCGAATGGCGTGCCGTCGCGAGGGCGACGACTTGCCGAGCACAAAAGGGGTTTTGTGAGTCCCGTACAACAGGTCGTCATCATCGACTCGGGCGGCGCCAACCTTGCTTCGGTTGGATACGCCTTCGACCGTTTGGGCGTCGAGTCGATCGTGACTCGCGACGCCGATCGCATCCGATCCGCCGACCGGGTCGTTTTACCGGGCGTCGGGAACGCCTCGACCATCATGGCGCGGCTGAACGAGTTTGGCCTGGTTCAGATCATTCAATCGCTACGTTGTCCTGTACTCGGTGTATGTCTCGGGATGCAGCTGCTGTTCGACTGGTCGGCCGAGGGTAATACAACGGGACTCGGGCTGATCTCCGGAAACATCGACGCGATGCATGCACGGCCCGAGCTGCCCGTTCCCCACATGGGTTGGAATACCCTGCGCCGCCATGTCGATGATCCGCTACTGCACGGCGTCGATCACGAAAATTGGTTTTACTTCGTGCACGGCTATGCGGCCCCTTCGGATACCCCGCACTCGATCGCCTCGACGCGGTACGGAGAAGAATTTTCCTCCGTCGTGCGCCAATCCAACTTTTGGGGGGTACAGTTCCATCCCGAGCGCTCCGGCCGATCCGGGTCGCAGTTGCTGTCCAACTTCCTGAAGCTGACTTCATGCGTCTGATTCCCTCCATCGATTTGCGCGGCGGCCAGTGCGTGCGGTTGTTGTACGGTGATTTCCGTCGCGAGACCGTTTACGACGTCGATCCTCAAGCTTTGGCGGCTCGGTATCGGGCGCTCGGCGCGCGATGGCTGCATATCGTCGATCTCGACGGCGCACGCGATGGTGAAGTTGCCAATCGTGAGGCCATCGCCGAGATGGCCAAAATACCGAAGTTGTCCCTGCAGGTCGGTGGAGGCGTGCGCAATCTCGCCGTCGTAGACGAACTTCTATCGGCGGGCGTCGCCCGCGTGGTTGTCGGAAGCGCGGCCATCGAAAAAACCGTGGAAGTCGGCACGTGGATGCGGTTTTTCGGGAAGACTCGGGTGTGTCTCGCCTTCGACGTTCGGATCGAATCGGGAGATCCGCTCATACAAACGCGCGGCTGGACGCACGCGACCGACATGACGCTCTGGCGTGCCGTCGAGCAGTTTTTACCCTCGGGTTTGCAGCATGTTTTGTGCACCGATATCGGCAGAGATGGCGCCCTCTCGGGGCCGAGTATCGACCTCTACCAGCAGTGCGTCAGTCGTTACCCCAAGATCAAATGGCAAGCGTCCGGCGGCATCAGAGACGTCGCCGACCTCGAGCTGCTGAGCGGCATGGGCATGGCGGCCGCCATCAGTGGACGAGCCTTGCTCGAAGGCCATGTGAGTGACGTCGCATTACGAAAATGGTTGAGAGTCTGACGTGTTGGCGCGACGAATCATTCCCTGTCTCGATGTCCGAGACGGACAAGTCGTCAAAGGTGTGCGATTCCGCGATCATCGGATCGTCGGAGACATTCTCGAGCTGGCGACCCGCTATCGAGACGAGGGCGCCGATGAGCTCGTGTTCTACGACATCACCGCGAGCCCCGACGGGCGCACCGTCGATCGTAGTTGGATCACAAAAATCGCTCGGGTGCTCGATATCCCCTTTTGTGTCGCCGGAGGTATCCGGAGTGTCGGCGATGCCGAGGACATCCTCAACGCCGGCGCCGAGAAAATCTCCATCAACTCACCGGCGCTGGAGAATCCCGTGCTCATCGAACAACTTGCACGGCGATTTGGCAGTCAATGCGTCGTGGTCGGAATCGACAGCGACACCACGGCAGAGGGTTATCGGGTCCGTCAATATACGGGTGATCCCTCGAGGACCCGAGATGCTGGCCGAGTCACGCAGGAGTGGATCGCCGAGGCCCAAGATCGCGGCGCCGGCGAGATCGTCCTCAATTGCATGGCGAGTGACGGTGTTCGGACGGGTTACGACCTGGCCCAGCTCTGCGCACTGAGACCGACGTGCCGCGTCCCCCTCGTCGCCTCCGGCGGCGCAGGTGCGACCAGTCATTTCATCGAAGTATTCGAACGCGCGCGCGTCGACGCCGCTCTCGCTGCCAGTGTTTTTCACAGCGGCACACTAAAAATCGGCGATCTGAAAAACGCGCTACGCACCGCTGGTATCGAGGTTCGTCCATGATCATCACGCACCAAAACCTCGCGGAACTCGACTTCGGCGAAGCCGGGCTCATTCCTGCCGTCGCCCAGGATATTTCCTCTGGCGAAATTCTGATGGTGGCCTGGGTCAATTCCGATGCTGTCAAAGAAAGCCTTCAACGTGGACGTGCAGTGTTCTGGAGCCGGAGCCGTCAACGTCTTTGGGAGAAAGGCGAAACATCCGGGAATACGCTCTCGATCGTTTCGGTACATGCCGATTGTGATCGAGACACACTCCTCATGCTCGTGCATCCAAAAGGTCCCGCGTGTCACACGGGCACGGCGACCTGCTTTGGCGATGGGCCGTTGACCCGGTCCGCGACCCTCGCCTTTCTCACCACGCTCGAGGACGTGATCGATCGTCGCATGGCCTCACCGGATCCGAAGAGCTACACCACCCGACTCGTTGCTGAGGGTCCAAAGCGACTCGCGCAGAAAGTCGGTGAAGAGGGGCTCGAGACGGCTCTCGCACTGACCTCGGGCGATGATGACGAAGTTAGGAGTGAAGCGGCGGATTTGCTGTTTCATCTCGCCGTGGCCCTGAAGGGGCGAGGTCTTTCTTTGAATCAGGTCGTCGAAGAACTGCATCGTCGGCACAAGCCCGACTAGTCCTCGAATACGATCTCTTCGGCAGGAGCGCGCAGATTGTAGTGCGACGACATCGATGCGCCGTACGCTCCAGCAGTTGCAATCAATATGACATCGCCCTCGGACGTCCGACGCGGAAGGACACGCGAGTGACCCAGGACGTCACCGGTCTCGCAAATCGGGCCGACTACATCACACACCATCGAGTCTTGATCGTCGATCCGACTGAGATTGACGATGTCGTGGTGGCCGCCGTAGAGCGCGGGTCGAATCAGCGAATTCATGCCCGTCGCCACCCCCACGAAACTTGCATCGCCCTTGCCCTTGGTTTGCGTGACCTTCGCGAGCAGCACACCTGACTCCGCCACAACGAAACGCCCAGGCTCGATCCATAACGAGACACCTCGGAGAGTGCTCTTGAGTTCACGAACCATTTCGCCGAACGCAGGGAAGTCGAAATCGGCCGCGCCGGATCGATCGGGGACGCCGATACCACCCCCGAGGTCGATCACGCGCACATCCGGAAAACTGTCCAATACGCCCGAAAGGTAGCGGCCCGTGTCCTGCCAGTTCGCGACATCGAATACACCGCTACCGGTGTGAGCATGCAGTCCGATAATTCGCGCCCCTGCCCGGCGTGATGCCGCGACCAGAGCGCCAAGATCGCCGCGAGCGACGCCGAACTTCGACTGACTTCCGCCTGTGCGTACATGCGCGTGATGCCCACGACCCGTGCCCGGATCGAGCCTCACGAACAGATCGCGCCCGGCAAACAGCTCAGGCCAATTCTCGAGCGGATGGAGATTATCGAGCGTCACCTGAATGCCTTGCTCGAGCGCCCACTCGTACTCGCCACGAGTCGCGAAATTCGGCGTGAACAAGAGATCAGAGGCGGGCAACTCCGGCAACGCCGAAAACGCTCGCTCGATCTCGCCGCGCGAAACGCACTCGATGGCAAGCCCCGCCGCTCGCGCCGCCTGCAGAATTGACGGATGCGGATTAGCCTTCATTGCATACGCAACGCGGTCTATCGCGCGCAGGCTCTTCAACCGATTGCAACGCTCGCGTACGGTTTCAAGATCGTAGACGTACGCGGCATCGCGTCGATCCATCGTCGCGATCAGACGATCCCTTTTATGCATCCACCAAGGTGAAGCGGCCGCCCTGGCCTTTCGAGCCGGCTCGAAAAGCTGTCTCCACGTCGGGCCGAGCACGACATCGTCGCGGACAGGATCGACGAGCAGATGGTGCAGGTCATCAACTAGTCGATCCCCCTGCGCTTCGTCGACGACGAAGGTGAGATTCAGATCGTTTGCCGCCTGGCTGACAAGATAAATTCTCTGCTCGGCGAATAGCTCGAGCGCAGGCCCGAGCTGATGCAGAATGCTGCGGATATTTCGCCCCACCAGACTCACCGAGGCGCATGGCCCGATGATTTCCGCTCGTCCGAGAGCGGTCAGATCGGCCTGCAATCTTTGAAGGATCGCTTGGTCGATGGCATTCGCCTGCGGATCCAGAGACACCGTGACGTTGGTCTCGGAGGTCGACACGAGGTCGACAGACAGTCCGTGTTGCTTGAAAATCTGGAAGGCATCGGCGAGGAACCCCACCTCATGCCACATGCCCGGACTTTCCAGCGAGATGAGCGTCACCCCTTTCTTGACACAGACCGCTTTGACTTGAGCGGCATCACTCGGAGGACTCGAACTGATTCGAGTACCCCGCATCTCCGGCGCTTGGGTGGCATACACGTAGATCGGAATCGAACGCTCCCGCGCCGGTAACAGGCAACGCGGATGCAAAACCTTTGCTCCGGCGGTGGCGATCTCCTGCGCCTCGTCGTACGTGAGCTCGAGCAGTTGGCGAGCACCGGATGTGGATCGCGGATTCGCGCTGAACATGCCCGGGACGTCGGTCCAGATTTCGAGCTGTCTCGCCCCGAGGATCGCCGCAAAATAGGCGCCGGAAGTGTCGGATCCGCCGCGTCCCAGCAGGACCGTTTCGCTGGCGCTGTTGCTTGCGATGAAGCCTTGAGTGAGCAACAAGCGCCCGCGGGCAGACAATCGAGTAGCGATATCCATGTTCGGCGAGAAATCGCAGGTGGCAGAGAGGTACTCCGCCCGGATTGTCGCAGCCTCTCGCGACTCGGCCTTGAGGTAGTCCCGCGCATCGACCCACACGGCATCGAGCCCATCGAGACAAAGAAATTGTGCACCGATCTTGGTCGACAGCAACTCGCCCATCGCCATGACTCGGGCGCGCGTACGATCGTCCGCCCCTCCCACCGCAGCCACTTCAGCCAGCAGGGTGGAGAGTTCACCGACTAACGGCTCGAGCAACGTCGCGGCATCGAACCCGAGCGCGCGAGCCAGTTCGAGATGTCGAGCTTTCAACTCCTCGAGCAAGGATCCGTGCGAGCCCGAACAGGCCGCAGAGAGCAACTTCTCGAGGCGATCCGTGACGCCGCTCAGCGCCGAGTGAACGATGAGCACCTGTGCGTCTTGCGTGAGCCGGTCACGCGCGATCGAACGAATGTTTTGCCAATTAGCTAAGGAGGAGACGCTGGTCCCACCGAACTTCAGGACGATCCAATCACTATCGGAGGAAGTCATGGCTACCGTCCGATGTCAAAGTTCGTCGTCGTAGAATTCTCTGAGATCTTTGGCGAGTTTTTTATCTGCAAGCACTTCCTCGAGCTTGCTCCACGCGGCTTTACCGCGCTTTCCGGGGGTCGGACGCGCGCGCCGGTCGACACGATCGAGAAAGCGATCGTAATCCTGATCTTCTTCGTTACTGGCGGCCTCGCCGAGCATCTCTTCATCGAGATCGAAGCCTTCGGAGTCTCGTTCGGACATCTTAAACCTTTAAAAATCAATGGGTTACGCAGAACCCCGGGTAAAGGACCGGGGAACTATAACGAAAACACGGCGAGGTGCAAGTTCAGCTGCGGCGGACGCCGTCGCGTACGGACACCGGAGCGCCGCGCGAGAGTCCGAGAACGTCCACCGCCCTACCCTCGGCGACCGCGATCTCGACGACGCCAAAAGAGTTGAACAAGGCGATGGGATCACCCGGTCGAACGTCGCCGTAGGTGCGCCGCAACGACAAGGAAAGCTTTCCGGCATGGACGACGGGATCGATGAGGCGCTCGCAGAGACCTCGATCGATATTCGTGATCAGATTTCCGAAATGATCGATGGTGATCACAACCCCGGAGATACGCTGCTCGTTGGCACTGGCCTCATCAACCCATCCTGGAATCAACGTGTCGACAGGACGACCGATCCCTTCCGGCTTGACGTGGTCGGCCGCCAAGGCGGCAGCCACCGGTGCAAAAATATCTCGCCCATGAAAGGTCGCGCTCGGGCGATCGATGCCGAGTCCTTCCAGACGATTCATATCGAGATGCCAAAGCCTGAGGTCGGCATGCCGATTGGTGATCTCGCCGAGTAATCCATTATCGGGCGCGAGAAAGACATGACCCTCGAGCATCACCATCGCAATGTCACGTGCCGTGCCGACCCCGGGATCGACCACAGCGACGTGCACCGTGCCCCGCGGAAAGTATTGAAACGACCGGCGCAGCCAGAATCCCGCCTCGGCGGGCCAATGAGCCACGATATCGTGGGTGAGATCGATGATTCGCACACTCGGCGCCACGCCGAGGATGCGCCCTTTCATCACCCCCACGAATGGATCACGCAGACCAAAGTCCGACGTCAACGTGATCAGGCCGCTCGGTTTGAACATTGATGTCACCCGGCCGGAGCGTGGAGTAGCGCCACAGCAGGAGCCGTGTCACCCGCAGCATCGATCGGCTGCTCGTCGGGGTCCGGACCCAGTTCGAGTCCGATCATGACCGGGATGCCGCTCGCCTCACGCAAGGCCTGGATCGCGATGTCCCAATTGATCGCGACCTCGGATTCACCGAGCAAGCCATCGAGGCGTTTTTCGAAGTCTTCGAGTTTCACGGCGACCGACTGACCTTGGTCGTCGACCGGCGGATGAACCTCGATCCACACTTCACCGTCGACGCGAGTCATCTTGAGCGGCTCGTTGATCAAACTCACCTGCGTACCCACTTTGACCGCCTCGAATAATATGGCGACATCTTCGGGATACATGCGAAGACAGCCATGGGTCACGGCCATCCCGACGGCATCGGGATTATTGGTGCCGTGGATCAAGTACGCACCGCCAGGGATATTGAGCCGCAAGGCATGTTGTCCCAAAGGGTTGGTCGGACCGGGAGGAACGACTCGCGGCAACGGATCGCCGCGAGCCTCATGCTCTCTGCGCACCGACTCCGGGGGATACCACGGAGGGTCTTTTTGTTTGGAAACGACTTTGGTCCTGCCGATGGGCGTTTGCCAATCCATCTTTCCGACACTGACTGGAAACGTCATCACCTTGGCCGGTTCACCGGACTTCGCATCCGGAAAAAAGTACATGCGATGTTCGGGAAGATTGACCACGATCCCTTCCCTTTCCGAGGGGGGCAATAGTCGCTGACCGGGAATGACGATCTGCGTGCCTTCCCCCGGCAACCAAGGATCGACTCCCTTGTTGACCCGCACGAGCTCTTCGTACCCGAGACTGTATCGCCGGGCGATTTCGATCAGCGTGTCTTCGTAGCGCGTACGAATGCGCTCCACCTTGCCAAAGATATCGCCACCGTCCGCTCGAAGCTCGTACTCGATGGCGAAAGACGAAACCGGCAGAAAACTTAGAAGCGCGAATACCGCGACCCGAACGATGTCGGTCACGTCAGAGCCCCTCCGAACGAGGCAGCCTCGCGACGAGCGAGCTCGAGGATGAGATCGGGCTTGACTTGGGAAAGTCCGAGCCGAGCGGCCGATCCCGACATCGAGAGCCGCGGAGCGACGATTTCGAGGTCACCGTTCGAGTCGGCAAACATTCCGGCCACGTGGAGCAAGTCGGCGACCGTGTCATCCGACTGAGGGGCTTTCCCGTCGCCGGAGGCGGTCGCAGCGCGAACGACGGAGGATGGGAAATCCCAGTTACTGAGCATCGCTTGGGTAAGTTTCACGTGCCAAGTCTGCAGCAGATGCTCGGTTGCTGCAAAGTCATTGAGCACCTCTTCGTGCGCCGCCATCTCGGCAAGGATGTAAATCTTGCCGACGCCGGAGAGCATGCCGCCGAGAATCATGGCATCTCGATCGATTCTGCGGCCCTCCACATGCGTCGACAACGCGCGCGCAAAGGTTGCCATGGAGACACACCGACCCCAAATCTCCCCCATACGTCCCTGGACCGGCTTGTAGAGTTTGAGCTCGCGAAGACTCGCAAACGCATAGGCCAACACGACTGTTCGAAGTGCGGCGAGCCCGATACGAGCGATGGCGCCGCCAACGGTGTGGGTCGGACCCGTCGTCGATTGATACGCCGCCGAGTTGGCCATCGAGATTACGCGGAAAGTCAAAGCGGGATCACTCTTGACGATACGCTCGAGGATTTGGGTGGAGACGAAATCGTCTTTCAAAGCGACCAAAAGACGCACGCAAGCGTCGGGAAAGCCTGCAATCTCTATCGAGCCTGCGGCGAGGTCGTTTTGCAGCTTGGAGAGAAACTCCCGAGCGTCCAGTCCCATTCGACTCTCCTGAAACGACTCATCGACTCGTTGGCGGCGGTGCCTTCGGAATCGATTGATCGATGACGGCCGCCGAGTCGCGACTTTGGGAGTATAAACTTTGACCCATCCGATCCGGGGAAAGAATGGCAAGCAGAACGCGGCGATTCGCCGCGCGGCCCGTCACCGTCTCGTTCGATTGCGTCGGTCGATACTCGCCGAATCCGAGCGCGGTCATCTGGTTGGGTGACACCCCGCCAGTCGTCAGCAGTCGAATGACCGCTGCAGAACGCGCGGCAGAGAGCTCCCAATTACTCGGAAAAACCGGACTCGAAATTGGCACGTTATCGGTATGTCCCTCCACGAAGATCGGATTGGGAAGCCCCGACAGCACGTTGGCGAGTTGCCGAACGACGCCCGTTGCCGAGGGCGTGAGCGTCGCCGACCCGCTTGGAAACAGAACGTCGTTTTTGATCTCGACCTCGAGCCAGTTCTGGTGTCGTCGAATGATCACTTCATCTTTGAGCACGAGCGGCGCCATCGCACGGGCGATTTGGTCGCCGATATCGGCGAGCGACGCCGGGTTCTGCCTCATCAATGCGGGAGGGATGGCATTTTGACCGGCCATCACAGGGTTTTTGAGGGCGATCACGTCGGCGCTGGGCATACCCTCTTCCGTGTTCGTTGCAATCGGTGTCTGTCGCATCGGTTCGCCGCGAAAAGCGGCCGACATGGAGTCCGCCATCACCCGGTACTTTCCTTCGTTCAAGGAGGAGATAGAGTACATGACGACAAAAAACGCGAGCAGCAGAACATCAGATCCTCAAACGCCACTCTCGTC
The DNA here is from genome assembly GCA_044370105.1 of Steroidobacteraceae bacterium. GTDB lineage: Bacteria > Pseudomonadota > Gammaproteobacteria > Steroidobacterales > Steroidobacteraceae > UBA964. Next base: position 13,374 of record JBILWC010000014.1, on the reverse strand, counting down.
TTTTTGAAGCCTGTGGTATTGACGTTCGCCAGGTTGTTGGCGACCACCGTCATGCGCGTCTGCTGCGCCTCGAGTCCGGTCTTCGCTGCCCAAAGTGATGCGTCCATTGTCGTTAACCTCTCAGGTAATCGTTTAGCCTGTCATCGACAGCAGCGACTGCGCGCTGCGGGCGTTTTCTTCCACCGCACGGATCGTGCGCATCTGCATCTCGAAACTTCTCGAAAGCTCGATCATGTTCACGAGCACTTCGGCACCGTTAACGTTGCTGCCTTCCAATGCCCCGGACTGAAGGCGTACCGCTGGATCGGATGCTGCGAAGACACCATCACGCGTACGGAAGAGCCCATCCACTCCGCGTTGCAAGGCGAGCGGATCGGGGTTCACGAGCTTCAACTTGCCGACGACCGTGGTCGCCCCCGGCCCCTGACCGATCGGCACTACCGATATCTCTCCCGTCGCGGCGATGGTCAGGGAAGTATTTTGCGGAATGACCAAGCGGCCGCTTTCACCGAGAACATATTGATTCGCAGCGTTACGGAGCTCGCCTAATTCGTTGATGTGCAGACTGCCGGCGCGCGTGAAGGCCTCACGACCTAACGCGTCTTCCACCACCAACCATCCTGGACCCGCCAGCGCAACGTCGAGATCCCGGTCCGTAACCTGTAACGGACCGTGGTCGGTACTGAACGTTTCGCGCGCGCGAACGACGTTGACGCGTGCAGCACCGCCGGACTCGGCCGGCTCCGACGAAGTCAGATGGGCGCGAAAGCCGGAGGTATTGATGTTGGCAAGGTTATGGCTGTTGATGCCTTGAGCGCGGAGCGCAACTTTTGCTCCGCCCATCGATGTATAGACCACTTTGTCCATGTGCAGGCCCTCTTCTTGACCTAGCGGATGTTGATGATCGACTGCGCGATCGCGTCAGCAGTAGAAATCGACTTAGCGTTCGCTTGGAAATTTCTTTGTGCGGTAATCATGTGCACGAGTTGCTCGGCGATATCGACGTTCGAGCCTTCCAGAGCGCCAGCCTCGATCTTTCCGCGGTCACCGACTCCCGGCGCCGCGAGAGACGGGCCGCCCGAACCCAGAGTCGCGCGCCATGTGGTATCGCCCAACTGGGCGAGATTCGTCGGCGTGGAGAACGTCGCGACGGCAATTTTTCCGAGGTCGGAGACTGAACCGTCCGAGTACGACGCTCTCAATATTCCAGATTGATCCACATCGAGACGCGTGAGTGGCGCACCGTTAGCGTTGGGCGCATCCGCCTTGATCGAAATCAGCCCGCCTTCGGTCTCGTTGAACCTGCCGTCGTCGGTTGGAGCGAAGAACATCAGCTTCGAACCTGACGGATTGACGATGTCTCCGAAAGTATTGAGGCGGAAGTTGCCGGAACGCGTATAGGTGAATTACTCGTTCGAGTCGCGCATCACGAAAAACCCGTTTCCGTTGATCGCCAAGTCGAGATTCTGACCGGTGAACTCGAGGCCACCCTGCTTCATCATCTGGGTGACGCCAGCCACCCGAACACCTGCGCCAGGAGTCACCTTCGACGCATCCGCTGCGAAAATATCGGCGAACTCGACTCGGGAGGCCTTGAACCCGGACGTCGACGCATTCGCGAGGTTGTTCGCGATGGTCGACAACTCCGTTTGTGCCGCATTGAGCCCGGTAACCGACGTGCGCATGGACATGAAAGGAAACTCCTAAGTGCTTCGCCGTCGCGTCAGCGGATATTCAAAACGGTTTGCGCCACTTGATCCGCGGTGGTGATTATCTTGGCGTTAGCCTGAAAGTTGCGTTGTGCAGTAATCATGTCGACCAGCTCCTCGGTGATCTCGACATTGGACGCCTCGAGGGCACCGGCTTCGATCGTTCCGCGATCACCGGCAGCCGGGGCGTCGAGCTGCGCGGGCCCCGAGCCGAACGTTGACTTCCAGGTGGTATCACCCAACTGAGCAAGGTTGGTCGGTGTCGAGAATGTGGCGACGACCACCTGCCCGATCGCGCGGATTTCTCCATTGGAGTAAGTCGCACGCAAAACCCCCAAACGATCGAGGTCGAGCCGAGTGAGCGGGTAATCCACCTCGCCGATGCGCAAAGGCTGATTCGCATCGATCGACGTGGGGTTATTCGGCGTGCCCGTCGAGACGACACCAAAGGAGGTAGTCATCGCCGTACTGTTGTTTTGGTCATCCCGCGGAATGGTCGGCGGATAGAACCTCAACGGATCGCCTTAGGCGGTGACGATGACGCCATCCGTATTCAGTCGGAAATTTCCGGCGCGCGTGTAACTCGTCGCTTCGCTGTTTCGAAGCATGAAGAAGCCGTTCCCGTTGATCGCGAGATCGAGCGTGTTCCCCGTGAACTCGAGTCCACCCTGCTTCATGATCTGAGTGACGCCGGCAACCCGGACGCCCGATCCGGGAGTCGTCCCGTTGGCATCGGCCGAATACAGATCAGCGAATTCCGTGCGTGATGCTTTGAATCCCGTCGTCGAGGCGTTCGCCAAATTATTGGCGATGGCCGAGAGTTGGGTCTGCGAGGCATTGAGCCCGGTGACTGCGGTTCGCATAGACATTGATCGTTCTCCTCTTTATGCCGCCCGAATCAGAGCACTCGCCTGACCGCGGCTAATGGCAAGGCACCGTGAGATGTATTGAGAATCAAACCGCCATTGGCGGAATCGAGGGTCACACTGTCGACTCGTCCGTAAAGCAAGGTGGGAATCGACTCGGTGCGACCCGCGGACACCGCGGAAACTTCGATGCTGTATCGACCCGGAGGCGCGGAGACACCGGCGTCATCGCGTCCATCCCAGGAAAATCCGTTGAGTCCGGGGCGCGCCGATAGGGGGATCTGGCGAACGACCGCCCCTGAAATATCTTTGACGACTGCAAACGCTGCCGATGTTCCGATCGGCAAGTGTGCGGCGGCATTCACTGCGGTGGCGCCGTCGAAGGTCGCGGCGTTCGACGCCCCCAACACTTCACGCCCGACCATTCCGGTGCCGGAGAGCATCTGCGACGAGCGCATCGCCGAGACCATGTCCGACATCGAGTCCTGCATCGCTCGCACTCCGGATACCGTACTGAACTGAGCGAACTGACCCAGGAATTCTGCAGGATCGGCGGGTTTGAGCGGATCCTGATTCTTCATCTGCGCAACCATCAGCATGATGAACTGGTCGGATCCCAGTTCCTGAAGCTGGTTTTTTCGCTGCGGGCTGGCGATCGGCGCAGAACTGGACACCATCGAGTCAAGCGTGTTCATGAGTGCGCTCCTGATCAGCCCTGACCGAGCCGTAGCGTGGCCATCATCAAGTCACGCGCCGTGCGCATGACCTCGATGTTGTTTTGATAGGAGCGTGATGCCGAGACCATGTCGGTGATCTGTTCCACCGTGCTGATGTCGGGCGTGTAGACGAAACCGTTCGCATCCGCGAGCGGATTCGACGGCTCATATCGCTGGTTTGGCGCCCGGTCGGAGACGAGCACTTCTTTGACGATGACGGCGGCACCGGTCTCCTGGCCGTTGACCTCGCCTCGAATCGCCTCGAATACCGGATAGCGAGCCTTGTAGGTTCCCTCTACCGTGCTGCTGACGCTGCTTGAGTTGGCGAGGTTGCTGGCGACCGTATTGAGTCGCACGTTTTGAGCGGCGACGCCCGACCCCGCAATATCGAAAATTCTGAAGCTGGACATGATTATTGCCCCGTAATCGCAGTCATCAGACCGCGTAGCTGGGAGTTGAGAAAATTGAGGGATGCCTGATAGCGGATGGAATTCTTTGCAAATTCCGCCTGCTCCAGCGAGACGTCGACCGTGTTACCGTCTAATGAGGGAGCGAACGGTGCGCGCGCTATCGTCGTCAGGGGAATCCCGGAACTCGAAAGCCCGCCTGGACCTGCGATATGACCGCGCTGAGTGGTCCGCAATGATTCCGAATTGGATGTTCCGATCTCCCGGTCGAGCGCGACGCGAAAGTCGAAATCGACTGCCTTGAAGTTCGGAGTATCTGAATTCGCAAGGTTTCGTGCGATAACTTCCGAACGCTGCGCGCTCAGCCGAAGCGCGGCCGCATGAACTGCGAGATGTTTGTCGAGATCGAGCATCTGCTCCTCCGCCAAAAAATTGGCTCCCGACCGGTCGTTGCAACCGCCGTGCCAATCACCGCGAGGACTGGCACGACCATTGCAAAGTCATCGGCAAGTCTCTTTGAAGGTCGGTTTTATGACGCTCCGAACACGATCCATATTCTTTGATATCGGACGCCTGACCTGCGCAGTTGGACTCTGCGCCCTCGTGCTCGCCGGGAGACCCGCCCAGTCATCGAACCTGAAAATCCAGGATCTCGGCGCGATTGAACGGGCCGCCGAGTCGGAAGTCCGAAGACAGGCTCCTGAATCCACCGCCGAGGCGGTACCGCTCGATCGTCGATTGCAATTGGTCGCCTGCGATCGTCCTTTGCAAGCAAACCTGGCGGCCAATGTGACCCTCGGCGCGCGAGTGACCGTCAGAGTTGCGTGCACGGACGGGATGATCCAATGGTCGGTCAGTGTCCCGGTCAGCATTTCGACCGAGACGATCGTCGCGGTCGCAAACCATGCGATCCCGATGGGTACGACCATCGGTCAGGCGGACATCCGTCTCGAGACTCGCCGATTCCCAGGTACGGTTCGATGCTGCTCGACCTCTCAGGAGGCGGTACTTGGGCAGTTGGTCCGAAGAAGCATTTCCGCCGATGCGGTGATCCCGCTCGACGCGCTCGATCGCCCTCCCACGATCAAGCGGGGCGAGGTGGTCACGGTGCTGGCCGCGATGCCGGGAATCGAGATCCGCTCGAGCGGTGTTGCTCTCGCCGATGCCCGCTCAGGGGAAACAGTTCGCATAAGACACGCGACCTCTCTCAAGGTGATTCAGGCCAGAGCCGATACCCCAGGTGTAGTGCGAGTGGACCGGTGAGCCGGCACGGAAACGGAACGGGCGTCACATTTTCAAATGAGACCCCTAAAGTTTTCGGCAACCCGGCCGTTACAGACTTTGAGCAGAACGTGAGAGTGATGCCATGACTATCAAAATCAGTGGTTTGGATCCCCGCCCTTCCGTAGGGGTCGTCCCCTCCGCCGGCACCCGAGGGAAGCCGGTCGAAGGAGACTCGAAAGACAACGGGTCCGGTCGCCCGAACGTCGAGGTTTCGTCCTCGGCGCGACGGATGGCCGATCTCGAAGCCCGAGTTGCGGTGTCCTCCGGAATAAACGAAGCCAAGGTCGAGGCCATTCGACTGGCCATCGAACGCGGTGACTATCAAATCGACACCAAAAAGATCGCCGATCAGCTCATGAAGCTCGATTGGGAGATCGGCAAAGCCTCGGGTCGGATCTGAATCGACTCTGACCGAGATCTGCCAAGATGTCGACGCCTGAAGAGATCAAACAAATCTTGACTCGTTTTCTCGAAGACGAGCAACGATTGCTGACTCAACTCGAATCCCTGCTCGAGACCGAAAAATCCATTTTGCTGCGAGATGAGTCCCCGGAGCGGCTCGAAGCCGCGTGTCGCTCGCGCCAGGACTTCATGCTCTCCATCCTACGACTTCAAGGCGAGCGTCATGATTTGCTGAGACTGCATGGTTTTTCGGTCGATAACGCAGGGCTTGCAAGCTTGATCAAGGCTTGCGATCCCGAGCGCGCACTGCCGCCGCGGTGGGCCGAATGCGCGGACCTCGCACGTCGCTGCCGAGACCTCAACGACCATAACGGCGCGCTCGTCGCCTCACGCATGCGCCGCATCCAGGGAATGCTCGAAGTGTTGACCGGCAAACGGGTCGAGAAAGTGACCTACGGTCGGCAAGCACATCAAGGGTTCGGAGCCAGAGGCCGGGTCTTTGCGACCGAGGCCTGACGCGAGACCCCACGCAGGCGCCGCGCTGAGGCTGAAAATACAAAGGGCCGCGTTCGCGGCCCCCTGCATGGTCTCTCCCTGAGACTTCAGCGCCTACGGCGCTTTTTCTTGTGCTTGTGTTCGACGTGCCCATCGCCGTGGTGATGAGGCATATCGCCATGGGCGTGTCCGTGGTCGTATTCGAAGTCGACCGGATGATTATGCCCGTGGGTGTTGATCCACTTATAGAGATCGGGCTTCCACTGCATGATGCGATTGGCAGCGCGATCGCGATTTTCTTCGATATTGGTCCAGGGATTGAAATGGAAGTGGTTGTAGAGCTGGGTATCGGTGCGACCGATAGCCAAGATGCCAAGCTTCGAGGCAAAGGCACCGTGGTTGATGTAGGGCGGCCGCCAGAAGTAACCGCCGGTGGGCAGGTCGCCGAACTGCATCATCCATGAGGTTCCCCAGATGTGATACGCCTCCTCACAGCAGTCATGGTAGGAGATGTTGTCCTGCCAGAAGTTCGGCGTCATGCAATACAGGAACGTGAAGCCCTGGGTACGCGGATCGAAACGCAGGATCTTCACCATGCATCCCGGCGCGGTCGCCGGATAGAAATTGGTGGATGTCCATTGCATGTCGTCATACGAGTTGACGGCTGCAAAACGATTGCGCTCGGCGTTTTTGTGATCGCTCGTCGACTCGACGAAAGAAGGCTCGCCGTAGTTGTAGAAGATGAGTCCCGTCGCTCCGCGCGGCGAGGTCAGCTCTTCGATCGCCACGCCGGCGGGAACGAAGAAATAACTACCCGGACCCCACACTTTGTCGCCCACCTTGATGGAGCCCGACATGATGAAGAGTTCGTATTCGGTGTAGCTCATGCCCGGCGGCTGCCGATAACCCGGCTCGAAGAGACAGGTCATCGTGCACGCGCCATCGTCGGTGTCGAGCGACAGCATCTTGTAGTGCATACCCTTCGGGAAACCCGGCAGGGTCATTTTCTTGAAGGGTACGTCGCGGTCGACGAAGGGTTCGATATGCGGTCTAGCCATGTTGATGTACTCCCTTGACGTCGATCAGAACACAACCTTGAACTTGCGCTTGGGCTTCACCGGAATTTCTTCCGGGGCGACCTTGCGCATCTGGTTGTAGTGGACGTGGACCCCGCGGGTCTGAATTCTGTAGAGGAAGTCGGCGATCCACTTGTCGCGCTTCGGCGTCAACGCCTCTTGCTCACCGACGATCTTGTTGTAGCGCTTTTTCTGTTCGGCGATTTCTTGCTTGAGCCAAGCTTGAACCGCTCTGCTTCGCTTGTGGGCGATGAACTTCATCTGCTCTCCTCCGGCCGTAACGGCCTGCGACCTTCCCGGAATATACGCCGACGAGGGCGTTCGGGTGGAGCCCACCCCCCTGCTGCTCGGCTCAACTGTCCACTGTGCGACCTCTCCGCCACTCAGGAGGGCTACACTGCTCGGCATGCTGCGCGCCATTCGGATCGTGACGCTCTCGGTCTCCGACCTAACGGAGGCCGAGTGCGCGTACGTGGACTGGCTCGGATATCAGCGGGTCGAGCGCGGTCTCATCGAGAATACCCTCGCGCAGTGTTGGGGAGCCTCGCTTCTCGAGGGCAGCCCTTATGCTCTTTTGCGAAGCGCCGGCGGACCCGAGGTCGTGCTTCGACTCATCGAGCGCCCCATCACGCCGGGGTTCGCACCGTTACGAACCCATGGCTGGAATGCCAATGAAATGCTCGCGCTCGATCCGGTGGCACTCGAGCGACGTTTACGTAAACCGGACTCGCCCTTCGAGGTCATCGGAGCGTCTGCGCCGCTCGACTCCAACCCGAAGATAATCGCGATGCAGGCGATCGGACCCAATCGAGAACTCAACTATTTCACGCGGATTCCGCCCGAGGGCGGCACCTTCGTCAAATGCGCCGCGCGGGCATTCGTGGACCGCAGCTTCATCATGGTGATCGGCGGAAGCTCGATGACGGCGCTGCGTGAGTTTTACGGTGAGCATCTCTCGATGCCGGTGACCGAGCCATTCTTGTCGAAAGTGTCGGTCCTCAACGACGCGCTGGAACTACCCGCCGATCACCGTACAGCTCTCGCGCTGGTTCCCTTGTCGTCGAGTTTCGTGCTCGAACTCGACGAGTACCCATCGGGAACGATCCCGAGACCCTGTCGCGAAGGCGATATTCCCCCCGGGATCTCGATGGTGAGCTTCACGACAGGCACCTTGAAAGACCGCTTGCCGTGGCGAACTCCGCCAACCGCAATCGACGCTCAACCCTACTGCGGACGCCGCGCCGGCGTCATCGTCGGGGCGGCGGGCGAGTGGATCGAACTTATCGAGGAGTCGAACTAAAGCTTCGATGCCACGATGAAGAGCGGGTTATCGGCCATGCTTTGGAACGTGGCCGCCACTTTTTGCATGGTTTCGGTGGACACGTCTTTGCCGAGCTGCTCGAGGCTGTTGACATCGATCACCTCGACATAGGCGAACGGAGAGGTGCCGCCGCCCAACAGACCTTGGGCCTTCAGAATCTCGAATCGGTCGACGGAGGGCAACGCATTGACGATGGGCAAATCGGTGTCGCGCGCGAACGCTTCGTAGTCCGCCACGCTCACACCCGGCTTGAGATTGAAGAGCACGATGATCTTTGACATCTGAGAGACACTCCTGAATTTTCGAACCGATTGTATTTGGACCCGATCGTCGGTAACAGGCCATAATTCCGACCATGACCGTTATCCGAAGTTCGATCCCCGCATTCGAGTATTCCATTCCCGTCGTCGTGGTCGGCGGCGGCGCCTGTGGTCTCACCGCCGCGCTCGCCGCCCATGACCGTGGAGCCGAGGTCATCGTGCTCGAACGTGATAAACGGCCTTGGGGCAGCACCTCGATGTCGCTCGGCGCCATCTGTGCCGTGGGCAGTCGCAGTCAGCGCGAGAACGGCGTGGACGACCATCCCGACGCCTTCGTCGCAGATGTCATGGCCAAGACGCAAGGCGAAGCGGATAGCGCCCTCGCCAAGCGCATCGGCCAATGCTCAGGGCCCACCATCGACTGGCTGACCTCCTCTCACGGCATTCCACTGACGGTCGATTTCAAGTGGACGGGTCTCGGCCACTCCAAGCCTCGGCTGCATCTACCGCCGGGGCGTACCGGCGAAGAATTACTCTCGCTGTTATCCAACGCCTGCGCACGCGCAGGGGTCGAGATCATGACCGAGGCCGATGTCATCGCGATTTATGCAAACCACGACGATCGCGTTCTCGGCGTCCGGATTCGTCGCCCGGGCGATGTGATCGAAGACCTCGGGTGCGACACCCTGATCCTTGCCACCTGCGGCTATGGTGGAAATCACGACATGGTCGCTCGCCACATCCCCGAGATGGCGGGAGCGCGTTATTTTGGCCACGAGGGTAATCGAGGCGACGGCATTCTATGGGGGCAAGCGCTCGGCGCTGCGCTCAGGGACATGTCGGCGTACCAAGGTCTCGGCACACTCGCCGAACCTCAGCAAATCGTTGTCCCGCATCCCCTGATGATCGAAGGGGGCTTCCTCGTCAACATCGAGGGACGTCGCTTCACCCACGAGCTCGCCAACATCTCCGGCATGTGTGTTCCGGTGTTGGCGCAACCGCAGGGCCTCGCCTGGGTGGTATTCGATGAAAAGCGCCACCGCGAATGCCTCGAACATTCATTCGATCAGCGTCAACTCGCGGAGGTCGGAGCGATCCGTCAGGGCAACAGCTGGGGCGCGCTCGAGCGCGCCTGCAACCTGCCGGAGGGTTCACTCACCAAAGAAAATGCCGAAATCGAATCTGCGCGTCATGGCTGTGGTGAGGACCGGTTCGGTCGACGATTCGACACCACGTCCACCCCTCTGCAGGCCCCTTTCTGCGCCGTCCGAGTCACCGGGGCGATCTTCCACACCCAAGGCGGCCTGCACATCGACGGCGACGCGCGGGTCTTGCGAGAAGACGGCACACCTCTGCCCAATCTTTACGCAGGTGGCGGCACGGCGCGCAGCATCTCTGGCTCACGCGTCACCGGCTATCTGCCGGGAGTCGGGCTATCCATGGCTGTGACGCTCGGGGCATTGGCTGGCGCCGATGCCGCACGAAACGCCCTGAGCGCGCAGCAGGACAGCAGCCCCTGATCAAACTCGACGATTGAGGATCATTGGGTGGCCGCCTTCAAGGCCGCCACGATCTGTCGGCGCTCCTCGGCATCGGTGATGGGCTTGTAGCGCATGCGATGTCGGCCATCCAAAAATTTCTCGGGGTCGGCGATCAGCGCATTGATTGATTCGTCATCCCACACGAGACCGCCCTCGCCCGCTTCAACGAACGCCTCGGAGTAGTAGAACCCCGGCGCACTCGCCGCGCGCCGACCAAAGACTCGATGAAGATTGGGACCTACGGCGTGCGCTCCGCCTTGCTCGAAACTGTGACAGAAGCGGCACCACATGAAATCCTGCTGCGACTGCGCGCTGAGCTCCGGGGCGGGACCGAGGTCGAGGTAAGGATCGACCGCAGGCGGTGGCCCCGATGCGACGAGCTGCTTCGAAGTCGTGAACGGGACGACGCCGAAAATCTGGTACGGCGTGTAAGCGGAAATCGCAAGGAGGACCATCAGGGACAACGCATGGACCACGCGCCACGAACCCGGTGTCTTGGCGAGATCGTTGGCGTCGGATCCACCCCAGCCCATCGCGGGCAGCATGCGCCACGGACCGATCCGATAGCGTAGCGCTTGCCATAGCGCCACGAGGACGGAGACGACGAAAAGGTAAATGATCAAAAATCCGAACGCGCTATGCAGATAACCGAAGGTCACCGACAATCGATAACTTGCGGGCAGCAAGGCCGGAATCGTGAAGAGCCCGAACCACGAGGTCGCGTGCCCTTCGGACCACGCAAACAACGGACCCGTGATGCAGAAACCCGCCAAGGTGAGGTACAGCGCAAGCGTGCAACCGCGAGCGAGATCATCGGCAGCCGGCGGCACTCTTGTCGGACGGACGGGTCGCGGCAATTTCGCCCAAAGCCAAAGCCTCGGCAGGAGCAAAGCGAGGACGGTGATTCCGTTGGAGATGTGGAGGTGCTGTAACGCCTCTCTCGCCGCCGTTCCGCGCGGGGTCACACCCACTTTGGTGGATTGATACATCTGGAACAGCACGAGCCCGAAGATCGCAAGCGATAGCACGCGTTCGAGCCACTGAAGTTTACGATTCACTGAATACCCCCGTTCGATACTGCGCGGATGACCGCGTTCGGAATGACCGCGTCGTCCCACGAGGTCGTCGATTTACCGGTGCGTACGATCACGAGTTGAAGCGACGGGATGACGTACACCCGCTGCCCACCGAACCCATCGATATAGATGATGTCCTTCGCCGCGAACGGCTCGGAGTGATAAGCCTTCACCGTGTAATCGTTGTACCGCCGTTCGGTGCTCGGTGGCGAACCGAGCCAGACTTGGTATCCGAAGTTCGAATTCTTTGGTGCGGGCATCACGGTGTCGGCAATCCACTCGGTCGGCACGAGCTGGTCATCACCCACCCGACCGCCATCCAGAAACAAACGCCCGACGCGCAACCAGTCGCGTGCCGTCGCGAAAAGACAGCAGAAACCCCGCGGCAATCCGCCCTCTCGATCCATCCAGAGCGCAGCGTCATCGGCACCGAGGCGTTGCCAGAGACGACTCGACAGATAAGACGAGTAACGCTGACCCGTCGCACGTTCGAGCAAGATCAAGAGCACCTGCGAATTGGCATTGCTGTACTGGTACTCGCTCCCGCTGGCCTTGACACTTGGCAAGCCGAGCACACCGGCCGAGAGATCCGAGCCAAACAGGATCTTGGCGGACTTCCAGGTACCGAATATCGGCACCTGCAACCCACTCGACATCTGCAGAAGATCGCGCACGGTGATCTTCCGCCGTTCATCGTCTTGCCACTCGGTGATCCACTTGGATGCGGGAGCATCGACGGAGTCGATGAATCCATCATCGATCGCCGCCCCCACGAGCAGGCCGAGCACTGTCTTGTGCATCGAGTTGGGGTTGGTGCGGGTCGACCGGTCGAACCCCGGCCAATATTTTTCGTATCGCAACGCGCCTTGATGGTAGATCAACAACGCCACGGAGCCCGTGGAGTCGGCGTATTGCTCTGCCTCAGTGATTCCTCGAGGATCGGACCAGGACGCAACCCCCGAAGGAATGTTGTCTCGTGGGTTACCACCGACGGCCTCCTGAGGCTGGGACTTTTCTATACCTGCCGGATCGGTCGGTGATTGTCCGGACACGAGGTTGCGCAGCACCGTCGGATCAGCCACCCAGATCATGATCATCAGCGTGACGATGAGACCGACAAGCGCGCCCAGAAGTCCGCCGATACCCTTGAGAATCCAGCCCAGAACTTTTTTCATGTCATCGACCTCCGACGCCCGTCGAGCGCAGTGCGAATTTCTGCGTGACGGACGCTATCGATGGGATAGCGCCACATCATGAGCACTGGGATCAACAACATGAGCGCCGGCAGCCACGATGCGCCGAGTCGCACGCCCTGCTCCACGTGCGGATCCAGGACCTGACTCATGTCGACATAGCCGAAGAGCGACAGGAATCCGATTCCGACGAACAGACCAAGTCCCATTCCGAACTTGAAGATCGATGCGAGGAACGCCATGTGCCCGCCCATCTGGGCGACGCCGGTCTGCAACTCGTCCGAGTCGACCGCATCGGCAGTCATGGCCGGCGGCGTGATCATGGTGCCGCCATTTCCGAAAGCCATCACCACGTTGGCGAGCAGCACCGGAACGATGGCGCCATCAGGCATGAAAAAGAGCGCAAGGTACCCGACCGCCGTGATCACATTGGCGACGCAATACGCCCGATGCTTGCCAAGCTTGTTGGCGATCGGGATCCAGGTTGGCGCGAGCAGCACTGCCGCAACGGTGTTGACGATCGCGACGGTCAACACGTGTTGCTGCATGCCGAGCGCTTGCGAAATCAGCACCGGCTGAACGCCAAAATAAACCCCCAGCGCCAATCGGTCGATGAAATACGCGCCGACGAGACGACGAAAAGGTGCATTGCGCGAGAGGATGCCAAGGAGCTCTCCCCAACCCGGGGTGCGCTCTGCCTGCACCGTGCTCGCAGGCACCCTCGAGAAACACCAAAGAATTCCGAGAGGCAGCGCGAAGGCGAAGAACACCCCCACCGACTGGACGATCTGCGCATAACTCGGAAAGGCCACGCCCTTGAAACCGATCCAATAGAAGATTCCGACGGCACTCGCGCAGAGATAGCCGAAAAACGCGCCGCTCTCTCGAAAGCCGGCAATACGCGTTCGCTCCGAGTAGTCGTCCGATAACTCACCGCCCCAGGTTTGGTGCGGAACATAGACCATCGTCCATCCTGCATAGAACGCCACGAGCCAGCCTGCCAAATAAAACACCGACGCACCTTGCGG
>JBILWC010000013.1:0-64000 GCA_044370105.1 Steroidobacteraceae bacterium | reverse complement strand
GACTCGGTACGAAGACCCTCTACATCCAGCCCGGCAGTCCTTGGGAGAACGGCTACTGCGAGAGCTTTAACGGCAAGCTGAGAAATGAGCTTTTGAACGGCGAGCTCTTTTACACCCTACGTGAAGCACAGGTGCTGATCGAACAATGGAGATGTCACTACAACCGAGTTCGACCGCACAGCGCTCTCGGCTATCGACCCCCGGCGCCCGAGGCCTGGGGGCTCGCCCCCAGCCCTCGGATCATCTCAATAACCGGCAAACAGGCCGCATAAACTAACTTCAACACTGGACCAATCAAAGCGGGCTGGACAAGCAACGACGATGATGTACTCGGTCATTCCCTGGCCGGCGATACGCCGCCGGCGCGTGTGATAAGTGAGCATGTCTGGAATCTCCCTCGGGGGCACCGACGGAATGTCGGCTCGAGCATTCGACCGCAGCCTGCTCTTCGCGGTCTGCCTGTGAATCGCGAAAGCCCCGCAGAAATGCGTACGGCACGGCGTAAACCCGGACGTCCGCCAGAAATGGCCGGGCTGTGATTTAATGACCGGACTTCAGCAAGATTCCGGAGTTGTGACCGATGAAACGCGTTCTCGCCTCATTCTTTGCCATGGCCCTTACCTGCAGCGCTGCAGTCGCCGATGAGGGGATGTGGACCTTCGATAACTTTCCGTCTTCTGCCGTGGAGAAATCCCATGGCGTGAGGATCGACGGACCTTGGCTCGATCGGGTTCGCGAGTCGACCGTCCGCCTTGCAGGTTGTACGGCTTCGTTCGTTTCGGATGAGGGGCTGATCCTAACGAATCACCACTGCATCGCCGCCTGTCTTGCAGAGAATTCTTCGAAGGACCGAAGCCTCCTCGACGAAGGTTTCGTCGCGCGCGGCAAATCAACCGAGATCAAGTGTCCGACTCAATTAGCCGACGTGCTCGTCGCCATGGAAAACGTCACCAGCAAGATCGATGCGGCGACGCGAGGTCTCGATGACCGCGCCGCCAACGATGCGCGAAAGAAAACTTTGACGGAACTCGAACAGGCTTGTGAGAAAACGACCGGCAATAAGTGCCAGAGCGTCGCGCTCTACAACGGCGGCCAGTATTTCATTTATCAATACAAGCGCTACACCGACATCCGCCTCGTCTTCGCACCCGAAGCGGGCATCGCGGCCTTCGGTGGAGACCCGGACAACTTCCAGTTTCCGCGATGGTGTATCGACATGGCGTTGCTGCGCGCCTACGAGAATGGCAAGCCGGTCAAACCGATCCGCCACCTGAAGGTGAACTTCGACGGTCCGAAAGCCGGAGAGTTCGTACTCGTGTCCGGGCACCCAGGCTCCACCGATCGACTGTTGACCGTCGCGCAGTTGCAGCAGTTGCGGGAGGTCGACCTGCCGCCCTCGCTGCTGCGTAGCAACGAGCTGCGCGGGCGTTACATCCAGTTTTCGAAGACGGGCGATGACGCCCGACGCATCGTCGAAGATCCGCTCACCGGTCTCGAGAACGGCATCAAAGTGCGCCGCAAGCAACTCGATGCGCTCCTCGATGAAAACATGATGGCGCAGAAGCGTCGCGAGGAAGCCGAGCTGCGAGCGAAAGTCGGCGCTGATCGCGAACTCGCCTCGATCGGAGATCCTTGGGCGGACATCGAGCGGGCGAACGCCTTTGCACGCAACCTCGACACGGAGCTCACCTACCTAGAAGGCGCGGCGGGCTTCAACAGCCGATACTTCCGCCTCGCTCGCACGCTCGTACGTGGTGCCGCCGAGCGCGAGAAGCCCAACACAGAGCGCTTGCGTGAATTCACCGACGCGTCTTTGCCGCGAATCCGTCAGCAGCTCGCGGCGCCCGTCCCGATTTACCCTGAGCTCGAAAAACTGACGCTATCGTTTGGTCTCGAGCGCATGCGCGAGTGGCTCGGTCCCGACCACCCGACCGTGCGCAGTCTGCTCGCAAAAGACTCTCCTGATACCTTGGCGCAATCTTTGGTGACGGGCACGAAGCTCGGCGATCCGGAGGTGAGATTGGCGTTGTGGAACGGCGGCGCAGCGGCGATCGCCGCTTCGAACGATCCCTTCATCCAACTCGCTCGCAGCATCGACCCGCAAGCTCGCGCGCTTCGAAAGCAATACGAGGACGAAATCGAGGCGCCGATCAGCGTAGCCGAAGAAAAAATCGCGCGCGCTCGGTTCAAGTTGTATGGCACCAATGTTTACCCCGATGCCACCTTCACTTTGCGCCTCAATTACGGAACGGTGCAGGGATGGGTTGAAAAAGGTCGCCCCGTCGATCCCTTCACGCGTCTGTCGACGGCTTTCGATCGCGCAACCGGTCAGCCGCCCTTCCGGATTCCGGATAGCTGGCAACAAGTGAAGGCATCGCTCGATCTTTCGACGCCGGTTAATCTGTCGACCAACAACGACATCGTCGGCGGCAACTCGGGTAGCGCCCTACTCAATGCCCGGGGTGAGGTGGTTGGTCTGATGTTCGACGGCAACATCCACTCGATCTCGGGCGCCTACTGGTTCGATACGGCAAAGAACCGCTCCATCGCCGTTCATCCGGCGATCATGAAAGAGGCGCTCTCGAAGGTGTATCGAGCCGACGACTTGCTGCGCGAGCTTGGCGCAAAGAAATAAGTCCGTGATCCGAGGCATCGCTCTGTCGTCTCAAAATACGTAGAGCGATGCCTCCGGTGCGGAGCGGACGACCCAGGCAAGTGCCGTCCCGACGATCACCGCCAGGATGATCGCAAACCAAACCCTCGAGCTCGAAATGCGCTCCTCTTCCGGGACCGACTCGATCGGTTTTCGGCCCGTTATCATGGGCAAAATCAGGTTTTCTCTTCGGATCCAAAGATAAAAAAACGCCGCGGCGACGTGGACGGCAATCGCTGCAGCGATCCAGTCGAACAACTGCTTGTGCAGTGTCGTGAGGCGATCGCTGGTCTCGATGGTGACGTAACCGAACAAAGGACCTGTTTCGAATACTTGGTCATTGGCGAATAGCCCCGTCACTGCTTGCACGAGCAACATCGCCAACATCGCAAGAATCATCAAAGCGCCGAGCGGGTTGTGCCCGACGGAGTTCCGAGGCGAACCGCGAAGATAGTCGAGGACGGTCTTCGGTCCTCTGACGAACCGCGCGAATTGCGCATGCCTCGTACCGAAGACACCCCAAAGTACCCGCGTGACCACCAGCACGAGCACCGCATATCCGAAGCGGGTGTGCCACACGAACCAGTCGCCCTCGAGTTCACGCGTGAGCCACGATCCGAGGACCGCGGCGAGCAACGACCAGTGGATGATCCGGACAGGAAGGTCCCACACCAGCGCGGTGAGCGGCTTCCCCGGGGTCGGCGTCTCGTTCACGGATTCCTTACTCATGACGCTCATTGAACTCGATGAAAAAATCATCTGGGTCCCACAACGAGAGCGATGTCATGCTGATCATTCTTCCATCGGCTCCGCGCACCTCGAATCGATGCGGGGCCGCATGGATGCGCGCACCAAAGTCGATGGCTCGTCGATGGACGCGATCGACGTCCTTGCCTTGCATGACGAACACCGTATCACCAATGCCTAGCCTCGTTCGAGGCGCGGGCTCAGGCATGCGCGGATCGATGAATTCGAGCAGACCGATCATGCCGATGACCGGATCATCCGCCTTCATGATCACGAGTCTCGTCTTGTCGCCTTTTGACCCCGCAGCAAGACCGACTCCCGACAGGATGATTTCATCGTCGTACCAGACCGATAGGCCGAGCACATCGCGATAAAACGAGATCGACCGACGGAGATCCCGAACAATAAGCGTCGTTCGTTTGACGAGCGGTGGCGTGCTCATCGCGTTCGATGAATGAGCAACATGGCGGCAGTGCCCATCAGCACGGTTGGAAGCCAGGCGAACACGGCGGGATTTCCGTCGAACACGACGGCACCGCTTTCGAGCATTCTTTGAACGAGGAAAAATCCGATTCCTAGAATGAGGCCGAGAGCGACCCGCGCCCCCGCCCCGCTGGCGCGCAACGACCCGAAGACGAACGGCAGCGCAAGCAGCACTGCAAAAACCGGCGCGAGAGTCCGGGCGATCCTAGACCAGAAGGCGAAGCGTGGCTCGCGCGAATCGAGCGAGTTGGCTTCGAGGTGCACGATCATGCTCCGCAAGGCCCGGGTCGGCAGTTGCGAAGGAGAGGATGCTGCAATGCCCAGGAATTCCGCCGTGACGTTCGATTCGAGATCACGCCTCGCCGCACGACTGCTCGAGACTTGTTCAGCACCGAAACGCGTCTCGGCATACTGCTCGAGAGACCACGATCCGTCCCTTTCAGCCTTGGCACTCACCGCACGGCCCATGGCGAGCAAACGACCATCCTCCGCCAACTCATAGACCATCATTCCACCGAACTGCGACTCTCCCGTCTGGCGCTCGACATTGACGAGCAGATTGCCATCGCGAACCCAAGCGTCTCCGGACCCGGCGACACTGACATCATTGAACTTCGCAAAGGCTTTTTGCTGACGGGCGTACTGCTCGAGGGGTGGCGCGATCACCTCGCCCACCAGCGCGCCGAAGAGCGCCAAGAGCAAACCCGCTACGGCCACCGGCCGGGCGACTCTCCACACCGAGAGCCCCGCCGTACGCATGATGATCAACTCGCTGCCGCGAGCCAGATTGCCAAGACCGATCAGCGCGCCGATGAGCGCGCTGATGGGCAACAACTCCCAACCCTGCTGGGGGAGATTCAGCAACACGAATTGCAGGGCCGCGAGCGCCGAGTAACGACCGACACCGATATCGTCTTGCTGTCCGATCAACAAAAACAACCCGCCCAGCGACAGCAGCACGAGCACGACCATCCCGACGCCCGTGAGCACACTACGCAGCACATACCGATCGAGCACACCGAACGCGCTCATGATGGCCTCGCGAGGGAGGGCAGATCTCGGTGACGGAGACGGGCACGAAGATCCGGAAGCACGATCAAAGAAAGCGTCAGCACGATGACGACGGCGTGCACCCACCAGAGCCCGAGCACCGCAGGAATTTGTCCCTTGGCCATCCAAACCTTGGCCGCCGAGGCCAGACTGAAGTAGACGAAGTACACGACGATCGCGAGCCATACCCGCGCATAACGCCCTTGCCGTGGTCGAAGCCGAGACATGGGGACCGCAAGCATGGCGAGCACGAACACCATCAGCGGGGTCGCCATGCGCCAGTGCAGTTCGGCACGGAGCGCCGGATCCTCGGATTGCAACAAAGATGACGTGGAGGTGGCGTCGAGCTCTCCGGATCGCGCACCGACCGGCGGGACTCGAACTGGGATGACATTCGTCGCGAATCGCACGATTCGAAACTCGCGCGAACCGGGCAGACCTTCGTAGCGCTCACCGTCGAACAAGGTGAGTTGATGCAAATCACCCTCGGCGGACACTTCGTGTCGTGCACGAGCCGCCACGGCGATTTCGTAGCGATCGTCCCGGACGCGCTTCACGAAGACACGCTCGAGCGTGCCGTCGGCGGACACCGAGCTTGCATAGAGAACGACCGAGCCGCCACCGAAACTCCGAAATCGCCCCGGCGTAATCGGCGCGAACTCTCCGGCTTGGAGGGCGCTCGCACGCAATGCCTCGACGCGAGCTGCGGCGGAGGGGGCGCCCACCAGGGTGAGCCAGGCCACGAGAGTCGCCACGACGAGCGCGATCAACACCACGGGTGCATGGATACGCCAACGATCTACGCCGCATGCGAGCACTGCCGTCATTTCGCCGTCGTGATAAAGCCGCCCGAGCGCTACCACCACCCCGAGCAACAGACCGATGGGCAGGAGGACGGCGAGATTGGACAAGGTTCCGAAACCGACCAGCTCCAGGACCACTCCGCGAGGGAACCCCTGCTCAGCCGCTCGCGCCAAAACCGAGGCCAGTTGATTGGTCAACAGGATGACCAGCAGCACCCCGGTGACCCCCAGCCAGGCACCGAGGGTCTCTTTCAGGATGTAGCGGGACAGGATATGCGGCACGGCCTGGCTTCCCCGGAACGCCGGGATTGGGAAAACGATAGAATGTTACGGTAACTCACGCGGTTCGTGGTGCAGGCACGCACCCATTTGGAGGTCAGCATGCAATTCGAGATTTTCACCGGTAGCGCAGCCCAGACTCAGGCCGACTGCCTCGTCATCGGGGTGCACGAATCGGGCACCTTGTCCGCGGTGGGTGCCGGCGTCGATCGCCAGTCCGGCGGCAAACTCTCGAAGTTTCTGAAATCAGGGGATTTCCCGGGTCGCCTCGGCGATACCCTGCTGTTGCCGGCCTTTCCGAAGATGAAGGCGACTCGAGTATTGCTCGTGGGCCAGGGAAAAGCGGACGTCACGCGCAAAGCCTGGCGGAAGGCCATGCAAGCCGCCATCGGAGCCCTCGCCCGTACCCGCTGCAAGAGCGCGGCGATCGCCCTGTCGCGACCCGCCAATCGTGAACTCGACGATTATCTCTTCGCGCGCTCGGCGGCCGAGATTACCCACGCAGCACTCTATCGCGTCAACGATCTGAAGTCCGGCAAGCGCCCACCCGCACCCGAACTCGCTCGGGTCAAGCTCGGTCCCGTTCGCGCCTCGAGCGCCGCTGCGGCACGTCGCGGCCTTCGGCATGGAGACGCCTCGGGTAACGGTGCCGCCCTCATGCGCAACCTCGCCAACCTTCCCGGAAATGTGTGCACCCCGAGCTATCTCGCGGATCAGGCGCGCCAGCTTGGCGGGCGTCACAAGGACATCAAGGTTCGCGTTCTAGACGAGTCGGAGATTCGCGCCGAGAAGATGGGCTGTTTCCTGTCGGTGACGGCGGGCAGCGATCAGCCCCCGCGATTCATCGTCATGGAATACAAGGGTCCGCGGGCGCCGCGCGCGCCCATCGTGCTCGTCGGCAAGGGCATCACCTTCGACACGGGTGGCATTTCACTCAAAGATCCGCCGGGCATGGACGAAATGAAATTCGACATGTCGGGCGCCGCTGCGGTGATCGGCGCCATGTCGGTGGTCGCCGAGTTGCAGTTGCCGCTCAACGTCGTCGCGCTCGTACCCACCTGCGAGAACATGCCGAGTGGGCGCGCGACGAAGCCGGGTGACATCGTCACGAGCGCCGCAGGTCTCACGGTCGAAATTTTGAACACCGATGCCGAAGGACGGCTCATCCTGTGCGACGCCCTGCACTACGCGCGGCGTTACAAGCCTCAAGCGGTGATCGACCTCGCGACCCTCACCGGCGCCTGCGTCATCGCGCTCGGCCACCATCACACCGGTGTGATGGCCAACGACGAGGCATTGGCTCAGGAACTCGTCGCCTCGGGTGTTCGCGCCGACGATCGTGCGTGGCACTTGCCCTGCACCGAGGAATACGCCGAACAGCTCAAGAGTAACTTCGCCGATCTTGCAAACGTGGCGGGTCGCGATGGCGGTGCGCTCACGGCTGCGGCCTTTCTCGCCAAGTTCACCGAGGGCATGCGCTGGGCTCACATGGACATCGCGGGTTCGGCGTATGTCGGCGGTGCCGCCAAGGGCAGCACGGGTCGACCTATTGCGTTGTTGACGGACTTCCTGATCCGTCGCGCCGCGCGCTGATCCTCCGCCGACTCGCTCGTCGACATCGCCATGGATAAGGCTTACACGCCCGCGGAAATCGAAAAGCGGATTTACGACCGCTGGGAAGCGTCGGGACTTTTCGCGCCTCAGGGCGCGGGTCCCGGCTACTGCATCGTGATCCCGCCACCGAACGTGACGGGCACGCTGCATATGGGTCACGCGTTCCAGGACACGATCATGGACGCCCTGACGCGTTATCACCGCATGCGCGGTGAGACCACGCTCTGGCAGCCCGGCACCGACCATGCCGGGATCGCCACGCAAATGGTGGTCGAGCGACAGCTCGAGGGTGAAGGCACGAATCGCACGGCGCTCGGCCGCGACAAATTCATCGAGCGCGTGTGGAAGTGGAAAGGCGAATCGGGTGGCACCATCGCCAGACAGATGCGTCGGTTGGGCGCCTCGGTCGATTGGTCGCGCGATCGCTTCACCATGGACGAAGGCCTGTCGAAAGCCGTATCGGAAGTTTTCGTTCGGCTTTATGAAGAAGGCCTGATCTATCGCGGCAAACGTCTCGTCAACTGGGATCCGGTGCTGCAGACGGCGGTGTCGGATCTCGAAGTCTTGAGTACCGAAGAAGACGGCGCGCTCTGGCATCTTCGCTATCCGCTCGCCGACGGTTCGGGTCATGTCGTCGTCGCCACCACTCGCCCTGAGACTTTGCTTGGCGATACGGCGGTCGCCGTCAACCCGAAGGATGAGCGCTACCTCAAGCTGATCGGCCAGCAAATTAGACTACCGATTACCGATCGACTCATTCCGATCATCGCGGACGATTATGTCGATCCTGAGTTCGGCTCAGGTTGCGTGAAGATCACGCCGGCCCACGACTTCAACGATTACGAGGTCGGGGCGCGTCATGGCCTGGATCAAATCAACGTCTTCACGCCCGATGCCCGCATCAACGACGTGGCTCCCGAGCGCCTGCGCGGCCTCGACCGATTTGCCGCTCGCGAACGCGTGATCGCCGAACTCGAAAGCGCCGGCCTCATCGAACGCATCGACAAACACAAACTCATGGTGCCGCGAGGCGATCGCTCCGGCTCCGTGATCGAGCCCTACCTCACCGATCAGTGGTACGTGAAAGTGGCGCCGCTCGCCGAGCCCGCCATCGAGGCCGTTCGAAACGGCTCGATCAAGTTCGTGCCGCAGAACTGGGAACGCACCTACTTCGAGTGGATGCGCAATATCAAGGACTGGTGCATCAGCCGTCAGCTCTGGTGGGGCCATCGCATCCCCGCTTGGTACGACGACGAGGGGCGCGTGTTCGTCGGCCGCTCCGAGGCCGAAGTGCGTGAGCGCCATGGACTCGCCGCACATGTCCTGTTGCGTCAGGACGAGGACGTACTCGATACCTGGTTTTCCTCGGCCCTTTGGCCGTTCTCGACGCTGGGCTGGCCCGCCGACGCGAGCGAACTCAAGCGGTTCTATCCCACTTCGGTGCTCGTCACCGGATTCGACATCATTTTCTTCTGGGTTGCCCGCATGATCATGATGGGCATCAAATTCATGGGCGATGTGCCATTCAAGGAGGTTTACGTGCATGGACTCGTGCGCGACTCCGAAGGGCAAAAGATGTCGAAATCGAAGGGCAACGTCATCGACCCACTCGACATCGTCGATGGCATCACGCTCGAAGATCTCGTTCGCAAGCGAACCACCGGCCTCATGCAGCCTCGCCTCGCGCCCTCGATCGAAAAAGCCACGCGCAAGGCGTTCCCCGATGGCATCGAGGCGCATGGCACCGATGCGCTGCGACTGACCTTCGCCTCGCTCGCCACACAGGGCGCCGACCTTCGTTTCGATCTGGCCCGCGTGGGCGGCTACCGAAACTTCTGCAACAAGCTCTGGAATGCCTCCCGCTTCGTTCTGATGTCACTCGAAGACGGCGACGGCCGCGCGCTCGACTCGAACCTCCTGACGGGCGATGTCACGCAGGGCGTCGCCGACCGCTGGATTCTCTCCCGCTTCGCTCACACGCTCCGCGTGGTCGAGCAATCCTTCGCCGACTATCGCTTCGATTTCGCAGCCACGGCGCTCTATGAATTCACGTGGTACGAGTTCTGCGATTGGTACCTCGAACTCACCAAGCCCGTGTTGCAAGGCGAAGGCTCGAGCGATGAGGCCAAGCGCGCGGCGCGACGAACCTTGGTGCAGGTCCTCGAGGGCTTGTTGCGTGCCTGGCATCCGCTGATGCCGTTCATCACCGAAGAAATCTGGCATCGAGTCGCCCCGCTTGCAGGAAAACAAGTGGCGGGCGACTCCACGATCATGACGGCACCCTGGCCGAAGATTTCGGATTGGACGATCGACTCTGCTGCCGAGTCGGACGTCGAATGGATCAAGGCGTTCGTGCTCGGCGTGAGACAGATCCGCGGAGAGATGGATATCAGTCCCTCGCGCAAACTGCCTGCGTTGCTCGAAAACGTCGACACCGCCGAGCGCGCCCGCTTGTTGACCTACGCCTCGTACCTGCAGCGCCTCGCGGGCCTCGAGAGTTTGCGGGTTCTCGAGGCGGGCGAGTCGGCACCACCCTCGGCGACCGCAGTGGTTGGCGCGATGAGGGTGCTCGTGCCGATGGCTGGACTCATCGACCCCAACGCCGAGGCCGTCCGCCTCGATAAACGGATCGCCAAGATCCGCGACGAGATCAGGCGCGCGACAGCCAAGCTTTCAAACGAGAATTTCGTGCGCAATGCGCCGCCCGAAGTGGTCGAGCAAGAGAAAACCCGTATCGCCGACTTCGAGCGCACGCTCGCGAGTCTCGAAGGGCAGCTGCAACGCGTTCGCGAATTGCTTTAGTCCTTCGCCGCGAGCGTACACAGCGTGCTGCGCATTCTCCTCATCCTCGGCGCCGTCGCGCTCATCGTGTTTTTTCTTTGGCGGCGATTCGGCTCGCGAGGTCGTATCGATGACGGATTCGATACGCTCGCCCTGCCAAGACCCGACGACGATCTGCCTCAAGTAATGAAACGCGAAGTGCCGCTTTGGGGGCGCCTGCCCGACCCGCTGAAAGACAAACTGCTGCCGCGTGTCCGGGAATTCATCGAACGCATTCCCTTCGAAGGCGCACACGATTTCGAAGTGACCGACGACATGCGTGTCGTGATCGCGACCCAAGCCTGCATCGTGACCTTGGGTCACGACGACTACCCGTTCGACGAGTTGCACGGCATCACGCTTCACCCCGACGAGTTCGTCGTCGAAGAGTCCGAGGAGGACGAGGAAACGGGTGTCGTCACCGAAGGATATCGTGCGATATCCGGTCAATCGCAAGGCAGCGACCGAATCGTGCTGTCATGGCGAGATGTCGCGGAGGCGCGCACCAGGGACGACGGATACAACGTGGTGATCCACGAGGTGACTCACTTTCTCGAGCATAGCCATCCCGGCGGAGACCCCGCAGCCCGCGCGGCGCTTGAGGCGGCGTACGAGGCGCTCTGCGATGCCGTCGATCGCGGCGAGGACACCCTGCTCGACCCGTACGGCGCCGAAGATCTCACAGAATTCCTGGCTGTCGCTGCAGAGTTTTTCTTTGAGCGATCCGAGGATCTCAGGGCGCGTCATCCCACGCTCTACGTGCTGCTGCGCGATTCGTTCCGACTCGACCCCGCGGCGTGGGCCACTAAGGATTCTTAGGCAGCGACTCGTCGTATTTGGACGGGTCCTTGGCCATTTCAGCCTTGAAGAATGGCTTGATCCGTTTGAGGTCGGCGACGTAATCGTCCGTCGGGAAAATCGGTGGCCCGAAGACCGCGCGACGACGAGAGAAGTCGAGCGCCACAGTCACGATCGGCACTCCCGCTCCGCGGGCGACGTGGTGAAAGCCCCGCTTCCAGTCACTGACCCGGCTGCGTGTCCCCTCAGGCGTGAGAGTCAGCACCATGCGGTCACGCTTCGCAAATTCGTCGATGTAGGCCTGTACGACGTTTCCGGCACGGGCACGGTCGATCGCCACGCCACCGAAATATCGGCCGATCGGCCCCAATGGGCCGCGTAATGCGGTGTGCTTGGCCAGCCAGATGGTCTCGAGCTGGAGCGCAAGGTAGACCATGAAACCGATGATGAAATCCCAATTCGAGGTGTGCGGCGCCACGATCAGGACGAACTTGCGGAGGTTGGGCAAATTGCCCTCGATCTGCCAGCCAAAAAGACGCAGCACGAGCTGACCCACTCCGCGCCGCCACCAACTTTTGACCTGCGGCGTCTCGGGCGGCAGGTAGGGAAATCCACTCATCGACTCGGCACCTTCAACAACACGAGACCCCCTGCAATGAACAACACGACGAGCGAGGTGACGGACAAGCGAGAGTCTCCGGTGATGAGCGCCACCGAGGCGATCAGCATGGGACCGATGAAACTCGCGAACTTGCCCATGAGATTGAAGAACCCGAAAAACTCCCCGCCCTTTCCTTCGGGAACGAGTCGACCGTAGAGCGACCTCGAGAGGCTCTGCACACCGCCCTGCACGAGCCCGACCACGACCGCCAGTCCGAAAAACTCCACGACGGTGTCGAGAAAATACGCGTAGAGGGTGGCCGAGAGGTACACGATGATACAGAGCAGAATGCCGCGCTTCGGACCCCAGCGATTGCCGAGCCACCCGAGCGCCAAGGCCGACGGAAACGCCACGAACTGCGTCAGCAACAAGGCCGCAAGCAGACTCGATGAGGGCAAGCCGAGTGCTACGCCGTAATCGACGGCCATGGTGTAGATCGTGTGGACCCCATCGATATAGAGCCAATACGCGACCAGGAAAAGAGTGATGTGCCGGTACTGCCCGATGTGCTGGATCGTCGTCTTGAGCTCACGAAGCCCATCGCGCGCTGCGGCAAAAAGACTCGAAGACGGCGCTCGCGCCGGTTTTTCGCGAACATTACGCGCAAGGGGCAGCGTGAAGAGAAACCACCATGCCGCCACGGTGAAGAACGAGAACTGTACGGCCTCTGCGGCGCTCTCGAGACCAAACCACTGCGGGTTCAAAGTCATGAGCACGTTGATCGCGAACAAGAGACCGCCCCCGAGATAACCCATGGCGTACCCGAATGCCGACACCTGGTCGAGTTCGTTTTCGGAAGCCACGTCGAGCAGCAAGGCATCGTAGAAAACATTGGCCGCATTGAAGCCGATACCCGCCATGACGAAGCATGCTGCCGCCCACCACCACTCGCCCTGACCGATGAAGCCGAGTGAGGCGGTACCGATCACTCCGAGCGTCGACCACATGACGAGCTGACGCTTTCGACCCGCCGTTCGATCGGCGATCGCACCGAGCACCGGTGCGAGCACGGCGACGATGATTCCGGCGATGCCGTTGGCAAAGCCCAACCGCGACGTGCTGATCGTGGGATCGACGCCCGTGCTCCAGAACTGCTGAAAGAAGACCGGGAAAAACCCGGCGAGCACGGTCGTGGCGAACGCGGAATTGGCCCAGTCGTACAGCGCCCAGGATACGGTATCGCGGCGCTTGTACGGACTCGTCATGTCAGTGGGCCTGCTCGCGAGTTTCTCGGAATACGATGTCTGGCCAACGCTCGATTATCAGACCGAGATTGACCCTCGAGGGAGCAAGATATACGAGCGCGCCGCCGTGATCCACCGCGAGGTGATCGTAGGCCTTGGTTTTGAACTCCGCGAGCTTGCGCTCATCCTCGCAATAGACCCATCGGGCGGTATGGACGCCGATCGGCTCGAAGTTGCACTGAACCGAGTACTCGTCGGCTAATCTGAACGCCACCACCTCGAACTGCAGCTGCCCGACCGCCCCCAGGATCTGATCGTTGTTGCGCAGCGGCCGGAACAATTGCGTTGCACCCTCCTCGCACAGCTGTCCGAGCCCCTTCGACAAGGCTTTCATCTTGAGCGGATCTTTGAGGACCGCGCGACGGAAGAGTTCGGGTGCGAAGTTCGGGATGCCGGTAAACCCCAACTCCTCGCCCTCGGTGAAGGTGTCACCGATGTTGATGGTACCGTGGTTGTGCAGCCCGATGATGTCGCCGGCATAGGCATCTTCGGCCGCCGATCGATCGGAGGCCAAAAAAGTGAGCGCATCGGCGATGCGAACGTCTTTGTCGAGGCGGACGTGATGCAGCTTCATGCCTCGCGTGTATTTGCCGGAGCACAACCTCAGGAAGGCGATGCGATCGCGATGCGCCGGATCCATGTTCGCCTGGATCTTGAACACGAACCCCGTGAGCTTCGATTCCGTCGGCGCGACCTCTCGCTGCCGAGTCGCGCGCGGCAAGGGCCCGGGCGCATGACCCGTGAACGCCTTGAGCAGTTCCTCGACCCCGAAGTTCGCGATGGCCGAGCCAAAGAATACGGGCGTCTGACGCCCGGCCAGATACTGCTCGAGATCGAACGCCTGCGTCGCACCACGCACGAGCTCGATCTCCTCGTCGAAGGCATCGGCCTGGTCGCCGAGCAGTTCACGACCCGCATCGCTGTGCAGACCGTCGATCACCAGATTTTCACCGGCCCGCCCGCGCTCGCCGGCTTGATAAACGTAGATCCGATCCTCGAGAAGGTGGTAAATGCCCTTGAGTTCGCGACCCATGCCGATGGGCCAGGTGACCGGTGCCGTGGAAATCCCCAGCACTTTTTCGATCTCGTCGAGAAGCTCGATGGGTGCACGACCGTCCCGGTCAAGCTTGTTAATGAACGTCATGATGGGGGTTGCACGCAGTCGGCAAACTTCCATCAGTTTGATGGTGCGCTCCTCGACGCCCTTCGCGCAGTCGATGACCATCAAGGCCGAGTCGACGGCCGTCAACGTTCGATAGGTGTCTTCGGAAAAATCCTCGTGACCCGGCGTATCGAGCAGATTCACGATGCAATCACCGTACGGAAACTGCATGACCGATGACGTCACGGAAATTCCGCGCTGCTGCTCGAGACGCATCCAGTCGGAGGTCGCGTGTCGCGCCGCCTTGCGACCTTTCACCGTGCCCGCGAGCTGAATGGCGCCACCGAACAAGAGCAACTTCTCGGTGAGCGTGGTCTTGCCCGCGTCCGGGTGGGAGATGATCGCGAACGTGCGGCGCCGCGCGACTTCGTCGCCAAGAATCATGAGAAAGCCTTGCAGTTAGGGATTGAGTGCGAGCCGCATCACCACCGCGTCTTCGCGGCCGTTGTCGGCTTGGTAGTACCCGCGACGGATTCCGACTTGCTGAAATCCGGCGGACTGATAGAGACGGACGGCACCGACGTTACTCGGCCGTACTTCGAGGAAGAGATCGGCCGCGCCACTTGCGCGCGCGAGGTCGGTGAGATGCATCAGCATCTTGCCGCCCATGCCGCGACACCGATACTCGGGTCGGATGCAGAGGTTGAGGATATGCGCTTCGCCCGCCCCGACGCTCACGATGCCGTAGCCCACGAGGAGGCCGTCGACATCGGCCACGCGGCAGATGTACCCCGCGCGCAGACAATCGCGAAAGATGCCCTCGCTCCACGGATAGGCATAGCCCGCCCGCTCGGTCTCGGCGACCGCCGGAACGTCGTCCTCCAGCATTCGCCGGAAGCCGAATTTCGGGATGGGTAAATCTTTGAGTACGGTGGCCATCGTGTTCGTTGCAGGACGCCTTACGCCCCGACATTCAGCTCTGCGTAGATCCGACGCGCAAATTTGAGGTCTTCCCAGGCCTTTCGCTTTTCGCCGGGGCTACGCAACAGATAGGCAGGATGATACGTGACGATGACCGGCGTGTTGAGAGCGCCGAATCGATGCACGCTGCCCCGCAATTTGCCGAGAGGCGCTTCCGTTCCGAGGAGGTTTTGGGCCGCCACTCGCCCGAACGCCAGGATGATCTTCGGCTGGACGAGCGCCACTTGCCGATGAAGGTATGGCAAGCATTCGGCCACTTCCTCGGACTTGGGATCGCGATTGTCGGGCGGCCGGCATTTGAGGACGTTGGCGATAAACACCGTCTCGCGAGGCAGATCGATTGCCGCGAGCATGGCATTCAGCAGCTGGCCGGCGGCGCCGACGAACGGCTCACCCTCGCGGTCCTCGTCAGCGCCCGGAGCCTCACCGACCACCATCCAATGCGCGGCCATATCGCCGACGCCGAACACTGTCTGGGTTCGTGTCCGGTGCAAGTCGCAGCGCTGACACTCTCGAACACAGGCTCGCAACGCCGGCCAGTCGAGCGCGCCGACCGAGATAGTCGTACCGACCGATATGGCCGCGTCAGACGAATCGGTGGCGGCCACCTCAGACGCAAGCGGCATTACCCGGCGCACCCATTGATCGATTCCGAGCGCATCGAGATAGCGCGCCCGGCGCTGATCGTCAGTCATTTCCCGTCCGACGCAGGCGCCGGATGACGTACATCACCGGCGCGAGCAGTACGTAGATCGTGAACAGGACCAACAACATCGTCGGCGGCTCGGCGGCCACGAGCGCCAATGAAATCGGCACGATCACGAAGTAGAAAAACTTCATGCGTGCGTTCCAATCGATTTGTTTGACGCTCGGATAGGGAATGCCCGAGACCATCATGATGCCTGCGAAGAGACAGACGACGAAGGTGAGTACGAGCCCGAGGAGCTCGAGGTCGTACCACTCGCTCGAGAACCAGACGAAGGCCGCCACGAGCCCTGCAGCCGACGGGCTCGGCAGACCCTCGAAGTAACGTTTGTCGACGGTCGCAGCCCGCGCATTGAATCGCGCGAGTCGCAGCGCTGCACAGGCAACATAAAAGAACGATGCGATCCAACCGAAACGGGCCCAAGCCGTTCCGTACTCGGCGATCGCGGCGAACCCCCACTTGTAGGCGACCAAGGCCGGAGCCACCCCGAAGGCCACCATGTCGGCGAGGCTGTCGTACTCCTTGCCGAATACGCTTTCGGTGCGCGTCCAGCGGGCGACACGACCATCGAGACCATCGAAGATCAAGGCGAGGAAAATCGCTGCGCTCGCTCGACCGAACTCGCCATTGATCGCCGAGACGATGGCGAAGAACCCGCAGCCCAAACAGGCCGTGGTCAGTAGATTGGGCAGCAGGTAGATACCCCGGCGTGGGCCGGAAGGGGGCTGCGAAGCACTCTGGGGGCTCGTCAAGGGCCGGGAACTCCCGTGGGGCACGAAAAACCGCGTCATCATAGGGGTCGGAACCTTTCGGGACAATCTCTGCGCCCGTAACATGGCGCACCTTCATCCGACGAGAGCTCCGTCCCCTCATGCGCTGGTCCCGATATCCGATCAATACCGTCAAGGAAACCCCCTCGGAAGCCGAGGTCATCAGTCACCAGCTCATGCTGCGTGCAGGCCTCATCCGCCGCCTCGCTGCAGGGATTTACACCTGGACCCCCTTCGGTCTTCGAGCCCTGCGAAAGGTCGAACAGATCATTCGTGAGGAGATGGACCGTGCCGGCGCCCTCGAGGTGCTGATGCCGGCCGTCCAGCCCGCCGAGCTTTGGCAGGAATCGGGTCGGTGGGAGCAATACGGCCCGGAGCTACTCCGTCTCAAGGACCGCCACCAGCGTGACTTCGTGATCGGGCCCACGCACGAAGAAGTCATCACCGATCTCGCGCGCCGCGAACTCAAGAGCTATCGCCAACTGCCGGTGAACTTCTATCAGATCCAACTCAAGTTCCGCGACGAGATTCGCCCCCGCTTCGGCGTGATGCGAGGTCGAGAGTTCATCATGAAGGACGCCTACTCCTTCCATCTCGATCAGGCGTCGCTGCAAGAGGGCTATGACCTCATGCGCGATGCCTATGTTCGAATGTTCACACGCATGGGGCTCGAGTTCCGTCCCGTCAAAGCCGACACGGGCTCGATCGGCGGCACGGCTTCCGAGGAATTTCAGGTGCTCGCCGATTCCGGCGAAGATGCAATCGCGGTCTCCGACGGCGCCGATCAATACGCCGCCAATCTCGAACTGGCGCCCGCGCTGCCGCCGTCCGAGCCGCGTCCCGCCGCGACGGCATCGATGCAAAAAGTCTCGACGCCGGGACACAAAACCATCGAAGACGTCGCCGCATTTTTGAACGCGCCGACACGGCGAACCCTGAAACTCTTGATGGTCGAGGGTAGCGAAGGCGGTGTGGTCGCGTTCGCCATCCGAGGCGACCACGAACTCAATGCCATCAAGGCGCAGAAACTGCCGGGTGTGGCGAGCCCCTTGCGCATGGCCTCGCGCGAGGCAGTACTCGCGGCGACAGGCTGTGAGCCGGGCTTCCTCGGCCCCGTCGGACTCAAGTGCCCGCTTTATGCCGACCACTCGGCACTCGCCCTCGCCGACTTCATTTGCGGAGCGAACGAGGTCGACCATCACTTCACCGGTGTGAACTGGGCGCGCGACCTGCCGGAACCGACACCTGCCGATCTGCGTAACGTCGTCGAAGGCGATGCGAGCCCGGGCGGCCAGGGCCAACTGCGCATCCGTCGCGGCATCGAGGTGGGGCACATCTTCCAACTCGGCCGAAAGTACAGCGAGGCGATGCAAGCGACCGTGCTCGATGAGGCCGGCAAACCCGTCGTCATGTTCATGGGTTGTTACGGTATCGGCGTGACACGCATCGTCGCGGCAGCCATCGAACAAAACCACGATGCCGCCGGCATCATCTGGCCCGAACCGATTGCGCCATTCACCGTCGTGCTCGTACCGCTCAATGCCGCCAAGTCCGATAAAGTCCGCGCACTCTCCGAGCAGCTTTACGCCACGCTTCGGCAGGCTGGCCTCGATGTGCTGCTCGATGATCGCGATGCGCGACCCGGCGTGAAGTTCGCCGATGCCGAACTCCTCGGCATCCCACATCGGCTCGTCATCTCGGATCGTGGCATCGACTCGGGCAAGCTCGAATATCGTCATCGGCGCGCGAGCGCCAACGAAGACTGGCCGGCCGACGAAGTCGTCGATCGACTGATCGCGGCACACGCGAAGGCCTGACGGGGGATCATCCGATGAGCCAATCAGAGATTCTGGTGGTCTATCACTCGCGTCACGGAGCGACCGCGGAACTCGCGCGTCACATCTGCCGAGGGGTCGAGTCGATCGACGGCGCAGTGGCCACGCTGCGCAGCCTGCCGGTCGTGTCGGCCGAGAACGAGCGCCCCGTGCAACAAGTGCCCGAGTCGGGCGCACCGTGGGCCACTCTCGATGATCTGCGACGCTGCGACGGACTCCTGCTCGGCAGCCCCACCCGCTTTGGCAACATGGCGGCTCCCGTCAAACATTTCCTCGATTCGACGAGCGGACTCTGGGCGGACGGCTCTCTGATCGGGAAACCCGCCGGTGTTTTCACGGGCAGCAGCAGCCTGCATGGCGGCCAGGAGAGCACGTTGCTCTCGATGATGGTGCCGCTCATCCATCACGGCATGGTGATCGTCGGCATTCCGTTTTCGGAATCCGCCCTCTCGAGCACGCGATCGGGTGGAACCCCATATGGTGCCTCGCACTTCACACCCTACGGCAAGCCCACGGCATTGACCGACGAGGAAAAAACGCTGGCGCAGGCGCATGGCGCTCGGGTGGCCGAGATCGCCCACGCCCTCAAGGCTCGCCGAGGATCTCGCGAACGAACGGCACGGTGAGCCGACGTTGAGCGCTCAACGACGCGATATCGATGTCGTCGAGCAGCTTGCCGAGCGAACGCATGTCTCTCGGAAATCGGCGCAGCAGATAACGAGCGGTGTCATCCGGTAGTTCGAGTCCGCGTTGCGCGGCACGCAAGCGCAATGCCTCGTGCTGACCCGATTCATCAAGCGCCCGTATCTGGAAAATCTCTGCTGCGCCGAAACGTGAACCAATGTCGGCCAGACCCCAGCGCAACGCCGCGGGTGCGCCTGAAGCGGTGGCGATGATACGACCCCCCTGCTCCTCGATTCGGCGATACGCGATGAAGAGCGCCTGTTCGATCGCCGGCACTCCGAGACCCGACTCGACGTCGTCGAGGCAAAGCAACTCGACGCCGAGGGCGCCGCCCAGAAAATCGACCGTCGCCTCACCGAGCTCACGCAACGGCAGATACGCGATACGCGATCCGAGCGGCGCGGCAGCACACGCCGCCTGCAAGAGGTGCGTTCGACCCGACCCCTCCGCCCCCCAAAGCCACAGCACGGCCCGTTCGCGCTGAGAAGCAACCCGCTGCAACCTCTCGACAGGCTCTGTATTGACCCCCGTCACGAACGTCGCAAACGTCGCCCGCTCGCGCAGCTGAACACTGAGCGGGAGCTGCTGCATGATCATGACGAGCGCGGCGCCGGCAAGCGCGCCCAAGCTCGGATGAATGAACGTCGCGCATAGTCGATACCCGAGAGTACCGTCGTCACGAAGGTCACGACAGCGAGGATCAGGACGAGGGTTCCGGGGATCAAAGATAGCGCCGCATTCAACATCACCACGATGACGACGATGATCTGCAGCATCGTGTTCACCTTCGAGAGCGCGCTCGGATTACCCTCGATGCGACCGAACCACAGTCGATAGATCAGCGCCCCACCTCCCAGCATGAGATCGCGCGCGACCGCCGCCGCAGCGAGCCAAACCGGAATCAACCCCTGCCACGTGCAGGCCAGAAACGTCGCCACCAGCAGGATCTTGTCGGCGATCGGGTCGAGGATGCGGCCAAGGTCCGACGCCCACCCGTTGCGCTTGGCAAGATAACCGTCGACCCCGTCTGAAATGGCGGCGATGGTGAAGAGTACGAGCGCGAGGACCTCGTCGCCGCGCTCGATGGCGAGCACGGTGGGGATCGTCAAGACGATCCGCAGCACACAAATGGCGTTAGGTAGATGACGAAGCAAGGCGGACTCTCTGTTTCCCCGGCTCAGCGCCCGTAGCGATATCTCAGCGGCGAATCACGCCCCGACTCGCGACGAAAAAGCGGTTGGGATGCGAGCGCCTCGGCAAGTCCCACAGCTCCACCGGCCACTTCGATGCGATACAGCGCGCCATCGCCCTCTGCAGCCACGAGCTCGGCGGACTTCACCGCAGGCAGCGCGATCAGCATACGCCGAATGTCCGCATAATCTTTGAGCGTCAGCACACCGCCAATGCGAACTTCCGTCTCGGAAACCGGCTGCGTCACCGTCGCCAAAGAATTGAGCGCGAGCACATCTGCCGCGCCCTCGACGCCGGCGGTCGCCCCGCCCTGGAAGACCGTAGCGGTCGTTCCATCGAACAAGGTCCACTGCCATTCGGCACCATCGGCTTCGCCGATGAGCGCCATGTCGGCTCCGCCACGACGAGCAGCATCGAGTGCCGCCTCGGGAGTCACTGTCCGTCCCGGCACCAAACCCACCGACGCTGCGGCACTGAGCCGCAGCGGCAAACCGCGCTCACTCGCGGCACGCTCGAGACTGGCCCGCACCTGCGCAGGATCTGCCCCGGACGGCGCGGCGGTGACCGCCCCGAGCACCAGGGGGCGCTCACGCGACCAGACTGGCTGCCCTAGCCCCTGCATCGCACGTTCGATCGCCACCGCATCGAGCGTGATACGCGCTGCGTTGCCGTTGGCTGGCGGTCGCACGATTTGGGCATAGCGCCTTGCCTCGCGTACCAAGGGCTCGAAGACCGGGTCGTCCGCGGCAGAGCGCCGACCCGACAAGCGCACGAGCGCGATCCGCATGGCTTCCTGGAACGCCGCCTCGCCGGTGGATTCGACTTCGACTTCGCCGATCGCCACGCTCTGAGTGGCTGACGCATCCGGCGAACACGTCGCCGCGACGACGAGCAGCACCGCAGCGACGCAGCGCTGCAAATACTGGGAAAAGCTGGCGAATTCAGTGGTCATGCGTGAAGTCGCGTACAATATCACACCGTTTTTTGCCGCCCTGATACCCATGACCCAACCGCCAGAGAAGACTACGGGACTCACCTATCGCGATGCGGGAGTCGACATCGATGCCGGGGACGAGCTCGTCGAGCGCATCAAACCCCTCGTCAAGCGCGCGCAGCGTCCCGAAGTGCTCGCCGGTATCGGTGGATTCGGTGCGCTGGTCGAGTTGCCCGTCGGCAAATGGCAGCGGCCCGTGCTCGTGTCGGGCACGGACGGAGTCGGGACCAAGCTGCGCCTGGCCATCGATACGGGGCGACACGGCACGATCGGGATCGACCTTGTCGGCATGTGCGTCAACGACGTCGCGGTGCAGGGTGCCGAGCCGCTCTTCTTCCTCGATTACTACGCCACCGGCAAACTCGATGTCGATGTCGCCGAAAGCGTGATCGCCGGCATTGTCGAAGGCTGTCGCCAAGCCGGCTGCGCCCTCGTCGGCGGCGAGACTGCCGAAATGCCCGGCATGTACCACGGCGGTGACTACGATCTCGCCGGGTTCTGTGTCGGTGTCGTCGAGAAAGACGCCATCATCGACGGCTCGAAGGTCGCGGCGGGAGACGCCGTGATCGGCCTCGCCTCCTCGGGCCCCCACTCGAACGGCTACTCCCTCATCCGACGACTCGTCAGCCTCGCCAAGGCCGACGACCAAACCACGGTTGACGGAACACCGCTCTTCGATCGGCTGCTCGCGCCGACTCGCATCTACGTGCGCTCGATGCTCGCGCTCGCTCAATCACTGCCCGTTCACGGATTTGCGCACATCACGGGCGGTGGCCTCACCGACAATATCCCGCGAGTACTGCCAGAGCACCTGGGTGTCACGCTTCAAAGAAAGACGTGGCATCGCGATCCCGTGTTCGATTGGCTGCAGCAGACGGGCGGCATTGCCGATGCCGAGATGCACCGCACGTTCAATTGCGGCATCGGCATGGTAGTCATCGTCGCTCGTCAGAACGTGGACGCGGCGTTGCAGCTGCTGCGAGCGCAGGGCGAAACGGCAACGCTGATCGGCGAAGTGCGTCACGGCCACGGCGACGTCGTCATCGAGTGATGCCCTTGCCCGCGCGGCTCGTGGTCATGATCTCCGGTGCGGGCAGCAACCTGCTCGCCCTCGACGACGCTTGTCGAGGCGGACAGATCCAAGGCCAAATCGTTGGGGTACTTTCCGATCGCTCGAACGCTGCGGGACTCGACCGGGCTCGCGCCCGCGGGTTGCATGCCGAGGCCTTGCCCATCATGGCGGACGAGACGCGCGCCGCCCACGATGCGCGCCTGCTCGCAGCCGTCTCGACGCTCCAACCTGATTTTGTCCTGCTCGCCGGTTACATGCGCATCCTCGATGCGGCATTCGTTCACGCGCTACAGGGCCGTCTGCTCAACATTCATCCGTCCCTCCTGCCTCGATACAAGGGCCTGCACACACATCGGCGCGCCCTCGAAGCGGGTGATGACGCGCACGGCGCCACGGCCCACTTCGTGACGCCCGACCTCGACGGCGGACCACCGGTGCTGCAGGCGCGGATCAAAGTCAGAGCAGTTGACGACGAGACGACCCTCGCCTCGCGGGTACAGCGCTGCGAACACGTGATCTACCCGACCGTGGCGCAATGGTGTGCGACGGGCCGGTTGCGCTACGACGACGGCAAGCCCATGCTCGACGGACGTCCGCTCGATGAACCTGTTCGCCAGGATTTCGACTTTTGA
The DNA here is from genome assembly GCA_044370105.1 of Steroidobacteraceae bacterium. GTDB lineage: Bacteria > Pseudomonadota > Gammaproteobacteria > Steroidobacterales > Steroidobacteraceae > UBA964. The sequence continues at coordinate 40,881 of JBILWC010000013.1, read as the reverse complement.
GCCTCTCGTGAAAACGCTCGCGTTGATTGCTTCGGTACTTGTCTCGGTCGCGCTGCCGATGGCCGAGGCTGCCGCATCCGATACGGAGCTTGCTCCGTTCAGCGTCAACTTCGAAGTCAACTTCAGAGGCATGAATGCGGGTACTGCGAGTCTCGAACTCACTCGAGACAACGGCGGTACGTGGCGCTACGTGTCGCGCAACACTGCCCGCGGTCTGTTCCGCCTCGCGTTTCCTGGCGAGATCCGCCAGACGAGCGTGTTCTCGATCATCGACTCCGAGGTCAGACCCCTGCGCTACAACGCAGACGACGGCACCGATTCGAAGGAGCGGGACATCCAGCTGCAGTTCGATTGGAGCGCCGGGCGAGTGCGTGGCCTCGCGGAGAACGCTCGAGTCGACTTGCCGATCGATCGAGGGTTGCAAGACGGCATGTCCGTGCAGATCGCGCTACTGCGAGCCCTCGCTCGGGGCGAAAGCCCGAGCGGTTTCCAACTCATCGACAAGGATGAGATCAAGGAATACGTCTACTCAGCCGAGAAACCGGTTCGACTGAAGACCGCAATCGGCGAACTCGACACCGTGGTTTGGAGCAGTCATCGACCTGACTCCAACCGTCTGACGCGCGTGTGGTACGCGCCGACCCTCGGCTACATGCCGGTACAAGCCGAGCGCCGCAAGGGCGACAAACTCGAGTGGTCGATGCGCCTCAAGAATTATCGGCGCTGATTGTTCAGCCTCGTCGGCCGATCGGCGGCGAATCAAGTTCGCGGCAGCGTGACCCCTCGCTGACCCTGGTACTTGCCGCCACGGTCTTTGTAGGACGTGGAGCACACCTCGTCGCTCTCAAAGAACAACATCTGCGCAACGCCCTCGTTGGCGTAAATCTTCGCCGGGAGCGTGGTGGTGTTCGAGAACTCAAGCGTGACATGCCCTTCCCACTCCGGCTCGAGCGGCGTCACGTTCACGATGATGCCGCAGCGCGCGTAGGTCGACTTGCCGAGACACACAACGAGGACATTTCGCGGAATGCGGAAATACTCGACGGTACGGGCCAACGCAAAAGAGTTGGGCGGAATGATGCACACGTCCGAGTCGACGTCGACGAAGCTCTTTTCGTCGAAATTCTTCGGATCGACGATGGTCGAGTTGATGTTCGTGAATATCTTGAATTCCCGAGCACACCGCACGTCGTACCCATAGCTCGACGTTCCGTAGGAAACGATACGCCCGCCGTTGGCGGTGCGAACCTGACCCGGCTCGAACGGCTCGATCATGCCGTGCGAATCGGCCATGCGACGGATCCAGTGATCGGACTTGATGCTCATGTGTCCTCGACGATGATCTTTGGAAACGCAGCGCTGCGGTCTTTACCCCGCCGCGCAAGCTCGCCGGCCGTACGCCGGGCGAGACGAAGATAGGCTTGGGCGCGGGCGCTCGCGGAATCGGCGACGACACTGGGCTTGCCGCCATCCGCCTCCTCACGAATGCGACCATCGAGCGGAAGCGACCCCAGTAATTGAACGCCATATTGCGACGCCATGCGCTCGCCACCGCCGGTGCCGAATACATGTTCGCTGTGTCCGCACTGGGAGCACACGTGCACTCCCATGTTCTCGACGATACCGAGCACCGGCACGTTCACCTTCTCGAACATGCGCAAGCCCTTACGCGCATCGGCGAGCGCAATGTCCTGCGGTGTGGTGACGATCACGGCACCCGCCACGGGCACGCGCTGAGACAACGTCAGCTGGATGTCGCCGGTGCCGGGTGGCATGTCGACGACGAGATAATCGAGATCACCCCAGTCGGTGTCGGCCAATAATTGGTTGAGCGCCGAGGTGACCATGGGGCCTCGCCATACCATCGGCTGTTCCACGTCGACCAAAAAACCGATGGACATCGTGACGATGCCATGAGCACTCAAGGGAATCAGGCGCTTGCCATCGCGTGACGACGGACGCTCGCCCTGCAGCCCGAGCATGATGGGTTGGCTCGGGCCGTAGATATCGGCATCGAGCAAACCCACTCGCGCACCTTGAGCGGCCCAAGCAAGAGCGAGATTGACGGCCACCGTGCTCTTGCCGACACCGCCCTTTCCAGAGGCCACCGCCACCACATTCTTGATGCCCTTGAGCGGCGTCAGCCCACGCTGCACGGCATGAGAGGTGATGTTGGACTGCAGTTGCAGCTCGAGTGCTGCCGGAGCGAGCCCGGCTTCGCCGAGATGACGCTGCAGCGCAGACGACAGCTCCTCGCGGTAACCGCCGACCGGCAGACCGAGCTCGAGCACCACGCGAACACCCGCTGCGGTCGTCTCTACGGTGCGCACCGCGCGGGCCTCGGCCAGGGTCTGGCGCAAATTAGGCTCGAAAAAACGCACGATTTCGGCTTCGAGCGCCGCCTGATCAAGGGTCTGGGACATGCCGCAATTCTAGCCGCTCGCGCGGCGGCGAGGCGGGTCGCTGTGCGATAATTTTCCGATGACTCGGAAGATCCTCGTCACCAGCGCCCTGCCCTACGCCAACGGCCCCCTGCACTTGGGTCACATCATCGAGGCTGTGCAGACCGACATTTGGGTGCGCTTCCAGCGCATGCAGGGTCACGACTGCCTGTACGTGTGTGCCGAAGATACCCACGGCACCCCGATCATGATCAAGGCGCAGTCCGAAGGCATCACGCCCGAGGAGCTCATCGCCCGGGTCGCAGAAGAGCACCGCGCCGCCTATCAAGGCTTTCTCATCGGTCACGACCAGTTCCACTCGACTCACTCGGCCGAGAATCGCTACTTCACCGACCTGATGTTCGGTCGGCTGAAAGAAGCCGGCCACATCACGACCCGCAGCGTCCGTCAGGCGTATGACGAGAAGGCCGGCATGTTCCTGCCCGATCGTTATGTGCGCGGCACCTGCCCGCGGTGCAAGGCTGTCGATCAATATGGCGACAGCTGCGAGGTCTGCGGCGCGACGTATGCGCCCGCGGACCTCATCGACCCGAGGTCGACGGTCAGCGGTACCACTCCCGTATGGCGCGAGTCGGAACATGTCTTCTTTTCTTTGGGCCGCTTCGAAGAAATGCTCCGCGAGTGGGTCCGCAGCGGATCGCTGCAAGAGTCTGTACGCGCGAAACTCGACGAATGGTTTTCGACCGGTCTGCAGGACTGGGACATCTCACGCGATGCACCCTATTTCGGTTTCGAGATCCCAGGCTATCCCGGCAAATATTTTTACGTCTGGTTCGATGCCCCGATCGGTTATCTCGGCAGCTTCAAGGCGCTGTGCGATCGGCGCGGACTCGACATGCAGTCTTACCTCGCACCCGACAGCAAAGCCGAACTTCATCATTTCATCGGCAAGGACATCAGCTACTTCCACACGCTGTTTTGGCCAGCGGTGCTGCATGGTTCGGGCCTTCGTCGCCCGACCGCCGTGCACGTGCACGGCTTCCTCACGATCAATGGCCAGAAGATGTCCAAGTCGCGCGGGACGTTCATCACGGCGAATCGCTATCTCGAACTGCTTCCGGCCGAACCCCTGCGTTATTACTTCGCGGCGAAACTCGGCCCCGGAGTGGACGACATTGATCTCTCGCTCGACGATCTCACCGCGCGAGTGAACTCCGACCTCGTCGGCAAGCTCGTCAACATCGCGAGTCGTTGCGCAGGATTCGTGGCGCGAGGCGGCGGCACTCTCGCCATTCGTCTGCCGGATCCCGCCCTTTACGCAGAGTTTACGTCGGCGGCATCACGCATCGCCGCGCTCTACGAGCAGCGCGATTACGCCCAGGCCATGCGGGAGATCATGCTGCTCGCCGACCGAGCGAACCAGTACGTCGACACCCATAAGCCCTGGGCGCTCGCCAAAGACCCGTCCAAAGCAGACGAGACTCTCGGCATCGCGACCCAAGGCGTCAATTTATTCCGCGTGCTCATGGTGTATCTCGCGCCCGTGCTGCCTGACATGGCCTGCCATGCCGCCGGATTTCTCGGCGCGCCCTTGTCACGGTTCAGCGAAGTCGACTCGCCGCTGCTCGGTACGCCACTTGCCGCGTACCAACCGCTCGCGCAGCGACTCGATCCGAAGGTCGTGAACCAACTCGTGGCGACTGCCGCGACACCGGCAGCGGCCACGACAACGAACTCTACGGCCGGAACCGGAGCCAAAGCGACGACGCCCGCTGCGGCCACTGCATCAGGAGTGCCTTACGTGACCATCGACGATTTTTCCAAACTCGATCTGCGGGTGGCCAAAGTCACGGCTGCCGAGGCGGTCGAAGGCTCCGACAAACTGCTCAAGCTCACGCTCGACCTTGGTGGCGAGACTCGCACGGTGTTCTCGGGTATCCGCAAGTCGTACACACCCGAAAGTATGGTCGGTCGGAATGTCGTGATGATCGCCAATCTCGCGCCGCGCAAAATGCGCTTCGGCGTCTCCGAAGGCATGGTGCTCTGCGCCTCGGGTGAAGATGATCGCGTGTACCTGCTCTCCGCCGACGACGGCGTCGCAGGCGGCATGAAGATTTCCTGAGCACGCGAGGCGAGCCCCCTGTGATGCGCGCCGACGCCGACCGCATCCACGCGCTTCTGCCGCAGACCCAATGCACGCGCTGCGGCTATCAGGGCTGTCGTCCGTACGCAGAAGCCATCGCTGCGGATGAGGCCGCCATCAATCGCTGTCCGCCCGGAGGCGCCGCTACCATCGGCCGTCTTGCAGCCCTGCTCAAACTCGATCCCCTGCCGCTCGATGAGACCTGCGGAACCGAGGGACCGCCAACCGTTGCCGTCATCGACGAATCGAAGTGCATCGGCTGCGCGCGCTGCCTGCCGCCCTGCCCGGTCGATGCGATCGTCGGTGCGCAACGACAGATGCACACTGTCATCAACGACCTGTGCACGGGCTGCGAACTCTGCATCGCACCCTGCCCCGTCGACTGTATTCGTATCGTGCCGAGGGCTTCGCTCAGCACACCCTCTGCAGAGCCCTCTGCCGAGAGCAACCTCCACCGTTTCGAGTCGCATGAGACTCGACGCGGGCTGCGCGAAGCAGAACGGAGACGACTACTCGATGAACGCAAGCAGCGTGTCTCTCGCCCACTCGCATGAAGCCTGAACTTCGACAACAGATGTTCGAACGCCTGCGGGCGCGTAACCCGCATCCCACGACGGAGCTCGAATACTCGACCCCCTTCGAGTTGCTGGTCGCCGTGATCTTATCGGCCCAGGCGACCGACAAAGGCGTGAACATCGCGACGCGAAAGCTGTTTCCCATCGCCAACACACCCGCGACGATCCTGGCGCTCGGTGAGCCCGGGCTCACCGAGTTCGTCAAAACAATCGGCCTCTATAAAGGTAAAACCAAAAATATCTTGGCCACTTGCCGACTGATCATCGATCAACACAATGGCGAAGTCCCGAGAACACGCGACGCACTCGAGGCGCTGCCGGGTGTCGGGCGAAAAACCGCCAATGTCGTGCTCAACACCGCTTTCGGCGAACCCACCATGGCCGTCGACACCCACATCTTTCGGGTCGCCAACCGCACGGGACTCGCGCCGGGCCGAACGGTACTGGCCGTCGAAAAAAAACTGCTCAAAAACGTGCCGGCAGAATTTTTGAAAGACGCCCATCACTGGCTGATCTTGCACGGACGCTACGTCTGCAAGGCACGAAAGCCCAACTGCCCCGCCTGCCCGATCGCCGACCTTTGCAGCTACAAGCGCAAAACGCGCGCGGACGCCTGACATGCTTTTCGGCAACTCCAGAGATTCGTTACGTCGCGGTTGGCTCGAGGCCTTCAAGAAAGCGCAAACCGGCGCGTTACTCACCGCGCTCGAAACGCAACTCGCTGATCTGATTCGAGAGCATCCGGAGTATCACGCCTGGCTCGAGCACGGCGAGGGGGCGCTGCAGGCGGAGTTCTCGCCCGAGAGCGGCGGGACAAACCCTTTTCTGCATTTATCGATGCACCTTGCCCTGCGCGAGCAAGTCGCGACCAATCGTCCTCGAGGCATCGCTCGTATCCATGCCGCACTCGCGGCGCGCAGCGATGCGCACGACGCCGAACACCGCATGATGGAAGCTCTGGGAAAAGCCTTGTGGGAGGCTCAGCGCGCCGGTCGCATGCCCGACGAACGCCACTACCTCGAAGATCTCGAGCGACTCGTTACTTCCGCTTCGGGACGTAAAGATCGGTAAGCGTTCCTTCGAAGGCCTCCGCTGCGAAGGCAATCGACTCCGACAGAGTCGGATGCGGATGGATCGTCAGGCCGACATCGGCTGCATCGGCACCCATCTCGACGGCAAGAGCGACTTCGCCGATGAGCTCACCGGCATTCGGACCGACGATGCCGCCGCCGACCACTCGGTGAGTGTCGGGGTCGAAGAGCAGCTTGGTGACCCCTTCGTCGCGACCCTGCGCGAGTGAGCGTCCGCTCGCGGCCCACGGGAACATCCCTTTTTGAATGGCGATGCCTTTGGCTTTCGCCTCGGCCTCGGTGAGACCCACCCAAGCGACTTCGGGATCGGTGTACGCCACCGAAGGAATCACTCGCGCATCGAACGCACGTTTCTCGCCTGCGATCACTTCGGCGGCGACCTTACCCTCATGCGTCGCCTTGTGCGCGAGCATCGGCTGACCGACGAGATCGCCGATCGCAAAGATATGCGGCACGTTGGTCCGCATCTGTCGATCGACCCGGATGAAGCCACGTTCATCGACACTGACGCCGGCCTTGTCGGCATCGACCAACGCTCCGTTCGGCTTGCGGCCGACGGCGACGAGCACACGGTCATAGACTTGCGGTTCAGGGGCGCCCTCGCCCTCGAACTCGACTCTCAAGCCTTCCTTCAGCGCGGAAACGGCTTTGACCTTCACGCCGAGCATGACTTGCTCGTAACGCTTGCGCAGGCGTTTCTCGAGTGGTTTGACGAGATCGGGGTCAGCCCCCGGCATCAATTGCTTCATCACCTCGACCACGCTGACGCGCGTTCCGAGCGCGTCGTAGACGCAACCCATCTCAAGGCCGATGATGCCACCGCCGATGACGAGCAAGCGTTTCGGAAGTTCGCGCAATTCGAGCGCGTCGGTCGAATCCATGACACGAGGATCTTGCGGCACGAACGGCAGTCGCACCGGTTCAGAACCTGCAGCGATGATGCAGTAGTCGAAACTGATCCGACTCGCGCCTTCATCGTTTGCAACTTCGATCACGCGGGGCGCGACGAAACGACCCGTGCCGCGCATCACCGAAACCTTGCGTTGCTTGGCAAGTGTCTCCAGGCCGCCGGTGAGTTTTTTGACTACACCACTCTTCCAGTTCCGAAGCTTGTCGGCATCGATCTTGGGCGCACCGAAGTCGATGCCGTGAGCCGCCATGGACGCTGCCTCGTCGATCACCTTCGCGGCATGCAACAGGGCCTTGGAGGGGATACAACCGACATTGAGACAGACACCCCCGAGCGTCGGCCAACGCTCGATGAGGGTCACCTCGAGCCCGAGATCAGCAGCTCGGAAAGCCGCGGTATAGCCACCAGGCCCCGCGCCAAGTACGAGCACCTGAGTGTGCTTCGGGACGCCGGACACAGGTCCGGTCTCGACCGCCGCAGAGGCCGCCGCGGTAGTGGCGGTCGGTGCTGCGGCAGACGTTCCGGCGGCCGCCGCTGAAGCGACCGTAGCCGATGCCGCAGGGATGGCCGAGGCAGGCTTCGAAGGCGAAGGCGCTGCGGCCGCGCCTTCGGTCTCGATGCGCGCAATCACGGTGCCCTTGGAAACCTTGGCTCCCTTTGCCACCAAGATCTCGGTGAGACGCCCGCCCACCGGCGCGGGAACATCCATCGAAGCCTTGTCGGTCTCGAGCGTAATCAGCGGCGCCTCAGCCTCGACGGTATCGCCCGCACTGACGAGCACGTCGATGACCGGCACTTCGGCGAAGTTACCGAGATCGGGAACAGCGATGTCGATGACCTTCATCAGACGAGCGCCTCAGGTTTCGCGAGCGTCTCGGCGAGCCAGCTCGTGAACCGAACGCCCTCCGCGCCATCGATCACGCGATGATCGTAGGACAGCGAAAGCGGCAGCATCAGTCGCGGGACGAACGCACCCTCGCGCCAGATCGGTTTCATCACCGACCGCGATACACCGAGGATGCCGACTTCCGGCGCATTGATAATCGGCGTGAACGCCGTTCCCCCGATGCCTCCGAGGCTCGACACGGTGAAGCATCCGCCCTGCATGTCTGCACCCGAGAGCTTGCCGTTTCGCGCTCGTTCCGAGAGCGTCGCGAGGTCGTGAGCAATCGTGAAGAGATCCTTTTTGTCGGCATCACGAATGACGGGCACGAGCAAGCCGTTTGGCGTATCGGCGGCGAAGCCGATATGACAATATTTTTTGAGGACGAGACTTTGTGCCGACTCGTCGAGCGATGCATTGAAATTCGGAAACTGCTTCAAGGCGCGCGCGCAAGCCGCCACGATGAACGCGAGCGGCGTGAGCTTGACCCCTTTGGCAGCCGCCTCGGCTTTGAGTGCCTGACGCTTGTCTTCGAGAGCGGTGATGTCCGCCTCGTCGAACTGCGTCACGTGCGGGATGTTGACCCACGAGGCGTGGAGGCGCGGCCCCGAAATACGACGAACCCGACTGAGGGGCTGGGTGTCGATCGGTCCAAACGCGGCAAAATCGACGACAGGCACTTTGGGTAGCGCGGGAGCGGCCGCAGCAAAACCACCCTGCAACGCCTGCTTGACCCAGGCTTTGACGTCATCGTGGGTAATGCGCCCCTTAAGACCCGAGCCGCGAACACGACCGAGGTCGACCCCAAGCTCCCGAGCAAGGCGACGCACGGAGGGGCCCGCATGGGCCCGCGAGAAGCCCGCCTCCTGGATGGGCGCGAGATCGGTGCGAGCGCCCGGGATCGCCGCTGCGGCGGACGACGGTGCCGATTCGGGCCGTATAGACGCAACAGCCGTCGCTACAACAACCGGCGAAGGCGCCACCGACGACGCGGCAGGCGGCGTCGATACCGGCTTGACCGCCTCGGCGACTCCGGCCACGACGGCGGACTCATCGGCTTCGATCACGGCGGCGAGATCGCCGGTGTTCACCTTGGCACCGCGCTCGATGTGCAACGACTTCAGAACGCCTGCGGAGGGCGATGGCACATCCATCGTGGCCTTTTCGGTTTCGAGCGTGGCGATCGGCGTGTCGACCTCCAACGTATCGCCCGGCTTGACGAGCAATTCGATGACCACGACGTCCTTGAAGGAGCCGAGATCTGGAACGCGTATTTCTTTGAGTGCCATGATCTGTAAGTCCGTCAGCTGACGAGCGGATCGGGTTTCGCCGGATCGATGCCAAGCGTTTCGATGGCCCGCTCTGCAACCTCGATCGAGATCCGCCCGTCGTCGGCCAAGGCCCGCAGCGTTGCCAGAACCACGAAACGGTGATCGACTTCGAAGTGGTAGCGCAGCGCTTCTCGCGCATCCGAGCGGCCGTAACCGTCGGTGCCGAGCACGACGTAGCGTCCCGGCACCCATTGGCGGATTTGATCGGGCACGTTGCGCACGTAGTCGCTCGCGGCGACGAACGGACCCTCGAACGACGCCAAGGTAGACGCGACGTAGGGCACACGGGGCGTCTCGCCCGGGTGCAAGAGATTCCAGCGCTCGCACTCGAGCGCATCGCGTCGCAACTCGTTCCAGCTCGGCGCAGACAGCACCTCACTCTCGATACCGTAGTCCGCAGCCAACTTCTCGGCCGCCTTGATGACCTCGCGCAGGATGGTCCCCGAGCCGAGCAACGTCGCCTTCGCTTTTGCCTTGCCCTTCGGCTTGACGGTGGAGAATTTGTAGAGCCCTTTGAGAATACCCTGCTCTGCGCCTTGCGGCATGGCCGGCATGACGTAGTTCTCGTTCATCACCGTCACGTAATAGAACACCGGCTCGCCTTCGGCATACATGCGGCGCATGCCATCCTGGATGATGACCGCCACTTCGTAGGCGAAGGTCGGATCGTACGAACGACAGTTGGGTACCGTCGTGGCGAGCAACTGGCTATGACCGTCCTGATGCTGCAAGCCCTCGCCCGCAAGCGTGGTACGCCCGGCCGTCGCGCCAAGCAAGAAGCCTCTCGTCTGCATGTCTCCTGCAGCCCAGATGAAATCGCCGACGCGCTGAAACCCGAACATCGAGTAGAAAATGTAGAACGGCACCATGTTGATACCGTGGTTCGTATAGGCCGTACCCGCTGCCATCCAGGAGCACATGGCTCCGGCCTCGTTGATGCCCTCTTCGAGGATCTGTCCTTTCTTGTCCTCGCGATACGACATCAGTTGATCGGCGTCTTGCGGCGTATAGAGCTGCCCCACCGATGAGTAGATACCCACCTGTCGGAACAAACCCTCCATACCGAACGTGCGTGCTTCATCGGGAACGATCGGCACGATGTGTTTGCCGATCTGCTTATCTTTGAGGAGCGTGGTCAGCAAGCGCACGAAGGCCATGGTCGTCGAGATCTCACGACCTTCACTACTCTCGAGCAGGGGTTTGAACGCCTCGAGCGGCGGCACGACGAGCGGCGCAGCCGTGCGTCGACGCGCCGGCAAATAGCCCCCGAGCGAGACACGACGTGTGCGCATGTAACGCATCTCGTCACTGTCTTCTTCCGGCTTGCAGAACGGCAGACGCGCGATTTCGTCGTTCGACACCGGAATGTTGAACCGATCGCGAAACTCACGAAGATCTTCGTCGGAGAGTTTTTTCTGCTGGTGACTGACCATCTGGCCCTCACCGGCTTTACCCATACCGAAACCTTTTACGGTCTTGGCGAGAATCACCGTGGGCTGACCCTTGTGCTGCATTGCCGCGGCATAAGCCGAAAACACCTTGCGCGGGTCATGACCGCCTCGATTGAGACGCCAGATTTCCTCATCCGACATGTTGGCGACCATCGCCTTCAGCTCGGGGAATTTGCCAAAGAAATTATCGCGCGTGTACGCGCCACCCTTCGCCTTGAAGTTTTGATATTCGCCGTCGACGCACTCTTCCATGACGCGACGCAGCAAGCCGAGATTATCCTTGGCGAGCAGCGGGTCCCAGCGCGAACCCCAGAGCACCTTGATGACGTTCCAGCCTGCGCCAAGAAAAGCCGCTTCGAGTTCCTGGATGATCTTGCCGTTGCCGCGCACGGGTCCGTCGAGACGCTGTAGATTGCAGTTGATGACGAAGACGAGATTATCTAGCTTCTCGCGCACGGGCATGGTGAGAGCGCCCATCGACTCGGGCTCGTCCATTTCACCGTCGCCGAGGAAGGCCCAGATCTTTCGATCGGAGGGCGCGACGAGACCACGATGCTCGAGGTAACGCTGGAAGCGCGCCTGAAAGATCGCCTGCATCGGGCCGAGCCCCATCGACACCGTGGGGAACTGCCAGAAGTCCGGCATGAGCCAAGGATGCGGATAAGACGACAGACCATCGCCGGCGACTTCTTGCCTGAAATGGCGCAGCTGGTCTTCGGTCAAACGCCCTTCGAGATAAGCCCGCGCATAGATTCCGGGTGAGGCATGCCCCTGAACGAACACCATGTCTCCGGGATGCTCGCTCGTCGGTGCGCGCCAGAAATGATTGAACCCCACCTCGTAGAGCGTCGCGGCCGATGCGTAGGTCGAGATGTGGCCACCGTACTCTGACGAAATACGATTGGCCTGCACGACCATCGCCATCGCATTCCAACGGATGTACGCCTCGATGCGCCGCTCGAGTTCGCGGCTACCTGGATAATCCGGCTGCTGTCCCGTCGAAATGGTGTTGAGGTACGCCGTGTTCGGCTTGAACGGCAGATAAGCGCCCGATCGACGGGTGTAGTCGATCAGTCGCTCGAGCAAAAAATGGGCACGCTCTGGACCATGCGCCTTGAGCACGGAGTCGATGGACTCCAGCCACTCCCGGGTTTCGCCCGGATCGATATCGGCCTTCGGACTTTCGGACATACCCCCGTCCTGCTTTCCGTGCTTGTGAAAAACCGTATGTTAACTTGTCGGAGCCGTCTCGGGGGAGCGGTACGCCTGTGCTAGCATCCCCGCCCCCATGACCGTCGAAATCACCCTGCGTCGCCCCGACGATTGGCATGTGCACTTGCGCGACGGCGAGGCACTCGCGTCGGTGCTTCCGCACACGGCGAAACAGTTTGTCCGGGCGATCGTCATGCCCAACCTCAAGCCTCCCGTCACCACGGTGGCGCTCGCCAGGGCCTATCGCGATCGCATTCTCGCCGCGCGCCCGCCGGGCAGCGATTTCGAGCCTTTGATGACGCTGTATCTCTTCGACAAGATGCCCGTCGAAGAAATCGATCGCGCCAAGGCCGCTGGTTTCATTGCGGGTTGCAAATTGTATCCGGCCGGTGCGACCACCCACTCCGATGCCGGCGTCACCGATATCCGACATATCGATGCCGTGCTCGCACGCATGGCCGACCTTGGTGTCGTGCTGCAAGTGCATGGCGAAGTCACTCACGAGCATGTCGATATCTTCGATCGCGAGGCGCGGTTCATCGACGACGTGCTTGCGCCGCTCGTCGAGCGACATCCGACGCTCAAAGTGGTGTTCGAACACATCACCACTCGCGCCGCCGTCGATTTCGTCGCGAGCGCCCGCGCCGGTGTAGCCGCCACCATCACGCCGCAGCACTTGCTGTTCAACAGAAACGAGATCTTTCGCGGCGGCATCCGACCCCACTTCTATTGCCTACCGGTGCTTAAGACCGAGCCAGACAGGCAGTCTTTGATCGAGGCGGCGACGAGTGGAAACCCTCGGTTTTTCCTCGGCACCGACAGCGCACCTCACGCGCGCGGGAGCAAAGAATCCTCTTGCGGTTGCGCCGGCATGTATTCGGCGCACGCGGCACTCGAACTTTACGCCGAAGCCTTCGAAGCAGCCGGGGCACTCGACAAACTCGAGGGCTTTGCCTCGCTCTTCGGTCCCGATTTTTACCAGATGTCGCGCAACGCCGGCACGATCACGCTGCGTCGCGAGGAGTGGTCCGTTCCCGGTGCTTACGCCTTCGCGGGCGATGTCGTGGTTCCCATGCGCGCCAACGAGACGCTTCGCTGGCGAATGGTTTCCTCGTGAGCACCCCCATTCCGAGCCTCGCTCGCCGATTCCGCGGCTTTCTTCCTGTCGTCATCGACGTCGAGACCGGCGGTCTCAACGCCTCGAAAGACGCCTTGCTCGAGATCGCCGCGGTCCTCATCGAGATCACGCCCGAGGGGTTGCTGACTCGAGGCGAGACGCACTCGTTTCACGTCAAGCCTTTCGAAGGCTCGAACATCGAGCCCGCCTCGCTCGCGGTGACGGGCATCGACCCCTTTCATCCACTGCGGCCGGCCATCGACGAAAAAGATGCGTTGACGCGAATCTTCAAGGAAGTACGTGACGCCGTGCGTCGACACGGTTGCAAGCGCGCAATTCTCGTCGGACATAACGCGTCGTTCGATCTCGGGTTTCTGAATGCCGCGGTGACCCGCACGGAGATCAAGCGCAACCCTTTCCATCCGTTCTCGAGCTTCGATACGGTCACGCTCGCAGGCGCGGCGCTCGGCCAGACGGTACTCGCCAAGGCGGTGATGGCGATCGGGCTTGAATGGGATTCTTCGGCCGCGCATGCCGCGGCCTACGATGCAGAGCGTACCGCAGACATCTTTTGCAAAGTGTGCAACGACTGCCAGCCGAGCTTTCTGGCTGCGGAACAACGTGCACGAGCAATGGGATGGATCGACGAGCCGAACGGCGACGGCGGTCCCACCTCGCCCGTCGCCGACGAGAATAATCCCTGAAAATTTACGCGATCGCGCCGGCTTCGCCGAGCAGGGTCTTCAGTTCGCCGTTGTGATACATCTCGAGTGCGATGTCGCAGCCACCAATCAGCTCGCCTTTGACGTAGAGCTGCGGGTAGGTCGGCCAGTTCGAGTAGCGCTTGAGCGCTTCGCGCAGTTCGGAATCTTCAAAGATATTGACGTGATGGAATTTGGCGCCGCACGCACGCAGTGCGCCGACGGTCTGCGCCGAAAACCCGCATTGCGGGAAATCGGGAGTGCCCTTCATGAAAAGCACGACCGGAGCCGCCTCCAATTGGGCCTTGATTCTTTCGGTGACATCCATCGCGATCAACCTCCTGAAAACGTGCGTCGCGGCAGCTTGCCGACGCGTCGCCTCTCGAGCTCTCGAAGCAGGTCCCATTGCTGCTCGGCCGTCATGCGAATCCAGCCCGCGATTTCGTCGCGCGTGCGCAAACACCCGGCACAATGCCCCGAGTGGTCGAGCGCACAAACACTGATGCACGGCGACATCGGCCGCGCACGCCGGGCTTCTGAGCCAGCATCCGCCATAAATCCCTTCCATGGGTTGCCCGAGCAGGGCTAATGCGTTGAATTATGGGGGTTGGTCCCCTATTCTTCAAACCCGATCGATCCTTCACCTGTTGGAGCGTAAATACCAATGAAAAACCCACTCGACAGTGTTGGCGCAACCGTCACACTCGGCGTCCTGTTCTCCATCATCGTGATGGTTCTGCCCGGCACGCCCGGGGGCGAGTTCAACAACCTCGGACTCGGCCGATGGCTGCACATCGTCACCGGAATTTTCTGGATCGGGCTGCTCTACTACTTCAACGTCGCCCAGATCCCTGCGCTCGCTGCAGCCAACGCCGATCAAGGCGGCCCGGGCGGTGCTGGCATCGTCAAATACGTCGCGCCTCGCGCTCTGCTTTGGTTCCGCTGGATGGCGCTCGCCACCTGGGTGACGGGCGGATGGCTGCTCGGCGGACGTTTCATGGACGCTTTCACGTTGCAGGAAGGCAGCGTGGTCATCGGCATCGGCGCGTGGCTCGGCACCATCATGTTGTTCAACGTGTGGGTGTTGATCTGGCCGAACCAGAAAAAGGTCATCGGCGTCGTGCCCGCCACCGACGAAGAGAAGGCCAAGGCGCGCCGCACGGCCACCCTCACCTCTCGCGTCAACTTCCTGCTGTCCTTCCCCATGCTGCTCTGCATGGGCGGTTCGGCTCACGGTCTGCCGTTCTGAATTACAACGGCTCCGGCGTGGGGTAGCGGATGACCTTTTGCGGGTTTCCGCGCTCCACGCACTCCGGTGAAGGCTTTCCGGTAACGAGATACCAGCGATCGTCGCTGCTCTCGCCCGCGAACTGCCTCGGGTTCTGACCGAAACACGTCTCAATGAAATGTTCGGGTACGAGCAGCACTCGCTGCTCGCTACCCGAGAGCCATCGCGCCGCATCGAACGCCTCGGCATCGCCCTCGCGCCATCGCGCGTGTCCGAAGTTCACGGTGTCCCGATCGATATACAGCAGGAATTGTTCCTTGTAGGCAAGCAAGCCGAGTTCGCGATCTTTGGATACGGCAGCCGTCACTTGACGGATGAACTCCGACGCCGAGCGCTCCCCGTTGATCTGCGGCGCGATTCCGAATCCCCAGGTGAGCGTGAGGCACGCGAGGACAGATGGCCACGCGAGCATGGGTTTGATCTTGAGCGCAAATACCCACGCGAGACTCGCGGAGACTGCGAACACGTAGACCGGCGTGAGCGAGCGCAACTCCGAGTCGGCAAGCAGATCGACGATTCGGGGAACGGCGAGCCAAGAGCCGAGCGCGATCACGACGCCCGGCACCACGAGCAATAGCGCCAAGACAGCAGACAACCGCTGCACCCCACGCTGAGCGAACAAGACTGGCAAATGCGGCGCTGCAGCGATCGCCAAAGCGGGCAGCGCCGGTAGTACATAGACCCCCCGCTTGCCCGTGCTGAGACTGAAAAACGCCACTACGAAAATCGCCCAAAGCAGCGGCAACCATATGGTAGCGCGGCCTTCTCGCCAGTCGTTGCGCCACCGAGGCACGAGCCAAAAGAGCAATGCGCTCAGCGGTAGCCACAACACCGGGATGACTTCGACGAGGTAGTAGTACCAAGGTCGGATGTGATGCCATGCCTGGGTGTAACGCGTCACCGTTTGCTGGAACAAGATTTCGTCACGATACGCGGCCAACTCCGGAGTGCCTTCGCTCGCCACATGCCAGAGCATCGGCACCAGCCACAACAAGATCGTCGCAACGAAAACCGCCAGCACGGCGAGCGCCGAGCTCGCGCGGACTTTGCGCGAACCCATGCGACCGGCCAGCCAAGCTGCAAGCGGCAACAGCACGAGCGCGAGCACGCCCACCGCCTTGTCGATGACACCGAGCCCCGCCCCGAATGCGCCGATCATCGCCACCCAGAGCGGCGCGCCCTGCAGCACGTGGCGCATCAATCCCCATAACGCCAACGTACAGAAAAAAATCAGCGTGGCGTCGATCTGGGCGCCACGGGTCGTCATCACGAAATGGATGCAGCACGCGAGCGTCAGTGCGGCGAGGCGTCCCGCCTCGCGACCATGCAAACGCGACACGAGGTCATAGACCAACAGCAAGGTACCGAGCGAGGCGAGCATCGAGGGCAACAGAAAACCGAATCTGAACGAATCGGTGAGCAGGAACCCGACACCCATCAACCAGAAATGCAGCGGCGGCTTGTCCTGGTAGAGATCACCCCCCGCATGGGGAATGAGCCAGTTCCCGCTTCGAACCATGTCGAGCGCCACGCCGGCGAACCGCGGCTCATCTGCAGGCCAAGGGTCGCGCAGACCATAGCCCGCGAGGATCAACAGCGCGAACCATGAACCGATCCAGAGCAGATCGGCAAGCGTATCGCGCGAGGATCCGATCACGCGTCAGCCTTTTGGCGACCCGAGCGGATCAAATAAAGGTTGCGGATGTAGACGACGAGACCCAAACCCTGGCCCGCGATGAACACCGGATCTTGTTTGTGGATCGCATAGGCGAGCAAGGTGACGCCGCCGGCGAGACTGAAATACCAGAATGCCTGGGGAATGATGCTGCGCTTGAGGCGCTCGCTCGCGATCCATTGCACGATGAATCGCATCGAGAACAGCGCCTGACCGATGAAGCCGATGACGATCCAGACCAGGGTTTCGGAGCTTTGCATGTCTATCCTCAAAAAATTTATGCGTTAGTCCTCGGTCACCCGAAGCCCGGGCTTCGCCCGTCGACGCAGCCACATCACACCAAAAATATCCACGATCCCCACCCAGAGCCGATCGAAGAGTCCGTATTTCGAGGTACCGCGCTCGCGCGGCCGATGAGCGACGGGAACGGACACGACTCGAGCTCCCGCTCGAAGAAACAGCGCCGGCAGGAAACGGTGCATGTGATCGAATCGGGGGAGATCCATGAAGACTTCTCGACGCATCACCTTGATGCCGCAGCCCGTATCGGGCGTCCCATCACCGAGCAGCCGACCGCGGACACCGTTGGCGACTCGCGACTGCAAGTGACGCAGCCAGGTATCACGACGCTGCACCCGGTTCCCCATCACGAGTTCCGCCGAGTGGCGCACTTCAAAGAGCTTCGGGATATCCGCCGGATCGTTCTGACCGTCACCGTCTAGGGTGGCGATCCATTCGGCTCGCGCATACCGAACACCGGAGCACACCGCCGCGCTTTGCCCGCTGCGGAAAGAGTGACGCAGCAGCCGCACCTCGGGAATGTCATGGCGTAAGGCACGGACCGCGGCGGCAGTGTCATCCGTACTGCCGTCATCGACGAAAATGATTTCGAACTCGCGACCCGCCAGCGCGGCGGCGATCTCGCGAGCGAGTGGTCCGACATTGTCGAATTCGTTGCAGACAGGGATGACCACCGAGATTTCCATGGGCGGCGATTCTCGTTCAACTGCGCTTGAGCCGCCAGCGCTTGTGCGACCACGGCCAATCGGCGGGACTTTCGTGTATCTGCCGCTCGACCCGCCGCGCAAAGCGCTCCGTCAGTTCGCCAGGTGCCAACGGTTCGTTTTTCGCTCGCATCAGCTCGAAGGTCGCCTCGTATCGGCCACGCCCCGTTCGATGAATCGCCGCGAAAAACACTGGGTAATCGAGACTGCTCGCAATCACGTCCCCACCCATGAAGAATGCCGTTTCGCGATTGAGAAACTGGGTCCAATGGCGCCGATCGCTCGCCACCGGTTCCTGGTCGGCAGCCAAAGCGATGAGTCGGGGCACACTCCGGCGAGCGAGGATGTCACGCATCACCCGGTCGGCCGGAATCATCCGGGCCCCGAATCGACTGCGCAGCGCCAACATCTCGCGATCGGCCCAATCGTTCTTCAAAGGCTTGTACGCGGTATCGACTGGAAATCCGAGCCGCTTGGACATGCCGAGCAACAGCCACTCCCAATTGCACTGATGCGCGGCGAACAGCACGGCCGGTGTACCTGATGCGATCGCCTCTCGAACGATTTCGAAGTTCGTGAAATGCATGCGATCGTCGAATTCACGTTCGTCCATGGAGGCAGATTTGACGATCTCGACCATGACATCGCCATAACCGCGATAGAACTCGCGGCGAAGAAATTCGATCTCGGCGGGAGATTTTTCGGGGAAGGCCGTGGCGAGGCTGTCGCGGATGACCGTCGGCTTGTAAGGAGCGACACGCCACGCCAGGAACGCGAAGACACGTGCAAGCCCGTGCAAGGCGCCGAGGGGCAAGGCGGCAAGCGCCCGCACCCACCATGAGGGCCGAGGCACGGATTCTTCGAAACGTCGCATGCCGGCGCCATGTTACGCGGCGTACAATCGCCGCTCAATGCACACGCCAGCCGACGCTTCGAGACGCTCTTGAGCACCCTTCATCTCATCCGACACGGACAGGCCTCATTCGGTACCGAGGACTACGACCGTCTCTCGCGTCTCGGCGAGCAGCAAATCGGTCATCTCCGCGACCATTACGCGCGAACCGGTCAACGACTCGATGCGATCCACAGCGGCACGCTCAAGCGACAGCGCGCGACGGCCGCCATCCTCGCTTTGCCCTCGGTCGACGCCGTGAAAGACCATTCCGCTTTCGACGAATACGACGCGCACGCCCTCTTCCAAGCGCACGCCAAACTCACCGGTATTCCGCTCATCGCGCTGCAGGGCTCCGGCCCGCCGGATGCGCGGGCCTTTCAAAGACGTCTCGAAGAGGTCGGTCGCCAGTGGATCGCCGGCGCACTCGACGGTCCCGGCATCGAGCGTTGGCATGACTTTCGTTCGCGAGTGGTCGACGGACTCGAACGCGTCATGCGTGATTCGGGCCGGTCGACGGACGTCGCGATCTGCACATCGGCAGGAACGATCGGTGCAGCGGTCGCTCACGTCTTGGGTCTTGGCGATGAGGCGTCGCTGCGTCTGTCCTGGACGGTGTTCAACGCTTCGATTACGCGAATCCGATTCGACGCTTCGCGCCGAACCCTCGAGGTGTTCAATGCAGTGCCGCATCTCGAGGCGCAGGCGGATCCGAGGGGCTTGATTACCTTCCGCTGATCGCGTTTCGTCGCATCAACCAGACGCAGGGCAGCAGAATCGCAGGCATCAAAGCCAGCAGCACGTACTGATTCGAATATGCGATGACCAACGCCTCGCGATGGATCGTTTGAAGAATCCAGATGAAGGATCCGGGCCGAATCGAACCAGTCGAGTCAAATCATCGCGAACGCCCGGACTTGTAAAGACTTCCGGTCCGGGTTGAAAGAAACGCCTCGAGCGAGATGTCCTCTTGTTTGAGGAACCCACGCGCCGGCAGACTTCCGTTGCGCACCAACTCGATGACCGCGACGACAGAGGCCGAGGTCGTCCATGCAATTGCGGTTCGCGAGCGCCCCGCAATATCGATCGGATAATAACTGCGCACGAATTCCTTGCGCTGCAATCGCCCCTCGGACCAGCCCTCCGCCGACGCATGCACATACACCACATCGGCGTCGACCGGAGGCTTTGCGTTGGAGAGGATCTGCCCCGCGAGTTCGCGCTTCTCACGCATGAGCAACTCGTGGAAAAAAAAGTTCATGAGCTGAACGTGCCCGGGATAGCGCATGGTCTTGTAGTCGAGGTTTTCGACACGACCCGCGAACGTCTCGCACATGGTGCCGAGTCCGCCCGAGGTGGTGAAGGCCTCGAGCTGGACGCCGTCGATATAGACGGTCTCGATCCACTCCATCGCCGATACCATCTTCCGAACGCCCTCTTCGATGACTTCGCAATCATTGAGGTATTCGTTGACGACACCTTCGGACGACCAGTTGAACGCGTAGCCGAGCAACCCGGTCGGATTTTGGGGTAATGCGCCCACACGCAACCGAATGGAGCGCACCCGATCGAAATCCGCAGCCAGACTCGCTCCGACAATACCGATGAACCCAGGCGCAAGACCGCATTGAGGCGCCATCAGACCCCGGCTCGTCGCCGACAGCTCGCGGATATGGTTCGTGGTCGGAACGTCTTCGGTGAGGTCGAAATAGTGGATGCCGAGCTCGTGGGCGATGGACGACACACCTTTGTTGAGCGCATAGGGCAGACAGGACAGCACCGCCTGCTGACCGGTAAGCGCGCGACGCAGCGCCGCGGGGTCGGCGACATCGACGCTCTGCACGACGAATTCTTTGCCGGCGATCGCCCGCGCATCGATAGCCGTCACCTTGAACCCGGCGCCGTGCAAAAGCTCAGCGGCGAGATGCCCGACTTTGCCCAGCCCCAGTACCGCGATTTTTTCGAATGTCATGATTCAGATCTCGAAGCTGACGCCCTGAGCGAGCGGGAGTTTGTCGGAATAGTTGACCGTCGCGGTCTGGCGGCGCATGTAACCCCGCCAAGCGTCGGAACCGCTTTCGCGTCCGCCGCCCGTTTCTTTTTCACCGCCGAACGCCCCGCCGATCTCGGCGCCCGAAGGACCGATGTTGACGTTGGCGATGCCGCAGTCGGAACCCGCTGCCGAGAGAAAGGTCTCCGTCTCACGCAGATCGCGCGTGAAGATGCACGACGACAAGCCCTGCGGCACGTCGTTTTGCATGGCGATCGCCTCGGCGAGCGTGTCGTAACCGAGAACATAGAGAATCGGCGCGAAGGTCTCTTCGCGGACCATTGCAGTTTGTTTCGGCATTTCGATGATTGCCGGTTCGACGTAGTGACCGCCCGAGGGCACCCCGTGACTGCGTCGCCCACCGCCGAAGACCACACCGCCTTCGGCGCGTGCCTTGTCGATGACATCCTGCATGCGCGTCACAGCGTCGGCATCGATGAGCGGCCCGACGAGTACACCGGCCTCTCGCGGATCGCCGATCGACAGACTGCCGTAGGCTTTTTTGAGTCGCTCGAGCAATTCGGCGCGGCGACTGTGGTGCACGATGAGTCGTCGCAATGTCGTGCAACGCTGCCCCGACGTTCCCACGGCTGAGAACACGATAGCGCGAACTGCAAGATCGAGATCGGCCGTCGGACTGACGATCATGGCGCTGTTGCCGCCGAGTTCGAGGATGGTGCGGCCGAAGCGCGCTGCGACGCGAGGACCGACGATGCGGCCCATGCGCGTGGAGCCGGTCGCAGAGACGATCGGTACGTCGGGTGACTCGACGAGGGCCTCGCCTATTGCCGCTCCACCGATCACGCATTGCACGAGCCCATCGGGCGCATCGCTGCCGAAACGCGTGAGGGCTCGCTCGACGATGCGCATGGTGGCAAGAGCCGTGAGCGGAGTCTTTTCCGACGGCTTCCAGATGACCGGATCGCCGCACACGAGCGCGAGCGCTGCATTCCAGCACCACACCGCCACCGGAAAATTGAACGCCGAGATCACGGCGCAAGGACCCATGGGGTGCCAGGTCTCCATCATGCGGTGGCCGGGACGTTCCGAAGCGATGGTGAGACCGTAGAGCTGGCGCGAAAGACCGACTGCAAAGTCGCAGATGTCGATCATCTCCTGAACTTCGCCGAGCCCCTCCGAAGCGATCTTGCCCATCTCGGCGGTCACGAGTGCCGCGAGAGAATCTTTGTCGCGGCGCAACTCTTCGCCGAGCAGACGGATGAACTCGCCTCGTCGCGGCGCGGGGACCACGCGCCAGACTTCGAAGGCCGACTTCGAACGGGCGATGACAGCCGGCATGTCTTCGACCGGCGTGACGGGTGCACGACCGAGTTCACGGCCGTCGATCGGCGAGCGAATGACCAATTCCTGGTTTGATGCAGACATCATGTGCCTCCTGAGGGGCGCGAGGATTACTCAGTCTCCCCGATTCCACAAGAGTCGATAGGTGCCGTCGGGGTCGTACATTCGACTCTGTCGTACGGGATCGAAACGCCGACCCTCTCTCGGATCGGTGCCGCGGCCCGCGAGATAAAGCCAGTTCCCCTGGTTGCTGCAGGGATCGTAATCGACGAGTTGCGATTCGAACCATGCCGCCCCGGCGCGGTAATCACCGTTCAAATCATTGATGAGCCAACTTGCGACATTTTGTCTCAGGCGATTGGACAGATAACCTGTCGCCGCGAGCTCTCGCATGCCGGCATCGTTGAAGAGCTCGCCGCTGCGCCCCGCGCGCCACGCATCGAAGCGCGCCGCGTCGTGCGGCGGGGGTGGCTCGCGAGTGAGTCCTGCCGCTCGATAGAGACGTGCGCCATGCTGCAGATGCAGGAATCGAAAATAGTCGCGCCACAAGAGCTCGAACCAAATCCAGTACGTACTCTCGTTGGCGCCCTGACTCCCCTCATGAGATTTCAACGCCGCATACAACACCCGAGGCGACAGCGCCCCGGTCGCGAGCCAAGGTGAGAACTTGGTTGAGTAGTCGACGCCTTCAAGACCGTTACGGGTCTGTTTGTAACGCTGCGGCAGCGTACCGGCGAAATAACGCTCGAGATGTCCAAGGGCTGCCGACTCACCACCTCGGAACTCACGCTGCGCGTAGGGAAAAGACGAGCGATCGTCATGCACCACGGAGGTCGATCCGAACATTCGATCGATCGATGTCGACTCCGGCGGGAGCGTAACGGGAGGCGGTAATTCCTTGGGCGTCGCGATCGGGGGACGCGGCTGTACGCCCTCAGCCTCCAAGCGCTTGCGGAAGGCTGTAAAGACCTGAGGAAGCGCCGACATTTCGAACGGAAGATCGTCGGGATCGATCAGGCTCGACTGCCAAATCGTCTCGACTTCGATACCGGCTGCACGAACGTCAGCAACATCCTGCTCTTCCTCCGGGGCCGCAATGCGTTCGCAGAAGACGCTCGTCGCGTTCACGGCCTTCGCGAGCTCGGGCAGTACCTCGGCCGGTCGACCACGCGACAGCCAAAGACCATGTCCCGCTCGCATCAGCGCCGAGTCGAGATCCCGAAGGGTATCGGCTAGGAAAAACCGCCGATGCCGATCCATGCGTGGAAAACCCCATCGCGTCGTTACATCGTGTCGCGGATCGTGGACATAAACACAGATCAGGCGATCGCCCTGCTCGATGGCTCGCGCCAGCACACGATTATCGTGAAGACGCAAGTCGCTGCGGAACCAGACGATGACTGTTTTCATTCTTTGACTTGCGCCATCTTGCCGTCACGGCGACAGCGCTCGGAGCAGTACTTCACGCTGTCCCAGTTTTTGGCCCAGGACTTCCGCCAGGTCATCGGACGACCGCAGACCGCGCAAGACTTGGAAGGCAGAGACTGTTTATTGCCGCGGAACCCGCCGCGCTCGGGGCTCATCGGCGGCGCGCAGCCGCCAGCACTCGCTCGGCTTGCTTGACGTGCGGCCGATCGACCAGCTTGCCCTCGACTCGAAGCGCACCCACATCGGGCGATTTCGAAAACGCGGCGAGCACCGCCTCGGCATGAGCAACCTCTGCAGCGCTCGGCGTGAACGCCGCATGCAAGGCCGCGATCTGCGCGGGGTGAATGGCAAGCTTTGCCGTGTATCCACTACGGCGCGACCCGCGCGCACGCTGCTCGACCGCGGCGATATCTTTGATCTCGGTATCGACCGTGTCGATGGCACTGACACCCGCCGCAGCAGCCGTGAAGAGACAGCCCGCGCTCGCCATCTGGTAAGGCAGGTCGTACACACCCGCCTCGTCGCGGCTGGCCGCGGCACCGAGCTCGGAAGCGAGGTCCTCTGCGCCCCAGGTCATACCGACGACCCGCGCGGGTGTCGGCACGAACGAGGCGAGCTGCAGCATCGCCCCGGCGGTCTCGGTGATCATCGGGATGAGTTTGATGCCGCCGGCGGCCAGACCGTGGGCCGCCTCGAGCACCTCGAGCCAATGTTCGAGCCGCAGGACATCGCCTCCGTCTCGCGCCTTGGGAAGAAGGATCCCGTCAGGTCGCGCCGGGACCACGGCGGTGAGATCGATGAGCGCATCGGGACTGTCGATGGGGTTGATGCGAACCCAAAGCGGCACAGGCCGCGAAGATCGCTTCAAGTGGGCCGTGATGGCCTCACGGGCCTTCTGCCTTTGTGCGGCCGCAACGGCGTCCTCGAGGTCGAGGATGACGGCGTCCGCCCCACTCGCCTCGGCTTTTTCGAAACGCTCCGGCCGGTCCCCGGGAACGAACAGCATCGACCGCATGCCACATCCTCGCCGCAACCCGTGCGGACTTTGCCCATGATAACCCGCCGGCTCGATACTGTTATCCTGCCGCTCCTGCGCCAGCGGTGCGGTCCGCTGCGATGGAGTGATGATGTCTACCGAGATCCTGGATGTGCTGATCGTGGGTGCCGGCCTCTCCGGAATCGGCGCCGCCGCCGAAATCCGCCGACAGTTCCCCGCCAAGAAAATCGCCATCCTCGAGTCGCGTGACCGACTCGGCGGAACGTGGGATCTCTTTCGTTATCCCGGCATCCGTTCGGACTCCGACATGTACACGCTTGGCTTCAAGGCGAAGCCCTGGCGCAAACCCAAATCGATCGTCGATGGCCCCGCGATCCTCCAGTATTTGCGCGAGATGGCGGACGAAAGCGGCGTCGCCTCCACCATCCAGTATGGCAAGCGAGTCGAATCGGCGGACTGGTCGAGTGCACGCTGCGAGTGGACCGTCACGGTACGCGATCGTGAAGGCCACACGTCGACGCTGGTTACGCGCTTCCTGCACCTCTGCACGGGCTACTACAGCTACACGGAAGCATATCGACCCCTCTTCGAAGGCGAGGCGGATTTCCGTGGTCAAATCATCCACCCGCAGTTCTGGCCCGAAAACTTTGACTACACGGGTCGTCGTATCGTCGTGATCGGCAGTGGCGCGACGGCCATCACGCTCGTACCCGCGCTGGCCGAGAAAGCCGCGCATGTGACACAACTGCAGCGCACGCCGTCTTATGTCGTCAACCAGCCTGGCGTGGACCCTTGGGCGCGCGTGCTCTCGAAAATTCTCCCTGCAGCGATCGTCTATCCGATCGTGCGCTGGAAGCACATTCTGCTGACCTCGTTTTTTTATCGATTGGCGCGCAAGTATCCGCGCTGGTTCGGCCAACGTCTCGTCGAACTCGCCGCGGAAGACCTGCCCAAAGGTTACGACGTCGCCCGGCACTTCAAGCCGGATTACAACCCGTGGGACCAGCGCGTCTGCGCTGCACCCGATGGCGACCTTTTCCAGGCGATTGCGAAGGGTCGCGTCAGCATCGTGACCGATACGATCGATCGCTTCGTACCGGAGGGCATCAAACTGAACTCGGGCGAGACACTTGCTGCCGACATCGTCGTGACTGCAACGGGTCTCAAAGTATTACCGCTCGGCGCGATCCAGTTGTCGCTCGACGGCAAGGCCGTCAATTTGGGTGACTCGATGGTGTACCGAGGCGCCATGCTGAGCGGCATCCCGAACCTCGTGCTCACCTTCGGTTACACCAACGCCTCGTGGACCTTGCGTGCCGACCTGATCGCAGCCTATGTCTGCCGACTGCTCGGTCATTTTGATCGATACGGCTACCAATACGCCGTCCCGGTGCGCGATTCATCGGTAGGAGAGATGCCGTTCATCGACTTCAACTCGGGCTACGTCCTGCGCGCGCTCGAAGGACTACCCAAACAGGGCGACCGATTCCCGTGGCGGGTGCATCAAACCTATTTGCGCGACCTCGGCGTCACGCGCTACCGACGCATCACCGACCCGGCCTTGAAGTTCGGTTGCGCGCAGAGTTGAGCCCATCATGAAGACTTCGCTGCTCGATTTCCGCGACAAGACCGCCGTCATCACGGGCGCCGGCAGCGGCATCGGCCGCGCGCTCGCGCAATCTCTCTCCTCTCGGGGTTGTCATCTCGCGCTCGCCGACATCCACGCGGAAAACCTCGCCGAAACGGCCTCACTCGTGGCGCCTGCGGGTGTTCGCATATCGACCCACGAACTCGATGTCGCCTCGCGCGAACTCGTTGCCGCATTCCCGAGCGAGGTGATGCGCCATCATCCGGCGATCGATCTGCTCTTCAATAACGCCGGCGTAGCCGTCGGCGGCCACTTCCTCGAAACGACGGAAGCCGACTTCGACTGGCTGTTCGAGATCAACTTTCATGGCGTGGTACGCATGACCCGCGCCTTACTGCCGATGCTGCTGACGCGACCCGATGCACACATCGTCAACACTGCGAGCCTCTTTGGCATCATTGCACCGGCAGGACAAACGCATTACTCGGCGAGCAAGTTCGCTGTCCGCGGGTTCAGCGATGCTCTGCGTCACGAACTCGTGGGCACCTCCGTCGGCGTCAGCGCCGTCTGCCCCGGAGGGGTTGCCACCGCCATTGCGAGCAGCGCCCGGTTTTCCTCGACACTCTCCAAAGAAACCATCTCGCATCAACTCGAGAAATCGCGACGTCTTTTGCGCAAGCCTCCGGCGAAAGCTGCAGAGATCATCCTCGCGGGCGTCGAGCGCCGAAGACCACGTATTTTGGTCGGGGCCGATGCCCTCCTTGGCTACTGGCTCGAACGCCTCCTGCCGACGACGTACTGGTCGGTCCTGCAGCGGTTCGGCGTATGACCCTCATCGGGATCCTGCTCGCACTTCTGGCGATCTCGGCTGCTCTTGCGCTCTTCTCTCGACGCGTGGCGATGAAGGTCGAGTACGCGATCCCGCCTTGCGGCAAATTCATCGATGTACCGGGCGCACGACTGCATTACGTCGATCAAGGGGTCGCACCGGCGGCGAAGCCGGTCATCGTGATGATCCACGGCCTTGGCGCACATCTTCACCACTTCAAATACGCGCTCGTCGATGATCTCTCCCGCGATACCCGCGTGATCGCCGTTGATCGACCGGGATCGGGGTACTCGACGCGCGAACCGGGTTGCGCGATCAAACTCACGGATCAGGCCGATGCCATCATCGCCCTGCTCGATGCGCTGAAGATCGAACGTGCATTGTTCGCCGGACACTCATTGGGCGGCGCACTGTCGCTGACCCTCGCCCTACGCCATCCGAACCGCGTGGCAGGCCTCGCGCTGATCGCGCCTCTCACCCACTACGCAGGAAGATTTCCAGAAGTCTTCCTCGCCTTGACGGTGCGCGGGCGAGTGGCCCGCCGAGTCGTCGCTCACGTGCTCGCCGCACCCGGGTTCATCCTCGGTCGGCGGCGCGTGCTGCCGAAAATCTTCGGACCCGAACCCGTTCCTCGCGATTATCGTCTTCGGGGTGGCGGGCTGCTGACCCTGCGTCCGAGCCAGTATATCGGCGCATCCGAAGACCTCGAGGCGACGCCGGCCGTCCTGCCGTCACTCGAAGCAAGGTACGAATCTTTGAACCGAGACGATGCACCACCGATCGTCATGCTCTATGGCCGCGAGGACGCCATCCTCGACTACCGCATTCATGGCGAGCGTTTCGCCGAACGAGTGTCCGCATGTCGACTCGAACTCGTCTCCGGCGGACATATGCTGCCGCTTACTCAGCCCGAGCGCGTTGCACGTTTTCTTCGTGACGCCTTGGAGCGTAGCCGGATCTGAGAACAGTCATGGCCTCTCACGACCGACATCGGCGCGTGGCTTCCCTTGCGGGACTTTATACGCTGGCCGTCGCGCTCGGAATCGGAAGCGCCTGGCTCTGGCTGACGCAGGTCGGGATCTCGGGTGTCGACGCGGGCGCGTGGCGCGTGAATCTCCTCGCGGGTAGTCGCGACGCCGACGCGTACACCCGCGCGCGGATCGCGCTCGGAGCCGTACTCGCGCTCGGGCGAAGCGAGACGCTTTACTACACGACCGATCACGACGATCGGGGCGCACCGCTGCGGGCCGAGTGTCGGTATCGCATCGAAGGCCCGCCGCCACCCTCGCGTTGGTGGAGTCTGACCGCCTATGCGGCTGATCACTTCCTCTTTCCCAATGACGCCAAGCGCTACAGCGTCAGCGGTGAAACCGTGGCACTCGATGGCCAAGGACGATTCAGTGCAACGATCGGTCCGCCCTCGGACTCTTCTTTCGACGATGCTTCGTGGATCCCCACCGCAGGCCGCGGCGGGATGCGTCTGACGTTGCGACTCTACGGCGCCTCCGAGACCGTGCAACGCGCCCCCGGTTCGCTCGTCACCCCGAGCATTCGACTGGATGGAGCCTGCCCGTGAGTCCAAAGAAATCGAACTGGACCAGGCACCTGATCCTTGCGGTCATCGTCGGGGCAACGGCGCACGCGCTGACGGTGTGGGCCGTCCCCCGACTCATCATGGATCGCATCATCGCCTTGGGTGCAGCGGACTCGGGCCTCGAGCGTGCGAATGGTGTCACCCTGCCCCCGCCGACCGATCACACGCAGCGCCGCATCGTGATGCCGAGCCCCGACCTGCTCTACGCGACCTGTTTCTTCGATCTCACCGACGAGCCGATGCGGGTGACGCTCTCGACCGATTACCCTCGTTACTGGGCGATTGCGCTCTATGCTTCGACCTCGGACAACTTTTTTGTCGTGAACGATCGAAGCGCGCCGGACGGACGGGTCGAGCTCATCGTGACGGCTGCGAGTCACGATTCGGCAACCTCGATACCCCAGAATTCGGGAACTCGAGTGGTCTCGCCGACTCATCGAGGCATGCTGTTGATGCGACTGCTGGTCAACGACGACCCGGAGGTACGTGCCGCAGCCGAGTCGGCGCGGCGCAGCCTTCGCTGTTCGGGAGCATATCCATGACCGATCGTATCCCCGTCATCATTGCAGTCATCGCCTTCGCCACGCTGATCGGCGCGGCGCCTCAAGTCCTCGCCGAACCCGTTCAGCGAACACCTTGCGAGTCGGTCGAGTCGGGTGATTTCAAGCGCTACCGGGCACGCCAGCTCGCCACGCTCGATGCCGAGCAAGCCGCTGCCAAGCGCCAAAAATTGGGAGTCCGCGAGGTACGCGACCTCGATACCGATCTCGGGACAGAGGCTGAGTACGTTGCCCGCAACCAACCCGGCGTTCGCTGCGAACGAATCGTCTACGAGAGCGATGGGCTCAAGATACGCGGATTTCTTTGGACGCCGTCGACGCTGAAAGCCGATCAAAAGCTCCCGGTGATCGTGTTCAACCGTGGCGGCTCGGGCGAGGACTCCAAACTCAGACCCAATACCCAGTTCGGCTTCGAACGCTTCGTTCGCGCAGGCTACGTCGTGATCGGTTCTCAGTATCGGGGTAACGACGGCAGCGAAGGGGCCGACGAACTCGGCGGTAGCGACGTACGCGACGTCTTGCGTCTTGCCACGATCGCAAGCGAGCTCCCGTTCGCCGATACCCGGAATATCTATGCGCTAGGTTATTCGCGTGGCGCCATGATGACCTTGTCCGCCCTGCGTGACGGCGCGAAGTTCAACGCCGTGGCGCTCGTGGGTTTACCGTCGGATTTTCGAACTTCCCAATTCGATCGTCGGTTTTCGCCAAGCTCACCCGAGACGATCATGGCCCGAGCTCATCGCTCCGCCATCCTGTGGGCCGACCGACTCGACACGCCGATGCTGTTACTGCAAGGCAGCGGTGACCCGCTAGTCTCGACAGCCGAGCAGACCCTGCCCTTTGCCGCCCGACTCCAAGCGCTCGGCAAGCGTTACGAGCTCGTCGTGTATGAGGGCGACGGTCACGGACTGATCCTCAACGGAAAAGACCGCGACTCCCGAATCCTCAGCTGGTTCGAGCGGTTCAGACGCGCAGATTGAAAACCTCGAGTGCCCGCGCAGGCTACTGCGCTTTGCTCGGCGGAAAAACCGGCAACAACGGAACGTTGCTCGGCGGATAGATCATTCGACCCTTTCCCGTCCGTTTGCCGAGTCGGAACTCGCCGACGTACTTCCGGCCGTCGGACCACGTGTAGGTCCCTTGGCCACTGGGTTCGCCATTCTCGAACTCGCCGACGTACCGATCACCATTGGCGTATTTCATTGAGCCACGGCATGCCGTCCATGCGCTCATGTCGCCCTGACAAGGCAGCAGTGTCGGCTTGGCTTGCAGCGACGAAGAAATCAACCCGACGATGATGACAACCGGCAACGCTCTCACGGATCACGCCTCTTGAAGAATCGTTCCTACTCTACGCCGAACACGGTCGAAGAGCGTCCGATTCAGGCGATCCAACCCCTTCGGGTCGACTCGGAATCGGAAGGTCGGGATTTGCGAAGACACTCTTCGCATTCGCGCGCCGCCGGGAGCCATGACAGTGTCGCTTGCCAGCGTTTGCCACACCGCACGCAGTTGAAGATTCGCGGTGTCGCCGAATCTTTGACGGCGTGACGGTAAAGCAGCCTTGGCGTGTGACTGATCTGCATATCCAATCAGTCGACACTACTTCGACAAAGATGAATCTCCGCCCAGGTCCTCCGGACCCTTGGCCTTGGCGACAAAGGCTCGACAGTGATCGCCGTCGGCGGCGAAAACTTCGACACTCGGCAATTGCCGACTCTTGAACCCCATTTTTTGACAGGAATAGGGGCGCGACGGCTCCCAAGTCACCCTGAAATGACGACAGTTCCAGCAGTTCGGTAAATCGGACATCGCCCAACGAAGAGGTTTTCTTCGTAACTTGCTGATTTTATTGCGAAAAAAATGGTGCCGGAAATAGGATTCGAACCTACGACCTACGCATTACGAATGCGCCGCTCTACCAACTGAGCTATTCCGGCGTCCAGGCCCGGTCTTGGCCGGGGCGGCGAATCTTAAACGCGCCGCACGCGGATGAAAAGTTCGATCCGGGCATCTCCCGCGCGCTGCCCGGCGCAACCCAAGCCTTTCGAGGCCCGATTCGGTCGCGCGAAAGGTCGTGATCGCCTGCTGGAACCGCCCACGCCCTCGCGACAGCCGACCGGTCGAGTAGACGGCCTCAATCCACCGTGGGCCCCGAGCGAGCACCTGCTGCCGTCTCGGGAGGCTCTACGCCGTGATCAGCTATGGCTCGAACGGCCACCTGGCAGGGGCGGAACGGGCACTCGCAGCTCCCGAGGCAATCCGAACACCACGTTCTCCTCGCGTCCGACGAGCTCGCGCGGCACCTCGGCGCCCCACTCCCGCAGTCGATCGATGACTTCGCGGACCAATACCTCGGGCGCCGACGCCCCCGCCGAGAGTCCGACACAGCGCTTGCCCTCGAACCACTCGCGACGCAAATCGGCCGCTCCGTCGACGAGGAATGCGGGAATGCCCGCGCGCTGCCCGAGCTCGACGAGACGATTGGAGTTAGAGCTTGCGACCGAACCGACCACGATGAGCACATCGCACTCGCGCAGCAAATCTTTGACGGCATCTTGCCGATTCTGCGTGGCATAGCAGATGTCTTCCTTGCGCGGACTCGCGAGCTCTGGAAAGCGTTTGCGCAAGGTCTCGACGATCTCGGCGGTGTCATCGACAGACAGCGTCGTCTGTGTGACGAAAGCGAGATTCGACGCGTTTTGCACGTTGAGTGAAGCCGCATCTTCGACCGACTCGACGAGGTGGATCTTGCCGCCGAACGACGTGTCGAAACGCCCGAGCGTCCCCTCGACCTCTGGGTGCCCATCGTGACCGATCAGAATGACCTCACGGGCCTCGCGCGAATAACGACGAACCTCCATGTGCACCTTGGTCACGAGAGGACAGGTGGCATCGAACACCGCGAGCCCGCGTCGACTCGCCTCGTCCTCGACGGCCTTGGAAACACCGTGAGCCGAGAAAATGACCGTGGCGCCATCGGGAACTTCATCGAGCTCTTCGACGAATACCGCACCCATCGAACGCAGACGCTCGACGACATGTCGGTTGTGGACGACTTCATGTCTCACGTGGATGGGCGCCCCAAAAAGCGCAATCGCACGCTCGACGATGTCGATGGCCCGGTCGACGCCGGCACAAAAGCCGCGCGGATTCGCGAGCAGGATATTCATCGGCTACGCCTCCAGTCGGCAAAGGCGTCGTAGATGAGGAAGATAGCCCCTACGGTGATGGCCGCATCAGCGATATTGAACGCCGGAAAGTATGCCTGCTGCCAGTGCACGTGGATGAAGTCGATCACGAAGCCGTGCTCGAACCGATCGATGACATTGCCGATGGCCCCCGCGAGCACCAGCGCAAGCGCCAGGGTGAGCACACGATCACGGCGCGCATGCAAGCTCCGCAACCAGACGACGAGCGCCACGCTCACGACGACAGCGAGGACACTGAAGAACCAACGCTGCCACCCGCCGGCATCGGCGAGAAAACTGAACGCCGCTCCGGGGTTGTGCAGGCGCGTGATGTCGAGCCAAAAAAATACCGGCGTGAACTCGCCGAGCTCGTAACGGCTTTCGATCCAGCCCTTGCTCACCTGATCGGCCACGACAAGGAGCACGGACAGCCACAGCCAACGCCAGCCGCTCTCTCGCCAACTCACCGTCGCCATTGCCTCGCGAAGGGACGATCCACTCATGCGTAACGACGCTCCTCTCCGGACCCTGCGACATTGACGACGCATCGGCCACAAAGTTCAGGATGTTCGACTTGCTGGCCGACATCGTCCCGACGATGCCAACACCGAACGCATTTGGGCGCCCCCGTTGCTTTCACACGCACGGTCGCAGCGGACACGGAGGGATCGACGATGACGCGGGCCGCCGACGTGATGAAGAAAAATCGCAAATCGTCGCCGAGGACGCCATAGCGCGCCTCGTCGGCAGCCGGCACGGCGATCTCGACTACGGCCTCGAGAGGCGAACCAATTTCGCCGGCCTCACGCAGACGCTCGAGATCGCGTGCCACCTCGCCTCGCAGAGCGAGCAAGGCATCCCAGTCGATCGTCTCGGCGGGAACCTCGGGCAGTGCATGCCACACCGAATGGAAGACCGAGGCTTCGCGCCGAGCCGGAAGATGCGACCAAATTTCCTCGGCTGTGAACGACAACACCGGGGCGAGCCAGCGCACCATGGCCTCGACGATGTGATACATCGCCGTCTGCGCCGAACGTCTCGCATGACTCTTGGGGGGCGTCGTGTAGAGGCGATCTTTGAGCACATCGAGGTAGCAACCGCCGAGCTCGACGACGCAGAAGCCGTGCACCTTCTGATAAACGAGGTGGAACTGGTAGTCGCGATAAGCTCCGACGACTTCCTCGTGCAGCACCCTCGCCCGACCGAGCGCCCAACGATCTAGCGCCACCATTTCCTTAACCGGCACGGCGTCCGTGAGCGGATCGAAACCCGCCAGGTTTCCGAGCAGAAAACGTACGGTGTTGCGGATGCGACGATAACTGTCGGACATGCGCTTCAGGATTTCGTCGGACACGCTCATTTCATTGGCGTAGTCCGTCGAGGCAACCCACAGGCGAAGCACATCGGCACCGAGGCTCTGCATCACCTTCTGCGGAGCGATGACGTTGCCGAGCGATTTCGACATCTTTCGACCCTTGTCATCGACCGTGAAACCGTGGGTCAGCACACCCTTGTACGGTGCGCGGCGATGCAGAGCTTCGGACATCAAGAGCGACGAATGGAACCAGCCGCGATGTTGATCGGAGCCCTCGAGATAGAGATCGACGGGTCCTTCGATCTCGGGACGCTCGGCCGCGACACACTCGAACGAGAGACCCGAGTCTGCCCAGACATCCATGACGTCGGTCACTTTGTCGTACTGATCGGCCTCGGCTCCGAGAAGCTCGGCGGGGTCGAGCGCGAACCAGGCTTCGATACCGCCCTGCTCGACTTTCGCCGCCGCGCGATCGATGAGTGCGACCGTGTCCGGGTGCAACTCACCGGTGACCTTGTTCACGAAAAGCGGGATCGGCACACCCCAAGTGCGCTGCCGCGAGATGCACCAATCGGGTCGATTTTCGATCATGCCCGTGATGCGCTGCTCTCCCCAGGCCGGCGTCCAATTGACTTTTTTGATGTCCTCGAGCGCGCCCGCCCGCAGTCCTCGCTGATCCATGCTGATGAACCACTGAGGCGTCGCGCGGAAGATCACCGGCGTCTTGTGACGCCAGCAGTGCGGATAACTATGCTGGTACGGTGCGTGCTTCACGAGCGCGCCGCTCTCGCGCATGAGTCCGATCAGGGTGTCCCCGGCTTCGTTGAGCTTGAGCCCGGCAACGAGCGGCGTACCCTCGATGAACTTTCCGTCACCGCCCACGGGGTTGCGGACCGGGAGTCCATATTTTTGACCGACGGCAAAGTCTTCCTGTCCATGTGCGGGCGCCGTGTGCACGGCACCTGTGCCGGCATCGAGCGTGACATGATCGCCGACGATCACCGGCACCTCGCGATCGAGGAAAGGGTGTTGCAACAT
This sequence comes from Steroidobacteraceae bacterium, assembly GCA_044370105.1. GTDB lineage: Bacteria > Pseudomonadota > Gammaproteobacteria > Steroidobacterales > Steroidobacteraceae > UBA964. The sequence continues at coordinate 6,314 of JBILWC010000013.1, read as the reverse complement.
CAAACCTTCGAGCGCCACGCCTTTGAAGCGCGCCACCTGCTTGAGGCTTTCTGCCTCGAGATCGTAGCGGGACGCGATCGCCGGCAGCAGTTCGGCGGCGAGCACGACGAGCCGTGAGGGGAACTCGCCCTGCGCCGGAATGTGCACGAGTGCGTAGTCGATTTCGGCACCGACTGCCACGGCCTCATTCGCAGGCAGCGTCCAAGGCGTCGTCGTCCAGATGACGAGCCCGGGTCGAAGGCCCTCGGCCATCTTCTCGCCAGGTCGCAGGCCGATGCGCGCGCGCAGATCGTCGACGTCGACCACCTTGAATGCAACGTCGATCGCCGGCGACGTTTTATCTTCGTACTCGACTTCGGCCTCGGCGAGGGCCGAACGACAATCGAGACACCAGTGCACCGGCTTCGCGCCCTTGTAGAGGTGACCGTTCTTCACGATACGACCGAAGGCCCGCATCTGCTCGGCCTCGTAGGCCGGATCCATCGTGCGATACGGACGCTCCCAGTCTCCGAGCACGCCGAGTCGCTTGAAATCGGCGCGCTGCAGTTCGATCTGTTCGGCGGCAAACGCCCGGCACGCCGCGCGGAAGGCGTTGACGTCGAGTTTTTGACCGGGTCGTCCGTGTTTCTTTTCGACGGCGAGCTCGATGGGCAATCCGTGGCAGTCCCAGCCCGGGATGTACGGCGCATCGAAACCGTCGAGGGTGCGCGACTTGACGATGATGTCCTTCAATATTTTGTTGAGCGCATGACCAATGTGGATGCTGCCGTTGGCATACGGCGGGCCATCGTGCAGCACGAATCGCGGACGCCCTTTTGCAACTCGACGAAGCTCGCCGTACGTATCGTTCGCCTGCCAGCGCTCGACGAAAGCGGGCTCGCGCGTGGCGAGATCCGCCTTCATGGGGAAGTCCGTCTGCGGAAGATTGACCGTCTGCTTGTAATCCGTCACTGCTTTGTCACCCATTCACGCGCTGTTCGCGCATCGACCTGCATCTGAACCACCATCAAATCGACGCTCTCGAACCGCAGCTCGTCGCGCAGGTGGGCGACGAACTCGATTTCGAGCTCACGACCGTACAGGTCGCCTGAAAAATCGAACACGAACGTTTCGAGCAAAGGCTCGACACCACCGACCGTGGGGCGCGTGCCGAGACTGGCCACCCCGCCGAGGGGTGAACCGCCGATGCCGTGTACCCGAACGGCGAAGACCCCGCTCAGAGGGAGTCGTCGTCGCCGAACGCGAATGTTAGCCGTCGGGAAGCCCAGCGTGCGGCCAAGTTGCTGACCGGCGACCACTCGACCCCGCATCGTATAAGGTCGACCCAGGAGGTGCGCCGCCCGCGGCAGATCACGCGCCGCCAGGGCAGATCGCAGTTCCGAACTGCTGACGCGCTCGCTACCCAGTCGAACGGGCTCGATCACTTCGACCCAAAAGTCACCCTTCTCGCTTGCGGCCCCGAGGAACGCCGCGTCGGCCTGCCCATGGCGACCGAAACGGAAATCGTGCCCCACGACGATGCCGGCGACTCCAAGATCATCGGTAAGTAGACGCAAGAAGGCTTCGCCCGACATCTGGCGCAGCGTGTCGTCGAAGCGCAGCAGCACGAAGGCATCGAGCCCCGAACGCTCGAACAGTCGCCAGCGCTCGCGGAAATTGGTGAGGCGCGCAGGCGCCGTGTCGGGAGACAAAAATTCCCGCGGCATCGGCTCGAAGCTCACGATGAGCGCCGGGCGCCCCTCGGCCCGCGCTCGTTCGAGGGTGCGCGAGATTAGGGTCTGGTGACCTCGATGCACGCCATCGAAACTTCCGATGGTGACGATGCCACCGCGCAACGCCTCGGGCACGGCACGCGTGCCGCGCAGCAGCCTGAGGTGCGATCGCGAGGACATCATGCCCCCCGCAGGTGCGCGGGGCGCAAGCCGAGCAACGCGAGCGCGGCGCCGTAGGTTGCCATACCGGCAAGGATGCAGCCCGACAACAGCAACGCACGATCGAGGGGTGAGGCATCGAGCCAAGCGTCGAGCGCAGGGCTGGCGGCCCAGAGCGCGATCGCCATCAAAGAATTGGCGATCAGCACCCTTGTTCCGAGAGCACCCCAACCCGAGGACGGACGATAGACGCCCTCACGCCGCAGTCCACGCCAGAGCAAGAAACTGTTGAGCGCTGCAGAAAGACAGGTCGACGTCGCCAGCAATACGAACGGCGTCGCAAAACCCGCAAAGTGCGCAGGCAAGACCACCACGAGATTGAACCCCATGTTGACGGCGAGCGCGATGAGTCCGACGCGGACCGGGGTTCGCGTATCCTGTCGAGCGAAGTAACCGGGCGCCAGCACTTTGACGAGACTGAATCCGATGAGGCCCCACGAGTACGCCATCAGTCCGTACTGGGTCATCATCACGTCTTTGTCGGAGAATTGACCGTAACCGAAGATGGTCGCGGTGATGGGCCCTGCGAGCACGAGCAAGCCCACCGTCGCGGGCGTCACGATCACGAGCACGAGGCGCAGCGACCAATCGAGTGTCGCCGAAAATCGATCGGCATCGCCCGCCGCATGCTGCGCAGAGAGCCTGGGCAAAATCACCGTGGCGAGCGCGATGCTGAATACTCCGAGCGCGAATTCCATCAGGCGATCGGCGTAATAGAGCCACGCGATGCTGCCCGTCACGAGAAACGACGCAATGAGCGTGTCGAGCAGCAGACTCACCTGGGCCATCGACGAGCCGAAGATTCCGGGGATCATCAACTTGCCGATGCGGCGTACGCCTTCGGCTGCCGGCCTCCAGCGCGGCATCGACAACAAGCCGAGTCGCGCGACCGATGGCAACTGGAATACCACCTGCGCGACTCCAGCGACGAACACGCCGATGGCAAGCGTCACGCCAGGGTTATCGGAGTTTGCGGCGATCGCAACGGCGAAGAGGATCATCACGAGGTTCATCACGACCTGCGTGAACGCGGGCACGGCGAATCGACCGTAGCTGTTCAGCACGCCACTAAAGAGCGCGGTCAAAGATATAAAAAAGAGATACGGAAACGTCCAGCGCAGCATGTCGACGGCGAGCTCGTACTTGCCCGCCTCCTGCGTGAAGCCGGGCGCGAAGAGCAGAATGATGAGCGGAGCGGCCACTACCCCGATCGCCGTCACGACGAGCAGCACACCCCCGAGCGTGCCCGCCACGCCCGCCACAAGCTCGCGCACCTCACCCTGCTCACGGCGCACTTTGTACTCTGAGATGACGGGCACGAAGGATTGCGAGAACGCACCCTCGGCGAACAAGCGGCGCAGGAAATTCGGGATTTTGAAGGCGACCAGGAACGCGTCCATCAGCGTGCCGGCCCCGAAGGCCTGCGAATAGACCATGTCGCGCAGCAACCCGGTCACCCGGGACAGCAAAGTGGTGAGGCCCACCACCGAGGTACTCTTGAAGATCGCGCGACTCATGACTGCCGTGTGAGGACTCGCGGACGAACTATACCGGAGCCAACACTCTTTAGCGTTGACAACCCCCCGTCACACCCCGAAAATACGCGCCTTTTTACGACCCCGAGCATCATCCGTGGCCAACACCAAGTCTGCCGAAAAAGCCGCCCGTCAAGCCGTCAAGCACCGCGCCCGCAATATCTCGCTGCGTTCTCGCTCGCGATCTGCGATCCGCGATGCCGCCGAGGCCATCGCCAAGGGCGACAAAGCGGCCGCGCCGGCTGCTGTGCGCAAAGCGTCCTCCGCGGTCGATGGGATGGTCAACAAGGGCCTCGTGCACAAGAACAAGGCTTCGCGTCACAAGAAGCGTCTTGCGGCCAAGCTCAAGAAGCTCGCCGGAAAGTAAAAGACCTCTTCGGTCTCATCTCCAGAAAAACCGGCCTAACGCCGGTTTTTCTTTTTGGGGGCGCCGCCCTTGGGCGGTTTTCGACTCGACTCGAAAGGCAGCCCGGGCACCCAAACCGTCGTCGAGGTGGATCTCACCGCGCGCGTTCCGGTCTTTTTCGGGCGCTTCGATTCACTCTTCGTCGCCACACCACCCGCTTCCAGCGCGCTGCGACGCGCCGTCAGACGCGACTCGACGGCGAGTAACCACGGCAAACGCGCCTCGCTCGCCGCAACCTCCCGCCAATCGCGACCCTCGGGCCAGGGCTCGAGCGCGCCGACCAAGGCCCAAAGCAAGTTGAGCGATCGCGTGAGGCCGGCATTGCGCACGGCGAGATACGCTTCGAGCGCACCGCGTCGACGCAAGGCCTCGACATCGTGGATGCCGATGGCGGCAAGCAGGCGCTCGGATTGGGGCCCGAGGTTGCGCAAGTCGCACAGGCGCAGGCGAAGCTTGCCCTGTGCCAGGCGGCGGCGAACCTTGGGATTGCGATCAGGCATCGTCGCCCGGTGTGTCCGCTGATTTGGCGGCTTCTTCTTCGAGGAAGCGCATCACGGCCTCGGTGAGTTCGCGCGTACCGGCACCGGTGACGCCCGAGATCAGGAACCACGGACCTTTGTACCGCAGCGAACGCACGATCGCCTTGGCCTTCTTCTCGGCCTCATCGGGCGGCAGCAGATCGCTCTTGTTGATCACGAGCCATCGCGGCTTCGTAACGAGATCTTTGGAGAATTTTTTGAGCTCGGCGACGATCGAGCGCGCATCTTTGACAGGATCCGCCTCCGGATCGAGCGGCGCGATGTCGACGAGGTGCAGCAGCACTCGCGTTCGCTGCAGATGCTTCAGAAAGCGGATGCCGAGCCCCGCTCCCTCGGCCGCACCCTCGATCAGACCCGGGATGTCGGCCATCACGAAGCTGCGGTGCTGACCACAATAGACAACACCGAGGTTCGGATGCAGCGTCGTGAAAGGATAATCGGCAACTTTCGGGCGCGCAGAGGACGCCGCTCGGATCAGAGTGGATTTGCCCGCGTTAGGCAAACCGAGCAAACCCACGTCGGCGATGACCTTGAGCTCGAGTTCTAGGACCCGCTTTTCACCTGGCAAACCCGTGCCGAACTGTCGCGGCGCGCGATTGGTGCTGGTTTTGAATCGCGCGTTTCCCCAGCCACCCTTGCCGCCGTGGGCGACGAGCAAGGTGTCGCCTTCGCGCACAAGGTCGCCAAGTTGCTCACCCGTTTCGGAGTCGCGAACCACCGTACCGATCGGCACCGGCACATAAAGATCGTCACCGCCGCGGCCAAAGCAGTCGTTACCACTACCGCCCTCACCCGATTTCGCCTTGAATGTTCGCTCGACGCGAAAATCGGCCAGCGTGTTGATTCCAGGTGCCGCCCGCAGATAAACACTGCCGCCGTGACCGCCGTCACCGCCATCGGGTCCGCCGAAAGGCACGAACTTTTCACGACGGAAACTGAGGCAGCCTCGCCCTCCGTTACCGGCCTGCACGCGAACTCTGGCCTCATCGACGAACTTCATGAACGCATCCTCTGCAAAAGCCGCAAACAAAAACCCCGGCTCGCGGCCGGGGTTTGAGATGCGGAAGGCGTCTCGCCGTCAGTCGGCAACCACGCTCACGAACATCTTCTTTTCGGCGCCGCGGCGCTTGAACGCAACCTTGCCGTTCGTCAACGCGAACAATGTATGGTCCGTGCCGATGCCGACGTTGGCACCGGGTCGGTACTGCGTTCCGCGCTGGCGGATGATGATGTTGCCCGCCAGAACCTGCTCACCGCCAAAAGCTTTGACGCCGAGTCGCTTGCTGTGGGAATCGCGGCCGTTACGAGTACTGCCGCCTGCTTTTTTGTGTGCCATGTGATCTGCTCCGCAATCAGCCGGCGTCGATGCCGGTGACTTTGATTTCAGTGAACTGCTGACGATGGTTCTTCATGCGCAGGTAGTGCTTGCGGCGGCGGAACTTGATCACGCTCACCTTGTCGCCCTGACCATGACGCTGGACCGTCGCCGAAACCGAAGCGCCCGCCAACATGGGTGCGCCCACCTTGACCGACTCGCCCGACCCGACGAGCAGGACTTCGCCGAACTTCACTTCTGAGCCCGGCTCCACGGGAAGCTTTTCGATGCGGAGCACACTGCCCGCTTCGACCCGATATTGCTTTCCGCCCGTGGCGATGACCGCGTACATAGAGACCTCCGGAAAAGGCCGCGCATTCTACTGAGCGACCGACGGTCGGTCAAACCCCTCGTTCCGGGCCTGTTTCCTTCGCTTTCAATGACTTACCCCTTAGGCGTCTGGGTCGGCTACCATCGCACCCCGTGAATACGCTGCTGGCCTCGGTCAAGGAGCTGGTTCGTCAGGATCTCTTGGCCGTCGATGCCGTGATCCGCGCCAGCATGAAAAGCTCAGTCGCCCTGGTGGAC
>JBILWC010000029.1:0-23906 GCA_044370105.1 Steroidobacteraceae bacterium | reverse complement strand
TCCCAGCTTCCGCCTGCTTCAGCACCGCCAGGATCTGGCTGTCCGTAAACCTCGATCGCTTCATGTAAAACTTCCTCCAACGAGAAAATTCTACTTCTCAATCCCCCACCCCTGTGGGGGGATTACCATAGCACGTACATCCATGAACCTGAAGCCAATCTCGGTCATTGATCACGATCTTTGAGCGTCCAGTCGCAATCACGCCTCGCCCTGACCAGTCCGCCAAAAAGTTTGCAATGCTCTCTCGCCGGACAAACATCCAGTGAGCAATCTCTGATTGACTCAATGAGATTTCCGAGCCTCTACCAAATTCGTCCTCCGCTGAAAGGAGCATCGTGGCAAGACGTTGGGAAATGGAATGACTTGACGCGCAGAAAGACTGGATCAACGCCCGCGATGCGATTGCACGAACCAAGTTCATATAAGACGCTTCCAATACCGAAGGTGACGCAAGTAAATCCCATACAACGGACGATGGAATAAAGAAGAGATATCCGGCTCCGCAAACGACTGCCTCGGATCGCACAGGCTCATTGGACATAGCAGGCTGAAGTCCGATAGCCACCCCAGTACTCGCAAATCGCAAGAACGCCCCCTTCTCATCGGTAGCAGTCGCGGTGATTGCAAGCACACAGGTGATTGGAAAATAGAGCGTTGGCTCTCTCACAAGCGATGCGAGAGTTATACCTTTATGCACTTCAGTCAACGTTAAGTGAGGCCGCAAAGCCGTACGGATGTACTCCGGTAGTAACGCGAAGCATTGATTTTTCAGAGGTAGCATTTTGCTCTCCGAGAGCCACCCCCCCCCCCCGCTTCCGATGAGGAAGGTTTGGCGTTTTATCTTCTATGTCGGATCGTCAGAGGCTTAAAAAAAGTAATGAGTAGGTTAACTGCGCTATTCTCATACCACAGACTGCTATGTTAAATTCTTTGTTAGAAACGTTACACAGGCTGGGGATACCCACTCGTCTACGAATTACCGCTAACCGAGAGTTTTCCTACCACGACCGAACTGCTTTGAATCTTTGCTAGTTACATTCAGCCATTAACAGACTGAAGTCGCCGGGCGTATACTCACCAACAAGGCTCATTGCGATGGGTCGTCTGCGACTAACTCGGGCTACCATTGGGCCACCAAGGCCACCAAAAACGGTGATGGAGTTGGGAGACTGGCTGAAGTAAGTCCTTGAAAATTGGTGCCGGGTGAGGGATTTGAACCCCCGACCAACGGTTTAGATTTTGCCTCTATTTGTCCCGCATCCAGTTGCCGCTTATGCCATCGCTTTAACGCAGCGAAGCCCTTGTCTCCTATTGAATTCGGCAAGATCAAACTTCAAGCCAGCGAATAGCACACGATGTGATACAAACCGAGCCTCGTCGCTTTCCTCTGCGATAGGAGTGGGCGGTTCAAACGGAGCGTCGGGTTCAAACTGACCGGAGTTTGGGCTGGTGACAAAACGAGCTGCTCTCTCGCCTGACCCCGATGTGCTGTCTTGCACAGACTGGGCGGCACCACTAAAGCACGCTGCGCTAATCATGCGCACGACGCTACACAACATTGCCGCCAAGATCCGCAAGCGCCTGGTCAAACTGCTGGATGCCCTAGACCGCTCGGTGCTGACTACTGCCCTCGTAGCGCCGACAGCGCTGACGCTGACCAGTTCGCTCTTCTGGGTTCTAAGCGATTCTTCTGACCGCCTGCCGTCTGCACGCCCTGTACCCGAAGCCTTTCCCCGCGGGAGGTGATCCAGTCACCACGCTTACTACCGGCTAAACTTTTCATAAATTGACCCTCTGGCCCGGACTGTAGCGCCAGAGACAACGGAGTTGCCTGCCTAATCCTTATCCGAATACTTTGGCCCTTGATCGTTCTTATCGGAAGACGTGACATCCCGAACAGCGTCTTTACCAACGAAGTACCAGATGAGGCCAATGACAACAGCGAATATCACCCACCCAACTGCGCTATGTATCCAAATCATTGGTAACTTCCTGCTTATTCGGCGCGTGGCCGAACGTAAATGGCAAGCGCCTTTCCCTTCCGATTCGGGGGATTGACGACACTAGTGTAGAGAGCGTGTCCAATCTCTAGCCACCATTTGCCCGACAATCGTTGCTCCATTTGAGGCTCAACGACACTGTCCAGAATTAGCGCGTTAGCGCCAAGGGTCGCCGCCTTTTTTCGCATCGTACTGTAGAGCCGCTCTTCCTTTGTGAAGGTGTGATCGCCTTCGGCAAAGACCAGCGCGATTTCGTCATAGGCGCTAGGAACCTGATCTGCTGTCCGATAAATCACCACAGTCTCAGGATCTACTGCCGGACGGATAGCGGCCACGCCGAGGCGCGTAGCGCCAGTGCTTACGCAACCGGTAAGCGTTATTAAAATTGCGCACACAGAAATTAGAGACATATAGCGGCGCATGGCGCACTCCTTAATTCTTTCAGCCTATCTTTTTTCTAGAAGTCCGAATAGACAACAGCAACGCGCTAGACGCGACAACCGTAGCTTAGCGCCTCCATATACGGGCTGCTATCCGCTGCATCCAAGGGCGTATTAGTAGAAATCCTCTGTATATAAGTTCAAACAGTGCGGTTGTACCCGGCACCGTGCCGACCCGTGCGACCCAACGCCAATAAGGCAAACGTGACCACAGCGTTAAAAATGCCCGAGCGCCACTCTCAATACGGCCATCGGAATGCTGTACGTGAAAACGAGCAAGTAACACCTCTCGCGATACCTCTACGGGTACCGGCGCGGCAGAGTTACTGATATCAACAAAGTTTACGGACGCAGTCGCCGCCAAATCTTGATAGACGGAGATTTCTCGCCGGCAAAGCGGACAGGTGCCGTCATAAAACACTGAAAGCGATGCGCAACCCTTGGATATCATCGGCTAGGTGACCCCGCTAGGCTTAGATAAAAACTCTGCATATCCTTTGCCGCTGCGGGTGTGTGTCTACCCACGCGGTTGCGAGAAGAAGAGCAAATAAGATTCGGTTCCTACACTCGTTTCCGATTCCGGGGGTCATTCGCACCGATGATTCTCGCTCTACATCCAGCCGATCTGTCGGAGGCTATGACTATCGTTCCAAATCTTGGTCATATGCCGAATCTTATCGCCCTCAAACCTCATGACGTATACGTAGTCCGCCTGAAGGCTTTTGCCCGTGGGCGCAACAGGTCCGCCGACGCCGGTGTTCGTACCACGGAAAACCCCGTAGATGATCGCGCTATTCCGAATCGGATCAACGCCGAAGGAACGAATTTCGTAATGGCCGTTCGGCATCGGCGTAAACATAGACTTCATCCAGTCCGTATAAGCCTGCAGCGTCGTGATATCTTTGAGGGCGTCTGCTTGCGCCGAAAACCCTGCATCTTCATGGCAATACTGCCGACACGCGTCCCAACCTTTACCCGTCTCGCACGCGTCAAAAAAACGCGCAGCGGTATCCTTTACATCAGGCATAGATAAACACCTCTCATAAAGCCAGCCCCGCGGAACTCTGACACCTCCTGTAAAGCCGGAAGTGCTGCGAGGAGACTCGCATAGCCTCCCGGCGGGACTATAGCGCCGAGCGCAAAGAATTGGATTACGGAGGGCTATCCGCACCACTATCAGAGAAACCCGTATAATTGCGACTTCGGCTCGGTGACGGGTCGTCTGCACTCAACTCTGGCCACCATTGGGCCACCAAGGCCACCAAAAATGGTGACGGCGTTGGGAGACTGGCTGAAGTAAGTCCTTGAAAATTGGTGCCGGGTGAGGGATTTGAACCCCCGACCAACAGTTTACAAAACTGCTGCACTACCACTGTGCTAACCCGGCGCCGGTGAGCGTCTTCCGAGGACCGTGATTCTACCCTGACGACCTCGGCTGTCATCCTCCCCGAGAGTACACTTCGGGCTCATGAAGACGTCCCTTTCCGTACTCGTCCTGCTCGCGGCCGGTATTTTCGCCGCGGGCACCGCGCTCGCGGCACCCTACCCGAGGCTCGATCCCGGTCGGACGCTCGAGCGCATCGTCTTCGGCTCCTGCCTCGATGAGGAAAAGCCCCCGCTTCGCTGGCAGACCCTGCTCGATCGCGAGCCGCAGCTTTTCATGATGCTGGGCGATAACGTCTATGCGGACTCGGTGGGCAGTCGAGACGTCGGGCCCGACCTCACCGAGATGCGACGCGCCTACGCAACGCTCGGCGCCCAAGCCGGCTTTCGCGAGTTGCGCTCGAAAGTGCCTCTGCTCGCGGTCTGGGACGACCACGACTACGGTCTCAACGACGGCGGCGAAGAAAATCCGATCAAGACCGAAGCGCGATCGATCTTCGCCGATTTTTTTGATGTGCCTGCCGATGATCCGATGCGCTTGCGCGAGGGCACCTATCGCGCCGGGATCTATGGACCGACCGGTCGTCGAGTTCAGATCATCCTGCTCGATACGCGTTATTTCCGCTCACCGCTCAAGCCCACCGACCAGCACAACGCGCCGGGCAAACAGCGCTTCGTCCCCGACGACGATCCAAAGAAAACAGTGCTCGGCGAGACGCAGTGGCGCTGGCTCGAAGAGCAGCTTCGACAACCCGCCGAACTTCGGCTGATCGTCTCGTCGATCCAGGTGATCGCAGAAGGTCACGGCTGGGAGGGCTGGAGAACGATGCCGCTCGAGCTCGCTCGCCTCACCCGCGTCATCAAGGAAACTCGCGCCAATGGCGTGATCTTTTTATCGGGAGATCGGCATCGTGCGGCAGCGTATCGCCGCGTCGAGGGCACGCCGTACCCTTTTTATGAGCTGACCTCGAGTTCGCTCACCTCTGGTGTCGAGTCGCGACAACCCGAGATCGACCCGCAACGCCTCGGTGGCAGGCTTTATGCCGGTGAGAACTTCGGCATGGTGCAGATCGATTGGGAACTCGGAGTCGTGAACCTCGATATCCTGAGTCTGCCTCAGGGTCGGCGCGTACGCGGCGTCACCCTCGCCCTCGCCGAACTTCAGCCCTGACTCAGTCGAGATCGCTCGCCGCGTGACGTTCACGCACGGCATCGGGCTCTTTGCTGCGATTGACCCGCATGCCGCGCTTGACCGCAGGCCTTGCGGACATGTCGTTCGCCCAACGCACCACGTGCCGATAACCGGCCACGTCGAGAAACTCCGCAGCTCCATACAGATTTTGGAGCACAAGCCCGCCGTACCACGGGAAGATGGCCATGTCGGCAATGCTGTAGTGCTCACCACAGAGGTAGTGACGCTCTGCGAGATGCCGATCGAGCACATCGAGCTGTCGCTTCACTTCCATCGCGAATCGGTCGATCGGGTACTGCCATTTCTCGGGCGCATAGGCAAAGAAATGTCCGAAGCCGCCCCCGAGATAAGGCGTGCTGCCCACTTGCCAGAAGAGCCACGAGAAGCACTCGGCACGACTCGCTCCGGCCTGAGGTAAAAACACACCGAACTTCTCGGCGAGATAGGTGAGGATCGCCCCCGACTCGAACACTCGCACCGGCGGGTCGCCGCTTAAATCGAGCAAGGCCGGAATCTTCGAGTTGGGATTGACGCCGACGAAACCGCTGCCGAACTGGTCACCCGCCCCGATGTCGATGTACCAGGCGTCGTACTCCGCGCCGGAATGTCCGAGCGCGAGCAGCTCCTCGAGCAAAATCGTCACCTTGATGCCATTCGGCGTACCGAGTGAATACAGTTGCAACGGATGTCGACCTCGCGGCAACTCCTTCTCGTGCGTGGCGCCTGCGACGGGTCGGTTGATATTGGCGAAGCGTCCGCCATTGTCCTTGTTCCAAGTCCAGACTTTGGGAGGCGTATAACTCATGACAAATCCTCGCGACGCAGGCTCACTTCACCACCGATGAGCGACATTCTTTGACCGGACGAGCTCTCGAGTTGCAGTGCGCCCTGTACATCGATACCGCGCGCGACTCCCTCGCGTTCGCCGGCACTATCGAAGACGCGTACCCGCTGGTCACGCAGCACGTCGGCCGCGCGCCACGACTCGATGAACGGAGCAAAGCCCTCGTGAGCGAACTGCGCGAGCCCCTCGATGCAGCGCTTGATGATGTCGGCGGCGAGTGCATTGCGCGCGCCAACCTCGGCGCCCTGCGCGGCCAAATCTTTGGCGATCGTGCCGGACTCGGCGATGGCGCGCTTGGTCGCTTCGGAGAGGCGCAGGTTGAGCCCGATACCAACAACCACATGACCGGGGCCACCCGCCTCGGCGCGCAACTCGACGAGGATGCCGCCGATTTTTTCCATGGTCGAAGTCACGATGTCATTCGGCCACTTGAGCGCGAGATCGCGCGCGCCGCTACGCTGCAAGGCGTCGCGCACGCAGACGCCAACGACGAGGGTGAGCGCCGGCAGATCTCGCGGTAAAGGCTCGAAGCTCGTCGCAATCGAGAGGCAAAGGCTGTTTCCAAGCATCGATTGCCATGCGCGACCCCGACGGCCCCGTCCGCCCGTCTGGTTCTCGGCGAGCAGCACCGAGAAACGGCCCGGTGGAGGCGGCGTTGACGACAGCAGTGTCGCGTTGGTCGAGTCGATCTCCCACTCGACCTCGACGGTCGAGGCATGACGAATCGAGGGCAGCAATGCTTCGCCGATTCTTTGAGCATCGAGCGCTTCGCATGGCGAGACGAGGCGATAACCTCGGTTGGTCTGCGCCTCGATCTCGAGACCCATCTCTCTCAACTGTTCGATCGCCTTCCATACAGCACTGCGGGTGACGCCCGCCGTCTCGGCGAGCGCTTCTCCCGAATGCACGCCACCGTCGGCGAGGGCGCGAAAGATCTCGCGCGCGAGCATCACGATTTTCCCGTCAGCCGGCCCACCAACCACAACGAGCGGGCGCGCGGCTCGGTGCCGGCGCGCATGCGTGCGATGTTGCTGCGATGGGTCCAGATGACGAAAACCGCACACAGCACGCCGAACACCGTAAGCGGCATCACCTCTTCGGGCGAAATCACGCCGAGAGATCCGGCGTACTGCGCGAGCAGCGGCAACGCGCTCGCCGCGACCATCGAACCGAGCCCCACGAAGCCGAACACGAACATCATGAGAAACCACACGCCGAGCATGCCGAGCAGCAGGGGCAAGGAGAGCGCGAGCAAGGTGCCGAGTACCGTCGCCACGCCTTTGCCACCACGAAAACCATGGAACACGGGATAGACATGACCGATCACTGCGGCGAAGCCACAGGCCGCCGCAAGCCACTCGGGCGAGAACACGGGCGCGGTGAGCGCAGTCGGCACCCACTGAACGGCGATGACGGCCTTGCCTACGTCGATGACGATGACACCCATGGCAAACAGCCATCCCTGCGTGCGCAGTGCATTCGTGCCACCGGCGTTGCCGCTGCCTTGCGTACGGATGTCGACCCCGCGGAATCGACCGATCAGCAGGGCGCCGTTGACCGAACCCAAGAGGTAGGCGATGAGGACGCGCACGAGGAGGTCAAGCATCACGAAATCTTAACGTACGCCCCGTGAGCGTGCAGAATGCGGGCATGACAGAGCAGATCCCGACCCTGAGCCTGCGGGACGTCGACGACGAGCGCTTCGTGCGGGATCTCGGCGCGGCCTACGAGAACTACGGTTTCGTCATCATCACCGACCACGGCATTCCCCAGCCGCTGATCGACCGATTCCTCGAGTTGTACAAGACCTTCTTCGCTTGGCCCGAGACCGACAAACATCGGTATCACATCAAAGGAGGCGGTGGCGCCCGGGGCTACACCCCCTTCGGCATCGAAACCGCCAAGGGCAGCCAGCATTTCGACCTAAAAGAGTTCTGGCACGTCGGTCGCGAGCTGCCCGTGGGGCACCCCTATCGGCACTACATGTCCGACAACGTCTGGATCAGCGAGATTCCGAGGTTCAAAGAGACCTGCCTCGAGATGTTCGAGACCTTCGATCTCACGGGGCGGCGCCTGCTCTCGGCGATCGCTCGCGTGCTCGGCCTGTCTCCAGATTTCTTTGAGGACAAGGTCCAACTCGGCAACAGCGTGTTGCGGGTGATTCACTACCCACCCATGCCACCGAACCCCGCCGAGAGCATCCGCGCAGGGGCTCACGAGGACATCAACGTCATCACCCTACTGCTCGGCGCGGAAGAACCCGGCTTGCAGGTGCTCTCTCGACAGGGGCAATGGCTCTCGGTGAATCCGGCGCCGGGCTCGATGGTCGTGAACGTGGGTGACATGCTCCAACGCCTCACGAACGGCATGCTGCGCTCGACGAGCCATCGCGTCATCAACCCGATTCGAGACCGCGCGCAGAATGCGCGATTCTCGATGCCATTCTTCCTGCATTTCAATCCGGACTTCCCCATCGCGGCGCTGCCCTCCTGCGTAGGCCAGGGCAAACCCGATCCGCTGCCGCCGATCCTTGCCGAGGAATATCTGCAAGAGCGGTTGCGAGAAATCAAACTCAAATGACGGGACAACACCCATGACGCTCTATCTTCAAGCTTTGCTCGGCATCGTCGTATTCATCGCACTCGTGCTGCCGATGTCGAGCAATCGAAAGGCCATCAACTGGAAACTCGTGGGTATCGCGCTCGTGCTGCAGTTCGTGATCTGCGCGCTGCTGCTCAAAGCACCCGTCATCAAAGAAGGCTTGCTCTATCTCAACCAGGCGGTCGGCGCGCTCGGCGCCGCGACACTCAAAGGCTCGGCCTTCGTGTTCGGTTACGTGGGCGGAGGCGACACGCCGTTCACCGTCACGAACCCCAACGCCGTGGTCACGTTCGCGTTTCAGGTGTTGCCGCTCGTCATCGTGATGTCGGCACTCTCGGCGCTGCTCTGGTACTGGCGCATCCTCCCCGTCGTCATTCGCGGGATTTCATGGGTTTTCGAGCGTGCGCTCGGCACTCGTGGTCCGTCGGGACTTGTCGCCACCGCGAACATTTTTTTGGGACAAACTGAAGCGCCCCTGCTCGTTCGCCCCTATCTCGCACGGATGTCGCGTTACGAACTGCTGCTGGTCATGACCGCGGGGATGGCCACCATCGCAGGCTCGGTGATGGTGATTTACTCGGCGATGCTCGGCGAGCAATTCGAGGGCGTGCTCGGACATCTCATCACGAAGTCGATCATGTCCGTACCGGCCTCGGTGCTCTTTGCGCACATGATGCTGCCCGATGACTCGGGGAGCTCGCAGGATCTGCAAGAGTCGCCTCGCATCTATCAGAGCGCGATGGACTCGATCACCCGCGGCACGAGCGACGGCCTCGCGCTTTTTCTCAACATCATCGCGATCCTCATCGTGCTCACCGCCTTCGTTGCGCTTGCCAACAGTATCGTGAGTTTCTTGCCTGCGGTGGCGGGCGAAGCGGTGACGCTCGAGCGGATCGCGGGCTGGATCTTCGCACCGATCGCCTGGCTGATGGGCATTCCCTGGTCGGAAGCGACGACCGCTGGATCCTTGCTCGGCGTGAAGAGCGTGCTCAATGAATTCATCGCGTTCATCCAGTTGACGACCGTGCCGCCCGAAGCGCTCTCGGATCGCTCGCGCCTCATCACGATCTACGGTCTCTGCGGATTCGCGAACCTCGCGAGCATCGGTATCCAGATCAGCGGCATCGGCACCATGG
This sequence comes from Steroidobacteraceae bacterium, assembly GCA_044370105.1. Classification (GTDB taxonomy): domain Bacteria; phylum Pseudomonadota; class Gammaproteobacteria; order Steroidobacterales; family Steroidobacteraceae; genus UBA964. The sequence goes on along the minus strand of JBILWC010000029.1, from coordinate 14,310 downwards.
CGCCCGAACGTCGCGGCGATCTCGCCTCGCTCGCATGGCCGGCCTTCGTTGCCGCGACGCTCGGCTCGTGCATGACGGGCTGCATCGTCGGCATCGTCGCAGGCTGAAGTCGGAGCGCCCGTGGCAAAGCTCTACTTCTATTACTCGACCATGAACGCAGGGAAGTCCACGGCCCTGCTGCAGGCCTCGCACAACTACGGCGAGCGCGGGATGCGCACGCTCGTCTACACGGCCAAGCTCGACGATCGGGCCGGCGGCAAGGTGGCTTCGCGCATCGGCATCAGCGCGGAGGCGCGGCACTTTGCGGCGGGGCAAGATCTATGTGAAGAGATCAAGACAGATCTCGGCGAGGGCCCGATCGCCTGTGTCCTGGTCGACGAAGCGCAATTCCTGAGCACCGCCCACGTCAGGCAGCTCTCGCGGGTCGTCGACGAGCTCAACGTCCCGGTGCTCTGTTATGGCCTCCGAACCGACTTTCTCGGCCGCCTTTTCGAGGGCAGTGCCCAGCTTTTGGCCTGGGCGGACAACCTGGTCGAGCTCAAAACCGTCTGCCATTGCGGGCGCAAGGCGACCATGGTGGTTCGGGTCCGGGCGGATGGGAGGGTCGAAACCACCGGCGCCCAGGTCGAAATTGGCGGAAACGACCGCTATATCTCCCTCTGCCGCAAGCATTTTGTAGTCGCTCTCGAGACGGGGCAGCCCTGAGCCCGAGATCGTCGGCCCCAGTGATCGCCCGAATGACCGCCCAAATGACCGCCTTGTGGCGCGAACCCAACACCTTGGTCGGGTCTGATTTTGTCTTCTCTTCGTCACACTATTTCGGGACTTTCGGGCGATAATTGCGCCCCGCCGGCCCCCGCTCAGGGATGCCGTGCAAAGCATCAAAAAAGCGTACTTTCAGGAGTTGACCTTCATGCTTCTCAGAAAACTTGCGACCACCTTGTTGGTGAGCTTGTTGACCTTCGTCGTCGTTCCGACGGCGCTGGCGCAAGAGACCACTTCGGCACTGCGCGGAACGGTGGCCGATGTGAGCGGTAAGCCGCTTGCGGGCGCGACGATCACGATCGTCCACACGCCGACCGGCACTCGCTCCACGCAAACCACCAACGACAGCGGCGTGTTCGATGCGCGCGGTCTGCGCGTCGGCGGTCCGTACACGGTGGAAATCGCTTCGGGCGGTTATCGCTCGGTGAAGTATGACAACCTCTTCCTCACCGTCGGTGAGACCGGTCGTCTGAACGCGAACCTCGAAGAGGCGATCCAGGAAATCCTGGTGTCGGCCACCGCGGTCCGCGATGCGATCGAAGTGGGCTCCGCCACCACGCTCGATCGTGACCAGATCGAAGCTGTGGTCTCGATCAGCCGCGACATCCGCGACCTCGCGCGTCGCGACCCGCTCGTCTCCGCCAACCTTCGTGGCGACGGCGGCATCTCGATCGCCGGCTCGAACCCGCGCACGAACCGCATCTCGATCGACGGCGTGCAGGCTCAGGACGACTTCGGTCTGAACACGGGCGGTCTTCCGACCCGCCGTGGTCCGGTCTCGCTCGACTCGGTCGAGCAGTTCTCGGTCCAGGCTGTTCCGTTCGACGTCGAGAACGGCGACTTCCTCGGCGGCGCCATCAACGTGGTGCTCCGTCAGGGTACGAACGAATTCAGCGGTTCGGTGTTCGGCAACTTCCTGAACGAAGATCTCGTCGGCACCAAGATCCGCAGCACGACGATCAAAACCCTCGTCGAGCAGGACAACTACGGCGCCACGCTTCGCGGTCCGATCATTCAGGATCGCTTGTTCTTCGCTCTCTCTTATGAGAACTACGAGTCGGTGGACGTGACCTCGGTCGGCCCTGCGGGCGGTGGCTTTGCCACGACGATCCTCGGCCCGGCGGGCGGCACCTCGCAGCTGACCACGAACGACATCGCCGCCGTCACCAACGTGTTCACGAACACGTACAAGTCGACTTATCCGTTCGGTAGCATCCCGCAGACGAAGCCGATCACGGACGAGAAGTACACGGCTCGCCTCGACTGGAACATCTCCGACAACCAGCGCGCGATGGTCTCTTATCGCAAGTCCGAGTCGGGCGTGATTCAGCGCACGAACCTCGGCACGACCAGCGCCGGCCTCGACTCGCAGTGGTATCTCACGGGCGAGCTCGACGAGACGATGGCGATGCAGGTCAACTCCAACTGGACCGACGATCTGTCGACCGAGCTGCGCGTTTCGAAGCGTGATTACACGCGACTGCAGGAGCCGCCGGCAGGTCAGAACTTCGCCGACATCCGCGTGTGTACCACGCAGACGAACCTCGATGCGGCCGGCCAGAGCAGCCCTTTGCTCAGCTGCCGCAACGGCTCGACCAACGTCTCGGTGGTGCGCTTCGGACCGGACCAGTTCCGTCACGCGAACTTCCTGCAGACCGAAAATACGCAGGGTCAGTTCTCGGCTGAACTCACCCGTGGTGATCACTTGATCAAGGCGGGCGTGCAGTTCCAGCGTCAGGACATCTTCAACCTCTTCGTTCCGAACAGCGACGGCACGTACTACTTCGACTCGATCGAAGATTTCGCGGCCGGCCGTGCGAATCAGCTCATCTACCGCAACGCGCTCTCGGGCAATGCGAACGATGCGGCGGCGAACTTCTCGTACGACACGACGTCGCTCTTCTTGCAGGACACGTGGGACGTCACGGACAACCTGACGATCACCTACGGTGCCCGCTACGACATGTACAACGTCGGTGACAAGCCGGCGCTGAACCCGAACTTCGTCGGTCGCTTCGGTTTCAACAACCAGGAAACCTACGACGGTCTCGACGTGTTCATGCCGCGCTTCTCGTTCGACTGGCGCGTCACCGACTCCATCAAGGTGAGCGGCGGCCTCGGCCTCTTCTCGGGCGGCCTGCCGGATGTGTTCCTCTCGAACTCGTTCAGCAACACCGGCATCCTCGACAACACGATCCAGTTCGAGCGTACGGCCACGGGCTTCATCGAGACGACGGGTGCGGTCAACTGCGCCACGAGCCCGGCCTGTGCCGCAGCGCTCAACGTCGGTGTGAACTCGAGCTTCGGCACGACGATCCCGGCGGCCGTTCAGGCGGCACTCGGCGGTTCGACGGTTCCGGCGACGTCCGAGACGAACTCGATCGTCCCGAACTTCAAGATGCCCTCCGACTGGCGCGCGAACATCGCCGTCAACTGGGAGGTCGGCGACGGCTACAACGTGTCGGCGAGCGGCGTGTACGTGAACACTAAGGAAGGCCTCGCCTTCCGCGACATTCGCGCACGTAACCTCATCGTCAACGGTCAGCAGGCGGTTACGCCTGATGGTCGCATCCGCTACGACGCACTCTCGGCGACGCAGCGCACGGCGGTTGCCGGCACGACGGTCAGCTCGGTCAACCCGGGCTCGGGCCGTGATATCCAGGCCTACAACCCGGGCACGACGGGCTCGATCTGGACGGCGGCGTTGGGCGTGTCGAAGTACTTCGATAACGGCTTCAACTTCGCCCTCTCCTACTCGAAGCAGAACTCGGACGAGTTCTCGGCTTCGGCCCGCTTCTCCTCGACGGCGAGCTCGCTCTACAGCGGCCAGTACGCGTCGCTCGACCCGAACACGGCGACTTCGGGTCGTGGTCAGGAAGAGATCTCGGATGCCGTGAAGGGTGAATTCGGCTGGCGCAAGAACCTCTTCGGCGATCTCGAGACTCGCGTGTCGCTGTTCGCCGACTGGCGTTCGGGTCGACCGGTCACGTTCACGATGAGCGGTGGCTCGAGCCGTAACGCCACCTTCGGCGTGAACCGCGTTGCGCAGCTTGCCTACGTACCGAATCTCTCGGGCGAAGCCACGGTGACGACGGTCGGCACGACCACCGTCGTGACGATCACTTCGGCGCCGCTCGTGTCCTTCGACAGTCTGACGACGCTCAACAACTTGCGCGCCCTCGTCTCGAAGTTCGACATCCCGACGGGCGGCATCGTCCCGCGTGGTTCGTATACGAGCCGGGCGATCAACCTTTGGGACATGCAGTTCAGTCAGGAACTGCCGGGCTTCGCCGACGGCCACAAGGCTCGCGTCACGCTCGACATCGGTAACGTCCTCAACCTCATCAACAAGAAGTGGGGTGTGATCGAGGAGTACGGCGAAGACGTGCGTCTGTTCGACGTCAGCTGTGCTGGCACGAACGGCGTCTCGGACAATGCTGGCGTGCTCACTTGCGCGCGCTACCGCATCGCCTCGGCGAACGCCACGCTGCTCAACCCGGAGACGGCTTCGGGTCCTGCGGGCGGCGTGACCCGCAACACCGAGCGCTCGCGCTGGCAGATCCAGGTGGGCCTCAAGTACGAGTTCTGATGAGTTGATGTCTCACGAGACTCGACAAAAAGGGGGCGCCGCAAGGCGCCCCTTTTCTTTGGTGGCCGCGCGTGGCGTGTTCTCACGCGGTATCGCCTCGACCGTAGCCGTCTGCTCGATCGCTCTCGGTGCAATGTTGGCCAGCCTGCAGGCTAATGCGGGGCCCACCCCACCTCCGGCAATCGAAGGTACGGTTCGCATTGCGACCTGGAATGTCAGCTTCTTCCGTCGCAACGAGGGCGATCTCCTGCGCGAACTGTCGAACGGCGAATCGTCGCAGCCGCGAGTCGTCGCTGCCGTCCTGCAGAAGATCAGACCCGATCTGCTGTTGATCAATGAATTCGATTACGACCCGGAGGCGCCCGGGCTATTCAGGAAAAACTATCTGGAGATCTCGCAGCGCGGTGGCGCGCCACTCAGCTATCCGCACTTTTTCATCGCTCCCTCGAATACCGGGGTGCCGAGCGGGCTCGACTTCGACCGCGATGGCAAGATCGGCGGCGGAGGCGACGCGCTCGGTTTCGGGGTGTTCCCCGGACAGTACGGCATGCTGGTGCTTTCGAAGTTCCCGATCGATCGCGACGCCACCCGAACGTTCCGGTCGTTTCTTTGGCGTGACATGCCGGGGGCGATGCTGCCTCCGGGCTGGTACTCGGACGAAGCCCTCGCAAAGCTGCCGTTGTCTTCCAAAAGTCACTGGGATGTTGCCATCCGTCTGCCGACCGCGGCGGACGGGGCTCCGCTTACGCTGCACTTTTTGGTGAGTCACCCCACCCCGCCCGGTTTCGACGGCCCGGAAGATCGTAACGGTCGGCGAAATCACGATGAAATCCGTCTGTGGGCGGACTACGTCGACCCAACGCGGGCGGACTATCTCGTGGACGATGCGGGTCGACGCGGCGGGCTCGACGCCCGAGCGTCATTTGTCGTGGCAGGTGATTTGAACGCCGATCCGCTCGACGGCGGAAGCGTCAGCGGAGCAATCGCGCAACTGCTCGATCATCCGCGTGTGCATCGCGACGCGGCGCTCGGCTCGCTGGCGCCGCGTAGCCTCGGCGCACTGGAAGCCGCAACTCGCCAAGGCGGCTCAAATCTGACCCAGCGCGGCGATCCGGCATTCGACACCGGCGATTTCTCTGACGGCCCGAGATCGGTCGGCAACTTGCGCGTGGATTACGTGCTGCCGTCGCAAGACCTCGAGGTGTGTGCCTCGGGTGTGTTCTGGCCGAGAGCCGAAGATGCGGAGTTCGCGCTCGTCAACGACGATGCCGAGCAGAGCTCGGATCATCGACTCGTGTGGGTCGACATCGCCTTACCGGGACGTCGCTGCCCCCGCTGAAGGTTCCAGCTTCAGGGCTTCATAGCGTTTGCGAGTCGTCGTCGTCGCACACTCCGCCGCCGACATGCCGCTCGTGCAGGCACCTGCCGTGATCGCGCGCTCCCACGAGCCGTACATCGAATTGGGCAGCAAGAACCAGCGCGTGCCGAGAAGTGGCGCGAGTTCGTCAGCGCGCGCGGCATAGACCGGTCGATCGACGAAATCACGAAGGTCATCGCCGACCAATGCGACGATGCGATGGGTCGCGGCGATCCACTTTCGACGAACGGTCTTGTCGGAGCTCTCCCACTCGGGTCGCTCGCGGCGAAGCGAAAGCGCATCACGATCTGCCGCGTTGGGGAGATTCAGTGCCTGTAGATTACGAAGTGTCGCCGTGCGCGCCGGGCAGGCATCATCGGGCTTCGCATCGATGGGACGACACTCTCGGTTGGTCACATAAAATATTTTGTGTCCGGCACGCGAGGCGGCCTGCAAGAATTCCACCGACCCCGCGATTGCAGGAGCCGAAGCCTCCCGCATCCAGGCCTGCCACGAGGGTTCGTCGTACTCGCCACCCAGTAATGCCCTCCGCGCCTGGTAGAACGAGTTGTCGAGTACCGTCTCATCGAGATCCACGATGATCGCCGTGGGCATCGCGGCGAGTTTTTTGGTGTCGACATTCTGTTGTTCGAGTGCCGCACTGCCTGGCGCCGCAATGGTCGTTGCGAGTCGCTCGGTCGCCAGCCGGTAGACCTGCAATGCAGAGATCTCGTACTCGGCCGACCGCTGCATCCAGAGGGTGGCGTTCACTTGCTCGCGGCCGATGACGGGCGGTTCGGCGGCGATCGCCGAGGCGGTCGAAACGATTGGGAGAAGCAGGATCAGGCTGCGGATCAGGACGGCGCGGGATACGTGTGTCATGGGACGCCATGTTAAGGTGAGGCCGTGCTGAAAGACACCATCCGAACCATCCCCGATTACCCCAAGCCGGGAATCCAGTTTCGCGACATTACCACCCTGCTTCGCGATGCCGCCGCGTTCCGCGAGGCCGTCGAATCTTTGGCGGCCCCCTATCGTGACCGCGGCATCGGAACCGTTGTCGGGATCGAGGCGCGCGGGTTCATCTTGGGTGGAGCGGTCGCTCATCAGCTCGGTGTGGGCTTCGTCCCCATCCGCAAAAAAGGCAAGCTGCCTTACGACACGCTACGCGTCGAATACACGCTCGAGTACGGCCGCGATGAGATGGAAATCCATCGCGATGCCGTCAATCGCGGCGAGAAGGTCATTCTTGTAGACGATCTCATCGCCACCGGCGGCTCGGCCATTGCTGCCATTTCTTTGCTGCACTCGCTCGGCGCAGAAGTGGTCGCCGCCTGCTTCGTCATCGATCTGCCTGAACTCAAAGGCGCGGACCGGATCCGTGCGCTGGATATCCCCGTGCAAACTCTCGTCGCATTCGAGGGGCATTGAATCATGCGTCAAAGATCCTGGCTTGCCATCGCGTCGGCCGCTTTACTGGCCGTTACGGCCTCGCTCGCCGTACCGCAAGAGCGCACCGAAAAACCCCCGCTCCACGGCCAGCGCTGGATGGCCATCACCGGCAAACCGCTCGGCGCGACGGCGGGCGCGAAAATCTTCGAACGCGGCGGCAACGCCGTTGATGCCGCGGCTGCGATGATCGCCGCGACGGCGACGATGTGGGATGTGCTGCATTGGGGCGGTGAAACCCAAGCGCTCATCTGGCACCCGAAACTCAAGAAAGTCATCGCCATCAATGCGCTCGGCGTCGCTCCGACCGGTGCCACGCCAGAGTTCTTCAAATCGAAGGGTCTCAAATATCCGCCGGAGTTCGGTCCGCTCGCCGCGACCACCCCCGGCACGCCGGGCGGTATCCTCGTGATGCTCGCCGAGTACGGGAAGCTCTCGCTTGCCGAAGTGCTGGCCCCCGCTATCGATCTCGCCGATGGCTACCCCATCGAGGCACAGACTGCCGGCCTCATCGAACGCAATAAATCGAAGATCAAGGAATGGCCGGATACCGCGCGCGTGATGCTGCCGCACCTCGGCCGCGCCGCGGATCGTGACGGACGCGAAGGCCCGCGCGCGGGCGAGATCTTCAGGCAGCCAGAACTCGCCGCGACACTGCGAAAGTTGGTCGACGCCGAACGACGCGCGCTCTCGCGTGGCGCGACGCGCAAGCAAGCGATCATGGCGGCCTACGAGCGTTTTTATCGTGGAGATATCGCTGCAGAACTCGCCTCGTCCATCCAGGCAGAGGGCGGACTCATCACCCGCGAAGATCTGGCCAATTGGCAGGTGAAGATCGAGGAGCCACGGCAGGTGAGCTATCGAGGCATCGACGTCTACAAGCTCGATGTCTGGACGCAAGGGCCGATGATGCTGCAAGCGCTCAACATCCTCGAAAACTTTGATCTGAAGGCGATGGGCTACAACTCGGGGCGATACCTGCACACCCTATATCAGTCCATGAACCTCGCCTTCGCCGATCGGGATTTTTATTACGGCGACCCGGCGTTTCCGCCAGAAGAGCCGGTGCGGGGCTTGCTCTCCAAAGATTATGCGAAGCAACGTGCGGCGCTCATCGGCGAGCGAAGCGATCCATCGATCGGCCCGGGCGACCCCTATCCGTTCGAGGGGAGATCCAATCCGTATCCAGATCTGCTTCGACAAAAAAATGTGCTGCCGAACGCGCCGGCGGCTCCGCGCGACCGACCGTTTTCGCCCGCGGGAGTCGCGCCGACCGCCGACCGTCGCTACCCGCTCGATGATCCTGAGGGGCCGTTCTGGCGCGGTACGACCACGGTGGTGGCCGCCGATGCCGAAGGCTGGCTCGTCTCGGTCACCCCGAGCGGCGGCTGGATCCCTGCCGTCATCGCCGGAAAAACGGGCATCGGCCTCTCGCAACGCATGCAGTCGTTCGTGCTCGATGAACGCGAGAATCCGTTCAACGTGGTCGCACCGGGCAAACGCCCTCGCGTGACGCTGACGCCGAGCCTCGCCATCAAGGACGGCAAACCCTGGCTCGCCTTCGCGGTGCAGGGTGGCGACAGTCAGGATCAAAACCTGCTGCAGTTTTTCCTGAATATGGTGGAGTTCGGGATGCTGCCGCAGCAGGCGACCGAGGCCGCGAACATGAACAGCTTCCAGTTGCGCGATTCATTCGGCAACCACGAGACGAGTCCCGGCCGCATGCTGCTCGACGACGAAACCCCGCGTTGGGTGAGAAGCGAGCTGATCGAGCGAGGCTATCGGCTTGAATTTCAGCCGCGCACTGCGGGCCCCATCAACGCCATCATGATCGACCACAAGAACGGCACGCTCTGGGGTGGCTCGGGCAACCACGGCGAGGACTACGGCATCGCCTGGTAACCTCAACAGTCGGGTGAAGCTCCGGAACCCCGACCCCCGCGCAACTCATACTCCTGCGTTCCGCGGTGATAAATGTGGTCGGTATCGAGCGCGGCGGTCTTGGCGTATTGGAACCCCGGCGCCAAGGCCTCGTAGATCGGCTCGAATCCGCGCTGTTCCGTCATATGGAACAACTCACGGAAGGATTCGATCACGAAGTACGTCGCCTGCAAATCCGAGATGGTGTAGTCGGTTCGCATCACGCGATCGACATTGAGATGAACCCGATTCGGCGCGCGACTCTCCAGAGCGAATACGGTTTCGGTCGGGCCCGATAAAATACCTGCACCGTAAATTCGCAACTGGCCCTCTTCGAGGATCAGGCCGAATTCCACCGTATACCAATACAGCGCCGACAGCGCTTTGAGGCGGTTGTATTTGAGCGCCTTCCAACCGGCTCGGCCGTAGGCCTCCATGTAGCGCGCGAATACGGGGTCGGTCAGCAGCGGCACGTGGCCGAAGACATCGTGGAATACATCGGGCTCTTGGATGTAATCGAACTGCTCTCTCGAACGGATGAAATTGCCAGCCGGGAACCGACGATTGGCCAAGTGATAATAAAAAACGTGATCGGGGATCAGCATGGGCACCGGTACCACGGACCAGCCGGTCAAGCCTCGAAGCTCTTCACTGATTTCATCGAAATTCGGGACACCCCCACGGTGGAGGTTCAGGCGATCGAGACCGAACATGAACTCCTTGCAGGCGCGGCTCGGCATCAATTTCATCTGGCGCTCGTAAAGCGCATCCCAGATCTGGTGCTCTTCGGTGGAATAACGGCGCTGTGCGGGCTCGAGCCAGTCTTCGCCGAGACCAGCGGGTCGTTTAAGCGGCGCGACGTATACCGAGGCGGGCAGCTCGGGAATGGCCCGGTAATCTGGCGGAGTCCCCATTCGGATATCCCGTCCCAAAAAATGACGCCTCGCGACGCCGGCCCGGTATTTTAGTCGTATTTATCGGGGCTCGGTGCCGCCCACGGAATACCCCGCCAAAGCGCCAATTCCGTACGCTCGAACTCCTTGATTTCTGCGTAACAACCGCAGGTCTCCGCCAACAAGCCATCGCGGTTCTCGATGGCGATACTGCCCCGACTGAGAGACAAGATCTGCTGCTTGCTCCATTCGCCAATCAACTGACTGATGGTTTCACGACGCAGCAGCAGCAAGTCCGAGATTTCCTGCTGGGTCAGGGTGATGGGGCGACCCTCGCCGAACGCATCAGCCGCCTCGAGCAAAATCCGAGCGAGTCGGTGCGAACCGTTGTGGGCACCGAAACAATGGGTATTGAAAAAGGCCTTCTCGGCCACTTGGCTGATCGCCTTGACCTGCAGGACGCTGAGTTCCGTCTTGGTCGGCATGGCCGACATCATCATCGGCACCGGCAAAGCGAAGGCGTAGCCGGCGCCGCAAATCTCTGCGTCGTAGCGGATATCACCAAAACTCAAAAGATCGGCGAGGCCGATCAGGAAATTGGCGCCCGAGAATCGGAGAAAGGATTTTGGACCATCCCCCGAACGACCCGACAGGCGGGCCACGCAATTGATAGGAAAGAAAACGTTCCCATCCCGCGATCCAAGCCTCAGGCGATGCCCTCTCTTGAGTTCGACCATCGAGAGGTTGTTTTTCCAGCGGTTACGGAGGACCGTCGGTAACGAAGCAAACCATTGGTTTTTCATCAGCAGCATGACGGATCCCTGTCGCGGTTGCCTGATGGTCGGCAACCCTCGTTTTTATGAATCGCAAGCCCTGCCCCGCTAAGAAGTATCGGGGGCGAGACCGGTTGGTGCGACAGGACCTTTAATTTTTGTGTTAACTATCTAACACAAGTATTTTCTGCGAAACCCGATCGGCATAAACTCTGGCTTAGAGGTAACCGCATGTTTTTACAAGGGTCTTGGCGAATCCCGATGTGGTCAGGCGCCGCAGCACTTCTGGCTTTGCCGGCCATCGCCATGCAATTCAGTAAAGAAATCTCCTGGGGGCTCGAAGATTTCCTCATCGTCGGGATCCTGCTGGCTGCCGTATGCGGCACCGTGGAACTCGCCTCGCGAGTCTCGACGAATGGCCTCTACCAAGCGGGCGTCGCGCTCGCTGCAGCTGGCGGATTTTCATTGGTGTTCATCAATCTCGCCGTAGGCATCATCGGCGACGAGCAAGACCCTCGAAACCTCGTCTTCATGGCGATACCGGTGGTGGGTTTCTTGGGCGCATTGATCGCCCGCTTCAAGGCGGCTGTTTTGGTACGGCTGCTCGTCGGAATGGCCGCCGTTCAATTCTTTGCGATGTTCTTGGCGCCCGCAGACCTGATGAGCCTCATGATTCCCTTCACGGGCATCTTCGTCGGGCTATGGCTCGTCTGCGCCTTGCTGATCCGACGCTCGACTCGAGCCTGACCTCACTCGTCCATGAACAGCGCCGTACCTTCGGTCAACTCGCGCCGGCTATAGACCCGGAACGCGATGAGCGTCTCGGAGTCGGAGATTCCGGATAACGAGTGAATCTCCCCGCTCACGATATCGGCGAGATCCTCGTTTCGGGCGGCACGAACGATGGCGACAAGATCGAAACGCCCTGCCACCGAAAACACTTCGCTGACGCCTTTGACCTCGGCGATTTCTTTGGCAAGCGCCGTACTCCGAGACGGCTGCGCCTTGATCATGACCATTGCAGTGACGGACATCGGTAATCTCCCAGAAGTCAGGTTACGGCCATACGGGCGATGGATGCTCCGCCCGTTTCGCGCCAGCGGCGAACTTCGTCGCGCAAGATCTCGACGGCATCCCAGATATCGACATGACGCAAATAGAGCGGTGCGAACCCGAATCGCAACAGGTTCGGTGCACGGAAATCCCCGATCACGCCGCGCGAAATCAATCGTTGCATCAGGGTGTATCCGTCTTCATGAGCAAACGATAGGTGGCTGCCACGTTGCATCGCATTGCGCGGTGAGGCAAGAGCGAGCTCGGTGCCGAGCCCTGCCGCCTCGACGAGCTGGATGAAGAGCTCGGACAGCGCAACTGACTTGTCTCGCAGCGCCTTCATCTCGAGTCCCTCGAAGACGCTCAACGCCCCGTCGAGCGCAGCAAAGGCGAGTACGAGTGGCGTGCCACAGCGATGACGAGTCATGCCCGACGCCGGCGAATAGTCGTCTTGAAAGTCGAAGGGTCGTGCATGTCCGAGCCATCCCGACAGGACGGGCTCGAGCGTCTCTTGAAGATCATGCCGCACATACATGAAGGCCGGGGCGCCTGGTCCGCCGTTGAGATACTTGTAGCAACAGCCGACGGCGAAGTCGGCCCGGGCCGCAGCAAGGTCGAGCGGAACGGCACCGACAGAGTGCGACAAATCCCAAAGAATCTTCGCTCCGGCCTGATGAACGAGCCGGGTGATCGAAGGCAGGTCGAACATCTCGGCGGACTGATAGTGGACATGAGTCAGAACGACCAAGAAGGTGTTCTCATCGACTGAGCGGCCGATGTCGTCTCGAGCCACCTGAACGAGTTCGATATCGGGGACGAGACCCGCCAAGCCCTGGAGAATGTACGGGTCGGTCGGAAAGTTGCCGCGTTCGGTGATGATCTTCCGTCGAGCGGCTCGCGAGCGGGCGGCTGCCGATGCGATCTTGAAGAGATTTACCGAGGTCGAGTCCGCGACCAGCACGTCATCGGCAAGCGCACCGATCAGCGGCGCGATACGGCGCCCGAGTGTCGCGGGCAGATCGATCCAACCGTGGAGATTCCAGCTTTTGATGAGATCGCCGCCCCACTGCCTAGTCATCACCTCTTGAACCCGATGGGCAGCGGCGTACGTCAAAGCACCCAGAGAATTTCCGTCGAGATAAATGGTGTCGGAAGGAAGTTGGAATGCCGCACGCATGGACGACAACGGATCGTCGACATCGAGTCGTTCACAATCTTGTCGCGAGATCGCGCCCATCAGTCGACTTCTCTCAGCACGGCACGGACTGGCGTCGCCTCGACGCCGTGGATGGGTAACGGCAGCGCGATCAGCTCGTAACGACCTTCATCGAGACCCTCGAGCACCAAACCCTCGAGAATCGCCATACCCGCCCGATGCGCCGCGTGGTGCGAGCGCAGCGCTTTGCAGGTCTCCGGGTCGATCGATGGCGCGTCGGTGCCGATCAAACGACATCCACGTGCGGCTAGCGCATCGATGAGGTCGGGGTCGATCGCAGTGAACCCCGAGGGCCATCGGTTCCAATCGGGCGCGCGCAAGGTTCGCAAGAGCACTCGCTCAACCCTTGCAGGCAGCCGATCGATCACGTCGGCGAGCGTCACGCGATCGTTTGCTGTACTGACATCCCGAAGCTCGCACTCGCCGACGAACGCCGAGAGATCGAGTTCGTCGAGCGATATCGCGTCGTCACGAACATGACGAGAGCACTCGGCGTGGGTGCCCGATTGCGTGGAGAAAGAAATCTTGTGCAAGGTGACGCTTGAACCTTGCGAGACCGCCGCAGTGATCGTGCAGTCGAATGATGAATCGCCGGGCCATACCGGTAGTTCAGCGCGCAAGCGCTGAGAGATGTCATGCAACCGACGTTGACTCACGCCCTGCTCCCGTAAAGACCCTGGCAACAAATTGGCCATGGACTAATCCGCGATTATGCCGGGAACTGACCTGACCCGGTATTTTTGGTCCATGTTTAATGCTCATAAAAGGGGCAGGAGACGTGGACGATGGGCAAGCAGAGATACACGACCGAGGAGATCATCCATAAGCTTCGGGAGGCGGATGTGCTGATCGGCCAGGGACAGACAATCGCGCAGGTGACCAAGCAGATCGGGGTGACGGAGCAGACGTACTTTCGCTGGCGTAAGAGCCACGGAGGCTTGAGGATCGATCAGGCGAAGCGGCTGCGGGAGCTCGAAGCGGAGAACAGTCGACTCAAGCGCGCGGTGGCGGATCTGACGGTCGATAAGATCATCCTGAAGGAAGTCGCCGAGGGAAAATTCTAAGCCCGGTGCGCTGTCGTGAGGCCGTGGCGCTGGTGCGCTCAAAGCATGCGTACTCAGAGCGACGGATCTGCAGGGCGCTGGGCATTGCCAGATCCGTCGTGAGATACGTCCCGCAGCCCAGAGCCGACGAGACGCCGCTGCGGCGATCGATCATTGCGCTCGCTGCGCAGTATGGGCGCTATGGGTATCGGCAAGTGACGGGCCTGCTCTGGCAGCAGGGCTGGCAGATCA
>JBILWC010000012.1:0-73505 GCA_044370105.1 Steroidobacteraceae bacterium | reverse complement strand
TGGCAACTCCACTAGATGGGTTTGCGGTCGGACGCTGGCTTGCTGCGGTGTGGTTACGCCAACCTCTCCGCCGCCAGCGTAGCCGTCAACTTGCAGTAGTACCGGTTACGGGCGTCAATATTTTTTACGCTCATAATCCAAATAGACTGATCTACTTAGGGCTCAGATCGCGCTATGGCAAATCAACTTTGGGCGGCATCCCGTCGCTACTGGGGAGCTGACCCTGCGGGAATTCGGCAAGGTTTCCTGTTGCGAAGGCGGCAGGTACGCCTTGCGTTATTCGGGCAATTGAATACTCTGGGTATACTGACTCAACGCGAACTTTGCCTACTGGCCGACTACTACTCCCAAGAACCCGCCCAGTATTTGGATCAACAAGTTCCTTACCGGGAGCTTTGATATCGAGCTCAACCCCATTTTGAAGAAACGATCCACCATAATTCAAGTAAACGGTATCTCCGTCAACTTGGACAACGGTCATAGGTACTACAGAGAGAGTCAACGCTCGCGCGATCTGTTCGGCTGCCCTACGTTGTAATACGCCGTAAAGTGCGTTCAGCGATTTTGACTGACCAGCTCTAGTTCCAGTGGTCGCCGTTTGCGATCCAAGATTCTCGGTCACTCTGACGCTCTCAGCTCGCTTAATCCGCCCTGTCTTTACATCGACCACTTTGATATCTGCGGCGAATGTACCAATTAAGCTCGACATGGCGACCGTGCTGTCGCTATATCCCTTCTCTTCGTACCCAAGTTCTGTGACTTTTCCGTAGACCAAGAAGCTCACAGAGGATGTTGTAGGCTTGAAATTAAGCTTGCCGCCAGATTTAACAAAATATTGTAGTTGCTGCTCATCGAAGGCAGCCGATAATTCTGAGCGCTCTACGACTATTAACTTTTGAGGCTTAACTAGCTCTGCCTCTACGATCGACCTGAACGCAGTCCATCCAGTATTGCAATTAAAGATAGAACCCCAACGCCCTGCAAAATACTCACATGGCTGCTCACTAATGATGTCAACGACAGCGACGCAGGCCCGCTTTGAGCATTCACTCTGCTGCCCCAGCGCTGCCAAGGGGAACAAAGTTGCGTAGATGACGAGACTCGAACCAAATAAATCCGTGAACCGCAGTTTCATTTGCGTTCTACCTCATTGATCAGGGGCGGCTTTATCAAAAAAGAACAACCGTCAATATTCAATTACCTCTTTTTCTTCGGGCGTTTGACTTTTTCAGTTGCCACTCTGGCTATGTCGCCAATTTGAACGCTTGCCGGATCGTAATCTATCGCCGCGATCGTTGAAAATTTCGGGGCTACCGACACCACTTCGCCTTGACCTATCTTTGTCTCAGAAGATCCGAGGACTTCCCCAGTAGTGGGATCGCGAACTTCCTGGCCTTTTCTAAAGATCGCGTACTGATCTCCCATAGCCAGCGTTCCATCGCCGTAGTTAACCAAAATTGTTCCATCAGGCTGCACTGCAATTACAGTGATTGGGTAGATTGCCTGAACGAGGCCCGCAGCAATATTGTCTGCCGCAAGACGCAGAACCTCGCTACCGTCGCTCGACGAGCCGCCGAGCCCTTCGCACTGCTGAGTACCTTTAGACTGCTGATCGATACGCTTTGAGTAGCGAATTACGCCTGTCGCCGCCTCGGTCAAACGAATATCTACCGACAGAACGACTTTCTGCGTCTTGCAGTTTAGAAACGGGATAGTTTCTTCTTTACGGGCAAAGTTTGTTATTGACCCGTAGACCAAGAAATCGACGCCTGAGAATCCCCCAGTTTGGCCTGCCGTCCTTGACTTTGTAAGTCCGGCGTTCGCCTTGTTTTGCTCATCCAAAAGTTTATTCAGTCGACCACGCTCAATATTTTGAAATTTATTAGTCGCGATGATCGCAGACTCGACCATTTCTCTAAAGCTCTTTAACTCTGCCGCATCGTCACCGCCCTCAATTGAAACCACAGCTAGCACTGGTTTCTTCGGTTGTTGCGCGACTGCAGGGGTGGTAATCGAAATTACAACCAATGCAAACAATGAAAAAATCGCCTTATGGTTCATATTGAGTTCTCTATCAGTTGATTAAATTGCCGCTGTAATCCTCGTCCGGCACCGGTGTCTTTTTCGGGGAGCTAAGCCCCTGCGCTTTCCCCAACTCTTCACGCTGCCGATTGATTGCCGCCTGCTCCCGCTCAGCAATAGAGCTCGCAGCTATAAGGATTCGCTCAAGTGCCGTCGTGAAACCTCCAAGCTCATACACAAAGCCGCTGCCGTTCGAGGCAGCCTGAGCGCTATAAGTGACGTCCTGTATCAGTGCCTTATCGCGACCGAACTCTTCGTAATTTGCAGCTGGTACGCCTAAGGTCATTCGACCTTGACATTCAACACGCTGGATATCTTCGCTGATTGAGATCGGGACGGGCGCTTCGATATTTACCGTGAATCCCTGCTCAAAACTATTGATAAACTTGACGTCACCGTCAAATTGCTTTCGCGCCTCCTCAAATACGATTGACTTTAATGCGGCGTACGTTTCAGGTGTCCCGCAAACGCTACGGAGAGTGCTCGTCGACTGACTGCCGCCCGACGAGCAAGATGCCAATAGAAAGAACAGCCCCCCTTGACAAAGGTGGGCTAGACGAAATCGCATCACGTTGACCCTCCCGACACTTAAACTATTTCTTATTTGCCTGACTCTTACAATTGACAAATTCGTTGTCAACATTTTTTATGGGGGATGCCAAAACCTTGCTCGGCCCGAGATGCATTCAAGGCTTAAGTCTTAACCAGTCACTCCCCCTTCATGACTCCAAATTTTTACCGGCGTAAGGGCGGGGTTTTTAAGCCAACCTCTCCGCCGCCAGTGTAGCCGTCAACTTGCTGTAGTACTGCTCAATCATCTGGGCAGAGTTTCCTAACTGCCGAGCCAGTGTATGAATATCAGTGCCTGCAAGCAATTCCTGTGTGGCGTAGGTATGCCTCAAGGAATATAGGGTGCGGTTTTGACCATCAGTCGCCCTTAGCAAGCCGCTGTCCCGCATGAGTCGTCGGAAGGTGCCGATGAAACTGTGGGGCTGGTAGCCCGTGCTGAACCGAAACACCTTCTGTGGGACTCGGCTTTGAAGAATCGTTTCAAACCTCTTTCCCTCCAGATCCCTCTGCCTCGCCGCCAATCGCTCAAACACAGCGACAGCACGATGCTTGGCAATCAGCCACCTGCCCCCAGTTTTGCCCGCGACCCACAAGCGTAGATATTTTTTACGCTCGTGTTCGTGCCATTCGAGGTGGTTCCAGCAGAGCCCCATTGCCTCTGTGCCGTGTCGTATACCGGTCAGCAGCAGTATCTCGATGTAGTCGCGTAGTAAGAGCCGCATCTCCTTACCTGCTGGCTTAATGCCACCGGTGCTCCAAGTTTCGAGATAGGTGAGTAGTTCTTCCACTTCGTCTTTGCTGAACGCAGGTCGAGGTGTACTGCGTTCACCGCGAGTGCTGGGCTTGGGAATAGCGGCTCGTTCGCTGATCCAGCCTTTTGTGACGCCAGTATCGATCAGTTTGGTCCACGCGGCTGCGAAGGTGTTCAGCGTGGAGGCTTTGGGGATCTTCATCATTTGACGATTTCGCCACGCTTCGAACTGCGCCATATCCGTTGGCGTCAGCGTCTCCACCGCTCTGTCGCCGAAGTAGGGCAAGAAATACCGCTCAATCACACTGATGTAGGAGGAGTAGATCACTCTGCCCCGCCCTGCATCCATTTCCAGCCGCAAGCGGTTGAGTGTTTCGTGTGCGAGTTCTGTAAAGGTTCTGCCCTTGTGTGCTAATCCCAGTTTTTGGCGAAACCTGGCTTCGTCATACAGTTCACAGGCGGTGGGTATGGCGTTTTCCAATGCGGCTTGGGCGGTGCTTTCTCTCACCCACGCTCCTGTGCGCAGTTTGTAGCGGACCTGCCAATAAGGACTTCCGGCTCTCCTATAGAGAACCACCTCGCCATCGCGTAAATGTATGACTGTGGGTGGAGCGGGCTTGAGGCTCTCGAGGCTGAGGCCTTGGCGGGGTTGCGGATCTACTGTGGAAAATATCGGTGTGGCAGCGAGAGCCACTGGCTTCACAGTGCGGCACCTTGGCGGCACGGTGGCAGCAGAGCATTGCTGCAGGGATAGGCACAGCGGACAGCGTGTGAGCACTGCTGGCAGATCTGGACTGGGCCCGCTTGGATTCGAACCAAGGACCAAGGGATTATGAGTCCCCTGCACTAACCGCTGTGCTACGGGCCCGCCGGTGGACGGGAGTTTAGCAATCCCTTCCCGCGCCTGTCGGCTATGGATAGCATTCGGGCTCCGATCGATCTGCAACTCATTGAATAGAGGTTGTGCTTATGAAGTTGTACTACTCCCCGGGCGCCTGCTCGCTTGCCTCCCACATTGCCCTGCGTGAGGCGGGTCTGTCCTTCGAAGCGGTCAAGGTCGAGGGTCGCGGGCAGAAAACGGCGGGTGGTGAGGATTATTCAAAAGTGACGGCCAAGGGCTATGTCCCCGCGCTACGCCTCGACGATGGCTCGGTGCTGACCGAAGGCACGGCCATCCTTCCCTACGTCGCAGATCAAAATCCTGGTTCTGGATTAGCTCCCGCGGCGGGATCCATGGCGCGTTATCGTCTCCACGAGTGGCTGGGCTATATCAACTCGGAGCTGCATTCCAAATTCGGCCCCTTCTTCATCCCCGGGATGACAGACGAGCAAAAAGCGACCGCAAAGACGAACCTCGGGCGTCGATTTGATTTCGCACAGTCTGAGCTCGGTAACAAACCGTTTCTCATGGGCGACACCTTCACGGTAGCCGATGCTTACCTGTTCACTGTTTTAGGTTGGTGCTCATTCGTCGGAATCGATCTTGGCCAATGGCCGGGGCTTAAGGCCTATCACAGTCGTATCGCCAGTCGACCTGCTGTGCAGGCGGCACTGAAAGCAGAAGGACTCATCAAATGAGCGTACCAGCGTATCTCGTCGTTCAAGGAAAGGTAACGGACCTCGAAGGGTTCAAGGCGTATAACGCAGCTCTCCCGCCGATCTACAAAACTTTCGGTGGCCATTACATCGCCTTGACACCGGCTCCTAAAGTCGAGGTCGCGGAAGGTGAGCCGCGAAATGAGAGTATCCTCATCGCAAAGTTTCCCTCAAAGGAAGCGGCGTGGGGTTTCTGGAAGTCGGCAGAGTACGAAGCCGCTAAGAAACTTCGTGAAGGCAAAGGTGTCTTTTACGTCACGGTCCTCGAGGGCTTACCCGGCACCTGACATACCTGGTCCTCCGTTTTTGAGAGATATCCGTCATGGAAGACACATCCCCCGGCACCCTAACCTACTTCGGTGCACTGCTGTCCAGGCGAATGTCACGACGTGGATTTGTTGCCGCAGGCAGCGTGGCAGCGGCGGTTGCAGGGACGCTACCTTCCATCACCAGTGCTACTTCGAAAAAGGGTCATCAACGTCCGTTCAAATCCGTCGGCCCGACTCGCGACGATGGGATTCTTCTCTCTCCGGGCCTGCGTCATGACGTACTGATCGGCGCGGGCGATCCGCTTTTCGAGAATGACGCGGGCCTCACCGCCCAAGATCTTCGCTCGCTGAAGTGGCTCGACGGGCAGGCGGCCGCCAAGCAGGAAAAGCGCTTCGGCACCAACAACGATGCACTCGCATTTTTTGCCTCGCCGAAAAAGCGATCGTCGGGCGTACTCTGCGTCAACCATGAGTATGTCGTTCCGGAACTCTCGTTCGCCGACTTTCCTAAAGACAGGGCGGCCTGGGTGCGTTCGCATCCCGAAGCCGTCGCCTGGATGCAGGCCGCTCACGGGGTGAGCGTGCTCGATTTGGAGCGGGGCGTTCGCGGATGGCGAGTCGTTCGCGGAGGCTCTTGCACCCGGCGTATCACGGCCAATACGCCAATGCAGATCATGGGTCCGGCGCGTGGCGATGCACTCATGCAGACTGATGCCGACCCCAGAGGAACGACCGTGCTTGGCACCTTCGCCAACTGCGCCGGCGGCAAAACGCCATGGGGCACTTATCTCACTGCCGAAGAAAATATTCAGGATTACTTTGGCGGCGCGCGAAGCTGGGCTGAAAACTCGGCCGACGACGCCACAAAGCTCGCGTACCGACGATGGCCTTTGCGCGAACGCTCGGCTTATGGTTGGGATTTGATCGACCCCCGATTCGATATCCGTCGTGAACCACGCGAGGCCCTGCGTCACGGATGGATCGTGGAGATCGATCCGTCCGATCCCTTGTCGACTCCCAAAAAACGTACGGCTCTAGGTCGTTTTTGTCATGAAGGTGCCAATACGATTTTGACGGCGGATGGTCGGGTCGCGGCGTATATGGGTGATGACGCAAAGTTCGAGTACGTCTACAAATTCGTCACCCGCGATAGGTTCAACCCCAAGGATCGTGCTGCAAATCGTGATCTCCTCGATCACGGTAAGTTATTTGTCGCTCGATTCGATGCAAAAGGGCGTGGCGAGTGGCTGCCACTCGTTCACGATGAAAATGGCCCTCTCAATACTCGCAACGGTTTTCGCAGTCAGGCCGAGGTCGTCATCAAGTGCCGCGCGGCGGCAGATCTATTGGGAGCGACACCGATGGATCGCCCGGAAGATGTCGAACCGAGTCCCGTGACAGGTCGGGTATACATGGCGCTCACCAAGAATGGCGATCGTGAGTCGCGCCGTGGTGATTTCATGGGT
Organism: Steroidobacteraceae bacterium; assembly: GCA_044370105.1. Taxonomy (GTDB): domain Bacteria; phylum Pseudomonadota; class Gammaproteobacteria; order Steroidobacterales; family Steroidobacteraceae; genus UBA964. The sequence goes on along the minus strand of JBILWC010000012.1, from coordinate 66,771 downwards.
CGCGAAATCGATCTCGGTCCCAACTTTGCAAATCCGAGGCCGAAAAACGACTTTGGGCATATCGTCGAACTCATCGAGGACAACAATGATGCCGCCAGCGAGAGATTTTCCTGGAATGTCTTCCTGCTTGCGGGTGATCCGCGAAACACGAACTCGAAGTTCCTGACGCAAGCTGAAGACATCCTTCCGGATCGACTCACGAGGGAAGACGTGTTTTACGGTGGTTATGCCGATCGCTCGCAAGTCAGCCCGATCGCCTGTCCGGACAACTTAGGCTTCGATCCGACTGGTCGCTTGTGGGTTGTCACAGATGCTGACGAAGAGCTCATCGGTAATAACGGCTGTTTCGTCGTGCCGACGACCGGTCCCGATCGCGGTTTGCTCAAACAGATCTTGAGCGCGCCGGTCGGAGCTGAAGTGTGCGGGTGCGAATTCACCCCGGACGGTACAACGCTGTTCCTCAGCATTCAGCATCCTGGTGAAGGCGGAACCGTGGAGAATCCGGTTAGCCATTGGCCGGATGGCCAAGGCTTACCCGCCCGATCGGCTGTCATCGCCGTCAGTCGTGATGACGGTTCGCCCCTGTAAGGCCGTCGCTTGATTCGAGAGTTCTTCGAAACCGAGCGCACGGCGCACCGCCCTCTCATCGCGGCGTTCATCATCTCGACGGAAGGCTCGACCTACCGAAAACCCGGCGCCTTCATGTTGTTTTCCGAATCCGGAAACCGATGTGGATTACTGAGCGGGGGTTGTCTGGAGGGCGATCTCCAAGACCATGCCTTGCAACTTTTGAGAAGCAGCGAAAGATCTTTGGTTCGGCACTACGATAGCCGAGGATCAGACGACGCCATTTGGGGCCTTGGCCTCGGTTGCGAAGGCGCGATGGATATCTTGCTGCTACGGATTGATTCATCGAACGGTTACCAACCCTTGACGGGATTTTTCGAAGCGGATGACGATCAACGCAGAGCAGCTTTCGAAATCAACGTGAAAACGGGGGCGATTTCGTCGAGTACCAACATCGAGACCAAACTCTCGAACGACGTTTTCACGATTGTCTTCGAAAAGACCCTTCGACTTCTCCTCTGCGGCGCCGGACCCGATGCAGAACCGGTCGTCACGTTGGCTCATTTACTCGGCTGGCGAGTGACGGCGGTCGATCATCGCCCTGCTTATCTTGACGTCCAGCGATTCGATCCTGGAGCTCGGCTTGTGCATGCGGACGACTTTGCAATGCCAAAGGCTTTTAGGCTTGATGACTTCGATGCAGCGGTCGTCATGAGTCATCATCTGACTGCCGATGAGCAGTACCTCAGGATGCTGGCAGATACGAGTATTCCCTACATCGGGTTGCTCGGCCCCCTCGCGCGACGCGAGCGATTGTTTGCAAGCCTGGGAATCGTCGCGAAGAAACTGGCGTCACGCTTGCGAGCGCCTGTAGGTCTCGACCTCGGCGCGCGGACGCCTGAGGAAATTGCCTTGTCGATCGTTGCCGAGATTCAAGCGGCTTTAAAAGGTCGCGAGGGCGCGCCGTTTTCTTCAGCTCGCTGAAAATCCAATCACACAAAACGGCATCATGAGCGCGGACGGACTCTCCGCGTTGGCTCGGCTTGCAGCGGATCTTCCGGCCAATAGTGTCTCGGATAGCGTCCACGCATGTCCTTGCGAACATCGGCATAAGCGTTGCGCCAGAAACTCTCTAGGTCGGAAGTAATCTGCAATGGACGTTGTGCAGGTGACAATAACTTGAACGTCACCGGAACGGTGCCGCCACCAATGCGAGGTGTTCTGGAAAGACCAAATACCTCTTGCATCCTCATCGAGGCACAGGGCGCGAGATCGTCTTCGTAATCGATGCGGATGCGCGAGCCCGTCGGAACCGTCAGATGCGTTGGCATCAACTCATCGAGTTCGCGTACTGCACGGTCACCCAGTCGAAAGCGCAGCGCATCCATCAGAGGGATACGTGAGAAGTGTGATCGTCGCGTCACGCCTTCTAGCCATGGCGATAACCAATCTTCGAGCGAGCTCAGTAGTGAGGCCTCGTCGAAGGGAAGCCATTGATCGGCACGACTCAATTCGTGCCGCCTCGCAAGCTCGACACGTGCGCAAAAAGAACGGGAGTCATGGTCCCAAGGCAGACTGCTGAGCCCCATCGCGCGGATTCCGGCGATGATGGCAGGACTGGCTTTCTCGAATGGTATCGGCGTCAAAGCTTTTTCTTCGAGCGCGAGTTCGTCCAGTCGAAGGATATCGCGGGCGATCACTGCCTCTTCCGCAGGAGACCAAACCACTTCGGACTCGCGCCGCATCCTATGGCCAGCGATCTGATCGAGCACGGATCGATCGAGCGCTGCGGCGAGCAGAATGCGGGCCTCGCGATCTCGATCATCGAGATCGAGGGCGACGATGTATTCGCTACGCGCAAGACGGTCGACGCCTCGGAACGCAGCGCCTCTTCCGTTGGCGAGCAAATATCGCCCGTCACTCGATGAGCGGCGTCGACCAATACGGTCCGGATACGCATACGCCAGCAGTCCTGCGGCGTCGATCGGAGCATGGCGCTTTTCGACACGGCGATCCGATAATCGTCTCTCGAAGATCGATGCAGACCTTTGAACTCGACCAAGCGAGGTACGATCGACCACTGCGCCAACAGGCACTTTTTCATCGAGAACGTCGAGGCGGGTCATGATGTCGGTATCGCGCTCGCCCGACGCGCGCAGCACATCACGCTCACTGAGCAGGGCTGCAAGACGCGCTCCCAGTTTTGACTCTCTACGATCTGCAGCCTCGAGGAGCATGAGCGCAAGGCGCGGATGCATTGGCCAACCTGCAACCTCCTTACCGCGCTCGGTGACTTGATCACGCTCGGTCAGCAACCCGAGTCGACGTAACAATGCGCAGGCTGCGGAAAGCATCGCGGCAGGAGGCGGATCCAGCCAGCGCAATGTACTTGCCTCTGCAGCGCCCCATCGAGCGAGCTCGAGCGCCAAGGGTGCGAGGTCCGCTTCGAGAATTTCGGCGGGTGTCTGGGCCGCGAGACTGCGGTGTGCACCCTCACTCCACAATCGATAGCAGTGTCCTGCAGCGACTCGTCCCGCGCGTCCTGAACGCTGCTCGGCGGAAGCTCTTGAGATGCGGCAGGTATCAAGACGGCTCATTCCCGTGACGGGGTCAAACACCGCGCGGCGAACGAGTCCGCTGTCGATGACGACTCGAATTCTCGGTAACGTGAGACTCGTCTCGGCGATATTGGTCGCGAGAATCACCCGACGAGGTAAACGTGGATCGTCAGCGAGTGCCGCATCCTGTTCGGCAGGCGACAGCTCGCCGAACAAGGGAAATATTTTGACTTCTTGGTCCGAGCACGCACCCGGGCCAGAAAGCAGATCTTGTACGCGTCTGATTTCACCGGCGCCCGGAAGGAATACGAGAATGTCTCCCTCCGTTTCGCGAATGGCGCGCTGCACAGCCAAGGCGGTCAAGCGTTCGGGCGAGTCCACATCACCCGGGAGAGCGGGAAATCCTTTCCCTGAATAATGGATGTCGACGGAGTACATGCGCCCAGCCGAGGTGATGACTGGCGCATCATCCAACAGCGTGGCTACAGCCTTCCCATCCAGCGTCGCGGACATCACGATCAATCGCAGATCGAGATCGAGCGTCTGTCGCGCATCAATACAGAGCGCAAGACCCAAATCGGCTTGCAGACTGCGCTCGTGAAACTCGTCGAAGAGGATTGCTGCCACGTCCTCGAGCGACGGGTCATGCTGCAACATCCGGGTGAGAATGCCTTCGGTCACGACCTCGAGTCGGGTCGTGCGACTCACTCTGGTATCGAGACGCATGCGGTATCCGACGGTGCCTCCCACGGACTCACCCAAGGTCTTCGCCATACGCTCGGCTACGGCCCTCGCAGCCAGCCGTCTGGGCTCCAACATGATGAGTTTTCGACCTTTGACCCACGGCTCATCCAACAAGGCGAGTGGTATTACCGTGCTTTTTCCGGCGCCGGGCGGCGCCTCGACCACGGCCGAGCGACCGCTGATCAAAGCGGCTCTGAGCGCAGGAAGCGCTTCGACGATCGGCAGGGAGGGCAGTGAAATCACGTCGTGGTCAGACTCGAAGATGCGTCGTTGCCAGACGCCTCGGAATTGTATGCAATCGGGGCCATGAAGATCCTGAAGCGTATCGCCCTCGGCCTGATTTCACTCGTCGTCTTGCTCTGGGCGGGACTCACCGCTTGGGCTTACTGGCCTGGTGAGCCGGAAGTCCCAATCGCGAGCCTTGCGGCAGCCGACGACAAGTTCGTCGAAGTCGACGGAGTTCGCCTTCGTTATCGCGAATGGGGATCCGCTGATGCCGACCGGCCTTCACTGCTGTTGATTCACGGTTTCGGCAACTCGCTGCAAAGTTTCAGAGAACTCGCGCCGCGTCTCGCAGACTGCTGCCATGTCGTGGCAATCGATATGGCCGGCTACGGGCTCTCCGAAAAGCCCGTGGACTTCGACTATCACAACGGCCCGCAAGCACAGGTGCTCATCGCCGCAGCCAAAAAAATCGGGCTCCGTCGGGTGGTCTACGTGGGACACTCATTAGGTGGCGCCGTTGCGTTGCAAGCTGCAGTCAAAGATGTCGAGGCTCGCGGACTTGTATTGCTCAACCCGGGCATCATCCGAACAGGCGTACCCAAGATCGTGCAAGTCACCCTGCCCCCTTTGCCACGCATGTCCGCCAAGATGTTTGGTAGCCGAGAGTTTCGTGGGAATTTCTTGAAGAAGTCTTACGTGAACCCTGACATTGTCACCGAGTCCGTGATCGATGAGGTGATGCTCGGCGCACGAACAGAGGGCTACATGGCGGGCATGACCTCTCTCATGAAGCAGTATCGCGAAGGGGAAGAAATCATCCTGGCGAGGCAAGTCAGTGTTCCGACCCTGATCCCATGGGGTGATCAGGACAAGAACAAGCCTCGCGAAGAGGCCGACGAATTGCAATCAATGATTTTGGGCTCGAAGCTCATACGGTTTTCGGAGGCGGGCCATTACGTCCACGAAGAGGCTGCGGAAGGCGTTGCGAACGCCATCAAGGATTGGTTGACGGGAGTCTGAGTCGCCAACAGGTGATGGCGAACACTACCCACGCGATCATCAGCGACGTTCCGCCAATGGGCGCGACCATGCCGAGAAATCGGGGCGCGCCGAACGTCATCGCGTAAATACTTCCGGAAAACAGCAACAGTCCGACGAGGATAAATCTCACGCTCCATCGAAGACCTGCGGAGTCCGGATGACTTCTCTGCATGAGTGTAATGCCCGATAGGCCGAGTGCAGTAGCCGTCGCAATAAGTACGCCCGCCATGGCGAGATTCGTGGTGGAGTCGTTTTTCATTTGAGTCCTCGGCTTGCAAGGTCCGTCGCGTGGCGCGACACTCGTCACAATCTTACCGGCGGGAGCCCCTCGCATGTTCATCTCTCGATTGATTGCATCCACTCTGGTCTTTGCGTTGGTAAGTTTGGGAACCTGCGCGGTCGCCAGCGAAAAGCCTGCGAAAGACCCTGCCCTCGAGAGGGCGAAACGCGTTTTGCGCTCTGGGATTCTGGTAGACGGACACAACGATCTGCCTTATGCCATCCGCGAATGGCGAGAGGCTCCGCGCGATGTCCATGCCTATGATCTCCGAAAACCAACGAAAGGCGATACGGATCTGGCTCGTCTGCGTGCAGGCGGTTTGGGTGCGCAGTTTTGGTCTGTCTACATCCCGGGTGAAGGCTCGGGCCCTTTTGCGCGACAACAACTCGAACAAATCGATATCGCTCGTCGGATCATCGCGCTTTATCCCGATACCTTCATGCTTGCGCTGTCTGTAGCCGATGTTCGAAAGGCTAAGCGCCAAGGGAAAATCGGCTCGATGCTCGGCATGGAAGGAGGCTATGGCCTGGAGAATTCCATCGGCGCTCTGCGCACCTACTACGATCTCGGTGTGCGCTATATGGCGCTTACTCATAACTCCCATACAGATTGGGCAGACGCTGCGGCACCACTACAGCCCCGCAACAACGGACTCACGCCTTTTGGCGGAGAGATCGTCCGTGAAATGAATCGTCTCGGCATGCTGATCGATCTCTCACATGCCGCACCGAGCACGATGGCACATACGCTGCGCATCACGGAAGCTCCGGTGATTTTTTCGCATTCCTCGGCGAAGGCGCTGTGCAACGTCCCGCGTAACGTTCCGGATGACATCCTGCGAGAGCTTCCACGAAATGGCGGCGTCGTGATGGTCACCTTCGTATCAAGCTTCATCAATTGCGAAGTCGGCAAAGTGCTGCAACCCGCCATGGCCGAAATCGGCCTTCGCGCCAGAGCGGCCGCCACGCCCGAGGAGGCTGCAAAAATCCGTGCAGATGGGTTCGCGGCACTCAAACTGCCAACGACCACCATCGCGATGGTGGCTGATCACATCGAGCATATCCGCAACGTTGCGGGTATCGACCACATAGGCATCGGTGGGGATTTCGATGGCAACGATTGGTGGCCCGAGGGGCTCGAGGATGTATCGACCTATCCGCAACTCTTCGCTGAGCTCGTACGGCGCGGATGGTCCGATCAAGACCTCAAAAAACTGGCCGGCGAAAATGTGCTTCGGGCCTGGGCGAAGACCGAAGACGTCGCAGCCAAGCTCCAACGTGAGCGTAACCCCTCGACAGTGGTGTATACGGTGCCGCGCAATTAAGCACGCAGAGACATTTCCCAAGGCACGAAGTCCGGCAAGCGATAGAGACCGCGCCGCGCTCAGTCTCTGGCGACGCTCACGGTCGACCCCCTCGTCGCGGACGAGTGTGTTGGGTTCGGAAAGGCTGGGCGCGTCGTGAGCCCTCGGACGTCAGACCGGTACCTGCCGGTTGCCATGCCGGAATCAGCTGATTTTTGCCTGGGCCGATCAGATCGGCGCGACCCATGCGGCGCAGGGCTTCGCGAAGCATCGGCCAGTTGTTCGCATCGTGATAACGAAGGAAAGCCTTGTGCAGGCGACGAATCTTGAGCCCCTTCGGAATGACGACCTCCTCACTCTGTCGCGTCACGCGTCGCAGCGGGTTTTTCCCCGAGTGATACATCGCGGTGGCCGTAGCCATGGGCGATGGCAAGAACGCCTGCACTTGATCCGCACGAAATCCGTTTTTCTTCAGCCAGAGCGCGAGCTCCAGCATGTCTTCGTCAGTCGTGCCGGGGTGAGCAGCGATGAAATACGGAATGAGGTACTGCTCTTTACCGGCTTCTTTAGAGTAGCGATCAAAGAGCTCTTTGAAACGGTAATAGGTTCCGACCCCGGGCTTCATCATCTTGGATAGCGGGCCGTCACCGATCGCCTCTGGCGCAATCTTCAGATAACCGCCGACGTGATGCTGCGCGAGCTCCTTGACGTATTCCGGCGACTCGATGGCGAGGTCGTATCGTACTCCGGAGGCAATGAGCACTTTCTTGATACCGGGCAGCGCTCGGGCTTTGCGATAAAGCTCGATGAGCGGCGTGTGATCCGTGTTGAGGTTCGGACAAACACCTGGATAAACGCATGACGGCTTGCGACAAGCGCTTTCGATTTCACGGCTCTTGCACGCGAGGCGGTACATGTTGGCCGTCGGGCCGCCGAGGTCAGAGATCACCCCCGTGAAGCCTGGAACCGTATCTCGAACTTTCTCGATTTCTTTGAGCACGGACGCTTCCGAACGACTTTGGATGATGCGGCCTTCATGCTCGGTGATCGAGCAAAAGGTGCACCCGCCGAAGCAGCCGCGCTGGATCGAAATGGAGAACCGAATCATCTTGTAGGCAGGGATTTCTGCCTTGCCGTAGAAGGGGTGCGGCTGCCGCTGGTAAGGCAACTCGTACACGTAGTCCATCTCTTTGGTCGTCAGCGGAATCGGCGGCGGGTTCAGCCAAACCTCGGTATTCCCGTGACGCTGAACCATCGCCCGGGCATTACCCGGATTCGCCTCGAGGTGCAGGATGCGAGATGCATGCGCGTACATGATCGGATCGTCGACGACTTGCTCGAATGACGGCAGACGAATCACGCTTCGACCGCGATCGGCATTTTTGACGCGCCGAACGAAGCGGACGACGGTTTCGCCTGCAGGAGCTTGATCGGCCGCGACAGAAGCCGCCTTGGTACCCCCGTTGTCATCCATGGCATAAGGATCGATCGGCGGATTGAGAGGACCGGGTGTATCAAGATGCGTCGAGTCGATCTCGACCCAGCCTTCCGGTATCGCTTTTTTGGTGAATGCAGTGCCACGCAAATCGGTGATCGCGGTTATCGGCTCTCCCGCAGCGAGCCGGTGCGCGACCTCGACGATCTGGCGCTCGGCATTTCCGTAAAGCAGCAGATCCGCTTTCGCATCGAGCAAAATGGAGCGGCGCACTTTTTCGGACCAGTAGTCGAAATGCGCGATTCGACGCAAGCTGGCCTCGATGCCGCCGATGACGATGGGTACGTCGGAAAACGCCTCTCTAGCTCGCTGCGCATAGACGATGACCGATCGGTCAGGACGCTTCCCGCCCTCACCGTTTGGTGTGTAGGCGTCGTCGCTGCGGATTCGGCGATCGCTGGTGTAGCGGTTGACCATCGAATCCATGTTGCCGGCCGTAATGCCAAAGAAAAGGTTGGGCTTGCCGAGTGCTCGGAACGGATCAGCGCTCTGCCAGTCTGGCTGGGAAATGATGCCTACCCGAAAGCCCTGCGCCTCAAGCAACCGACCGATGATGGCCATCCCGAAACTCGGGTGATCGACGTAGGCATCGCCGGTGACGACGATGACATCACAGCTGTCCCAGCCGAGCGCATCCATCTCAGCGCGCGACATGGGCAGGAACGGGGCTACGCCGAAACGCGCAGCCCAATACTTGCGATAGGAGTTGATGTCGCGAGCCTGGTCCATGGCGGCGACATTAGACCACAGAGAGGGTCGTTAAACAGGCACGGCAGCGGGATTGTAGGACATCAAGCCGAGCGATTCGGCGCTCACGTGCTTGCCAGGTTTGAAGTTTTCCTCGCGGCCCGAGTGATAATTCATCGCGGTCTTTCGAGACTCCATCATCACCCAGTTGGCCCTAGGCAATCGTGCCTCGACATAACGCCGAAGCGCTTCGTCGATCGAGCCCGCGGCAGCAAAGGCACGGGCGACTACCATCCCGTCTTCGATGCCCATCGCGGCACCTTGGCCCAGGAAAGGCAGCATGGGGTGCGCGGCGTCGCCGATGAGCGTAACCCGACCGCGGGTCCACTCAGGAAGCGGCTCGCGATCGAAGAGGGCCCACTTGAACAACCCGTCGGGCGGCGTGGCCGCGATGATCGTGCGAACTCCCTCGTACCATCCGGCATACTCGTCCAGCATTTCTTTGATGGTGGCACGAATCGACCAACCCTCTTCTCGCCAATCGTCACGCTCGGTCAGACCGACGAAATTGACCAGAGAGCCACCGCGAATGAGATAGCGCGTGAAGCTGCGTCCGGGTCCGGTGGACAGGCATGAACTCGGCTCGATCACACCTGGCGGAAGCTGGGCAAAGGGAACCAGCCCTCTGAACGCCATATAGCCGGTGAACCTCGGAGTATCTTTGCCGAAGAGCTGCTCGCGGACTCGTGATCGAACGCCATCGGCACCGATGACCACATCGGCCCGGACCGAGGATCCATTTTCGAAAAAAAGCGTCACGCCTCCGGAGTCTTGCTCGAGACCCTTGAGAGCATGCTGGGTACGGATCGCCTGCTCGTCAGTCGTCACCACAAGATCTGCAAGTTCGCGGTGCAGATCGGCGCGGTGCACCTGGTAGTACGCAGCACCGTATTTTTCACGCATCTCGTTGCCACGTGAAATCTCCACCATGAGTTCGCCAGTCTTCCAATGCTTCACGCCCCCGCGGTCGGGGCGCATCCCGATACGCTCCAGCGAGCCCTCGAGCCCGATGGCATTGAGTACGTGGGTAGCGTTCGGCGATACCGTCAGCCCTGCGCCAACCTCGCCGAGGGCAGGTGCTTGTTCGTAGACCACGGGTCTGAAGCCGAAGCCTTGCAGCGCACGGGCTGCAGTCAGACCGGCGATACCGGCGCCCACGATGGCGATGTTCAGTTGAGTCATGGGTACCAAGGTGCACCGGTTGGGGACTCAGGGCACGGCTCGTCTGCACGCCAATCCACATCGTGGCCATGATCAAGGCTGTTCCCGCAGAGCGGACAAAAAGCTACGATTCGCTACCCCCTCCACGCCCTCCTACCCTCATGCGCGAGCCAGACCATGAGGCGATCGTCGTTCGCGGCGCTCGCCAAAATAATTTGAAGAACCTCGACATCGAGATCCCGACGGGTCAGCTCGTCGTCGTCACGGGCGTTTCGGGTTCCGGCAAGTCGTCGCTCGTCTTCGACACCTTGTATGCAGAGGGACAACGGCGTTACGTCGAAACGTTCTCGCCCTATGCAAGGCAGTTCCTCGATCGCATGGACAAGCCTGCAGTCGATGCGATCGACGGAATTCCTCCAGCCATCGCCATCGACCAGACGAACCCCGTTCGTACCTCACGCTCTACGGTCGGTACGATGACTGAGCTCAATGACCACTTGAAGTTGCTATTTGCCCGTGCGGGTCACTTGCATTGCCGTCGATGCGGCGACGCGGTCAATCGAGATACGCCGGACAGCATTCGTACCGATCTCGGACGGCGTGCCGCTGCCGCAGGCGATCCGCGACTGCTGATGTGCTTCGAAGTCAAGGTTCCGAAAAACTTCAAAGACTCGGAAGTCACCGCACTCCTGGAGAAGCAGGGCTATACCCGCATTCGATCAAGAAGCAAAGATTCCATTGAGGTTGTTCAGGATCGGCTTCGCCTCGGAACCGCTGATCCATCGCGCGTCTCCGATTCGCTTGAATCTGCGCTGCGGGTCGGTCGGGGACGTATTCGTGTGCACGCGCTCGATGCAGAAGACGCCGACGCCGTTCGCGAGACCTGGCACTACTCGAGCGCCCTACACTGCGCGCGCTGCGACATTGCTTATCGCGAACCAACGCCCAGCAGTTTCTCTTTCAATTCCCCCATGGGTGCCTGCGAGTCTTGTCGCGGATTCGGTCGAATCATCGGCGTCGACTACGGCTTGGTGATCCCTGATCACGGGAAGACTTTGAGAGAAGGTGCTATTCGACCGTGGCAGACCGCCTCTTACGGCGAGAGCCAAGCGGATCTCGAACGCCACGGCAAGAAACGCGGGATACCACTCGATACTCCCTGGAAAGACTTGACCGACGCACAGCGCGAGTGGATCATCGAAGGTGAAGGCAAGTGGGCTCGAAATACCTGGTATGGCGTCAAGCGATTCTTCGCCTGGCTCGAAACCAAAGCCTACAAAATGCATATCCGTGTGCTGCTTTCGAAGTATCGCGCGTACACACCTTGTACCGCATGCGACGGTGCGCGACTCAACTCCGAATCACTGCTGTGGCGGCTCGGCGATTTCAGCCTCGCAAAAGGCGCGCTCGCAGATCGACCACGATTCATGCCCAAAGGCGTCGAGTGGTCGCGAGAAACTCTCGACTCGATGTCCGGGCTGTGTCTGCATGATCTCATGCTGCTGCCCATCGAGAAGTCGCGGGAATTCTTCGATGAGTTGCGGCTTCCCGGTGCACTCGACGAAGCCACTGAGTTATTACTGGCGGAGATACGGGGACGCTATAAATACCTGTGTGAAGTCGGCCTCGGCTATCTCACACTCGATCGGCAGTCACGAACCCTGTCGGGCGGCGAGGTCCAGCGTATCAACCTCACGACGGCACTCGGCACATCGCTCGTCAACACGTTGTTCGTTCTGGACGAACCATCCATCGGTCTGCATCCGCGCGATATGCAGCGCGTGATCAGCGTGATGCACAGACTGCGTGACGCCGGAAATTCCTTGCTCGTGGTCGAGCATGATCCACAGATCATGCAACACGCCGATCGACTGCTCGACATGGGGCCAGGCGCCGGCGAGCATGGGGGCGAGATCGTCGCGTGGGGCACGCCAAAAGAGGTTTGTGCCACGAAGGCTTCTGTGACGGGTGCCTACCTCACCGGCAAGCGGCGGATCGAGTTACCGGCAGCCCGCGATAAAGAAACGCGTACCGATAGAAAATACCTCGAGTTACTCGGAGCGGAACAACACAACTTAAAACGCATCGATGTGCGATTTCCGCTGAATCAACTGGTGTGCATCACCGGCGTGTCGGGATCCGGAAAGTCGAGCCTGATGCAAGATGTGCTCTACCCCGCATTACTCAAGTATCTGGGGCGCCCAACGGAGGCGGCGGGAGCCCACAAGGGCTTGAAAGGCGCCGAGCACATCACCGATGTCGCATTCGTCGATCAAACGCCTATCGGACGGACGGCACGCTCGAACCCGGCAAGTTACGTGGGTGCCTTCGATGTCGTACGCGACCGATTTTCAAAGCTCCCCGAATCGCGCGAACGTGGCTATACCGCCGGGACGTTCAGCTTCAACTCCGGAACGGGCCGCTGTCCCGCTTGCACGGGAAGCGGCTTCGAGCACGTCGAGATGCAGTTTTTGTCGGATGTTTACCTTCGATGCGGCGAATGCAATGGATCGCGATACCGCGGCGAGACTCTGGAGATCCGTCATCCGGGCCCGAATGGTCGATCCGCGAGCATCTCCGATGTACTCGAAATGACGGTAACGGAAGCGCTGGCATTTTTCGTCGACGACCCTGAGCTTGCCAGACGCCTCGCCCCGCTCGCCGACGTGGGTCTCGATTACCTCAGGCTAGGACAGCCGGTTCCGACACTGTCGGGCGGTGAAGCACAACGCCTGAAACTTGCGGGGTTTCTCGCAGATTCCGCCGAGGGCGGAGGTAGCGGAAAGCTGTTTTTGTTCGACGAACCGACGACGGGGCTGCATTTCGAAGATATCGCGAAGCTCCTGAAATCTTTTCGCAAGTTGCTGGACGCCGGGCACTCGTTGTTCGTCATCGAGCACAACCTCGACGTGATCCGATCTGCCGAATGGATCATCGATCTCGGACCGGATGGTGGTGATCGCGGCGGTGAACTCATCGTCTGCGGGACGCCGGCTCATGTTGAACAAGATCCTCGCTCTCATACCGGCAAGGCGCTACGCGAGGCTGTCACCTACGGAAACTTCAAATCTGCAGTGCGCGAGCCGGTTTTGGCACGCAAGACCCCCGCCAGAGATAAAGCGATCGTCGTTCGCAATGCGCGCGAACATAATCTTCAAAACATCGATGTCGAGATCCCGCGGACCGCCTTTACCGTGGTCACGGGCGTATCGGGATCCGGAAAATCGACACTGGCTTTCGACATCATTTTCAACGAAGGGCAGCGCCGTTACCTTGAATCGCTCAATGCGTATGCGAGGCAGTTCGTTCAGCCTGCCGCGCGACCCGAGGTGGACTCGATCCGCGGCATTCCCCCTACCGTGGCCATCGAACAACGCACGAGCCGTGGCGGTCGGAAAAGCACCGTCGCGACACTGACCGAGATCTACCACTTCCTTCGACTGCTCTACGTCAAGCTCGGCACCCAATACTGCCCGGATTGCGATGTGGCCATCGAACCTCAATCGGCCGAGGCCATCGCCGCTCGCATCATCAAAGACTTCAAAGGAAAGACCATCGATCTTCTCGCTCCACTCATCGTCTCGCGCAAAGGTCTTTATACCGATCTCGCGAAGTGGGCCGCGGCTAAGGGTTATCGCGAGTTACGAGTCGATGGTGAGCGCTTGCCGGTGAAGCCATGGCCACGCCTCGATCGTTTCAAGGAACACGACATCGAGCTTCCAGTCGCCCGACTCGGTATTTCTGCGCGTGGAGAATCCGACCTTCGTGCAAAACTCGCCGAAGCGTTGCAGCATGGCAAGGGCGTGGTTCAGATATTGCCTCTCGGCAGCCGAAAGCCCATCGTGTTTTCGACAAAAAGAGCTTGCCCTGACTGCGGGACGAGCTTTGCAGAGCTCGATCCACGACAGTTTTCCTTCAATAGCAAGCAAGGCTGGTGCGGCGATTGTTTCGGTACCGGGCTCGAGCTTTCCGGCTTTGATGAGGAGCAAACAGGGGAAGAAGCCTCGTGGAATGAATGGCACGATGGGGAGGCGAATACCTGCCAAACCTGCCACGGCGAACGACTCAACGCAGTCGCTCGTTCGGTCCGGTTCCGCGGAAAATCGATCGGCAGTTTCACTTGCCAGCCCGTCGCGAAGTCTCTGGCAACCATCGAAGGACTGAAACTCGAGAAACGTGAGCGCGCGATCGCGAGAGATCTGCTCGCAGAAATCCGCACGCGACTCGGTTTCCTGGAGCGAGTCGGTCTCGGGTATCTCGGACTCGATCGTGCGGCCCCTACGCTCTCTGGCGGTGAAGCGCAGCGAATTCGCCTTGCTGCGCAGCTTGGCTCCAATCTTCGCGGCGTCTGTTACGTGCTCGATGAGCCGACGATTGGTCTGCACCCTCGAGATAACCGCATCCTACTCGAGGCACTCGGAGAATTGGCGGCACATCACAACACGCTCGTGGTCGTGGAGCACGACGAAGACACGATTCGTCGTGCCGACCATGTCATCGACTTGGGCCCGGGCGCCGGGGTACGCGGAGGTCGTATCGTCGGTCGCGGCAGACTCAAAGACCTGGTGGCCAATCCTGAATCCGTTACGGGGCGTTATCTTCGTAATCCTCTCAAGCATCGTGCGACACCCCATCGCACTGTCGAGAAAAAGACGCCTTCGCTCATCATCGAACATGCGCAGCTGCACAATCTCGCGGATATCAATGCGCGTATTCCGCTAGGCCGCTTGGTCGTCGTGACGGGTGTATCGGGGTCAGGGAAATCCACCCTCGCCCGCGATGTGCTTTACACGAGTGCGCGAACGATCGTTTCGCAGGACGGAGATCCTGTCGGTTGCTCCTCCATTCGAGGTATCGAAGCGATCGATCGCGTACTTGAAGTCGACCAAACACCTATCGGCAAAACTCCGCGGTCCTGCCCCGCCACCTATGTCGGCATATGGGATGACATTCGGAAAATCTTTGCCAACACCAGCGAGGCGCGGCTGCGTGGATATGGCGCGGGTCGCTTCTCGTTCAATACAGCTGGGGGGCGTTGCGAGGCCTGCGAGGGTCAGGGTGTGCAGACCGTCGAGATGAGCTTCCTACCGGATGTGAAAGTGACCTGCGATGTTTGCCGAGGCAGCCGGTTCAACGCAGAGACGCTTTCGGTCACGTGGCGCGATCTCAGTATCGGTAACGTGCTGGCCATGAACATCGAAGATGCGACTTCGTTCTTCGAACCTCACGCCAGCCTGCATCATGTGCTCAAGTTGCTGTGTGATGTCGGACTCGGCTACCTCACGCTCGGACAAGCAAGTCCGACGCTGTCGGGTGGTGAGGCGCAACGCATCAAGTTGGTGACGGAGTTGGCCAAGGTACGCGTCGACTTGCGCGCACCACTTCGCAGCAAACCCAAGCACACCTTATATGTGCTTGATGAACCGACAGTCGGTCTTCACATGGCAGACGTCGAAAAACTCATCCATGTACTGCATCGACTCGTGGATGCAGGGAATACGGTAGTACTCGTCGAGCATAATCTCGATGTCATTGCAGAAGCGGACTGGGTGCTCGACATGGGGCCCGAGGCTGGAGGCGACGGCGGACGGATCGTTGCGGAGGGCTCCCCACAATCGCTCGCTCAAAAGCCGACGCGCTCGCATACCGGCAAGGCGCTGCGGGAGTTTCTGGCAGATCGCCTCGAGACGCGCTAGCCTCGCTGTCATGGCTAACGATCTCTCATGCTGGAAGTGCGGCGGTGCCTTGGCATCGTTGTCCTTGCCGCTACGCCGTCTCGATGAATGCCCGAAGTGTCGGGCTGAACTGCATGTCTGCAAACTTTGTGTCGACTATGACATGAGTGTCGCCAAGCAATGTCGCGAACCTACCGCCGAAGAAGTTCGGGATAAGGAGCGCGCCAACTTCTGTGATCACTTCAAGCCGCGGGCCGGTGCGTGGACGCCGGCGAATACTGCAGCCGTCGACGCGGCTCGAGCCGAACTCGAGCGCCTATTCGGAAAGAAGTGACGAGCTTCGAGTCAACTCGCGCACGTCTCGCGCCTGACGATCTCGCGGTGCGTCGCCTGTCTCTGTGGCTACTCGCAGGCTGGACAGCCTTGATCGCGAGCGCATCGCTCTATCCTTTCGACGTGCAGCCACGGCTGCTTCTAGACGCGGTGATGTCCGGTCTTCCGAAGCTGCGGGAATGGCGTGCCCCTTCCCAACGCGACACGATCGTCAATCTGCTGCTTTATTTCCCGCTCGGGCTGCTCGGCTCCATGGCGCTCGAGAAAATTCGGTCGGCTCTCATCCGAATTCTTTGGCCGGTTTGCGCGGCTGCGATAGTGTCTTTGGCGGTCGAAGTCACCCAACATGCACTCCCGGTACGCGATCCGAGTCTCGCAGACTGGGTGTTCAACATCGTGAGTGCCGGGCTCGGAACGCTGGTCGCCGCGCTCTACTCGGCCCTGCCCGTTCAGCCTCTGTCGAGACGGCTGCAAAGACTGACCATTGGGCCGGCTCCCGCGCTGCTCGTCGCCCTATGGTTGGTGGCTCATCTCGCTCCCTTCGTGCCGAGACTTCGCCCGGGCCGAATCGAAGCAGCGATCGAAACCAGCCTCGCCATGCCCTTCGAGGCGGGAAAGATGTTCGGTTTCTTTGCCTGTTATTTGGTGCTGGGTGCCCTCCTGAACGCCCTATTGCGTCGCCCCTATTTTTGGTCGGCATTACTGCTGTCGTTCGGAGTTTCGCTGGGCGCGCGGCTATTGTTCGTCGGTCAGCACCTGAGTCCCGCCGAGGGTGCGGCGCTAGTGCTGTCTCTCGTTTCCATCGCCATCATGCGAAAAATCAATCCAGGCCGCTGGGCGTCACAGGCCTTCCTGTTTGCCTGTCTGGGGCTTTTCATCGCGGGCGTCTGGCCTTCGAGTCAGCCGATCGTCACGACTGCAGAGGGCATTCTCTGGCTGCCTTTCGCGGAGTTGGCTGGGGTACCGGGGGACTCCGGCGCGCTTCCCTTGCTCGAGCGATTGTTCCTCGGGATTGGGCTCGCCTGGCTCGCACTGCAAGAAGGGGTATTACGCCGACTCCCGCCCCTACCCTTCGCCATTCTGATCGCCATCTCGACCGAGTTCCTGCAACAATGGATTCCCGGTCGTTTGCCCGATACTACCGATGTCGCCGCCCTGCTGATCGGTGCTGCGTTGGCGCAAGCGGGCACGAAGATCGATCCTCGAACCTGAGAGACCTTGCATGCTGGCTATCGTTCGTCGTCGTGTCGTGGATCCTGTTCTGGGTCTGCTTCGCCAAGGGCTATCCCCCCGCGATCTCGCGTTATGTCTCGCTCTCGGCGCGGGCGTCGGGATGTTCCCGGTATTAGGTGTGTCCACTCCCGCATTGACGCTGATCGCGCTATGGCAACGATTGAACCTTGCCGCAATCCAGTTGGTCAGTTGGCTCGTCGGCCCCGTGCAGCTCGTACTCATCATTCCGTTCATGAGACTCGGAGAATGGGTGCTCGGCTCGGAGCCTCAGCCGATGACCATCGAAGCGGGTATGGAAATCATCTCCCAGGGGATCCTTCAGGCCATCGTCACGATGTGGGATGCCATCGTGCATGCTTCTGTTGGCTGGATTCTCATCGGACCACTCGCAATTTTTGTACTCTATAGATCTTTGATCCCCATGCTCGAGCGCGCCCTGAAAACCTTGAAGCCGTCCTCACCCCAATGACCGAAAACTCTTCCACGCCTCTGGCCATGCGCCTGGTCGAAAAAGATCTCATCCCGGACTGGCTGATCCGTCGTCGCATTCGCGACCTGTTGGCTCAGCGCCTTCGGGAAGAAGACAAGGGCGATCCGGAATCGCAGCAGACCCATCTAATGCAGATGGTTCGAAAACTGCGCGAGAGCCCCATTGCCATTCATACGGCAGCGGCGAATGAACAACACTACGAGGTACCGACGACTTTCTACCTCAAGGTTTTAGGCAAGCATCTCAAATACAGCAGTTGCTACTACGATGACTTCGACATCGGGAAGGCGGCAGAGAACCTCGATGCAGCCGAAGCGCGCATGCTGGCTTTGACATGCGATCGAGCGAGGCTGCACAACGGTGACCGAATTCTCGAGCTCGGCTGTGGCTGGGGCTCACTCTCACTCTGGATGGCAGAGAAATACCCCGAGTCGCGCATCACGGCGGTATCCAATTCACGAACGCAAAAAATGTTCATCGATGCTCGTGCAGCCGAGCGTGGTCTCAAAAATCTCGAAATCATCACCTGCGACGCAAACAAATTGGAGTTCGGATCCGAGACGCGTTTCGATCGGGTCGTCTCGGTCGAAATGTTCGAGCACATGCGAAATTACGAAACGCTGCTCGGACGGATCGCCGGATGGATGTCTCCGAATGCCACCCTGTTCGTTCACATCTTCACGCATCATCGATATGCCTATACGTTCGAAGTGCGCGACGACACCGACTGGATGGCGAGATACTTTTTCACCGGCGGTATCATGCCAAGCGATGACTTGCTGCATTATTTTCAGCGGGATTTGCGGCTCGCCGATCACTGGCAAGTCGACGGACGTCACTACCAACTCACTTCCGAAGCCTGGCTTCAGAAAATGGATGCCAGCCGAGCGTCGCTGATGCCGGTTTTGGCCGAGGCTTACGGCTCGGACCAAGCGCTCAAGTGGTGGGTGTATTGGCGCATTTTCTTCATGTCCTGCGCGGAACTATTCGGGTATCGGAGCGGACGCGAATGGCTGGTATCGCACTACCTTTTCGAACGGCGTTAATCACCCTGATCGTCGGTGGGGTTCCGCTGCCGCTTGTCGCGCAGGAACCCGAGCCGCTTCAGATCTTCGCGCAGTTCAAATCCTCACTCGAGGCCAATGATCTGGATAGCGCCAAAGCGCGTGCCCAGGAGCTCGTGACCGCCGTGGAGAGCCGTCATGGCAAAGACTCACGGGAGCTGGTCAACCCCCTCACGAACCTCGGAACCGTTCAGTTTCGGCGAGGCGATTTGAAATCTGCCGAAGAGAGCTATCAGCGCGCGATCCAGCTCATAGAGGGTCAACTCTCGGGGGCTGATCGACAATTGATCCGTCCGCTGCACGGGTTGGGAGAAACCTGGCTCACGAGCGGTCGTCCGGCGGAGGCCGCTATCGTACTCAAGCGCGCGGTCGACTTGTCCCGCAACCTGGACGGACTCTACAACTTCGAGCAACTGGACGTCGTCGATGCGCTCATCGAGGCGCATGTCGTGCTCGGGCGTGATATCGATGCCGATCGCGAGCACCAGTTCGCATTTCGAATCGCCGAGACCCAGTTCGGAAAGCGTGATCTGCGACTGATCGAACCGCTGGATCGTTATGCGCGGTGGCATGAAACCATGGGGCGCTATTCCACGGCTCGCGGACTTCACGCACGCGCGCTCCAGCTCGCTGAAGAGCTTTCGTCGGATAAGCCGACGATCGGCGTACCTGCACTGCAGGGCCTCGCAAGAACATGGATGCTCGAGGCGATTTACGGGCCCGAGGTGACGGAGGTATCCGCCATCGAATCGACCGATTCAAGCGATGCCTTCAACAATAACCCCGGTCAGGCACGACTGAATACAGAGGGCCTGCGAGCACTCGGTTTCGCTGCCGACATCACGAGGAAATCTCCGCCGGTCAACTCGAAGTTGCTCGGCGAGACTCTGGCACAGATCGGAGATTGGCATCTTTTGAGCGGCAACCTTGCTCGAGCCAACGGCGCGTATGCGGAAAGCTACCAAGCCTTCGATGCAGCAGGGCCCGAGGCTCGTCGCCTGTTGGAGGCCCCACGAAGACTGATCTATCGACCACCCGCGATCTCGATAACCCGTCTGCGTCCTCAAAATCCCGATGACTATGTCGTCAAATCCGTCGAGATGCGCCTGAAGATCGGGAAAGACGGCAAAGTTCTGGACGCAGCCGTGTTCAACTCAACGGCTCCCGAAAACAGTAATCGAGCGGCCTTGCTGGCGGCTCGAAAGGCACGTTTCGCGCCGCGGATCGAGAACGGTCAACCAGTCGAAACGGAAAACGTCACGATGATCGAGCGCCTGTTGATCAAGGTCGAGCGGCAGGCTACGGCGACGAACTGACCGAAGAAGCTGCGGGCTTCCAGTCAGGATTGACCCGGCGTGAAACACGGATCGGCACCGCATCGATTCGCAAACCGCTCGCCGCAAGCGCGCGCAGCGCATCCTCTGCGGTCACTTTGAGTATCTTGCCCGCCGAGAGAGTCTTGGCGACCTCGGTATTCGGGAACTGGGTCAAAAATCGAGCTGCGGCATCTCGCATCGCCGATCTTGACGCCTCTTCCATCGGTGCAGCGGAACCTAATCCATCGGCTGTCGCCGTGCCGTAACCTGTCAGAGTCAATGAATCGAAGCGCTCACCGTTTGGAGCGTAGACATTGATGAGGTAACGGATCGTTACCGCGACATACTCGCCACCAGTTTCCTGGGCGGTGGCGAAAGAGAACTGCTCGATCCGAGGTTCGAATATCGCCTGCAGATCACTTACCGAGCGGGCATTTTCGATGTCCGGAAATTCGTTGATTTCGCGAAAGGTCGACTCGAGTACACGACGAGAAAGCTGCTGTTGTCCTGCACCGAGCGAAATAGCCCAAGTCATGCCACCTCGGGTTTCGGTATGCGTGAAATTCCGCTGGTCGGCAGGGATGACCAGTCCAACTTTTGCGGGCAGCACGTCGATGAGGGCTTTGGGCAATTGCGGCGCGGGAGCAATCTGGATTCCCCCGCAAGCCACGAGGCCGAGCGCCGAAAAACAAACTGCGGTCAATCGCCACCGATGCATGTCGTGACGCCTCCGATGTTCATGTTGACTGCGCAACTTTTGGTGTTGGTGAGGCCGACGAACGTACCGTCATTGCGCTCGCACATCGCCCTCATTAGGGCTGAGAAACGGATATTTGTAAACGGGGTCATTCCGGGCGCCTCAGGGAACCCGACGGCATGAATACGAACCCTCCTTCGGCCCGAGGAGTCCGGCCGGTTTATACGATCCACCGCATCCAAAGCTTGCTGAATCGACTCGCCGGTGAACTCGTCACCCAGGACATAAATGCTGATCCGCTTGTCGGCGGACCAATAAGTCTTGATGGCCTGTTCGATGCCGTCAGCGGGGTTGGAGTCGCTGAAAGCGCGCCAGCTACGCATGCGTTGAACGATATCGGTTCGAAGCGCCGGGGAGTCGGTCATCCAACGACCGCGTGTTCCACCAAACAATTCCCTGCCGTTGTCATCGACGATTTGGACGCCTTTGAGTCTCGGGTAGATGTCGAGAATTTCGCGCATGACCTCCATCGCCGTTTCCCAATGGCCCCCTTGCATGCTTCCCGATGTATCGATCAGGAAAATGACGTAGTCGCTGTCGACCGGAATGCCGCCAACGGCCTGGGTGGTGATGCGCTTGCGAGCTCTGGAGGCCTGCGTCAACCGTTTGTTCTCGGCCTCGAGCTCTTGGTAAGCCGAAAGTAATTCATTTTCGACGATATTGCTGACCGCGGCATTTTGACGAGAGGCATCGAACTGACCACGCAACGTCGAGACATCGCCCGCCACTTTCGCGAGATTTTGACGTTCACGCGAGAGCACATCGACGCGCCCTTTGAGTGTGCGCTCGAGCTGTTCGCTCTCCCCGCGAATCGAAAACAGTTCGTCCTGAAGTTTTTTGATCTGCGATTCGAGATCTTGACGCGATCGCTCGATGACGATCGGCTGTCCGAATTCGGACAGCACCAGCAAAAGGATGATGGCACCGAAACCACAGCAGATGACATCGAGGAAGGAGAGGCTGAAAACCTCCGTGTCTCGTCTCTTGAGCTTCATGGCCAATCCGGCGAAGGCATGACGAAGGCACCTTTCGTCATGCGAGCAAGACCCCAGTAACGATGCGGCGCAGGAACGTCGCCTTTCATGGGCAGCAAGATCACATCGATCGGAATGCTGCGGTTGATGCCACGAATGGCCTCGTCGAAAAGACGCGCTCGGTCACCCGCATCGACAAAACGACGTAGCGCTGGCGCGCTCGCACCTTGAGTCGGTAACCCATCCGTGATCAGAATCACCTGATCCGGTGGAATGCGCATGCCGCGTATGGCCGACAAGGCGTTGATCAAGCTCGTCCCACCGCTCGGCACGATCTGACCGAGGGCATCCTGAAGTTTGTCCCGTCTTGCCGAGTCGTTTCCGGGGAGCCACTCCCCTACCGTACCCTCGAGTAGTGGTGCAGCCGAGGTGTTGAAGCCATATACCTGATACTGGGACGACTCCGGAATCTCGGCGATGATCCAGTTGCCGATGTCGGTTGCTCGACGCCATTTTTCAGCGGCTATTTGAGCAGCCGCGGATGAATTGCGGAGTCGGATGATATTGACCAGATCCTCATCGAGCATGCTTGCCGAACGATCGACAAGCACGAGGATGCGTCGTCCTTTTAGCGTCAGCCCGGTGATATATCGACGACTGGCCCGCGACTTTCCGGCTCCCGAGAGCTCACCCCGTGGACTTTGCACCTGAGCACTGGCCTCGAGACGACGGGCGTCGGCTTCGAGCGCCTTGACGTCAGCTTTGAGTTTTTCGATCCGCTCGCGTTTAGCCAATGTCTCGGCATCGTAGATGAAACTCTCCTCGCGCTTGCGCTGCAATTCTTCGATGAGTTGGGTCGCACGCGACGTGGCAGATATCGTTTCGCTTTCAGTGCGCTGCAAAGAATTTCGAAGTACGACCAGATTCTTGGCCCCTGCCAAAACCTCTTCCTCGAGCTTAGAGACCTCCGCACTCAAGTCCTCGGCTTTTCGAGTACGCTCGATTCCACTTTGCGCGCTGATGATGGTGTAAAAAAGAATGACGGCGCCGAAGCCGCAGCATATGACGTCGAGAAACGAGAGGCTGAATACCTCAACGTTCCGACGGCGCGCCATGGTCGGCTCCTCCGACGGCGATCAATTCGATCACGACTCCCGGAGTGCCGATGCGCAATCGGTCTCCGGAGCACACTCGGACTCTGCCTCGTACACGCTCTTCGTTGAGCCAAGTACCCTGAGGAGAGTACGGCACCAGCGTCACTCCGGACTCGTCGCCCTGCAAAGCGCAGTGCAAGCGCGATATCCCTGCCAAGCCCTCACCCAGTCGAAGTCCGTCGACGTCGGATCCTCGACCAATCTCGAGAATGCCCGAAGGCAAGGCGACTGCCTTGCCATCCAGGAGCGCATGTGTCGGAGGACGATCAGCCGCCGATCGGAATTCGGAGAGATCAACCTCCGCCAAGTTCTCTGACGCCTGGCGAAGAGAATAACGTCTCTGAAACGAGACCGATCCATCGGACTCTGCCGAAATGCTTTCGTCCGCTGCGATTCGACTGACCAGATCGGTGGCGCAAGAGAAAATGCGACAGCCTCGCAGAGAGGCCAAACGTTCGAGAAATCCTGGAAATTTCAGTACCCGATCCTCCACGAGAATGTTCGTCCGGGACCCGGCTGAACGATGCTCGTGCAATATCCCCAGGACTTCCGCATAAATCGATGACGCGGCCTCGGCAAATTGATCTCGACTGAAACTGACTCGCGAGACACCCGTCTCAGTCGGCACTGCTATTTCTGCGACGCCCATGCGTGCGGCGGTCGAGTAGGCAGTCTCGAGGCCATCATGAAGACGCTGTTCACTCAGGCCGTCATGCAAAGGATCGAACCGGGTGTGCAACACCATGGCCTCGGCAAGCCTCTGCAGCCAACACTGATTCAACGCGAGCACGCCGGCGCCATAACGCGTCGTCGATGCGCCGCGATGCACATCTCGATCCGATTCGACTCGTGTGGCCGAGACGTGCCCGAGGCCCATTTCGAGCACGATCGTCGTGCCAGATAGCCCGGAGTTCGCAACCAAAAGTGAGGCGGCATCATGGAAGGCGCCGACTTCAAGACCTTCTTGTTGCATCAGCGCCAGTACGACACTCAATGCTTCGGAACCCAACGCCGCAGGTACTGCACATTGCAGCGGGCCATCGGTTGATCGACCTGCGAGTCGAGCGCGTAATTCGGCGCGAATGATCAAACGAACGCCGGATGACACCTCGCGCCCTGCGCGCATGAGCGCTGTCCAGTGATCTGCACTCACCAAACGCGGGGTCAACCTTGCGACGTCACTCGCGGGTGATCCGAGTTTTTCCGGGTGTGCAGGATCGAAGTGAACGATCGACGGTATCACGACGTTCGGCCGGTCTCGGCCAGACACGGCGAACGCTGCATCGTTCAGATAGACCCCGGTGCTCGTCATCCGCGCGCCTGCAGGTTCCTGATGACTTTTTGATCGAGCCAGGTCTCGGTGTCGAGTACGCGACGCTCTTGAACCCGCTGCAATTGCTGCAACAGGAACATCAGCAAAATGGAAAGCAGAAGAGCGATCAAGGTCGAGTTGAATGCCACTCCGAGACCTTCGGTGACGCCCGAGATATCACCCGTTACCGCCTTGTGTGCCTGCGACAAGGCATCGCCGATTCCGCGCACGGTGCCGATGAAGCCGATGGCCGGTATCGCCCAAGCGATGTATCGCAACATCGACAAATCGGAGTCGAGGCGATCGGCCTCGGATTGGCAAATGCCATGAGCCACTGTCGAGGCATCCTGCACGTTTCGAGTGGCACCAAATCGCGCAAGTGCACCCAACAGGGCTCTCGGCGCGAGCAGCCGCTGCGTATCGCCGGGTAGCCCCTCGATTTGTCGAGTGTATTCGCGGGTGTCTTCGGGAAGGATCTTCATTCCTTCGGGAAGTCGAAGCAGGTCGGCATCGAGCGCTTCTTGTTCACGACGATTCGCTTGCGCCATGTAAGCCATGATGGCCATCGCCCAAAGCATCAGGATGATCGTTGACTCCTGCTCGTAATCCTTCAGCACCACCTCGAGCGAGCGCTGTGGAACGTAGTTCGGGTCGATCTGCATGCGCTCCCGGTCCGCTTGCAACGTTGCCTCGGCGACCGGTCTGACGTGCAACACGTAGACGGTGTGCACCACGACGATCGAGATCAGCAAAGCAACGATCGTGAAAACAAACTCGCTACTGGATTTTTTGTTCATGGTCAGATGTCTATGGGCAGGCTGATGTTGTTGTCGGCAGAGTCACGGTACTCAGGCGCTTCTTCGTCCGATGTTTTCGGAGGTACAGTGCGTCGACTGACCTCCTCGGCCTCGTTGGTCTCCGGCGGCTCACGGTCTTGCGCCACGGCGCGCAACATTGCGAGGGAGGCGCCCCAGCACAGCAGCGCTGCACTGGTGGTCATCACGATCATTCGCCAAGTTCTACGATTCGTCTGCATGGGATCGTTACTCCGCGTAGCGAGCAAGCCGGAAACCGACGTCTTGGGACGGGGCATCGCCCCCTTCGCGCCAAGCGGAGCGAAGATCGGCGAAATTGGTGGTACGCCAGTGACTGCCCTTGATCACCCGACGAGCGCCCGGGCTCGCAGGTCCAGTGGGATCAGTTCCACCGGCGTTAGCCTCGAACGACACGTAGGCATCATGCACCCACTCCGAGACATTGCCCGTCATGTCGAAAATTCCGAAGGCGTTCGCACGAAACTTTCCGGGCGGCGCCACGACGACATAGTCGTCCGCCCAGCCCTCGAGCACCCGTGACATTTCGGTAATGGCTTCCTGTCCCGGAAGATTGCCGATTCCCGGCGGCGGCGGCAACGAATCCCCCCAATCGTAGCGCTGGGTTCGTGACCCGGCTCCGGTGTGGCGAGCCACATACTCCCATTCGGCTTCGGTCGGAAGGCGATACCCGGTATTTGCGGGCTGGACCAGTACCCACGCTCCCCCTTTCTGCTCGTATGCCGTGGGCAGTCCCTCTTGGGCAGACAGCCAATTGCAGTACTGGACGGCATCCGCCCAGCTCGCGTTGCTGACGGGCTGGTTATCGAGGTCGAGAGTTCGTTTACCGGAAAAGCCCGACGAATGGGTCGCTTTGTATCGTCGAAACTCACCGTTCGTGACTTCACGAGTACCCAAATAAAAGGGTCGGGATAACGTGACTCGACGCGGAAATTCATTGGCGCGTCGACCCTGCTCGCGACGCTCACTGCCCATGACGAATGCGCCGCCCTCGATGAGCCGCAGCAAGGTTCCAGTCTGGGCACGCATCGCCGGCGCCGGCGGCTTCCAATCTTTGGAACGACCGGCGGGAACCAATCGGTACTCGACGGTCCGCTCCACCGCTGCAGAGAGATCGACATCGATTCGCTCAGCCTGAAGGCCGGACTTTCTGATCTCGAGGGTATGGCGGCGCGCCGGCAACTCGATCGTCAGCGGAGTCTTGCCACGAACCACGCCCTCCACCACGACTTCGGACTCAGCTGGCTCACCCTGAACCGTCAGACGTACAGGCACGACTTGCAAAGCCAATGACAACGCCAAATCACGATTCGACTCCGCAAAGATTCGGCGCTGCACCGAGTCGTATCCTTGCAGCGATACACCGACGTCATGATTGATGCCTGCGGGCAAGTCGACCGTCACGGGTGTACGCCCGCGAAATGCGCCACCCACTGTCACATCGGCGCCCGCTGGACGAGAGGTCACTCGCAACCTTGCATCCGGCGCTCCGAGCTCGATCGGTCCCAGACGCTCGATCTGTCCTGCTTTGAGCAGGACGGCGCTTTGCCACGACTTGGCACCCTCCGCGGTAATTGCGAGTCGATGAAGGCCTGCGGGAAGATCGACTCGAGCCGGCAACTTCACCGCGGTCGATTCACCGATGACGAGTTGCGCTCCGGATGTCGTGGCACTGACTTCCAGCGTTCCCCAAGAAGGCTGCATACGAACGCTGAGCGGCTGACGAACTCCACGACCCTCGACATCGAGTTGTACGACATGGTCGAGATGGCGATCCGAGCGGAGCGTAACGGTACGAGCACCGCTCATCATTTTGATCGCGCCGGGTGCACGCCCTGCTTCCGCGCCATCGACGAATACACTCGCCGCTACACCATCCGTATCGATTTCTATGACTCCCGGCTTTTCGATCAGCCTGAGATTCAATGCGATCGGAGCGTCTTTCCGAACGACGACCTTTCGCTCGAGGGATTCGTAGCCCTCGAGTTCTGCCCGGATGGTTCGCTCCCCCGGGAGAAGCAAGAGCGTCCCTGCCGATCGCCATCCAAATCCCGAACCGGATACCGCCGCTTCAGTCGGCGTCACGTTGACTCTGACGGGCTCCAGTCTCCCGAGTTGAACTGCAAAGAGCCCGAAAAGCACCAAGCCAACTAAAGCTATCGTGATGACTTTGGATCCGAATCTGCGAATCCCCTCGACTTTGTTGTCCGAGGTGGCGTGCTCGGATGCAAGGTCGAACGACCAGGTTGCCGCCGTGATTCGCCCATCGCCCGAGAGCTCTTCCGAACGGTACCCCGCAGGATCTTCGATCGATGCAATGGTGTCGTTGCCCTGGAGGTGGCGGACCTCGATGCACCACCCGGACTGGATGACAATGCGTGCGGCACCCAGCGCGAGGACATCTCCTGCGCGCAAAGAAATAAACTCTGCAGATGGGACTGAAGTGCCGTTCAGCCAGACTCGACCGTTGACCAATGTAGCGCCAAGTTCGCCGTCGACTACATCGAGCAAAATGGCGTCTGCTTCGGCACCCGGGACGACGATATCGTCGTTTGGGCTTCCGCCGATACGACACGGCAAACCAACTTCTCGATTACCTGCAGGTTCGCGAAGTCGAATCACGAAATCGCCTCTGTGCACTTTACGGTCACGACGAGATCGGTGGAGGTCGGCGTAACGAGGAACTCCTGACGTACGTCACGAAAACCTGCGCGGCTGCCGATCACGACGTAGCGACCTGGCTTCAAAGAGAGTTCGCGTCGGGTGAACGAGCCAAAGTTTCCGACGCGCTGAACACTCACTAACGTCAGTCCATCCGACTCGATAACGGCGACTACCGGTGTCTCGTAAAGACGAAGCGCCTCGCGCAAGCGCTCGCTCTGGCCCTGGAGAACGACCTTCTTCTCGTTGATTGAAGAGGCCTGCGACAGGAGCCGCTCCGCCTCACGCCGTACTTCAGGCGCAGCGAGTCGAGCGGGACTTGCGAGCAAAGATTCGATGCGCCGAGCAAGCTCGGCGCGAGGAGCGACTCGGATACGCCCGTCTCTGGCGAACTTCAGCGTCGTATCGCGGGCAAGCAATGCATCGTATCGAAGCAACGCCTCACTCCAGCGTTCGGCGTTTTCCAATTCGAGAATTTCGGCACTGACGACACCGAGATCACGGCGCTCTCCTGCGGCATCGATCTGCGCAAGGATCTGCGGCAAATCAGCCGCCCCAGGTCGAAGGGCTGCCGCACGTGTCAGTGCGGCACGCGCCTCTTGATTACGACCGGCACGCAACGCCGAAAGGGCATTTCCGATCTCACGGGCGTACCGATCAGATCCGATCGCAACACGAGCTTTCGCGACGCCTTCACGGGCGATGCGATTGACCGGATCGGCACGCAAAACTTCTTCGTATCGTGTCAGGGCGCGCAAGTGATCGAGCGTCAGCGCTGCCGTTTCCGCCTCGACCAACGCGGGCAAAACCGGACCGAGTGCCACCACCCGCGCGAGACCCTTGCCCGCCGCTTCATCGGAAGGGTCAATGCGCTGAGCGAGCTGATAAGCCTGCCGCGCGACTTCCAGTCGACCCGCATCGAGCGCGGCATCTCCGTCGCGCAGCTGTCTCGCAAGGATCTGCGGACGCTCCTCGGCAATGCGCGATAGTCTTTGGAATGCAACGCCGATTCGATCGAGAGCCAAAGCGTAATCACGACTAGCCTCCGCTTCGAGCGCGAGCGCACCCAAAGACTTGGCCGCGGCAAAGGTTGCACCGCCCCAAACGCCACCACCTTGTGTCTCCAATTCCTCTAGGAGCGTCCGGAAGCGAGCATCTTCATTTTCGAATTGGGCGACCAAAGCAGGATCCGGGAGATCAGAGCGCGCTGCCGTGGGTGCAGCACTCGTCGGACGCTCGGCTTTCTGAGGACGGTCCAGCGGTTTCACGAAACTCGGCAGCACCAAAAATACGGCTGCAACCGCGGCAAGAAGCACGAACAGACCGACCCACGCCCCCACCGACGCTCGGGGTCGGGCAGCCTTCTCTGCAGGCTCGACGACTGCGTCCTCGGGTCGTACGACTTTTGCTGCAACAACGGGCGTGAGTCGTCGGGATTCGAACGAGGTCAAGGTACGAGCGATCTCCCGCAGATCCTTCGGTCGAGACTCCGGATCGGTTGCCAGCAAGGACATCACGAGATCCGTCAGACCAACCGGTGTTGCAACCGAGGTGGCGAGTCGTGGTGCCGGTAGCCCATTTCGAGCTCTGTCGGCATCGGGGAAATTCGGTGGATATCCACCGAGCAACTCATAGGCCAGCGCGCCTAGACCAAAGATATCGTCTGCCGTCGAGGCGGGAGATCCGGTGAGTTGTTGCGGACTCGCGGAAAACGGCGAACCCGCTCGCGTCGCAGACTGCTCGCCCACTCTCGCCGCCACGCCGAAATCCGCCAACCTCGCGCGACCATCGAAACCGATGAGAACGTTGGAGGGCTTCAGATCACGGTGAATGATTCCGCGCTGGTGCAGCCCCGCCAAAGCCTCGGCCACCTCGCCAAGCAAGCCGAGAACCTGCGTCCAGGATTTCGCCCTCAATGATCTGGCATCTGCTGAAGCAAGCTCCATCGGCAGCACTGCAACGCTCTCGTCGGACAGCGGCTCGAAATACTCCAAAACGCCTTTGCCGGCACCCTGATGCGCTAGCGCGTACTGCAACTCGAGAATCGGCAGTTCCCGTCTCGTGGAGATCTTCAGCGCAATCTGCGCGGATCGACCCTCATCGAGGGCACGCCAAGCCTCGCCCTGACCGCCACGCCCGAGTGGTTCGATCAGTACGAAGCGACCTAAAAGCCTTTGTCCTTTCGAAAGTGTCGCCACGACACCTCAGGAGCCGGGAGGCGATGTTGCAGACGTCGAGGGAGTAGTTCCGGTCTCTTCGGCGTAGATCGCCGCGAGAAGACGGCGCCACTCGCGATATTGCTCTTCAGCCGAACCGACGAGCTTGAGAGAGCGTCCCTCGACTTCGACGACTTGTGTTTCGGCTTCGTTCTCGAAGCTCCGCGCCAATTCTTTGACTTCCTGGGCAGCCATCTTGGCATCTTCGAATTTCTTGATACCAGACATCACTGCTGCGACACCACCGACGCCGCCCCCATACCTGACCGCATCTTCGATGCGCTGACAGTTGTAATCCGCGGAACCACATTGACTCGAAACAAAAATGCTGGCGAGCACTGCGGCGGCGCCAAGCACGGTTCGGGTGGTCGCTTGCGCACGAGCCTTGTCCTCTTTCTCGATGGCCTCGCGACTCGTACGTCGATAGCCTGCATAAGAGTCGAAAAGACCTTCGGAGAACTGCTCGTTGTAGCCATCGAGCGTATCGATGACGACCGTGTCGCGCTCACGGATCTTCTCGACACGGGCAAGAGCAGGGTCATTACTGGCCGGTAGCCGATTTATCTTGATGAAACCGTCTTTGTCCTCGACCAAATATCCGCCGAACGAGCGCGGGTCGAGATCTTTTGCAAATCGCAATGCAGCAACTTGACGGATATCCCTGCGATCCATCGTCGACAAACGCTCCCGCGCCTGAAGGAGATCATCTGCGATCTGCACATAGACATTCTTAAACGGATCTCGGGCGCGCAGCGCGGCATCCGTCTTGTAGGACCCGAGATCAGCCTCGCCCGAATAGACCTTGTTGTCGATCCAGACCCGGCCGACGGCATCGACGGCGCGAAGCTCGAGCTCGAGTCGACCACCCGTGGACTCCAGGATCTTTCCGGTAATCAGGATATCGACAAAGCGCACGCCTTCCGGAACGACGCGAACGGCGCCCCATTGTCCGGTAGTCTCCAGCGTCGTCTTTAGGCGGTTCGCGAGCAGACGTGATTCGGCTTTTCTGATGTCCGGATAAATGCGTCGTTTGTCGAGCGCCTCCTCGTTATCTTTGATGGCTTCGGGAATGTTGGCATCGAAGGCCTGCACCGCCACGTCCAGCAACTCGGCTTCGTCAATTTGGGTCTTGGCTTGTACAGCCTCGAGCTTCGGCAACGGCCGCGTTTCCTTGACAACGCAGCCAGCGAGCGCAGCAAGCGCGGCGACAGCAAGCGCCATCACCCTCAAGATTCGATACGACGACAAAACGTCAGCCCTTGCCCTGGACATTACGCTTGTGCTCCATGTATTCCTTCCAGAGCTTTTCCTTGAGCTCGGGGTCGGTTTCCTGCTCCGCCGCGCGTCTCAAGCGACGCGCGACGATGTCGTCATCTTCTCCGGACGGGATGCTTCGATCAGGCGCGCCGCTACCGCTACCGGCGACGACGCCTCGATCCTGCCGATCGCCGCTGGTCTCGCGCCCACCTCCAGCGCCCGCTTGGCCGGCGCGTTCAGAGCGCAAATCGCCCTCGCGTCGACCCAAGCCCCCTTCGGAACCCTGCGTGGAAGCCGTCGCCGATCGGCTCGCGGCGCGAGCGTCACGCTCGGCAGCCGTACGCTGCTGTTCTTCTTCGAGAGTCTTGTCGAACTCGCCGAGGGAGTCGTCCAGTTTTTTGCCGAGCGTCCCGCTTCGTTCTTCGGAGGTGGTGGCCTCGTCAGACGTCGAGGCGTCGCTGCCGCTGTCGGAGCCGCTATCGGATGCGCTCCGGCCAGACGCTGTTCCATCGCCGTCGCTCGTCACATCACCCGAATCGCCACCCATGACGATGCCACCGGACGCGCCGCCTGATGTGCTGCCCGATGCGCCGCCCGAAGAAGTACTGGGGCTGCCACCGGTAGAGGGCATCGTCTCGCACCCTGCGAGGGCGAGCGCCGATATCAATGAAATGAGAGTGATTTCTTTGATTTTCATGACAGACATTGATTGGCTCAGCTGCCGCTCTGGAAAAAACTCTGGAGCTGATCAGCAAGGCGGTTACATGCAGTATTTTCGACGCGGGCAATGAACGGGAGCGGCACGACGGCGCCGACGATGGCGGAGGTTCCCGAGACATTCGTGCCTACGCTTCCGGCAGACTTGGCTTGCTTGAGATCCCAAATCGTCGCCTCGAAGTTCGACTCGTTTTCCCACCAGCCGAAACCGATGCAACCTGCTGCACCCGGTGCGGCGCCACAGGCGATGCTGCCGCCGCCATCGATTTTTCGAGTGCCGCCGTCGAGCCACACGAGGTAGCGCACTCCGGAAGCGGCGACGCGCTCGCTGACATCAGGCCTCGCCAGCAACTGAGTCACGGCTTCGGGACGTGACGGCGCTGTCGCCGGCTCGAACCACGGGAAAAGTTCATCCACGAAACGATTGTTGTCGCGCACTGGGATCGGGTTTGGACCGCTGGCAAGACCGCGTCCGACGCAGTCCATGAAATCGTCCTCGGCCGATGTTCCCTCGATCTGGGGCTTGGCGAGGATCACCACCGCCTCACCCGAAGCAAGTTGAATTGGCAGCTCGCGTGATTCTTCGATCCGGGCATTCATGCAGCCGCCGAGCCCGACGACTACGGCGACGGTCAGCAGTGAGAAAAGGATGGCTCCGGAATGCATTGCTAGGCGCTCCCAAGGGACGGGGACGAGTATGCCACGCACCCCGCTTCCGATTGACCCGGGGCCCGGCGACCCGGTTCCCGGGACACGCCACTTTGCGAAACTTTACAAGCTCCCAAGGATCAGGGGGGTTGGGGAAACCGATCCAGGCGCCTGAGCTCCGGGAACCACTTGAGGTAGGCGCCCACGACGAGGAGACAGGCGATGCCACCGTACGTCACCGCACGTACCGGGCCCCACCAACTGGCCGTGAGCCCCGACTCGAATTCTCCGAGTTCGTTCGAGGCCCCAATGAACATGGCACTCACGGCGCTGACCCGGCCCCTGATTTCGTCCGACGTCTCGAGTTGGACCAGCAGATGTCGGACGAAGACCGACACCATGTCTCCTGCACCGAGGCAGACCAAGGCGGCAACCGATAGCCAGAAGGAGGTCGATAGCCCGAACACGACCGTCGCAAGTCCAAAGATTGCGACACCGCCGAACATCCATGGCCCGACACGCCTCGTGATGGGGTGTCGCGCCAACCAGATGGCCACCAAGGCTGCGCCCACTCCCGGAGCCGTTCGCAAAATTCCCAGTCCTTCCGGACCCACCTTCAAGATGTCGGCGGCAAACATCGGCAACAAGGCCGTTGCGCCACCGAACAGCACGGCGAACAAGTCGAGGGAGATGGCCCCGAGCACCGTGCGTCGCTGGAACACGAACCGAAGGCCCTCCGTCAGCTCGCGCCACGAGGCAGGGGCCGAGGCGAAGGTCGCAGGCCGTGGTCGAATTCGGGCGAATAGCATTGTGGCGAAGGCAATCAGAACGAGGGTGATCACGTAGACGAGCAACGCTCCGACGGGCTCCTCGCGAGACTCACCCACTGCATAGATGATGCCTCCGAGCGCAGGGCCGACGATCACGGCCACCTCGAACAGCATGGAATTGAGCGCGATTGCCGACGGAAAAACTTTCGAAGGAACGAGGTTGACGACCATGGCCTGTCCCGCAGGCATCCACAGCGCACGCGCGGCACCGAGCAATGCCATGGCAACGAACACCCAAAACACATCACCGCTGCCGCTCAAGGAAAAAGCGATCAGCACCACGATGCACGCCGCATCGATGACGTAGGCCATGAGCATGACCATTCGACGATCGACCCGATCGGCCAGCTGGCCCGCCGGCAGCACGAGCACGAAGAACGGCAGAAACTGCGCCAAGCCCACGAAGCCCAGATCGAGTGGATCACGCGTCGTGGCATAAACCTGCCAACCCACGGCCACCCCGAGCATCTGCCAGACCAGCGTTGCCAGGAATCGCCCGAGAGCGAATCGGCGAAAATCCGGATACGCGAGCGCCGCCCGCATTCCCCCCCGTCCTGCCTCCGACGTCCTGTCGGTGGACCCTTCCGCAGGATCGGTCGATTGGTTCATGGGGTGGTGTTAAGTTTCATCAGCGAATCAGCCTGCGGAGTCTCTCATGCCCGGCTCGGCCATCACCCGTCATTTTGCGACCATCTCTGCAGGGCGATGGGGCGCACGGCAGGTGCACTATCGTCGTGTCGGCTCCGGCCCTCTCGTCATTCTCTTTCATCAGTCTCCGCTGTCCTCGCGCGACATGTTGGCGACGATGGAGCGTTGGAAAGCACACTTCACGTGTATCGCCCCTGATTCACCAGGTTTCGGCCTGTCCGATCCGCTCGGCGTCAAAGCAGCCTCGATGAGCGACTTTGCCGATGCAGCCATCGAATTCATGGATGCATTGGGGATCGATCGTGCCGCGGTCCACGGATTTCATACCGGAGCGATGATTTCGGGCGCGATTGCCGCTGCCTATCCGAAACGCATCGTGTGCGCAGTCGCCAATGGCTACGTGATGATGTCGGCGCGCGAAAAGAAAGACATCGTTCGTCATTACCTCCCGCCATTCAAGCCTTCGTGGGATGGCGCTCATCTTGCTTGGCTATGGGCCCGGATGCGCGAGCAGACGATTTTCTTTCCGTGGTATGCCAAAGCACTCGCGAACCGCTTGTACAACAACGTTCCGCCACCCGAGGTACTGCATGCCGCCCTGCTCGACTTCATGCGTTCGGGTGATCACTACCGCGTGGGGTATCGCGCCGCATTTTTGATGGACTCGGATCGCGCCCTGCGGAACATGCGAGTTCCGATGCTGGTGACGGCGTATGCCTCCGACGTGCTCGCGACGCACTTGCCCCGCATCAAGAACGCCAGTCGTCGCGTCACCGTGCAGCGTGGCGGATCTCTCGACGAGACCCATGATCTCTGTCGGCTCTACATCTCTGCACACAGGCCGCCGAAGGCGCCGGTTGCCGCTCCGGCCGCCACACTTCGCGGCGAGCTGATCCAAGACTATGTCCACTTGAAACATGGACAACTGCGACTCCTCAAAAATTTTGACGGAAAAGGTCGACCGGTCATCGTCCTGCATGATGCGCTGGGCTCGATCAACTCGGTCCAAGACCTCATGCGCGGATTCATCGGCCTCCGTCCCGTGATCGCGATCGAGCTGCCGAGTCACGGGGAGTCAGACGATCCACTGAAGGCGAGCGCATCGATCGGCGACTATGCGAAGGTCGTCCGCCAGGCCTTGGCATGCTTGAAGCTTGATCGAGTGGACGTCGTAGGTCTCGGATTCGGCGGGTTGGTCGGCCTGGATCTCGCGTTGCGGCATCGACGATTGATCAATGCCCTGGCCATGGTGGGAGTCGCCGATCTCGAGGGTCGCGACGCCAAAGAATTCGTCACGAACGGGGCGCCCAGAATCGAACCAGACTGGTTCGGCGGTCATCTATTTCAGGCCTGGCATGTCGCGAGAGACCAAGGATTATTTTGGCCTTGGTACAAACGTCTGGGCAGCTCCGCCATTCGACAGGAGCCGCAAATCGATCCTGATCGAATCCAACAGCGCCTCCTCGACCTTCTGCGTTCGAACGGTGGTTGGCAGCGCGCTTTTCGAGCGCAGTTTTCCTATCCATGGCGTACAAAGCTCCAGCTCGCCATGCGGAATTCGGCGTTGCGGGTCGTGCTCGCCGCCTCGGCACTCGATCCGCTTCAAAACTCCACATGGCGCGTCGCCGACGCCGTCCCTGGAGTGGCAAGACTGCCCTTGCCAAAGCCTGAGCGCCTGTGGGCTGCATCAATAGTCAAAGAATTTGAGCGAGGATCGATCGTTTGAAAAGACTCTGTGTGTTTTGTGGTGCAAACGCCGGGAACGGACCTCGTTACCGCGAGGCCTCCGAGGCTTTAGGTCAGGCGTTGGTTCGTGCAGGAATCGGACTCGTCTATGGCGGCGCGGGAATCGGACTCATGGGTACGATCGCCGATGCCGTCCACAATGCAGGCGGTGAAGTCATCGGCGTCATCCCCAGAAATCTGGTCGAGCGCGAGGTGGCCCATCACCGAATCAACGACCTTCGCGTAGTCGAGTCCATGCACGATCGAAAAGCGCTGATGGCAGAGTTATCGGACGGTTTCATCGCGTTACCGGGCGGAGTCGGCACGCTCGAGGAGCTTTTCGAGGTGTGGACGTGGGGCCATCTCGGCCTGCACGGCAAACCTTGCGCACTGCTCGATGTCGATGGCTTCTACGCTCGTCTGTCGCAGTTTCTCGATCATGTCGATCGCGAAGGGTTTTTGCGTCAGGGCGTTCGCGACATGCTGCTGATCGACGACAACCCCGATAAACTGATTTCACGCATGGGTCTTTACCGAGCGCCGGCGACCCCTCTCGTGCTCACCCGGGCGACAACCTGAGTCGATTGCTCCTCGAGGCTGCAATCAAGGCAGCGTCTTGTCCTCAATGATCGACTGCGAGCGCTTTTCCGCAAGCCATTCACGCCAGATGGCCATCAGGACGGCGAGAATGACAGGGCCTATGAACAGACCGACGAGCCCGAATGCCGTCAGGCCACCCAGCACGCCGAACAACACGAGCAAAAATGGAATACGCGTTGCGCCGCTGATCACGAGCGGACGGACGATATTGTCGATCCAGCTCACGGCGGTCAGTCCCCAAATTCCGAGGCCGATCGCTGCCGTCGTCTCACCGGTCAGATAGAGCCAGACGCTTGCCGAGCCCCAAATGAAGGGCACGACGAAGGGCACGAGCCCGACGAGGAAAGTCAGCATTCCGAGCAACAGCGGCACTGGAAGTCCGGCGAACCAGTAGCCGATGCCAGCGAGTGTGCCTTGCGCCAAGGCGGCGAGCACGATCCCGTACACCACGGCTTTGACGGTGTTGCCGATCGCCTCGAGGTAGTGCTGGACGCGCACCTTTCCGAAGAACTGCTCGAGCATCCGACCCACTTGCGAGGCGAAATGCTCACCATCGCGATACATGAAAAACAGCGACACCATGGCGATGACCAGCTTGACGAGATTTCGCCCGACGCCGCCGAGCATGGCGCTGATCTCGCCGGAGGACTGGGCAAAGAATTGGCGAATGGCCACATCGATCGCCCCGGGATCACGCGCCACCTGGGCGAGGATCTCCTGGAGACGCGGGCCGAGCAGTGGAATATCTGCAATGAAGGCAGGGACTTTGAGCGTTGCGAGCAGCGGGACGATCTCGCGATAGAACGGCAAGGCCTCGGCCTTGATCAGCAAGGCGAACCAGAAGATCGGTAGGATGATGGCGGAGCTCAACAAGATCGTCATGACGAGTGCTGCGAGAGTCCGCCGGCCGCTGCAAAGACGCACGAGACGCTCGTGCATGGGCCAAGTGACATAAGCGAGGATCGCCGCCCAGATTACCGGCACGATGAAGGGCTGGAGGACCTGGAACGCGAGCAGAACCAGGACGGCAATGAAGCCTACGACCGTCAGGGGTCTAAGCCATTTGCCTTCTGCGAAATCTTCGAGGATCACGTGACCACTCCAGAGGCAGCGAACGCCGTGAGGATCAAAAGTGTACAGACGCCGAGTGTGAGCACTCGACGCAGATCGAGGTAATCGGCGGGGAGTACATCAGCGTAGGTTCGATGTTCGAACAGCCAGAACAAGCCGAAGCCCGCGACGAGCAGGGCCATCCCCTTTTCGCCTCCCACGAGTACTGCTGCAGCACCGACCACCGAGGGCGCTGTCGAACCGACGATGGTCTTGATCGACCAGGACAATCGGCCGCCGACAGCCAGGCCCCAATGGACCGCTGCAATGAAAGCAAGGATGACGGCCCCCCAGGCCGTTGCAAGGTGCAGACCCCACGACGCGATTTCCTGCGAACCACCCAGCAGCGCGAGGCCAAGAGCAAGTACGAACGGCAGCAAGCCGAGAAATCCGGCCCAACGCGCAGCGGGCGTCAGACAGTCGGACCTATCATCTTGACGGGTGATGGTGCTCATCAGGATTTCATTGTGGCAGGAGACGAGGACGATCGTCACCTCCATCGATGTAACCAATCCGACAGAACCGCCGCAACACTGACCGGATCCTCGTGATGCATCATGTGGCCGAGGGTTGGAAAATCGCGCACCTCGAGATGCGCGAAGCAGGTCTTGAAGCGTTCCAATTCTTCGCTGCCGTCATGCGTTCCAAGACGTTTTCGATATTCGGACTCTCCGGCGAGCAGCACCAGGGTCGGCGCGACGATACGTCGCCAACATGCTTCGGCTTCCTCGCGTCGATAGAGCACCGGATTGATGAGGCGATGCCAAGGATCGAAGCGCAGCATGACGCCACCCTCCGAAACAGGGCTCGTCCATGATTTCGCGATGAATGCCGCTCGCTCGTCCGTCAAGCGCGGATTTCGATGTTGAAGCATGCGAGCGAGTCGTTCTGGCGAGTCGTAGAGCGTTTCACGTACCCCTTTTCGGATTTCATCCAGCCATTGCCCCAGACGATCGGGAGCGATCGATGCATCGACTCTCGGCAGCCCGAAGCCTTCCAACGAGGCAATGCGACGAACTCTGGAGGGACGAACACCTGCGTACAGGCTCGCGATATGACCCCCCATGCTATGCCCGACCAGAGTCGCTGCGCTCTCGGAATAGTGATCGAGGATTCCTTCGAGATCGGCGAGATAGTCCTGAAACCAGTAAGGCGAATCGTTGCGCCCGCTACCGCCGAATCCCCGCCAGTCGGGAGCGATGAAGTGGTAGTCGCGCGGCAACGCATCGACCAGAAACTGGAAAGTGTCCGAGCAATCCTGGAAACCATGGAGCAGAAACACCAAAGGGGCTCCGTCGTCTCCCCAGTGCACCACACGGTGGCTCAAATTCCTGACGGTGATCGTCTCCTCGCGCGCGGGCACGACGGGCTGATAACACTGCATGACGGACTCAGTTTCCCAAAAACAATTGATAAGCCGGATTTTCGGTTTCGTCGATCCACGGATAGTGCAGCTCCGCGAGATGCGCCAGAAACTCTTGTTCGGTGGCTTCAGGAACCTGTATCCCCGCCATCACGCGCCCCGCATCGGAGCCATGATTTCGATAGTGAAAAAGCGTGATGTTCCATCGCGAACCGATCGCCTCCAAAAAACGCAGCAAGGCACCAGGGCGCTCGGGAAACTCGAATCGGAACAGCCGCTCATCGGAGATGGTCTCTGCGTGACCACCGATCATGTATCGAACATGCAGCTTTGCAAGCTCGTTATCGGTCATGTCGGTGACGACGTAGCCTGCCTTCCTCAGGGTTTCGATCACTGCCGCGCGCTCGTCGTGCCCACCCGACATGCCGAAACCGAGAAAAATATTGGCGGCGCCCGAGGTCTCGTATCGGTAGTTGAATTCCGTGACGCTGCGCCGCCCAAGCGCACGGCAGAGCTCGAGAAAGCTTCCGGGCCGCTCGGGAATCTCGACGGCAAGCAGCGCCTCGCGTTTCGCCCCGATCTCCGCCCGCTCGGCTACATGCCGTAGGCGGTCGAAGTTCATGTTGGCACCGCAATTGATGGCGACGAATCGCCGGCCGGCGCAACCTTCTCGAGCGATGTACTTCTTGATGGCAGCGACTGCCAGCGCTCCCGCAGGCTCCACGATGGACCGGGTGTCCTCGAAGATATCCTGGATACCCGCGCATATCTCGTCGGTATCGACGAGCATGACCTCGTCCACGCACTCTCGCGCCAAGCGGAAGGTTTCCTCACCCACCCGGCGCACTGCGACACCGTCGGCGAAAATTCCGACTCGTGGCAATGCCAGACGCTCGCCAGAAAGCAACGAGTCGTGCATGGCGGTGGAATCTGCAGCATTGACGCCGACGATGCGGACACCGGGGTGTGCATGCTTAAGGTAGGTTGCGATCCCTGCGATCAGACCCCCGCCGCCGATCGGCACGAATACCGCATCGAGTTCGCCTTCCGTTTGGCGCGAAATCTCGACGCCGATGGTGCCTTGGCCTGCGATGACATCCGGATCGTCGAAGGGATGAACGAAAACGAGATTCTTGTCGCGTGCGAGATTGAGTGAATGCTCGTAGGCGGAGTCGTAATCATCGCCGTGTAAAACCACCTCGCCGCCCAGATCGATGACGGCCTGCACCTTGATATGAGGAGTGGTCACCGGCATCACGATGAGCGATGGGATTTTACGACGAGTGGCTGCGAGTGCGACGCCCTGAGCGTGGTTGCCCGCCGAGGCACAAATTACTCCCCGCGAGGCGACCTCCTCTGAAAGACGAGAAATCTTGTTGTAGGCCCCTCGCAGCTTGAAGGAGAAAACTGGCTGCAGATCTTCGCGTTTGAGAAGGATCTCGTTTCCGAGTCGTCGTGACAGACGACTTGCACGCTCCAAAGGTGATTCGATTGCGACGTCATAGACACGCGCATTCAAGATGCGTTCGACATAATCCGCTTTGGTCAGCGCGCTCATGCAAAGCAGCATAACCGAGGTGCCCGCGCCGGATATACTGCATTCCTCCTATGCGGCACGTCTGGACTCTCACGATCGCTCAAGCGTTTGCAGCTTGCAGCACCATCACTCTCGTCACTTTCGGCGGCATCGTCGGAACTCATATGGCTCCGACGCCCGCGCTGGCAACGCTGCCACTGTCGATGTCGGTCGTCGGTCTCGCAGCGATGTCCATCCCGGCTGCTCTGCTCATGCAACGAATCGGCAGACGACCTGCCTTCATCGGCAGTGCGCTGATGGCAGCTCTCGCGGCACTGCTCTGCGCGTATGCCATTCTTCAAGACGAGTTCGCTCTATTCTGCTTCGCAGGACTGCTCATCGGAGGCAACATGGCTTTCGTGCAGCAGTATCGGTTTGCTGCCATCGAATTCGTGAGCCCGGGGGATGCGGGGCGTGCAGCCTCCACTGTGATGATCGGAACATTGATCGCGGCATTCGTCGGTCCGACGCTTGGCGGCGCGGTCAGTAATGTAGGAGGTTGGCCGCAGTACACCGCCTCGTTCATCGTGCTCGCCGGACTCTGCCTGTGTGCCGCGGCGGTATTGACTCGCTTGCCGTTCACCCCGGCGCCATCGAGAGCACAACGATCGTTGCCCTCGAGAGGCATCCTCGAGTTGATTGCCGATCCGAGGTATCGCGTTGCCGTACTCGCTGGCCTGTCGTCCTATGCGGTCATGAGTTTCATCATGACGGCGACACCGCTCAGCATGCACGTCCACGACGGCTTTTCGACCGGCGAGACTACGGCCGTCATCACCGGGCATCTGTTCGGTATGTACTTGCCTTCACTCGCGACCCCTTGGTTCGTCTCCAAACTCGGGATTCGCGGGATGATGCTGACGGGCATCGCCATCAATCTGGTCTGCATCCTCATCTGCGCGTTCGTCGGCCGGCATTTCGTGCACTATTTTTCGGCGCTGCTTCTGCTCGGTGTCGGCTGGAATCTGCTTTTCGTCGGCGCCACTACCTTGCTGTCGTCAACCTATTCGGATGGCGAACGGTTCCGAGCGCAGGGATTCAATGATTTCATGGTATTTGGATCACAAGCGCTGGCATCCCTGTCTGCCGGGGTTGCGATCGAGACGCTAGGCTGGGAAACGCTCAACCTCGTAGCGCTGCCGTTGCTGATCGTGGTGCTGTGGTCGATGCGGGGCGCCATCATTCCCCGAACGTGATGATCACTTTTCCATCGCGATCATTACCGGTTCGTCCCGCAAGGTCGCAGGCTTCGAGAATGCGCTCCATCGGAAAAACACCTGCAATGCGGGCCGTCAAGCTTCCTTTGGCCATGAGCGCAGCGAGCTCTGCATACATCTGAAGTACCTGCGCCGGCGTGCGATGATGAAACTGCCGTACGAAGCTGATGCCGTGCAGCACGATCCCCTGACGAAACATCAGATAAAAATCGATCTCGCACGGTGAGCCACTCATCGCGCCGTAACACACAAGGGGTGAATCGGGCGCAAGGCACTCGGCGATTCGCTGCGTCGCCGATCCTGCAACAGCATCTATTCCGAGTCGGATGGGAGCTCTGTCCACGGCTTCTGCCACACGCGTCGCGAGGTCGGGGCCATCGAGCAACACGATATCGGCGCTCAAAGATTTCAGCTCGTCGATCAGTTCGGGACGCCGAACCACATTGACTGAACGCACCCCGCGCCGATGCGCCAATTGGACCACGTAGCGTCCGCAACTCGAATTGGCAGCGTTCTGAATCAGCCAATCACCCGGACCCAATTCGGCAAAATCTTCCAACAAGACCCAAGCAGTCGGCCCATTGACCGTCAAAAGACTCAGTTGACGCGGATCGCCCTCAGGCGCGGGCATGCAAGCCTCTGCCCGGCAGCGCACCTCTTCTCGAAACGTGCCACTGCCGAGTGCAGGGAAGACTCGTTCGCCCACACGCATCGAGGTGACGCCCTCCCCCGTTCGGATGACGCGGCCGATACCTTCGTAACCAGGCGTACGCGGCAGCGGATAGCGGAATCCCTCGGCTCCCGACATCGTGCGAAGGTCGGCGATATGCATCGCGGCGGCCTCCATCTGAATCACGACTTCACCGGGACCCGGTTGTTCGGCCGGCGCTTCGAGCACACGCAACACCTCGCGTGGCTCACCGTATTGATCGTGTATGGCGCGTTTCGGCATGCCCTGGTCGGGCCTCTGGAGGTGAGATCAGATGATCCCGCGTTCGGCCATGCGCGAAATTGCATCTGCCTGACGTTGCTGGAAGTAGGCACGATCCGGAATCACGAGCTTGCCGCCTTGCAGCAATCCGTTGCCCCGTCGCAGATCGGCATTTGCGAAGGAGTCGGCAAACATCTCTAGTGCTTGGCGGGAGAGCATGTTCGCCATAGCAGGACGCCGTCGATACGACCGAAGGCCTGCCATGTCGAGAAATGCCGATGCCACAGAGGAGTTGCCTGTGCCGGCGACGACCATTTGATTGCCGTGATAGTCGATGAGATCGGAGTAGCCGTTGCTCGAGTCGACAGGAACGTCGATCCCGAGCAACGCCGCCGTATTCGCAGACACGACGTAGGCGAGATTCTCGAGCGCCCGGGCACGTCGTGCAATTTGTTTGATGGTGAGGTTGGGGGAGGCCACTTCGCTCGTGGAGTGCAGGAATACTTCCGCACCGCGAATGGCATGGGCGCGAGCCACTTCGGGATAGAGAATTTCTTCGGAGGCGATGGCCGCGAGTTTTCCGATGGTCGTTTGGGCCACCGGAAAAACGCCCTCGATACCGTAAAGATCGAGGTATTTGTCCCAAACATCGTGCGGCGTCGGAGCAAAGATCGAAATCAGACGTCGATATGTGAGCACTCGATTACCCGACGGGTCGAAGACCCAGCAGGCCTG
Source organism: Steroidobacteraceae bacterium (assembly GCA_044370105.1). GTDB lineage: Bacteria > Pseudomonadota > Gammaproteobacteria > Steroidobacterales > Steroidobacteraceae > UBA964. The sequence goes on along the minus strand of JBILWC010000012.1, from coordinate 23,275 downwards.
GAAATAAATGCCCGGAAAATTCGGATCGGTTTCGTAGCCATTACCAGCCAGAAAGATGCCGTGCTTCTGCGACATGGCACCCAGGCGTTCGTATTCCGGGCCGTCCGGGGCGATCGCGCCCTTCGCCGCCCATTCGGGGATGGTTTCACCCCAGGGCGGACCCGACAGGATGTATTCCGGCAGCACGACGAGTTTGAGGTCGGCGCCGATCCAGCGCTTTGCACCGGAGATCGCCTGATCGATTCGGTTCAGCGACGCCCCCATCCGCGCTGCAGCAGCCTCGCGATTGTGGTCGGGGTGAACGCCGTCGCAATCGATTTGCAACGCCAGAGCGATGTAACGATCGAGGATGGGGCTATTCATTTGAGGAGTTCCGTTGACCGGGCCTCTGCAAGATCGCTGAACGTATCGAGCTCAATGATGTTACCGGCCTGAACGAGAAATCGATCACACCAACGAACGCGAGAGAAGGCTGTTCCGTCGGCCCATGATCCACTCATCTCGCCGCGAACATAGACGGCAAATCCTCCGGCAGCCTCGCAGGCCTCGAAGCTATCGCACTGCTTTCGCACTTCGCGATAGCGACCGGCGGCGAACACCGCAAACTCACCGAGGCTCGAAAATCGATGCCCTCCGGAGATGATGATGCGATGGCCGGGGGCCATGAGCTTGGAGGCGGAGTCGAGATCCCCCGAGGCCATGGCGTCGAACCATCGACGCACCAGATCGATGACATCGCCGCGCTCACCGCGCGCCGTACCCACGACGATTCTGCCTTCACCGAGGGTGGACATGTGTTTCCGGCCTTCCCTGATACTTCGACGAGTTGATGGACCATCCAAGTATGCCCGAGCCCGCTGCTCACTGACGACCTGTAGCCATGGCTGGACTGTAGCCGTGGCGCGGGCAATGTCTTAGCCTTCATGCCAAACCTCAACCAGGGAACGCCCTATGAAGACGGTCAACCTTCGGAAATTCGCCCCCCGTTTGCTCCTGCTGTCGTGGCCCCTGTGGGCTCTCGCACCCACGTTCGCTCAGCCTGCCCCGTCGGAAAGCCTGACGGCCGAACGCATGTGGTCACTGGTCCGCCTCGGGGATACCGACATATCCCCCGATGGGCGACTGGCCGTCGTGACCGTGACGCAATTCGACGTCAAAGAAAATAAAGGGTCGACGGATCTTTGGTTGTTCTCGACGGATGGACGAAGTTCACGCCGACTGACCAGCGACAAGGCCTCCGACTCTTCTCCGAGGTTCAGTCCAGACGGATCGCTGATCGCCTTCGTCTCCAAACGTGGTGATGACGAACAAGGCCAGATCTATGTCATTCCGGTCGATGGCGGCGAAGCTCAACGATTGACCGACGTCCCGACCGGGGCCAACGCACCGAAGTGGTTTCCTGATGGCCGAAAGATCGCGTTTGCATCGTCGATCTGGATCGATCTCGTTCGCTGGGAAGATCAGGCCAAGCGCCTGAAAGAGCGCGACAAGAGCAAGATGTCTGCACAGGTATGGGACCGAGCTCCGATTTCTTACTGGGATCGATTCCTCGACGACCGTGAACCGCACCTGTTCTCTATCGAAAGAACTGGGGGTGAGCCGATAGCCATCACTCGGCAGTCGGGCTTCCATCTGCCGAAATCGGAATACTCTGATTCCACTTACGATATCTCGCCGGACGGCACCGAGATCACCTTCTCGACCGACACGGACAAAACCGGCATCGATTCGAACTTCGATTTGATTGCGCTCGACTCCTGTGGCTGCAAGCCAGCTCGCAATCTCACGGACGGCAATCGCGCCGATGATCGATCGCCGACGTACAGCCCGGACGGAAAATGGCTGGCGTATACGGCGCAATCGATACCGGGTTTCTACGCCGACCGGGGCAAACTATTTTTGATCGACCGTACGACCAGCGAACGTCGTGATCTATCTCTCGATTTCGATCGGACGATCTCCGGGCCGATTTGGCGTGCAGACTCGAAAGCGATCTATAGCGCTATCGACGATGCGGCCACCAACCGTGTGTACCGATTCGATCTCGCGGCGCCCGGCAACCCCAAGGCCATCACCGGAGCCAGCAGCTTCGGAAATCTCGCGGTATCCGCCATGAGCGGTACGCGCCCTATAGCCGTGGCGCTTCGCCAATCGTTCAAGGAGCCGCCGACTTTGGTGCGCCTCGATCTTGGCAACGGCGCAGCGACGCAGCTATCTAAGTTCAACGATACGACGCTCGCGACAACGGCCCAGGGCCGAATCGAGAGCGTGACGTATTCGGGCGCCGGCGACGCACCGATTCAAATGTGGGTCGTCTATCCCCCGGACTTCGATCCGTCCAGGAAATACCCGGTGTTCATGTTGCTTCACGGCGGGCCGCACAATGGCATTCAGGATGCCGTGCAATGGCGCTGGAACGCCCAGGTGTTCGCCAACTGGGGTTACATCGTGACTTGGCACAACTTCCACGGATCGAGCGGTTTCGGTCAGGCGTTTACCGATGCGATCAATCCCGATCGAATCACCAAGCCCTACGAAGACACCATCAAGGCCGCGGAATGGTTGGCCGCCAAACCTTATGTCGATGCAGATCGCATGGTCGCGGGCGGCGGGAGCTACGGTGGGTTCCTCGCCAGCACCCTTCTCGGCCGCGCCCATCCATTCAAAGCCTTGATCGCGCATGCGGCGGTGTACAACAACTTCACGCAGATCGGTGCTGATTACGGTGCTGAGCGGGATCGGTTCTTCGAATTCTGGGAGCGTCCGGAAGAGTTTGCGCGGTACTCGCCGCACACGTCTGCAGGTAATTTTGCGACGCCTACGCTCGTCATCCACGGACAGCTCGACATGAGGGTTCCCGTGAATCAGGGCATAGAGCTTTTCAACACCCTGCAAAAGCGTGGTGTCCCCTCAAAGTTTGTCTACTATCCGGACGAGAACCACTGGATTTTGAAGCCACAGAACTCTCTCTTCTGGTACAAGACGGTCAGAGAGTGGATCGAAACTTACGCGCCTTCCGGCGCTCGTTGATTGAGGGGTGATGGCCATGAAGAAGTTTTTGCTCGGAACGCTCAAGGCAATCGGCGGGTTGATTCTCGCTCTCGTGTTGTTCGTGCTCGCCTACTTCTTCTGGCTGAGCGGGTCGTCTCACGATCCGGACAACGTCCGAGCCGCCTCGAGCTATGTGTCACCCGGCGGCCCGGTTCTCGTCTTCGGCGGAACACGCGGGACAGGTCTCGAAATCGTTCGGAAACTCCGTGAACGTGGCGAAGCCGTCACCGTCGCGGTGCGCAGCACATCGAACACGGCAGAACTCGAAAAGCTGGGCGTCAGCACCGTCATCGCCGATGCGCTGGACGCCGAACAGGTGACGAATGCGGTGACGTCGGGCGGCTACGCCGCGGTGGTGTCCACGTTGGGCACGACACGCGGCGAACAACACAAACGTCCGGACTACATCGGCAATCGCAACGTCATCGATGCCACCCAGACCGCCGGCGTCAAACGCTTCGTCTTCATCACGGTGATCGGCGCAGGTGATTCTTCCGACGCGGCTCCCGGGTTCTCGAAGCGTTTTTTGGCGGAAGTCATTTCGCTGAAGACGAGAGCCGAAGACCACCTTCGCGCGAGCGGGCTCGACTACACCATCATTCGTCCCGGTGGTCTCGGTGATGTCCCGGCAACCGGCACGGCCGTACTCGTCGAGGACCCGAAGGCCTTCAGTTTCATAGGTCGTGAAGATCTAGCGGACCTTGCGGTGCAGGCGCTCGGAGATCCATCAACCGTCGGCAAGACTTACGCGGCGTACGATCCGAGCCGCAAGACCATGTCGAAGATGTATTTCTGATCCGACTTCACCACGGCAGTTCGCTGCCGTCGTAGACCCAGAAACGTCCTGCTGTCTCGAGCGTCAACGCATCGATGACCTTGCGCATGCCGGCAACGCTGGCGATTGCATCGATATCGGCATGGGGGCCACCGAGATCGGTACGTACCCATCCCGGATGCAAAGCGGTCGCGGCAATGCCATGCGTTTTGGCAAGGTCGATGGCCATCGACTTCATCATCGCGTTGACGGCCGCTTTGCTTGCCCGATACGCGTAGAGCCCTCCGATCCGATTGATGCCCACTGACCCCAGCATGCTCGTCAGGGTGACGATCTTTTTCTGATTCGATCGTGCAACATGCCCGACGAATGCCTCCGCCATTTTCATCGGACCGAATACATTGAGCCGGAAGATCGTCTCCCAGTCTTTGTAGTCGGAGCGGCCGAAACTGCCGAAAGCGAGCCCGTCTTTGGCAAAACTCCCGTTGCCCATCGTGCCAGCGGAGTTGAGCAATACGTCGATCGCCGTTCCATCGAGCTCGCGGGCAAGCCGATCGATGGCGGCATGATCCTCGACATCGAGCGATAGAGTTTGCACGCGCTCGGCGTGCGCTGAGGCTATTCCCTGCAATGCAGACGAGGCATCGGGATGGCGCGCGCAAGCCAAAACGTTCCAACCGGCCTCCGCGTATTGGCGTACGCACTCGAGTCCGAGTCCCCGTGATGTTCCAGTAATGAGAATGGTAGGCACGTCGATGTTCTCCGTGGGATAAGCTTTGTCCTCACTCTACGCGGCCTCGCAAACGGGCGACAACGAGCATGGCAGACACGACCCACCCAACGGACTATCGGAAGCTGATCATTCATCGGATCACCGGCGACTTCCGAACGTCGACGCAGGTGGTCAAAGAAGCGTGGCGAGCACCTCAGGCGGGAGAAGTCGTCATCCGCAACGAATTTGCGGGCGTCAACGCGATTTTCGACAAGAACCTGTGTCGGAACTCCGTGCGATACATCAAAGTCGATCCGCCTTTCGATATGGGTATCGAGTCCGTCGGTCGTATCGTCGCGGTAGGTCCCGGAGTGACTCGCGTGCGCGAGGGCGATGCGGTTGCGGCCAGTCGCCTCGGCTCTGGATACCGCGAGTATCAGATCGCCTCCGCAAGCAAAGTCATACCCGTACGCGAACCGACGGCAGAGACGCTTGCGCTAATTCCCACGGGAATCTCCGCGATGGTCGGACTCGAGCGCATCGGCGACGTCCGCGATGGCGATACCGTCGCCGTGTCAGCAGCGGCAGGCGGCCTCGGTCACTTCGTAGTGCAGTTTGCGAAGTTGCGTGGATGTCATGTCATCGGGATCACCGGCAACGACGATAAAATCGAGATGCTTCGCAAGCTCGGTGTCGATCGACCCATCAACTATCGACGCGAGAATGTGCGCGAGGTTCTCGAGAAGGAGTACCCCAAAGGGATCGACGTCGCCTACGACTCCGTCGGCGGAGAGATCTTCGATGCGTTCGTCGATCATGTCGCCTTCCGCGGTCGTGTGGTCGTCAGTGGTCACACGTCGGATTTCGACAAGGATGTCGAACTGATCCCGCAAGCCCGTGCCTACCGCAAGCTCTACTGGAAGTCCGCTTCGATTCGAGGGTTTCAGAATCAGGCCTTTCCCGAATACTTCGACGACACGGCAGCCCGGTTACTGCAGCTCTTTCACGACGGAAAACTGCAGGTGCTGATCGATCGGACGCCCTTCGTGGGGCTGGATCAGGTCGCTGATGCCGTCGAGCACCTTCTTGCCGGACAAAACGCCGGAAAAGTGGTGGTTCGACTGCGCTGACCTGGCCGTCGCACGGCCACGCATCGGTCGCGATTTCTCCGGGCCGACGGACCGGAGGTTCAAGGGCCTTAGGATTCAGGGGTCTAAAGTCGGGGGTCATCATGAGCGCGAACGTTTCTGTTCCATCGAACTACACGCTTTCCAAAGCGACGCTGGATTTTCTCGCGCGCTCGCATGGACACTTCATCGGTGGAAAGTGGGTTCACCCCTCTGCCGGATCGACGATCGATATCCATGATCCGGCGACCGGCCTCAAGATCTCGAGTTGCTCCGCAGGCGGTGCAGCCGAAATCGATGCCGCCGTAAAAGCAGCGCGCGCAGCTTTCGAAGGGCCATGGTCGAAGTTCACGGCTGCACAGCGCAGCGCGGTCATTTGGAAGATTTCCGATCTCATCGTCGCCAACTTCCAGCAACTCTGCGAACTCGAAATCCTCGATAACGGGCTCCCGACTCCGCTCGCGCAATATGTATGCGGCATGGTGGTGCCGGAGTTCTTCCGTTACTACGCTGGCTGGCCCACGAAAATCGAAGGCTCCACGATACCGGCAGCGCCGCAGGGCAAGCTCCCCGGTGAAGCACTCTCGTTCACCTTGCGCGAACCCATCGGAGTCGTCGGCGCCATCACGCCCTGGAATTCGCCGTTACCGATGGTGATGCTCAAAATTGCGCCTGCGCTCGCGACCGGTTGCACACTCGTGCTCAAGCCTGCGGAGCTCACGCCGCTCACCGCCATGCGACTCGCCGAGATCTGTCAAGAAGCAGGTGTTCCGGATGGTGTCATCAATATCGTCAACGGATACGGCGAATCGGCAGGCGCCGCACTCGCCGCCCACCCCGGGGTCGACAAAATTGCGTTCACCGGCTCGACCGAGGTGGGGCGACTCATCGTCAAAGCAGCCGCTGGTAATTTGAAGAAGGTGACTCTGGAGCTCGGCGGAAAATCACCCGTCGTCGTATTTCCGGATGCCGATCTCGAGCAGGTGATTCCGGGCGCCGCGCGCGCCTGCTTTTTCCTGCAAGGGCAAAACTGCATGGCAGGCACCCGGCTTTTCGTCCATGAGAAGGTGCACGATAAGGTAGTCGAGGGTATCGCTGCGATCGCTCGCTCCATGAAACTCGGTCCCGGACTCGATCCCGCATCGGAGTTCGGCCCGCTGATTTCCTCGCAACAACGCGATCGCGTTGCAGGATTCGTCGACGCGGGCCGGAAGGAAGGTGCAGAAGTCGTGTGCGGAGGCCATGCGCCCACACGCCCCGGATACTTTTTTGAGCCTACCGTTCTCGCCCGAACCCGGAACGACATGACCCCGGTCAAGAATGAAATCTTTGGTCCGGTGCTCTGTGTACAAACATTCGGCGATGGCGATCTCGAGGCCGTGGCGCGCGCCGCCAACTCCACGATCTACGGACTCTCGGGCAGTGTCTGGACACGTGACCTCGGCATCGCCATGCAGATGGTTCGAAAAATCGATGCCGGCCAGGTCAGCGTCAACATGCACGCCGCCATAGATCCAGCCGTGCCCTTCGGGGGCAACAAGCAATCTGGTTGGGGCCGTGAGTTCGGGAAGGAAGGCTTGGAGCCCTACCTCAAAACCAAAGGCATCTCGATGACCTGGTGAGAACGCTCGACCGAGGCGCTCACTCGCCGCAGGTCGTCAACGGTTCGGCGGTCCCGGAAAGATCACGTATGAGCCGCTGATAATCGGGTGAGGCCAAGAGAATCCGACGTGTTGCGCAACGCAGCGCCAGCGCATCCCCTCTGGCCAGAGTGAACGACGTCGGAAGCTCGACAAGGCGGGTCAGCTGCGGGTCGCTTCGCAAAGCCTCGAGCTCGATTTCGATGTGATAAAGCTCAGCCTGCTCGCGACGGGCGTGTTCTTTGAGCGCGTCGTTGAGCAAGATCCGACTTTCGGCGGAGTATCGGTCGACGGGGACTGTCCCCATCAACCGCAGCATCTGCAATGCATCGGGCGGTTGACGATTGATGCTGACTTGAGTCGACTTCCAATCCCCTGCGTTCACCGAGACATAAATCAATTTCCGTCGCCCCGGACTACGCGATGGTTCCGTCCATTTCATCCAGGAGCTGCCGTCAGCCAACGCGTCATAAAGCGTCCTCGCACCGAGGTTGTCGCTGAGCGCCCCATCCACGAGGTGCAGATACCCGAAACGGGATACATCACTACGCGACTTCAAGACTGAGGCACGAAAATACTGCCGCGAACTGTGATCGCCCGTTTCGAGTGTTCGCGCGACCCAGTCCGGAAGCGCGTAGCCACAACGCCCCGCACGATTTTCTATGGTGATCGGCGTCAACAAGGCCGGGATCAAGGTCGAAGCGGCAATGGCTCGCGAGATCGGATATCTCGTGAGATCGGTGCAGATCAAATCGAAGCTGTCTTGGGTGAATTCGAAACGACTCGCGAGCCCGACATCCGTGGCATTGATGATGAGAAATGGCCGATCACCACTCTGGCTGAGATTACCGAATGTCGCGCCATGAAAAAGGCGACGATCGAAGTACTCGGCATACAGATCGCCTCGGAAAAACTCGCTGGACGCCATGCGTAGCCAGTTCCTAGGGTCGAGGAGAATTCCGCGTCGCACCGAAGCCGTGAAATCTTTGTCGAGGAACCTCGACTCGAAGTCTCGAAATAGTCGGTCGCCGTAGAGCGTGAAATAGGCCGCAGGTACCGCGCCACCCGATACCGCCGAGATAACGTCGATCTTGTCCAGAAGGCGCGCAGACGTCGCGCCGCTGCCGACGCGATCGGCGGAGAGCTGCTCGAAAAGCCCATAGGCCATCGCCGACGCACGCATTCCGCCACCCGACAGACTCACGATGAAAAGCACTTCATCATTCTGCCGAGACGGCATGATGCGGACTCCCCGGTAGCCGCTATCGGCCGTCGCACGAGAGAGAGGCTCTCCCAGGTACGCCCGGGGCGCAGAACATCCGACAAGAGTCAGGAATGTCAGAACACAAGCGAGGATGCCTGAAGGTCGGCAGGCTCGCTTGATCGGCATGGTGTTACCAGGTTCCCGTATTCGGCATCGACAACCACGGCTCCTCGGGCGTTTTTGCTCCGCCCTTTTGCAGTAGCTCGATGGAGATCCCGTCGGGCGATCTGACGAATGCCATACGGCCGTCGCGCGGCGGTCTCAAGATGGTGACCCCATGCTCCGCCAAACGTCGGCATACGGCATATATGTCTTCCACCGCGTAGGCCACATGCCCGAAGTTTCGCCCTCCGGTATAGACCTCCGGATCCCAGTTATAAGTCAGTTCGATTTGCGCTGAGTGATCGCCCGGCGCGGCCAGAAAAACCAATGTAAAGCGCCCGTTCGGCACTTCTTTGGTGGAGAGTACCTCCAGACCAAGAGCATCCCGATAAAATCGGATCGAGGCGTCGAGATCCGTCACGCGGACCATCGTGTGCAGGTATTTCATGGGTCGAAGTATAGGATGCAAGGGTGACATTGTCTGATCCCGAATGGTTGGCCGTCCTGACGAGTCTGAGCGTTGCCGCACGAGCTCTCGTGTTCACGCTGCCTGCTGCAATCGTGCTCGGCTGGATTTTGGCGAGAAAACGATTTCGGGGGCGCGCACTGCTCGATGCACTCGTCCACTCCCCCCTCGTGCTCCCGCCGGTGGTGGTCGGCTACGTTCTGCTGCTGATCTTTGGCGTTCAGGGTCCGATCGGCCACTGGCTCGATGCAAACTTCGACATGCGACTGGTGTTCACCACCAACGGCGCAGCCCTCGCAGCAGGGATCGTCGCACTACCTATCATGATCCGAACAATCCGACTGTCAGTGGAGGCCATCGATCCTCGGCTTGAACTGGCGGCACGCTGCCTTGGAGCAGGAGCACTCGATCGCTTCTTCTCCATTACTTTACCTTTGGCACTGCCCGGAATTTCTGCAGCCGCCGTGCTCGGATTTGCAATCTGCCTCGGTGAATTCGGCGCGGTCATCACTTTTGCAGCCAACGTGCCCGGGGAAACGCAAACACTGGCACTGGCCATATACGGGGCGCTGCAAACGCCCGGCGGCGAAACCGTCGCGATGAAACTTGCCCTGATCTCGATGACCCTCGCTCTGCTCGCCTTGCTGACGGCCGAATGGCTCGGGCGCCGCGCGCAGCGGTGGAGCGCCTGACCGTGATTTCCGTCGACGTCTCGATCAAGCGGGGAGATTTTGTTCTCGATGTTCGATTCGAAACTCCCGCAAATGGCTGCACGGCCATCTTCGGTTCCTCAGGCTCCGGAAAATCCACCGTGCTCGATCTCATCAGCGGATCGCTGCGGCCGGATCGAGGGCGCATCAGCATCGGCGAACGCGTTTTGGTCGACACGACACGCGATATCGATCTGCCGCCCGAACAGCGCGCGACGGGCTGGGTTCCGCAAGACGGCCTGCTCTTCCCGCATCTCACGGTATCAGACAACCTGAGCTTCGGTGCGCGCCGTGCCATGCAGCGCCCCGGTCCCTCTCGCGAGCAAGTCATCGATACGCTCGGTCTCGTTTCGCTGCTGGACCGTTGGCCGCGTCAACTTTCGGGTGGCGAACGTCAACGTGTCGCGCTCGGCCGTGCGCTCTTGGCGCACCCTTCCCTTTTGCTGCTCGACGAACCGCTTGCGGCCCTCGACGCTCCGAGAAAGAACGAAATCCTGGGGCTACTCGATCGAATCAAGCAGGAGTTTTCCATACCATCGATTCATGTCACGCATAGTCTCGCAGAGGTTCTTCGACTCGCCGATCAGCTCGTTCTGCTGGACTGCGGATCGGTCGTCGCAAGCGGCGACGTTCAACATCTGCTCGGAAGAGCCGATACACCGCTGCTCTCGATGAGAAACGACATTGGTAGCCTGCTTTCGCTGGCACGACGTTCGAACCCATCAGCGAGCAGCGGCTTCGAGGCTGACCTCGATGGGCAGCCGGTGGTTCTACCGACAAGACCTGAAGGTCTTGGGCAATTGTTTCGCGCCTACGTTCCTGCCAACGAGGTGATCATCGCCACTCAAGCACCCACGGGTCTTTCGGTGCAGAACGTATTACGAGGAAGAATAAGCCGGATGCGCGAACGCGGTGATGGCATCGTCCTCGTCGAAATCAACCTGGGCAGGCAGACCTTGCTTTCCGCCGTGACGCCAGCGGCCGTGAGGTTCCTTCGTTTGGAGGCAGACCTCGAAGTCTTCGCGCTGATCAAATCGGTTGCACTCGATGCGCCGGCCGGATTTCGCCTGATCGAAATCGGCTGACACCACCGAGATCTGCAAGCCTTCAGAACATCTCCGAAGGTCCCGGAGCCTCGATATCTTTGACGGAATGTCTCGCGGCAATGAAATCGCCGGTGATCATGCCGTCGTAGGACTGGCCCGGACCCACCATCGGATAAACGCCGGCATCGGGATCGATGATGACCTCGAGAAATGCCGGGCCGGGGTACCGAACAAACTCTTCGATCACTCGCGGTACATCGGATTTTTTATCTAGCCGGACGGCATAGGAAAAGCCATCTGCCTGAGCCGCCTTCACGAAATCCTTTTTGTGTAACGACTTGTCGCTCGCGGACATGCGCCCCTTGAAGAACAACTTTTGCCACTGCTTGACCATTCCATCGCCGAAATTGTTGAGGACCACGACCTTGACGGGCAAGTCGTAGGTCGTGACCGTCTCGAGTTCGCCGAAGTTCATTCGAATCGATGCATCGCCATCGATGTCGATGACGAGAGCTTTGGGGTTTGCGAACTGAGCACCGATCGCCGCTGGCAGGCCGAAGCCCATAGTGCCCATGGAGCCGGACGTGAGCCAGAGTCGGGGGTTTCGAAAATCAAAGTACTGAGCGGCCCACATCTGATGCTGGCCTACGCCTGTCGTGATGATTGCCTCGCCGCGAGTCAGCCGATTGATTTCTTCGATGACGTAATAAGGCTGGATCAACTCGCTTTGTCGATCGTAATTCATGGCGTGATCACGCCGCAGGTTCGCAAGCTCGCGATGCCAATCGGAAAAATCGCTGCGAAAACCGGTACCTCGTCCGTAGCGAGTGAGTGACTCCAACGCGTCGCGGAGTTGGCCGACATGACTCCAGTCGACGCGCTTGACCTTGTTGATCTCTGCGCGATCGATGTCGAGATGCGCGATTTTCTTGGCTCGTGGTGCGAACTTAGAGGGAACGCCAGCCACTCGGTCGTCGAATCGTGACCCCACGGCAATCAGCATGTCGCAATCTTCGACGGCATAGTTTGCGAACGCGGCACCATGCATCCCCAGCATGCTCATGGACAGAGGATGCGTCGTATCGAATGCGCCGATGCCCATCAGTGTCGTGACGACGGGTATCCCGAAGGTCGTGGCGAATTCCGTGAGTGCGGCAGACGCCTCCGCATTGATGACGCCACCCCCGGCGTAGAGCAGCGGTCGCTTGGACGCCGCGAGCATCGCAAAGAAATCGGCAGCCTCGTCGTCCTCTATACCGGCATGGGCAGTTGCGAAGAGACGTTTCCGGTATCCAGGTATGGGCAATGCCCCCTCGCCTTTGAAGACTCCGGTCCAGTTCTGTACGTCCTTGGGAACATCGATGACGACAGGGCCGGGTCGACCAGTTCGGGCGATTTCGAATGCCGTGCGAACGGTGTCCTCGAGCTTGGCAGGATCAGTCACGAGAAATATATGTTTCGCGATGGAGCCCATGATCGCGGGCACCGGCGCTTCCTGAAACGCATCGGTTCCGATGGCGGCAGTGGGAACCTGGCCACAGATCACGACCATCGGAATCGAGTCCGCCATGGAGTCACGCACCGGGGTGACCGTATTGGTTGCGCCAGGTCCCGAAGTGACGAGACAGACGCCCACTTTTCCACTGGCACGGGCATACCCTGCGGCCATGAACCCGGCACCTTGCTCATTTGCCGGAACGATCAAAGGCATCTGCGCGAGGCCGCGCTCGGTCTGCTGCTGGTTGTAAAGGAATATGGCGTCGTAAGTCGGCAGGATCGCGCCACCCGAGTAGCCGAAAATAGCAGTCGTCCCCTCGTCAGCGAGCACCTGCACGATCATTTCAGCGCCGGACATCGTCGATCCGGCTCGCGGATGAGGTGCAAGGGACTGTGACATGTAGAACAACCAAATTACGGGCGGGGAGCTGATCAGACTACCAGTTCAATCGTCCCGTGCAATATGCTCTGACCGTCATGCGCCACATCATCGCCATCAATTTGCAAAACGAAGCCGGAGCCCTCACTCGAGTGGCCGGACTGTTTTCGACCCGGGGCTATAACATCGAGTCCTTGTCGGTGGCCGCAACCGACGATGCCACGGTTTCTCGCATCACCCTCGTCACCAGAGGATCGGACTCGGTCATCCAGCAGATCTTGAGTCAGCTCAATAAGCTCATCGACGTCGTATCGGTTGAAGACATGACGCAGGGGGAACATATCGAGCGCGAGCTTGTTCTGCTCAAGCTCAAGGTGCGGCCCGAGCAAGCCGACGCGGTACGAGGTTATGTCGTGCGCGCTGGCGGACGAGTGATAGATCCGGCCAGCGAAGGGTTCATCGTCGAGCTCACTGCAAACGAATCCGAGATCGATAAATTCGTTGCCGAGCTCGCCAAAGGCGCTCAGATGCTGGAAGTCGTCCGCAGCGGTGCGCTCGGTATCAGCCGCCTCGGCCGTTCGGCGCGGATGCGACAGGAGTAACTCGTCGTACCGGAAGCGGCGCGCTGCACAAGTCGATCTGACCTGCAGGAACCTTGTACCACTCGTCACGTCGGTTGCGACGGGCCTCCACAACCTCCGCGAAACTCTCGGAGTCGGTACGAAGCAACTCGAGCTCGGTACGCTCTGATTCAGGAACATCTGCGGCCAGACGCAACCGCCTGATCGGCGTTCTTTCGGCAGCGGTTTTGTAGAAGCCCAGCGCTTGGGTACCGCGAGGCAACGAGGCGAGCAATTCCATTCCGCTCACCGCGCGTCCTGCCACAGTGATGTTTCGATCGAGTTGTCGCGGTGCATGCCCGATGACGACGTACAACTCTGCTCCGCTGCCGGAATCTGCAGCGGTGTCTCGTCCCACACCCAGCGTGCCATAACAGTGCGCAAGCCATATGCGTCCGGTCTGTCGATCGCCTGCAGCCCAGAACCCTTCCACGAAACCTGCCTCGGGTGCGAAGACATCGCCGTCGGGCAAAGCGCTGAATGCAATATCCGGTGACCAGGCTCGCTCGAATTCGGGCGGCAAGCGACTCGCCGCACCGACGATGGGTTTTTTGCCGTCGGGATCGCCCCATTGGGTCACGAAGTTGTCTTGCACGCGATTGATGCTGAGTCCGTCGAACCAACCCGAACGCGCCAGCGCTCGAATGTTTTCGACATGTCGCGGGGCAAAGGTCGAAGACAACTCGAACACCACGCGCCCTGAATCAAGATCCATGTAGATCGTGCGTTCGGGATCGAGGCGCCGCCACTCCTCAGGCCTTGATGCAGCGAGGACGGCGGCAACTGTCGAGGGTTTGCGAGCTACCGTAAGCAGGCCTCTCTGCGGGAACAGCGACTTGCCGTTGGGTCCAAAGAATACTTCTTCGACTCCGAAGCTGTCCGGCGTAACCCGATAGGTCATGGAGGCTGAGATACGCTGGCGGAGAGCGGGACTTTCGTAACGGCACTTCTCCCGTTCGACACGAGCAACGAAGACGGATGGCGCTTCGCGTGTCCATTTGATCCTGCATCCGTCCGGAAATCCTTGCAGCCCTGAAGTCGCTGGTGAACTGGCCGAGACCAGCTTCTCGAATTTGACGGGGTCGCCCTCGAAGTTGGCGAGCCCAAGTTCTGCGGGGATCACGAAAGCTCGCATGGAGTTGTGGCGTCGCTTCGGGTCTTGATCGAAGACGTATAGTTTTTGCTGCCAAGGTTCGGCCGAGTCGAGCGCATCACGCGATATCTGGTGATAAATCACATACTCGCCGAAGCTCGGAAGGTCGACTCTGACGATCTTGTGATGCAAGGTCGTACGGCGCTCTCCGGAATGATCCGCCGGGTCTGCGACCTCGCCGGAATAACGCCCCACGACCACTTCGACGAGTTCGTTCAACTCCGACTCGAGGTCGGGTGTATTCGGCTTCTGAGCGAACACTACCGCCGATGAAATTGCCAAAAGCGCGGGGGCCATCAGGATATACAAGCGTTTCATGGGGCCATTCTAGCCCGACCACCCTTTGTCGAAAGAACGGTCATTGCCTAGACTTCCGCCCATGAACATCGATGCCAAACGCAAGGCGCTCGCGGGCGCCCTGGTCGCACCCCATAAATCGGGAGGCAAAGAGGCGATGGTCCGCGTCGGCCGAGAGACTCAGGGGCGAGGCGGCAAAGGCGTGACGGTGGTCACCGGCTTGCCCCTTTCGCCCTCAGCACTCGACGATCTCGCCAAACAATTCAAGAAGCGCTGCGGAAGCGGTGGGACCGTCCGCAACGGCAACATCGAAATCCAGGGGGATCACCGTGACCTGTTGGTCGCGGAACTTGTTCGACTCGGTTGGGCCGCCAAACGATCGGGCGGTTGAAGATCGAGTCCATTGCGGACAAACCAATCCAACGCGCTGCGAAATGCGGGGTCTGCGTCCTCGGCACGATACGACGCGCGATAGTCGGCATAAAAACCGTGCTGAGCTTCCGGATATACATCGATGCGAGAAACTTTGGCCGCTGTCGATGATCCAGGCATCGCGAGCGCGGCAGTCATACGCTCGACCGAGGCCAGAGGAATTCCGCCATCCCGCCCTGCATAGAGTCCGAGCACGGGTGCCTTGAGCGACGCCGCAACGTCCACCGGATGTTTCGGCTGTAGCGCACTCGGCTGACCGACGACGCGTCCGTACCAAGCGACACCAGCAGCCACGTCCGTCGAGTGCGCGGCGTATAGCCACGTGATCCGGCCGCCCCAGCAAAAGCCCGTGACTCCGACTTTCCCCGTACCGCGTTCCCGGCGCGCCCACTTTACGGTTGCATCGAGATCGCCCATCACCTGTTGATCAGGCACTTTGGACACGATGTCCCGCATCAGGGCCTGGATATCCGACGCCAAGGCGGGATTTCCTTGTCTCGCGAACAACTCGGGAGCGATCGCCAGCGCGCCGTGCTTCGCGAATCGTCGACAGACATCCCGGATATGCTCGTGAACACCAAAGATTTCTTGCACGACGAGAACGACCGGAAAGTTCTTCCCGGCGGCAGGACGCGCGAAATACGCGGGTAGTTCACCGTCGCTCACCGGAATTCGCGTCTCGCCCGCCTCGAGTCCGGATGTATCGGTAGTGATGGTCGTGGCACTGATCGGGAGTGCGGCAGCGGCGAAACCTCCGACGAGTGCCGCAGTCACGAAACCTCGGCGATCCAACCCATCGAGTGGTCGAAGGCTCTTGAGGTCGCTCATTGACGAACTTCTGCGGCAACCAGGGGAATAATCACTTCATTCCGACGCATGAACCACGGCATGAAGGGCGCGTCATAGCGAGCAATGATTGCGCTGTCTCCGGGTTCTGCACGCATACCCTTGCGCGCGAGCAATGCGCGTAAATCCCGCTCATGCTCGCGGAAGTTTTCTTCGGTCCAGCGCCCCGAGTATCGCCATACTGCGACGGTTCTTGCGGGGACTTCGCGAATCGCGACACGCGGATCAGTAGGCTTCGGGACCGTCTCGCGAGTGAATTTTCTGGGGACGACGAATCCGACGCGGTAGACGCCGGCGACGTTCGCCTGCTCAACAGGCGCCGTCATGGCTATTTTTTGACCTCGTCCCTCCCGAGACTGCTCGACTGGTGCGGTCATCGCAATTTCAGTCTGGCTCGTATTTGCACCACTGATGTATCGGAACAATCGGCCAAATGCAATGTTTCCGGCACTCATGAACTCCGACTCGATCTCCGTCTCGGCGATCAGGTACGGCGAATACTCGCGGAGCTCGTAGGCACCGTCCTGATCGATGACGCGATACTCCGGGATTTCTATGGCCATTACGGGTCGTGATGCAGTCGTGAGGAGAAGCGCTGCAGCCAACGCCATCATGATACGCCGCATCAAAGCACCTCGAAGAGACCTGCGGCACCGATGCCACCTGCCACGCACATCGTAGTCACCACATATTTGACGCCGAGTCGCTTGCCGGCGATCAACGCGTGGCCCACAAGTCGCTGGCCGCTCATCCCATAGGGGTGCCCGATGGCGATGGCTCCACCATCGATGTTGAGACGATCGTCCGGAATGCCGAGTTTGTCGCGGCAATACAGCACCTGAACTGCAAAGGCTTCGTTGAGCTCCCAGAGTCCGACGTCTTCGAGTTTCACACCAGCGCGCTTGAGCAGCTTGGGCACGGCAAAGACCGGGCCGATGCCCATTTCGTCGGGTTCGCATCCGGCGACGGCAAATCCGCGGAAGACTCCGAGCGGTTTTGCGCCACAACGCTCTGCTTCGTCGGCGCTCATCACTACACAGGCCCCCGCGCCATCGGAGAATTGGCTCGCGTTACCCGCTGCGACGGTACCGCCGGGTGTGGCGGACTTGATCTTTGCGATCGCTTCGACAGTCGTCCCCTCGCGCAGACCTTCGTCTTCAGAGAGCGTCACCTCACGCGTATAAAGCTTTCCACCCGCCGCTTGGTCGATGCCTGCCATGCGCACGGTGATGGGGGCGATCTCGGCGTCGAAGTGTCCCGCTGCTTTTGCTGCGCAAGCCCGTTGCTGACTGCGTGCGCCATATTCATCCTGACGTTCGCGGGAGATGCCGTAGCGCGCCGCCACGGTCTCCGCCGTCTGCAGCATGGTGTGGTAAACGGCCGGTTTGTTCTTGAGTAACCAAGCCTCCGTCATCATGTGACGGTTGGCCTCGGCCTGCACACAGGAGATGGACTCCAACCCGCCTGCCACGAATACATCACCTTCATCGGCGATGACTCGCTGAGCGGCGAGCGCGATGGCCTGCAGACCTGAAGAACAGAACCGCGCGACCGTGAGTCCGGGCACGGTCACCGGTAAACCTGCACGCAACGCAGCCTGACGAGCGATGTTGAGTCCGGTTGCGCCTTCGGGGTTTCCGCAACCGATGATCACGTCATCGATGGATGCAGGATCAATTCCTGCTCGCTCCACGGCAGCCTTGATGACGTGTGCGCCCATGGTCGCGCCATGGGTCATGTTGAGGGCGCCTTTCCAACTCTTGGAGAGCGGTGTACGTGCAGTGGAAACAATGACGGCCTCGCGGCCTTTTGCAGCGCGGCTCATGCGGCACCTCCGGTGAATGAACGACCCTCTGACGCCAAACGCTCGATAAGCGCTGCGGGCCTCCAGAACTCTGAATCACCACCAGGCTGGGTCGCGAAACTCTGCATCCGTCGCGATACTTCATAAAGCGTTTGGGAATCGGCGTAATGCATCGGGCCACCGCGCCAGATGGGAAAGCCGTATCCCATCAGATAAACGATGTCGATATCCGACGCTCGTTGCGCAATCTTTTCTTCGAGAATCCGTGCCCCTTCATTGACGAGGGCGTAGACCAGGCGATCGACGATCTCACGATCGTCGAGCTTGCGTAGCGGCGTACCGGCTGCGCTGCGCGCCTCATCGATGATCGCGCTCACCACCGGTGATGGATGAGCCGTGCGGTCCCCTTTTTTATAGTCGTACCAACCGGCGCCCGTCTTCTGTCCGAAACGCCCCATCTCGCAAAGCTTGTCGGCGATGACTTGGCGGACCTTGAGAGACCCTTCGGCGTACTGACGCTTGCGAATATGCCAACCGATGTCGTTGCCTGCGAGATCGCCCATCCGGAAAGGCCCCATCGCGAAACCGAATTTCTCGACGGCACGGTCGATCTGCTCGGGACTCGCGCCTTCGTTGATCAGCTGCATCGCCTGAGCAGAGTAGTGATGGATCATTCGATTGCCGATGAAACCATCGCATACCCCTGATACCACGGCCGTCTTCTTGATTTTCTTTGACAGCGACATGGCAGTGGCAAGCACATCCGGTGAAGTTTTCGCACCACGTACAACCTCGAGCAAACGCATCACGTTGGCGGGGCTGAAAAAGTGCAGACCGATCACATCTTGCGGACGTCCGGTGAAACCGGCGATCTGGTTGACGTCGAGCGTCGAAGTGTTGGTGGCGAGAATGGCGCCCTGTCGCACTGTCGTATCGAGGGTACGGAACACTTTTTCTTTGACACCCATCTCTTCGAAGACCGCCTCGATCACGAGATCGACGTCTTTGATTTCCGGATACTCGAGCACCGGGGTGAGCAGCCCCATACGGGACTCCATCTTCGCAGCATCGAGCTTGCCTTTTTTGAGCTGGCCTTCGTACACCTCGCGGATACGAACCACGCCACGATCGAGCGCTTCTTTGTTGAGCTCGAGAAGGCGAACCGGGATGCCGGCGTTCAGGAAATTGATGGCGATTCCCGTTCCCATGGTGCCCGCGCCGATGATGGCGACGCTTTTCACTTCACGGGACTTGGTATCCGGCGGGATATCGTCGATTCGCGACGCAGCACGCTCGGCAAAAAATACGTGTCGTAGAGCCGCCGAAACGGGGCCGTCCATCAGCTGCTTGAACAACCGACCCTCTTCCGCGAGGCCAGCGTCGAAAGAGTTTTCGGCGCCGAACTGCACTGCATCGATGATCGAAAGCGGCGCTGGATATTCTTTGAAAGCGACTTTGGCCGTGTTGCGCGCAAACTGGCAAAGGGCCTGGACGTCGGGCTCGCGCACTTTCATGTCTCGTGCACGAGGTAGCGCCTTGCCGGTCTTTAGTGCAGCTGCAGAGGCTTCGGCAACGGACACGGCGGCATCAACGAGCGCGGACTCGACCACCTTGTCGAAGAGCGGCGACTTCGCGAAGAGCGTCACCGACAGCGGCTCCCCGGACAACATGACGTTGAGCGCACCCTCGACGCCGATCAATCGCGGAAGTCGCTGGGTGCCCCCGGCTCCGGGGAGCAAACCAAGCTTCACCTCGGGAAGTCCAATTCTCGCGCTGACCAGGGCCACTCTGTGATGACAACTCATCGCCAACTCGAGCCCACCGCCGAGCGCCATGCCTTCGATGGCGGCGACGGCAGGTTTCGTCATGCGTTCGAGAAACGAGTTGAGGGTCCAGAGCGATGGGCCGCGACGCATGTCCGCACCCCCGAATTCACGAATGTCGGCGCCGGCGCTGAACGTGGCATTTGATCCGACGAGAACGATGCCGTCGATTCCATCGTCTGCGGCAGCACGTTCGAGTGCCATGAGCATGTCGCGACGCAATGAAAATCCCAAGCTGTTCACGGGCGGTGACTGGAAGGCGATCACCGCGATTCGGCCTCGAGTCGAATAATCCACTTTCGTCATTGACCTATACCTCTCGTTTTTCTTGCATTCCGCCCGTCAGAACGATGCGCATCGCAGCCTCTACCGATAGATCCGTCGGCTGAATTCGCTCTCGGGGCAGATAAAGCGTGTAACCACCAATCTGGTAACTCATGGGGAGATACACCGCGACGAGCGAGCCATCGGTGCCGATTCCAGGCAGGCTCGCATTTTCCTGAGTGACAAAGCCGATGACCCGACCGGGGCCGAATTCGACCATGACCACTCGCTGGAGGTCGCCCCCCGCCTCTCCCACCCGGACGAGTTTCGTGAGATCCCTCAACGCGGCAAAAACCGTTTTGACCACGGGAACCCGCAGCAAGAGATTCTCACCGAGTTCAAAAAGCCGTCGAACGACATAGGCGTTGACCAACAGGCCGACGATGATGAGCAGCAAAAAGCCGGCGACGAGCCCCATCCCGGGTCTGTAAAACGCTGGTGGCAAGAGCCAATTGAGGGGCCCCGACAGCAGGGACTCAGCGGTCAACCCCAGCCAGTAAACAAAATAGAGCGTCAGGCTGATCGGCAAAATCGTCAGCAGGCCTTTGAGCACGATGCGGCCGAGCGTCTTCATGAGGGGGGATCTCCTGACGGTGAGTATAACGGGGGGTATCATCGGCCGTCGCATCGTCTGTCACGTTCCGCAAGGTTTTTCCAAAGGCCATGTACGTCCCCTCCGTGTTTTCAGAGACCGATACCGAAACGATCGAACGTTTCGTCGATGAACACCCGTTGGCAACGATCGTTCTCGTGGCTGACGGACAGCCCCACATCGACCACATACCCTTCATGAGAAGCTCCGAGCTCGCTCGAGGCGGGCACCTCGTTGCGCATGTGGCCAAACCCAACCTCACCTGGAAATTGATCGACCAAAATCCTTTGGCAGTTCTCGTCTTCACGGGCGCTTCGGCTTATGTGTCTCCGTCGTTTTTTCGGAGCAAGACTGTCACGCACGAAGTCGTCCCCACCTGGAACTACGGCAGTGTTCATCTGCGAGGAAGATTGAGCTACTCGCATGATCACGATGAGAAGAGACGCGCGGTCGATCAGCTGACTCGGAAGATGGAAAGTCAGCGTCCAGTCCCGTGGTCGATCGACGAGGCACCTCACGCTTACATCGAGAAAATGCTGACCGGAATTGTCGCGTTGTCATTCCAAATTGAAACGATCGAAGCCAAGTTCAAAGCCAGTCAGAACAAAAAGGCTGATGATCGACTCGGGGTAATCGAGGGGCTTTCTTCTAATTCTTTGACGGTCGAAGCCGCAGCACTTGCTGCACGAGACCCACGCTGAAATCGGACCGGCAAGCCAGTCTCGACTAGAATACTAGTGCAGAAACTGGCCGAACATCGTCTTTGTCTTTACACTCCGAACACTTATGAGCAAGACATCGTTCAGCGTCCTGCGAACGCGAAAGCGCAAGAAAAGCAGCGCGGCCAGAGACAGTCTGATCGAGGCCGTGAGAAACCTGTTGCGCCGCTACCATCCCAGCGAAATCACCACGTCGATGGTTCTGGCCGAAGCCAATGTCGCCCGCGGAACTCTCTACCTGCATTTCGAAGACTTCTCGAGTCTAGTCGAAGTGGTTCTACTCGAAGCATTTTCCGAGTCTGTCGAGGAAAGCATCCATTTGCTGCAGAACCTCGTCGATGGTGCAACAACCAAGAAAGCGTTCATCAAGGCCGCCGAAAAACTCACTGAATCCTCTCAAGGTCCGGGGAGAAGAGCGTTCCGTTTCTCGAGACTCCGCCTGATCGCGTACGCCGAGAAAAATCAGCGCTTCGCAAAACTTCTTGCCGAAGAACAGACTCGTCTGAACAAAAAATTCGAAGAGATCTTCGTGCTCCTGAAGAAGAAGGGCTGGCTCAACAAGGGGCTGGATATCAAAGCGGTCGTGATCTTCGTCCAGGCGTATACGCTTGGACAAATCATCGATGACGTCGCCGGTGAGAAGATGTCATCGGAGGGATGGAACCATCTGATCGGTCAGATTATCGAGAAGGTGCTGATCGCTCATTGATCGAACGGACACAGGTGGCTTAACCTCGCAGGCGTCCATGAATGCCCACTGAGGAATGCCATGTCCCGTCAGCAGTCGAACCGAGGGTTGACCCGCCTATTGGACCTTGTCGAGCGCGCTGGCAATCGCTTGCCCGATCCCGCGGTGCTGTTTCTGTTGCTCATGTTGGTCGCTTGGGTCGTCAGCGCCCTGTTGTCCGGCATGGTGTTCAACGAAATCGACCCCCGGAGCGGAAAGCCACTCGAGATCCGCAATCTCCTGGCAGGAGAGTCCCTCACGGCGTTCATGGCGACGATGGTGTCCACGTTTACGAGCTTTCCGCCTCTCGGCGTGGTGCTCGTCGCTATGCTCGGGCTCGGTGTCGCGGAACATACGGGCTTCATCAATGCGATGTTGCGTGCAGCAATGGCGGTCACGCCCCGTCAGTTGCTCACCCCCGCTCTCATCGCAGTCGGCATCCTCAGCCACGTGGCTGTCGATGCGGGATACGTGCTGGTCATCCCGCTCGGTGCCGTGATTTTTTACGCCGCGGGTCGCCACCCGCTCGCCGGAATCGCTGCGGCGTTCGCGGGGGTATCGGGCGGATTCAGCGCGACGATGGGTGTGCCGTCCAGCCTCGATCCCTTGCTCGCAGGCCTGACCCAGACCGCGGCGCATCTCGTGGATCCGACGGTCGTCGTCAATCCGCTCAATAATTTCTATTTCACCACAGCGTCCTCGCTGCTCATCATCGCGCTCGGATGGGCGCTGACCGATCTCGTCATCGAACCTCGTTTGCGCGCGACGACCGTGGACGGTGACCCGACAAACCTGCCCACTCAAGAGCCCTTGCAAGATACGGAACGTCGAGGCCTCCGCTATGCCCTGATCGTCGCCGTGATCGCGGGTGCTTTGTTCGCGCTGACGTTGCTCCCTGCAGAGACTCCTTGGGCTGCTCAGCCCAATGCGGATGGCGACCGCTTGCTCCTCGTCTCTGGCGCGCCACTCATGCAATCGATCGTTCCCATCATCTTCATCGGTTTCCTGCTGCCAGGCATTGCATACGGCGTCGCGGCAGGCACGGTAATCCCCCCACAGGGGTGGGGGATTGAGAAGTAGAATTTTCTCGTTGGAGGAAGTTTTACATGAAGCGATCGAGGTTTACGGACAGCCAGATCCTGGCGGTGCTGAAGCAGGCGGAAGCTGGG
>JBILWC010000044.1:0-2914 GCA_044370105.1 Steroidobacteraceae bacterium | reverse complement strand
CACCCTCTCGCTTGAACCGTCTTGCATGAGGGTCAGCGAAAACATGCCCTCACCGTTAATCGAAAGGTCAAGCGGTGAGGCAGAGTAACGAGTCGCTCCACCGGCAAAGATACTTCTGGTGAGCGCGCCTGTTCCTGCAGGGGCAAAATTGCCACCTGATGATCCCGACGTCGATCGGGCCAAGGCTTCAGAGAACAAAAATTCAGTACTTTTAAAGCCAACAACATTCGACGAGGCAATATTTTTACTTGCCGTTTCAATTGCCGAGGAGTTTGTCTGAAGACCGCTTAAACCGATTGAAAATCCGCTGGACATAGATCCGTCACCCTAGTTCAATAGTTCTAAAAATAAAAACAACCTTAAGCGCCAACCTGCAAAATTTGTGAATCCAAAACACTACGGCCGTCACTTAAGTCGACCTCAATATCGTTGCCAGCACGTCTTACCGACGTAACTTGTGCAGGCGTAAGCACATTCCCTTTGCTTGTCTTGCCATCCAACCCGATCCCATCGACTGTCAGGAGATACTTGCCCGGAAGGAGAGGAGCCCCTTCCTTGTCAGTGCCATCCCAAGACAAACCCTTCATGTCACCACTCAATGTCCCGAGCTTGATTTCATCGAGGACTCGACCATCGAAAGACTTGATGCGCAACACCGCATCAGAAATCGTGGCGTCAGCGTTTACCGCAAAATTCACTGCATCGGTCCCGTTCCACTGAACAGACTCGGAGGCAGCCATAACTTGCCTACCGACAAGACTGGACTGCTCTAAAAGACGGCCACTTTGAACCTGTTTGACAAAACTGTCGATCGAACTGCGCATGCTTTCGATCCCTTGAAGCTGACTCATCTGAGCAAGCTGCGATGCGAACTGGGCATTGTCCATTGGATTCAAGGGGTTCTGGTTCTGCAACTGCGTAATCAGCATTCGCATGAAATTATCTTGAATCTCCTTGGAGCTCGTGCCCATGGTGTTTGACCCAAGTTTCGGGGCGTTTGCGGTCTTTGGATCATAGGAGCCAACCGCACTTAAATTTCCAAGACTTGTACTCATAGATTTCCTGTAGCCTTATCCGTCTGAAAGGAGCCTTAGCCCGCCCTTCCCAAATCGAGCATCTTCAGCATCAATTGCTTGCTCGTGTTCATCACCTCAATATTCATTTGGTATGAGCGCGAGGCAGATATCATGTCGACCATTACTTCAACCGGATTGACATTGGGCATCCGGATATAACCATTCGCATCCGCACTCGGGTGACCAGGCTTATAGACTAAGGGGCCAGGACGTTCGTCCTCCTGAACCGCAGCCACTTCAACGCCGGCTGCAACTTCACCCAAAATGGGCGCAGGCCTGAATACAACATGCCTCGGCTTGTAGGGCTTACCGTCAGGACCTGATACTGACTCCGCATTTGCAAGATTTGAAGCAAGCGCATTAAGACGCAAAGACTGCGATGAAAGCGCCGTCGAAGCCACTTGAAAACTACGCATGAGGCTCATGAGTTGTTCCCTGAAAGCGCCATCCTGCGCGATGAAATAACACTGCTAAGCATGGTCATCGCCGCCTCTGTACGCAGGGCGTTGTCGGCGAAATGCGAGCGCTCAGTCTCCACATCGACCGTATTGCCGTCGAGCGAAGGCTGCATGGGCATCCGGTAAAGCAACGCAGGAGCACCGGGTAGCGAGCCACCAATTCGGTAATGGCGATCGTTGCTTGAAGCGAGCGGTAGCGCGTTTGAGTACGCGGTCCCCTCAAGTTGCTCGCGAAGCGCTTGCGAAAAAAGCACGTCACGCGCCTTGTAGCCCGGCGTGTCGACGTTTGCCATATTTGACGAAAGAATTTGCTGCCGATAGCTGCGCATCCGCAGAGCAGCCTCAGAAAAATACAGAGGATCAAATTCAGGTACAAGGTTCATCGAAAACGGTCTCCTAGCCAGGAGATATCAGCAAGCCCTATGCCACAACGACAAATGGCAGTTATTTGCTGACAGGCGGTCTAAACATATGTAAGACCTTCGCCGTCAATGGTCTCTTCGGCAACTCATTGCCGCAAGCGCGGCAATTACTGCCGCTTCGTCTGAAGCCGAATGACTGCTCGTGAGTGTGCTGGTTGTGTAGGGCGAAAACCCTGGGGCACTAAGGCCAATAACTCAGCGTGCTGCTGCTTATTAATCAAAAGCGGCGACTCGGAAATAACCCAAAGGACACCCTCAGTACATGGCGGATGCGACAACGACCCCGTATAGGTAAGGGCGCTCGCAATGCCACCAGGCACCAAACTCATCGGCGCCCATTCAAGATTTTTTGTTGATACTTTGTCGGTCTCATCGAGCGGTATACGTTGCAATACATGCCTCAAGCCATCGCTGCTCGGCTGCCCCTCACGGACCGCAACAGGTACAACAAGAATTAGCTGGCGATCCCCGTGTCGATGATAGAACTGAATCGAAGCCGTGGACTGCTGCCCTTCGTAGAAGAATTCACCAGGGACCCGAAACTGAATATGGTCAAGGGACCAATCCACCCCTCGGAACTGAAGCTTTGAGTTTGTCAGCAGGTTGAGCGCAAGTGCTGGCCCTCGGAACTCGATATTGAAATTAGCTGGGCCGTACATGAATCGAGGTAACTCGATCGTTCCAGGAATCACCTCAGACTTCGAAATGGCAATTGGAGACTGCAGCGTACCTTGAGAACACTGCCCGTATTCAGGATCAAGACGCCCCCAATGACTTGGGCCACGCGAGCCAGCCCACTGCCAGGAACGCGCAGAGGTTGAGGCCTTTGAGGCAGGCACGTCTTTAGTGGTTGGCGTTGCGCCAGCCGAAGCAGTGGACTTGGGCGCTTCGGCCGATGGCTTCGCGCCGGCTGCCCCTGCCGCCTTTGAGCCACGTTGACTTGGCGCTGCGGCATCAG
>JBILWC010000011.1:0-75621 GCA_044370105.1 Steroidobacteraceae bacterium | reverse complement strand
GAGGCTGGCGGATTTGGGGCGGGCTCCTCGCGGAGTCCGCCCCATTTTTTATCGGATGGGCACCGACTTGGCGGAAGACCGCGCCTTCTTCGGCAAGGTAAGTGCGAGCACACCGTTCTCGTATGCGGCGTTGACCTTCTCTGGATCAACGTCATGCGGGAGGCTCATGCTGCGCGACACGGAGCCCGAAAAACGCTCCGTACAAATCCAGCGTCCCCCGTTCTTTCGCTCGACTTGATTGCCGAGCTGTGCGGCGATCGACACGAAGTTATCGTCGACGTCGATTTTGACATCGTCTTTCTTTGCTCCGGGTATCTCAGCGTGGATGACGTAGGCGTCGTCGTCTTCGCGTACATCCATGCGAATTTCAGGGATCTGTGAGTCATAGAAGAACGGGCGTCGCATGAAACCGCGGACGACATCCTCCAGATCGGTCAGTTGATCGGGTATCGAAAGTTTTTTCATCATCATGCTCCTGTCGGTTCGATTGAAGACTGACTAAGTATCGGAGCGAATCGTCGTCGTGGTTCGTCGTCTCAAGCACGGTAAGAGGCCTCTATAGAAAAAACAAAAAACCGTGCGCGATCGCGCAGGGCTCTCGATGTGCGGCGTCCTAGAGTGACCCCGTCGATGGCGTCGTCATCGGCGTCCCTGAAAATTCTAGGAGATGAAAATGAAGTCCATTAAAAAGTTCGTGAATCGGTTCATCACCGATGAGCGCGGTCTTGCTGCGGTGGAATACGCCGTCGTTGCTGGATTGATTGCGGTGGCACTGATTGCTGCGTTCACTAACCTTGGTATAGCCGTTAAGGATCGCATCGAAGCTCTGGAAGGACTGCTTTAAGTTCCCCTGAGAATCTCTAGGTAATTGAGCGTAAATCTCGATCAACCGTCAATCCTGAGAGCCCGCTGACGCTATCGAAAAACATAGCGTCGGCGGGTCTTCCACCTCACGCGCTGTTGAGTTTCCGATGTCTTCGATCCCCCTCATGCAGATGGTCATTCTCGTTCCTGCGGTCGTTATGGCCGCGGTGTTCGATTGGCGGGAGCGGCGTATTCCGAATCTGCTCTGTCTTGGGATCGCCGTAGTCGGTCTGATCGGCGGTGCCTACGAGCTCGGCGCTGGTCAGATCTGGAGTGGGCTTGTGAGCGGCGCACTCGGAGGTCTCGCTTGCATGCCGATGTACGTGATGCGAGGCATGAGCGCGGGTGACGTCAAGCTCATTGCTGCGACGTCGGTATGGTGGTCGTTGTCTCAACTTCTGATCGCGCTTGCGGCGATCGCGCTGTGTGGTGCGGCGCTAGCGCTTGGTTACCTCTGCATCAGCCGAGGAGTCACGCACATTCCCTACGCGGTGGCCATCGCCGCATCTACTGTCGCGACCGTGATGGTCACCTGAGGATTACATGAACTACGACACTCGAAAGAATCTTTGGCTCATTGCGATGGCGCTAGCCTTTGCGCTCATTGCAGCGGCGCTTGCGACCGCCTGGATGAAATCACGCATCGAGGCCGTCGAAGTCAGCAATAAGACACTGACATCGGTTGTTGTCGCCGCGCGCGACGTACCGATGGGCAAACGCGTCGAGCGCGAGGATCTGCGGTTGGTTCGAACATTCGAAGACGGCGCGCCGAGCGACGCCTATCGTGATGTCGGTAAGTTGGTCGGGCAGGTCGCCCGCTCCCCTTTGTATGCGGGCGAAGTATTGGTCGTTCGGAGAATCTCAGAGTACGCGGGCGGAAGTGCACTCGCCGCAGTGCTCAAGCCCGGCATGCGTGCAGTTTCCATCCGGGTGGATGATGTCATTGGTGTCGGAGGCTTTGTACTTCCCGAAAATCGGGTCGATGTGATCTCCGCCTTCACTGAGAATGGTGAGGCCACTGCAGAGACCATCATCCGCGATGTTCGTGTATTAGCTGTGGATCAACGGTCGGATCCTACGACGGATGGTCCTGTTGTCGGCCGCGCTGTGACACTCGAGGTGACGCCCGGGGACGCTGAGAAAGTTGCGGTTGCTCGGCAACGCGGCATTCTACAACTCACGCTTCGAAACCCGCTCTCGCCTTCACCCGCTGACACGCTCGATCCGGAGAGTATTGCAAGCGATACGCGACGACTCATTGCGGCGGAATTTGCTCTCGCCAAATTCCCCACGGCTCCGTCGCCTACTGTCACTCGTCGAACCGTGACAGTCATTCGTGGCACTTCCGTCAGCGCCGGCATTTCGGAATAAGGAGTCTTCAAAATGCGTAACCTCACGATCTCTGTTGTGGTCCTGATGCTCGGGTTTTCAGCTGCGCGTGGCCTTGCGGAACCGGTAGACGAAAAAGTCTCGCTGACGGTGTTTCAGTCACGGACGCTGACGTTGCCGAAACCCGCGAAGCGCGTTTCGGTGGCTGATCCGGGCGTCGCCGATATCGTAGTGCTAAGCCCCACTGAGTATTACTTGCTCGGCAAGGATATTGGAGTCACGAACGTCGTCGTGTGGGATCGTGACTCTGGGAAGCGATCGACTGTCGAGGTAGAGGTGACGCACGACCTCGAAAGTTTGAGGGCGCGTCTTTTTCGTTTGATTCCGAATCAGTCGATCGAGGTGTCCTCGGCCCAGCGGTCGATCGTACTTTCCGGTTCTGTGCCAAGTGCGACTGCCATGACTACGGCGATCCGCGTTGCGGAAAGCTATCTGGCTCGCGTCGGAGCGGGACGCAAAGCCGGTGCGGACGAGGGCGCGGGTCGACGAGAGGCAGGTGTTGGCGAGGTCATCAATCTCATACAGGTCGCCGGTGCCCAGCAGGTGATGGTAGAGGTACGTGTGGCTGAGGTCGCGCGTTCGGAACTCAAGCGCATGAATGCACGATTCAATGCGTTCGGCGTGCGCGGTAACTGGAGCGGGGGCGGAGTCAATGGCGGCGCCTCATTTCCGGATGCGCTAATTGGTAACACCGGTCTGCGTGCGCCGACACTGGGCACGATCGGCGGCAGCGTTCTCAGTCCGACATTCGACGAGTTCGCGCCGAACACGCTCGTGATTCCGAACCAGGGCATCTTCACGAGCTACCTGTCAGACAGCTTCGCGTTCAACCTCGCACTCGACGTGGCGAAGGAGCAGGGGCTTGCGAAGATTCTTGCGGAGCCGACTCTCACTACGCTGACGGGGCAGGAAGCGACGTTCTTGTCCGGAGGAGAGTTCCCGGTGCCGGTGCCGCAGGGAGATCGTAGCGTCACCATCGAATTCAAAGATTTTGGTATTTCGCTCAAGGTGCTTCCGGTGGTGTTGGCGGGTGATCGGATCAACACCAAGCTCGAGGTGTCGGTCAGCGAAATTTCGAACGCGACGACCGTCGTGCTCAATCCAACACAGACGAGTTCGACGTTCGTCGTTCCCTCGCTCACCCGTCGCAATGCAACGGGTACGGTCGAGTTGGCGGACGGTCAAACGATCGCGCTCGCAGGACTCTTCAGCGATAACGTCCGCTCCATAGTCACGAAATTCCCGGGGCTCGGATCGATGCCCATTTTGGGGGCGTTGTTCAGAAGTCAGGATTTTTTAAAGGGCAATACCGAGCTCGTGATCCTTGTCACGCCGCGGTTGGCGCGTCCGATCGATCCGAAGCGTCTCGAATTGCCGACCGACCGGTATCAGGAGCCCACCGATTGGGACTTCTTCATGTTGGGTCGACTCACCCAGGAGGCTAAGCCGTGAAACGCCAGAACATTTTCAAATTGATTGCTCTCGGTGTGGTGCTGCCCGCCATGTCGGTGGGGTGTGCAACGACCGAACCAAAATTGGCGGATGGTCGGAACGTACGTGCCGTGATGGCTGCGCAGACCGAGGACGCCTCGGCCAGCGATCGACATGGCACCGCGGCGCCACAGGGCACCGACTCTGAAGTGTCGGCCGCCTCGGTGCGGGCTCTGCGGCAGCGCGGTGCCGAGGGGGCCTCGAAGCCAGGCTTCTTCGAATCGCTGTTCGGTGCGATTGCAGGGAAGTGACATGCGACCGCGGGCTGTATTTCTTAGACGTCGGGAGCGGGGGAGCGTATTGCTCCTCGTAGTGATCGCGGCGGCGGCGCTGGTCGGCATCGCCGGACTCGCACTCGATGCGAGCCGTCTCGGGTACATGAAGGCTAGGCTGCAGAGCGTGGCCGATGCGATGGCACTTGCCGCCGCTCAGCGCCTCGATGAGACGAGCAGCACCACTGCGGCATGCGAGGCTGCCCGGCAGTCGTTGATTGCCAATGCTCAAGGCTTCAAGGAGCTTGCGGAGTCACTGCCGTCGTCAGTGAGTTGCAGCGATATCGACATCCGATACTCGTCGGTGATCCCGTTCGATCCGAACCAGCCGGGCCTGGGTCGGTATGTCCGAGTGCTACTCGATGACATCGAGACGGGTGCGAGCCTCGCTCAAGCGCTCGGCTTCAGCACACTCGAGGTATCTGCGAGTGCCGTGGCGGGTCCGAGTGCGCCGCTCGCGGAGGTATGCAGCGTGTTGCCGATTGCCGTCTGCGGCACGGCTGAAAAACCCAACTTCGGATTCGTTCCGGGAAGGGTTTACCTGCTCAAAGGAAAACAAAACATCGGGGATGGAACGGAGTTCGGCGACTTCCATTTCCTGTCGATGTCCGGCAGTGGTGCCTCGGCACTGCGCACGGATTTCGCCGGTGGGTTCGCATCCTGTGTGGTCGTGAGTGGCGGTACGACGTATCCGATCAAGCCCGGTGGAAACGTCGGCCCCGTCGCTCAAGGTGTGAATACTCGGTTCAACGAACACGGGTCGGGTCTCACGCCTGCAGAGTATCCACCCGACGTCCTCTGGAAGGGTACGGGGCAGCCGCCGGACAAACCTATCGCTGCGGACAAGGACGGTGTTTTACTACAGGGCTCGAACCTGATCGTCTGGGGAACGGATGTGGCGGTGCCAAATCGTACCGATTATTTGAATAAGTTGGCGGCGGGCACTTACGACAGTCCGCTACTCCCTGCGCCAGGTGGGGGAGCGCTTTTACGCCGGGAAGTGGCGGTACCGATCGCTAATTGCACGGCTCCAATCAATCAAAATGCCCTGCCTTTGCGGGGGGCGGCGTGTTTCTTCCTGCTCCAGAAAATGACTTCGAGAGGCTCAGTGTCCGAGCTGATTGGGGAGTTCCTGCCTGATTGCGAAGCAACTGGAGCGCCGGGGCCCAACCCGGGAGTCGGCGGACCATACGTCATTCAGTTGTTCCGCGATCCGAGCAGCAGCGACTCATGACTCGGTCCTCGCGAATTCTGGGCATTGCGGCCGTCGAGATGGTCATCGTCTTGCCCCTCATCCTCCTGTTGCTGACGCCCGTCGCTGAGCTCGGTCGAGCGTTCATCCAATACTCACGACTGTCGCATCGCGTTCAAGCGGGGGCGCGATTCGTTGCGGATAACGCGTATCAGGGTTCGACCGGGGTTCCTATGTTGACGACGGAAGTCCGTCAGCAAGCGATCAGCTTGGTGTTGTACGGAAAAACCGGCGTGATCGGGGAGGACCCCTTGGCGGTTCCGGGTCTGACAGCTCAAGACCTATTCATTGAGGTGACCTCTGCGGGTCTCGTGACGCTGTCCGCGGACTACACCTACCGACCCATGATCGCGGGTGTTTTGCCCGGCTTCGGTTTTGGTGATGACCTCGATATCAGCGCACTCAAGCTTCGGCCGCGGGCCGTCATGAGGGCGCTATGAATCGGCATGGGGTTCGTGGAACAACCGCGGTGGAGTTCGCGATTGTGATTGCGACGCTGCTGGTGGTGATCTTCGGTGTGCTCGATCTCTCCCGCATCGTGTATCTGCGCATGACCTTGGAAGAGGGTGTACGGCGCGCCGCCAGACTCGCCGCGGTGTGTCCACCCGGATCTCCGTTAATCGTCAAGGCTGCCTTGTTCCAGGATTCCTCAGCGCAGGGCGTCGCCATACCGGGCGCCACGATCGACAACGTGAACGTCAACTATCTCAATGCCAACAGCATCCCCGTGGATCCGACGGCCGACTTCACGTCGGTACGTTTCGTACGAGTCAGCCTCGACGGCGTATCGGTGTCTCTGTTCATTCCTTTCATCACTGGCGTGTTTGCGCCGACGAATATCAGCTCCACAACTTCCGCCGAAAGTCTCGGTGTTCTACCTGCTCCGGAATCTTCGGCGCCGCTGCCATGCAATTGAAAAAAATTCTTATTCTTTCGTCGTCAGACGACGATTTACATCGACTACAAGATCAACTTCGCGACGAGAGCGACTGGCAACTCACGTTGCTGCGTGTGACCGAGGCCTTGAACGGTAATCTCAGGCGGGCGTTTTCCGAAGTCGATCTCGTCCTGGTCTGTTGCCGAAACGGACAATCGTCTCTGCTCGAGGCTATCGATGCGATGCCCGAGACTCATCGGCCGAGAGTAGTCGTTTGCGGCGATCTGAATTCACCAGAGGCGACCCGTCTTCTCGTTCGGATTGGCGTCGTCGACCTACTTCCCTCAACGCCGACGACTCCGGAGCTGCAGTCCGCGGTCACGCGTGCCTTGAGAGAAGTTCGTGCGACGGATCGATCTGAGCGCGAGGCGCGGGTCATCAGCGTTTTCGGCGCCTCGGGCGGTACAGGCGCCTCGCTCATCGCGGGGTCACTCGCTCATCTCTCGGCAGTGGCATCGAAAAAAACCCTGCTCATTGATCTTGATCTGATCTACGCGCCCCTCGCGGCGATGTTCGGATTACATCCGACTCGAGGAGTCGTAGAGGCGATGAAGAATGTCGACAGCCTCGATATGACGGCGCTGGATGGATACGTTGTTCGACACAATAGTGGCTTGGATCTTTTGTCGAGTGTTCCATCGGGAGCGATACCTGCATCCATGAATGCAGCCGAATTCTCCCGGTTACTAGCGCTCTGTCAGAAACGCTACGAATTGATTTTCATCTCTGCCAATCGTTGGCTAGATCCCGCGTCAATCGAGGCGGCTAGCGCTTCGCATCATGTGCTAGTGGCGGTCAGCCAAAGCCTGTCAGACGTTCGTCTGGCAACCCGTCTCCGACAGTTGCTGACTCTAAATGTCGGCGTCCCGGATTCGGTGGTACGCATCATTCTCAACCGATATTCAACCCGTTCACCCGTGAAGGACGACATGATCAGTAAAGCTGTCGGCGCTACGCCATATGCAAAGATTCCTGAAGATGGTCCGTTGGTCCGTCGAAGCCTCGACTCCGGCGTTCCTGTGGCGGAACTCGATCGTCACGCCCCACTGACCGAGGCGTTGATTGCCCTGAAAGGTCAACTCACCGGAGTCGCACCCGCGCCAGCGGTCAGCGCCGTTCGGCGGGTATTCGCCACGCTCTCGCGGGGTGAGCGATGACTCGCCTCGAAAGCTCGCGAGAGATCACTCCGATCGAGTCATTGCCGGGTCCACTCGAGGCCGAATGGAAGCAGATCATCCTGCCGCGCGTCCTTTCGACAATGGATCTCTCGATGATCGGCAACGTCGATGAGCGCCGGGTTCGTACCCAAATTCGCGAGATCGCCAATCGGTTGATCAATGAGGCCTCGGCACCGCTCAGCCTCCTGCAGCGACGGCATGTCGTGCGCCAGATCGAAGATGAGGTGATGGGGCTTGGGCCGCTCGAGCCTCTACTCGCAGATCCTACGGTATCGGACATCCTGGTGAATGGCCCGCATCAGGTGTACGTCGAGCGAGCCGGTAAGATTGAGTCGACCGATGTCCGTTTCAATGACGATGCACATCTTTTGAATATCATTGATCGCATCGTATCCAAGGTGGGTCGCCGCATCGACGAATCGATGCCGATGGTCGATGCACGACTGCAAGACGGCTCTCGCGTCAATGCGATCATCCCTCCGCTCGCAATCGATGGTGCTGTGCTGTCGATTCGGCGTTTCGGGCGAGACACGTTAACGATGGATGATTTAGTACATCTCGGATCCATCAGTCCCGAGATGGTCAATGTCCTCAAAGCGATTGTTCTCGCGCGGTTGAACGTGATGATCTCCGGAGGCACTGGCTCCGGGAAGACGACCCTGCTGAACGTCATGTCCTCCTACATCCCTGAGCGCGAGCGGATC
The DNA here is from genome assembly GCA_044370105.1 of Steroidobacteraceae bacterium. Taxonomy (GTDB): domain Bacteria; phylum Pseudomonadota; class Gammaproteobacteria; order Steroidobacterales; family Steroidobacteraceae; genus UBA964. The sequence goes on along the minus strand of JBILWC010000011.1, from coordinate 67,534 downwards.
ATCACCATCGAGGACTCTGCGGAGCTTCAGTTGCGTCAGCCGCATGTCGTTCGCCTCGAAACCCGTCAAGTCAACGTCGAGGGGAAAGGGCAGATCACGCAGCGCGATCTCGTACGAAATAGTTTGCGCATGCGTCCAGATCGGATTGTCGTCGGCGAGGTGCGTGGCGCCGAAGCGCTCGACATGCTCCAGGCGATGAACACCGGTCACGACGGCTCGTTGACGACCGTGCATGCGAACTCCAGTCGCGATGCGCTCAGTCGTATCGAAACGATGGTGGCCATGAGCGGCGTGCAATTCCCGATCGCGGCGCTGCGTGCGCAGATTGCGTCGGCGATCGATGTGATCGTCCATATGGAGCGACACGAGGATGGATGTCGCCGCATCACGAGCGTTCAGGAAATCAACGGAATGGAGTCGGACATGATCGTCATGTCTGAGATTTTTGCTTTCACGCGATCGGGAGTAGACACCAAAGGCAATGTCCTTGGGCGATTCCACCCAACCGGCATCGTTCCCGAATTCTTCGATCGTATCCGTAAGCGTGGCTTGGATCTGCCGGTTTCGATTTTTTCGGACGTCGGCTAGGGGTTTCTTCTCATGAATACGCTCCCGATACTGTTTTTTTCAGCGGTATTACTCGCCACGTTTTTTTTGTTTCGGGCGTTCGGTATCAGTCTATTTGGTGAAGCTAGACGTCAGCGTCTGGAGTTCGAGAAGGAGTTCGAAGGCGAGCCTACTGGGCGCCGACGTGAGCCAGAGTTACTGAGGCGGCCGCACCTCGCGAGGCTGTCACCCTTCGAGCGCCGGATCGAGATGAGATCCGAGCTCAGGCCGCTGCTGCGGTTGATCGAGGGCGCAGGGCTTGCACTGCCAGCGTGCCGAGTGCTTCTCGAGATGGCGGTGTGCGGAGTCCTCGGTTCATTGGGGATGTTTTTTATTTCACAGAAATGGTGGGTGGTAATGTTTGCCGGTTTGCTGGCGGCCTCCTTGCCGCTCGTACGTCTGTGGTGGTTACGTAGTCGACGCATCATGAAAATCGAGGCTCAATTAGCCGATGCGATCGATACGGTGAAGCGCAGCTTGAGAGCAGGAAATCCCTTTGTATCTACCTTTAGGTTGGTGTCCGAAAGTATGGATGCACCGATCTCGACGGAGTTTGCAATTGCTGCAGCAGATTTGAGTTATGGCAGTGATCCGCGAAGCGCGCTGATGGCCATGCTCGATCGGGTTCCGTCCATCCCATTACGCGGTTTCGTCACGGCGATCCTCGTACAGCGTGAAACCGGCGGTAACCTTGCCGAGACGCTCGATCATCTCTCAAGCGTCATCCGCGAGCGATTTCGGTTTGAGCGCAAGCTTCGGACATTGACGGCCGAGGGGCGTCTTTCGGCCTGGATTCTCATTTCGGTGCCTTTCGTGCTCGGCGCCGTTTTGCATTTCAACTCGCCCGAATATCTAGCGACCCTCACGGAAAGCCCGCAGGGTCCAATGCTGCTCGGTGGGTGTGCGGTGCTCATGCTGTTCGGTGTGGTGTGGATGCAGCGGATCGCACGAGTCAAGGTTTGAGCCCAACTTGGGCTGAAGATCAAGGAGTCGTCTCATGAATCTCAGCGCGGTCGTGGACTTTGCTGACCTACTATTTCCTGCAGCGATCGCCATCGCCGTATTTTTCTTGGCTTATGGTTTGGTCTCTTGGGCGTCCGTGCTGCGTGATCCGACCTTGCGTGGGTTCGAAGCTCTGGCAGATACGCGTGATGGTCGACCAGGGATTTGGGCCCGTACGTGGACAACGCTGGAGCCTATCGGCCGCAGTTTACTGCCGATCATGGGTGATGAGCGCGCACGCATCGAGGATCAGCTCTTCATCGCCGGAATCAGACGCCCGAATGCGGTATCGCTCTTCGTTCTGAGTAAGCTCCTTTTGCTTGCATCAGCCATCGTGGCGACATGGTTGCTGTGGCCGGAGTCGACCACGGAAGTCACGACAGCGTTGGTTATGTTGCCTATCGCCGGAATTGCCTTAGGTGTCTTCGGCCCCAACTGGTGGCTGGCTACCAAGGTGAAGCGGCGGCAAGCGAAGTTGCGTAACGGTTTTCCCGATGCACTCGACCTCTTGGTGATTTGCGTCGAGGCGGGGCTCGGCCTGACTGCCGCAATCGAGCGCGTGACAACCGAGGTTCGTATTCTTCATCCCGAGCTCGCTCAAGAGTTCGCATCGGTGAACGCGGAGATCCGCTCGGGCATCGATCGAGCGACAGCGCTGCAGGGGCTGAATCGACGGACAGGTCTTCCCGAGATCCGCGGCCTTGTAACCTTACTCGTACAGACCATGCAGCTCGGCACGGGTATTGCGGATTCTTTGCGCGTGTATTCAAGCGAGTTCCGCGATCAGCGGATGCGCGTCGCCGAAGAGCGTGCTGCCAAAACCGGTACGAAGATGATCTTCCCGCTGGTGTTCTGCGAGTTTCCGGCGTTCTTTCTCGTGGCTGTTGGCCCAGCCGTCATACAGATCTACGAGAACTTCCAAATCTAAAGGAGAGCGCAGAGATGACTTTGAGAAGCTGGCCACTCGTTTTCGTGGTGTCGTTGGCAGGGTGCACGACGACCTCGACCACCTCGACCACCCGCGCGGATCCCGCAAGCGAGGCCGTTCAACCGGGTGACCCTGCGCATCGCGCCGAGCGGGTCAGTTTATTACTCGCGCAAGGTGACATCGCCGCTCGTGACGGCAAGATCGACCAGGCGTTCTACCACTACATGAGCGCCGAGCAGCTCGACAAGACCGATGATCGGGCGCTCGTTCGAGCAGGTAATTTGCATCGAACACTGGGGAATCGTGAGGTGGCCGAAAAAGCGTGGCGACTCGCGCTCGCGCGAAACCCGAGTAATGGTGCGGTACACGAAAGCCTCGGATTTCTACTACTCGATGCAGGCCGTTACGCCGAGGCGCTAACCTCGTTCGAGTCTGCCGTGCAGTATTCGCCCGATTCACGGCGAGCGTCGATCGGGATGGGTCTCGCGAGCGAGAAGCGCAACGACTTTTCGCGCGCGCTCTCGATCTACGAAGAAGGGCTCTCCCGCGAACCGGAGTCGGTTGAGCTACGAACTTATCGCGCTCGGGCGTTGATGAATCTTGGGCGCTTCATCGAAGCGAAGGCTACGATCTCCGGCATCGTGGACGAGCCGATGTCGGTCACCTGGATCGTGCGTGGAGATCTCTTTGCGATCGACGGGGAATATGCGGGCGCTCTCGGATCTTATCTCGAGACGCTTTCCGAGCCCTGGGCCTATCAGCGGCTCGGCGAGCATGCGTTGCGACGCAAAGATTACGAGATCGCCATGCGCTACTTCGCGCAGGCAGCCGAGCACTCGCCCAATTTCTTTGAAGACGCCAACCGCGGTCTGGCGGTTGCTCGCGAGCATCTCAGGGCGCAGGAACAGTCTAGATAAATTGCATTCAATATCGCACGTAACCTATTGTTTAGGTGCGGTTTCGCACAGATCGTTTGGCGCCGGATTCCTACATTGGAGGCGTTCGGATTCAAGCGGGGTTAAAGATGGTTTCTGTCAAAGAATTGGATCGTAACGAGTTGCTTTTTTCGCTGCCAATGGAGTTGCGTGAAAGCCTTGCGGCACGGCTGGAATCGATCAGCCTGTCGGATGGGCAAATTTTCCGCGAGATCGGAGCGCGTTCCTCTGACGTGATTTTTCCGCTCAGCTGCATCGTGTCGATGGATTACGTGCTCAAGGACAGTTTCTCGGCCGAGTTCCTGATTGTTGGCAGCGAGGGTGTGATTGGACTCGAGTCCTTGTTCGATCAGAGACCCGGGCCAGTGAGAATGGTGGCCTTGCAGGGCGGTACGGCGCTCCGGATCGACAAGGACGAGTTGCGCCGACGGTTTCTCGACGCGCAGCCGATCCAGCAGTCGGTCTTCCAGTACACGTTTTCCCAAATCAGGTTGATGGCTCAGACCATCACCTGCAATTGTCGACATCGGCTCGACCAGCGAATGTGTCGATGGATCCTTTCGGTCCAGGATCGTTCGCCCTCGCGAGTGATCAAGATCACCCACGAGATGATGTCCCACTTCCTCGGCGTGCGGCGCGAGGCGGTCACCAACACGGTGGGGCGTCTGCAGCGAGACGGCATGGTGGAGTACAGCCGCGGCTATCTCACGGTGCTCAATCGAGACATGCTCGAGAGCGAGGCTTGCGAGTGTTATCAGGCCGGGCTCGACGTCGTGAACCTTCGGCGAATGAATGGGCAGTATCCCCGTCGAGCGTGCGAGCGCGTGAGCATCGAGAGCCCGTGCTGGGATCGCACGTCTCCGGTGTTGAGGCGAAAGTAGGACCAGCCGAGAGGCACTGATCGAGTGGCGCTTATTTGGTCTCTCGGGCGGCGTACCGTGCCTCGAGCGCGAGCAGTTTCCGCTTTCGCTCGACGCCCCAGCGGTATCCCGAAATCGAGCCGTCGCGGTGGACGATACGGTGGCAGGGAACGGCAATGGAGACAGGATTCGCGCCGCAGGCGCCCGCCACGGCGCGCGTCGCTTTCGGGGCGCCGATGGCATGCGCGATATCCTGATAACTCGCCGTGCGGCCTGCGGGTACCCGCCTCAAGGCGCGCCACACCTTTCTTTGAAAGTCGGTGCCGTGTATGTCGAGGGGAAACGACGGACCCTCCCAGGGTGTTGCGACATGACGCACGGCTTGTCGGAGCCACGTCATCGAAGGGTGTCGGGTAGGTGCCGTTACCGCACCGGGGAATCGGCGCACCACGTCTTTGATGAGCTCGCCTCGGGAGTCGGCGAACGCGAGCATGCAGATTCCCTTGGGGCTCGCGGCGGCTAAAGTCTGGCCGAGGGGGGAGTTCCCGACGAGATAGACGAACGGTCCGGCGTGTTTCGAGGCGCTAGGCACGGCTGAATTATCCCACGCAGTGCGATCGGGTACACTTTTGTCATGCTCGACCCGGTTAAAGCCCAAGTCATCATCGTTCTCGGCCTGCTCTCGCTCTTTGCGGTGATCGAGTTCGTCCGGGGTGGGTTCTTTCCGCGAGAAGCTGGCACCGAGGACAACAAACTCGATATCGCGATTATCGTGATGTTCCCGATCGTCTCGGGTGCCGTGGGTCTTGCCGCCGCAGCGCTGTGCAGCGCGTTCATACCCGAGTATCGCGGCGCGCTCGTCGACTGGCCGTGGTGGGCGATGCTGGGCACGTTACTGATCGCGGACGACCTCACTCAATACCTCTGGCATCGGTTGTCGCATACGAGTGTGATGTGGCCCTTGCATCGGGCCCATCACTCGGCGAGCTACATGAGCGTGCGCATCGTGTATCGCAACAATGCCCTGTACTACGCCTTCATGCCCGGGTTGTGGTTGTCGGGCCTCTTGGTCTTTTTGGGATTCGGCTGGGTGTACATCGGGTACATCTTCGTCAAACTGTCCGTGATCATCGGCGCCCACTGCAACTGGCGCTGGGACGAAGCGCTGTATCGCGTTCCGGCGCTGCGGCCGCTGATGTGGGTGGTCGAGCGCACGATCTCGACGCCTGCCACCCACCATGCTCACCATGCGTTATCCGACAAGGATGGCATCGGGCATTACTCGGGTAACTTCGGCAACCTCTTGTTCTTTTGGGACGTACTTTTCGGAACGTCGGTGATCACGCGCAAGTTTCCACCGGCCTACGGGCTGGCGGACGATCGAAGCTATGGTCACGAAAAATGGTACGTGCAATTGCTCTATCCGTTCCTCCGATCGAAGCGCGAGGCCTCGGCACTGGCCATTCCGCCGGGACGGCCTCCGGCCTGAGCCCTGGATCTCCATGAGTTCTCGATCCGCGTATGTCATCGACCCGCCGGCGATGGCGTCGTTGCCCGTTCGGGGTAGTGATCAAAGATTTCCCGTCCGCCGTATCTATTGTGTGGCGCGGAACTATGCGGCGCATGCGAAAGAAATGGGTAAAGACCCCGAGCGCGAGCCGCCTTTTTTCTTCCAGAAACCCGCCGACGCCTTGGTGGAAAACGGCGTCGTCGTCCCTTATCCGCCGCAGACGAAGAATTTGCATCACGAAATCGAGTGGGTCGTCGCCATCGGTCGCGGGGGTCGGAACATTCCCGCAGCGGATGCGAATGCGCATGTATTCGGGTATTCGGTGGGCATCGATCTCACCCGGCGTGATCTTCAAAATGCCGCCAAAGATTTGGGGCGACCGTGGGAGTGGGGTAAAAGCTTCGACCACTCGGCGCCGTGCTCGGCGATTGTTACGGCGGCGGACATTGGCCACCCGCAGCGAGGACGAATCTGGCTCTCGGTCAACGGCGCGATGCGTCAGCAGGGGGATATCGCCGATCTCATCTGGTCGGTGCCTGAGGTGATCGCCGAGATTTCAGCGTCGATGAGTCTCGAGCCGGGAGATCTCATCTACACCGGGACACCCGCGGGTGTCGGTGCCGTGACGGTCGGCGATGTGCTCGAGGGAGGCGTCGAGGGTGTCGCCGACATCAAGATTCTCATCGGAGCGCCTCAATGATTTTGCACGACTTTTGGCGTAGTTCGGCGGCGTATCGAGTACGGATCGCGTTGCATTTGAAGGGCTTGACGTTCACGCAAGCGAGTCACAGCTTGCTGCAAGGCGAACACCGAACGACTGAGTTTTTGTCGATCAATCCGCAGGGTTTGCTACCCGCACTGCAATCGGGGAGCGATGTCGTCACGCAGTCCCTCGCGATCATCGAATTTCTCGATGAGACTTATCCCGAGCAGCCTTTGCTGCCGGCGAGTCCGGCCGATCGTGCGACCGTCAGGGCGATGGCGCTCAGCGTGGCTTGCGATATTCACCCGCTAAATAATTTACGCGTGCTCAACTACCTGCGCAGCGAGTTCGGCGCGAGCGATGAGGCGGTCACGCGCTGGATCCGTCAATGGATCGGCGTCGGATTCGAGGCGCTCGAGGTTCAGGTCAAGCGCTGGTCGGCGGACGGACGCCATTGTTTCGGCGATCGACCGACGCTCGCGGACGCTTGTCTTGTGCCGCAGATGTACAACGCTCGACGCTTCGGTTGTGATCTCACGCCGTATCCGGTGATCGTCGGCATCGATGCGCATTGCCGAAGCCTCACCCCCTTCGTGAAGGCGGCGCCCGAAGCTCAACCCGACGCGCCGACTCCCTGAGGGTCAGGCGGCCAGCGCGACTGTGACTTTGTTATCGGGTCCGATGTCGGAGATGTCGAGACGGACACCGAGAACCTCGGCGTAACCCTTCAGACGCGGCTTCATCCAAAGCTCGTGCACGTCACGATCGGTGAGATTGAACTCGCCCGACTTCCGAGAGAGCTCCAAAACTTTGGTGTAGGGGAACGTGAAGGACCGCTTCCCGGGCTCGGACTTGAGATCGAGACAGAGTTGATAAAGACAGGTGGTGCGATCGAAGATGCCGGCGAGCGCGATTTCTTTTTCGCCGGTTTTTTCGATCATGCCTTTGAGGCGCTGCAGCATGGGCTGCATGGTCTTCACATCATGGGCGACGTAGTCCGCAATACGGCCATTGTCTTTGGCGAACTGCACCGAGCTCAAGTGCATTTTGACGAGCGCGTCGTTCATGTCGTGCGGGTAGGGCGTGTTGTCATCGAGCGTGCGTAACGCCATGGATACCGCATCACCCAATAATTTCTCGCGACCCTCGAATCCGCTTGAGGTAGCCAGCATGGCCGCCATGCTCTGATTGCCGCCGCCCGCCATCATCGCCTTGACCCAAGGCGGGGGGCCTCCGCCGCCCGAGCCCGGGGGACCGCCGGCTCCGGCCATCATTTTCTTCATGGCCCACGAGATGAGTCGCGCCTTGATGCCTTTCTTTGCAGTGCCTGACATGGTTTCACCCTCCGGCGCCGGTTATACCGCAGTTTTCGGCGTCGTACACGAGAACGAATTCCTCGATCCAAAACGGCATATCCGGGGTGGCCGAAAGCCCGAACGGAGCGAGGTGGGTATTCCAGTACTGCGTGTGCAGCGGTATCCAGACGGCGGGGTCGCGCACCGACGAGCCATCGATGGCCGTATGTCGCGGTTCGACGCAACCAAATACGGCGGAGTCGACTCTGACCGTGCGGGTCAACAAGACCGGATGGCCTGAGAGATCGACGAGGGCGATCCAGTTGCCGACATGGGGAACACGGCCGCGGGTTTTTTCGATGATCCACGGCAGTGAGAACGTACCGCGTTTGTCACCCTGGCGAATCAGCTCGAAGACTCTCTGGGTGCTCGGGGCATCGAGTCCGATCCACCTCACATCGAGCAGGTCTGGAGTCAGCGCCACATCAGGGATCGCTCGGTTCGCACCCGCGCAAAAATTCTCGAGTGCATCGCTTGTCGGTGCGCAAGCGGGCGAGGGCAGGTAGATCGTCATCGCTTCAAAATCTTTGGCTGGATGAACACGGTCGAGAGAATGATCAGTACACCGACATAAAAGGTCAGGGTGAGATCGGCGTACTCGCGAAAGAGCAATGCGGCCAGCACGATCGCGTAAACAGGCTCGAGGTTGAGAGACAGCTGTGTCGTGAACACGCTGACGTGGCGCAAGGCACGGAGCCAAAGCATGAACGGCAGCAGCGTGCAGGCGACGACGAGCACGAGCAGCCATGCGAAGTCGGTTGCGCTCGGCGGCGTGAAGGCGACCTCGACGCCGAACATGGCAACGCCGAGCAAAGTGATGAACGCGGTGCCGATCCCGATCTGGAGCGCAGTGACCGCCGCCAGATCGGCTTGCGGATCGAGATTGCGTTTGTTGAGGCTACCGAAGAGGGCAGAGAGCGCGGCAGCGGCGATCCCTACGACGATGCCGTTACGCATCTCGAGGGGTACGCCCCCGACGAGCAGCAATACGCCGGGGATGGCGAGGAGGCCGAGGATCAATTCGCCGCGATCATGTGGGCGCCCGGTAACCATGGGCTCGAGGATGGCCGCGAATACCGATCCGAGGGCGAGGCAAGCCACCGCGACTGAGGCGTTCGACAATTTGATCGAACCATAAAAGGCGAGCCAGTGCAGACCAATCACACAGCCGGCAATGGCGTGACGCCGTAGCGTTCGCTGGTCCAGCCCCCTCAACCCCCGCCAGACCCTGGGGAGGACCGCGAGCAGGGCCGTCGCGAGGGCCATGCGCCAAATGACGAGCGCCGTGGCGGGCAGGGCGATAAGGCGCCCCAGGATGGCCGTAAAACCCCATAAAAACACGCAAAACTGCAGTTGCCAGAATGCGGACCGTTCAGCGGGGTCGACCATCCCGCCATTCTATTCGGACCCCGAGGGTCCGGCGCGTCGGGTTCCCCGGTCGGGAACTCGGCCTCGGGACGGCTGTCAGTGTGGCAACGCTCGATCAGGGCCGATACACTCGCCAACCCGAAATTTGCAGGACGCCGGTTCATCGCCATGCAGGCCCGCAAGCCCCCTCGTTTCGCTCGTGTTTTGATCGCAGTGCTCGTTGCGACGGGGATGTCGTTCGCGCAGCCGGTAAGGGCCGACGCGGAGACCGACAAGTCGGCGGAGCAGGCGTCCCCGGTCTTCAGTTTGCAATCGATTCTCATGCAGGGTGTGGTCAATCGGGCGCTGCAAAACATCGGTGTTCCGTATCGCTTCGGGGGCAACAACCCCAAGAGCGGCTTCGATTGCAGCGGACTCGTCAATCACGTGTATCGCGAAGCACTTGGCATTGCGCTGCCGCGCACGTCGCGCCAACTTGCTTCCGTCGGTTCCCCCGTAGCGGAGGCAGATCTTCGGCCGGGCGATCTCGTCTTTTTCAATACTCGCGGCGCCGCCAATTCCCACGTCGGCATTTATCTGGGTGACGGCCGTTTCATCCACGCCCCGCGTGCACGTACGCTCGTTCGAATCGACCGTCTCGATGATCCGGGATACGTCAAGATTTTCGAAGGAGCTCGGCGACTGGATCCGCTGTCGATCATGATGTCGACTGCCGACCCGCGCATCTAAGAAATCAGCATTGTTCGGGCGCTCGCGCTCCTCAGCGAGTCCGGCTCAACATCACTAGCCATACGCATCCGACGACTGCCGACAGCGCCGAGCCGGTCAGCACACCCAGCCTTACCGCCGTGTCGTAATCGTTCCAAGTGAACGCGAGGGATCCGACGAAGAGCGACATCGTGAACCCGATGCCGGTGATGATGGCCACACCGTGCAAGGACGCCCAGTTGCTGCCCGCCGGAAGTTGAGCGATGCCGCTGCGCACCGCGAGCCAGCAGGCAGCGAAGACGCCGAGTTGTTTGCCCAAGAACAGTCCGAGGATGATGCCGAGTGCGACGGGCTCGGTGAAAGTGTGCAGACCAACGCCTTCCAACGAGGCGCCGGCGTTGGCCAGCGCGAAGATCGGCATGATGCCGAACGTCACCCAGGGATGCAGCGCGTGTTCGAGTTTCGGCATGGACTTGCGCGGAATCATGGTGCCGATGACGACTCCCGCGAGCGTGGCGTGAACACCCGATTTCAGGACCGCCAACCAAAGAAAAAAGCCCACCACGAGATAGGGCCAAAGCCGCTCGACGCCAAACCGATTGAACAACGCGAGCACGGCGATGCACACGCCTGCGAGCGTGAGGGCCTGGCTCGAGATATCGGCCGTGAAAAGGATGGCGATCAGGATGATGGCGCCGAGGTCGTCGATGATGGCGAGGCCCAGCAAAAACACGCGCAGACCGGGGACGATGTGACGTTTGACCAGCGACAACACCCCAAGCGCGAAAGCGATATCCGTCGCCGCCGGAATCGGCCATCCCGAAAAAGTCGTTGCGCTGTCGAAGTTGATCGCGGCGTAGATGCCGGCCGGGACGATCATGCCCCCGATCGCACCCATCACCGGCAGCGCGGCGCGACGTCGATCGGATAACTCGCCCTCGACCAGCTCGCGCTTGATTTCGAGTCCGACGAGCAGGAAGAACACGGCCATCAGCGCGTCGTTGATCCAAAGCAGCACGGATTTTTCGAGACCAAAACCGTCGAGACCGATGCGGATCTTGGTGCTGAGCGTCCCGTTGTACAGCTCGGCCAGCGGCGAGTTGGCGAGCGTCATGGCGATGAGTGCGGCAACCACGAGCAGGGTGCCGGCTCCGATATCGGATTTGAGGAATTTCAGCATGCCGAGGAGGGCCTTGGTGAGATTTACTTTCGAGAGTCAGCGTAGCGACGTGAAATGACGGTCCAGTCGACGAGCTGCCACCAGGCGTCGAGGTAGTCGCCTCTACGGTTTTGATATTGAAGATAGTAGGCGTGTTCCCATACGTCGTTGCCCAGGATCGGCTGTCCCCGATCGGCAACGATATCCATCAGGGGATTGTCTTGGTTCGGCGTCGAGGACACTTTGAGTTTGCCGTCAGGAGTGACGATGAGCCACGCCCAGCCCGAGCCGAACCGAGTGAGGCCGGCCGCGCGGAAAGCCGCCTTGAATTGATCGAGCGAGCCGAAGTCGCGATTGATCGCGGCGAGCAGATCAGACGAGGGTGATCCGCCTTGTCCCGGGCGCGTCATCGATTGCCAGAAGAACGTATGGTTCCAATGACCGCCACCATTGTTGCGCACGGCATCGCCGGCTTTCGATACCTCTGCCAACAGGGCCTCGAGCGAGAGACCGGCGAGTGCAGGCGAGGCGGCCACGGCCTTATTGAGGTTGTCGACGTAGGCTTGATGATGACGACCATGGTGGATGCGCATCGTCTGCTCGTCGATGACGGGCGCCAGCGCATCGTGCGCATAGGGCAGAGGCGCCAATGAAAAACTCTGTGCCGAGGCGAGTGGGGCGATCAACGAGAGCAACAAGGCGGCAAAGCCGTGCATGAGGTAGCGCATGACCCATACGTTACCGGAACTCCCGCCCAACTTTCACCGGGTGCCGCCCTGCGGACGACGCACAGATTGCAAGGTGTTTCGCTTGGAAAGGGTTGCGCCGTACCGCCGTACGGGCCTAACGTCACGAGCAATCGGGCGGGGGGAATCGTGTTCGCAAGAGCGTACAGGGTCGCAGTAGTCTTTTTCTCGATCGCAGTGCTCGCTTCGTGCGGAGGGGGCGGGGGTGGCGGGCAATCGGGCGGCAACACCGCCACCACGACACCGCCCGCGGCTACGCCGCCGACCAGCCAGTCGCCCATCGATGCCAGCCTCGGTACGGTGTTGCAGCGCCCGGTAATGCAGTGCGGGTCCTCGGCCGACACCCTGACGGCCGACGCGGCTCCGAACAGCCTCGTCGTATTCGAAAGTGGTCCGGTCAGACCCTTGGCGCTGTCCTCGGACGGACAGCGACTGTACGTGGCCAATGCACCAGCCAATTGCCTCGAAATCTATTCGGTCGAGGGAGACACGCTGCGTCTCGCGAGCACGGTCAGCGTCGGTTTGGAGCCCGTAGCCGTCGCCGAGCGCAACGCTAGCGAGGTCTGGGTGGTGAATCACCTTTCGGACTCCGTGAGCGTCGTGCGACTCGATGGAACGCCACGTGTGCTGCGAACCTTGCAGGTCGGCGATGATCCTCGCGACGTGGTGTTCGCTGGCACAAATCGCGATCGAGCGTTCATCTCTTCCGCCAATCGCGGACAAAATCGTCCGGGATTCACATCGGCTTCGCTCATCACGCCCGGGGCAGGACGTGCCGACATCTGGGTTTATGACGCGGCTCAACTCGATGATTCTTTGAACGGGAAACCTCTTTCGGTGTTGACGCTGCCGTCGGATGTCCCTCGAGCGTTGGCCGTCAGCAACGACGGACGTACCGTCTATGCGGCGTCGTTCATGTCGGGCAACCGCACAACCGTGCTTCATCGTGATGCGCTCAATATTCCAAAACCCGGGATCAGCACGAGCCTTGACGGCGTTCAGGCGCCAGCGACCGGTTTGATCGTTCGATTCGACGGCGCCGTGTGGCGCGATGAGGCGCGTAACGACTGGTCGAACCGCGTGAAGTTCACGCTACCTGATGAAGACGTCTTCACGATCGATGCCGCGGCGGCGACGCCGGCGTTGGGCGCGCGGCACTCGGGTGTCGGCACCACACTCTTCAACATGGCGGTCAGTCCTGCAGATGGCCGACTGTTCGTGACGAATACCGAGGCGTTCAACGAAGTACGATTCGAAGGTTCGGGTCAGCGTGGCAACACCACGGTGCGCGGCCGAATCGCCGAGAGTCGTGTGACGGTGATCACGCCTTCTTCCGGCGCCGTGGCTCCGGTTCATCTCAATCCGCACGTCAATTTCGCGCTCCCGCAGGGAGCGAGTTTGCCTGCCGCCGAAAAAGCGAAATCTTTGTCGCAGCCGACGGCCTTGGTCTTCAGCACGAACGGCGACACGCTCTATACCGCCGCCTTTGGATCGTCGAAGGTGGCCGCATTGCCGACTTCGGCGCTCGTATCCGGAAGCTATACCCCCGATTCGAGTCGGCATATCGACGTACCCGCGGGTCCTGCGGGCCTCGCGATCAACGCATCGGGCAATCGACTGTTCGTTTATTCACGGATCGCTCACGCGGTCGTCGTCATCGACACCGCCAATCGGTCCGTGTTGTCGACCCGGAATCTTTTTTCACCGGAGAGTACCGCGACCAAAGATGGACGCCGCTTCCTGTATGACGCCGCACTCAGCTCGGCAAACGGAACAGTCTCCTGCGGAAGCTGTCACGTGTTCGGCGATCTCGATCATCTTGCCTGGGATCTCGGCAATCCGGACGATCGGACGCAGTCGAATCCGAACGCTTATCTGCCTTTGAGTCCGAGGACCACCATCCGTTTCCATCCGCTCAAGGGGCCGATGACCACGCAGACGCTGCGCGGGATGCGCGGAAACGGACCCATGCATTGGCGGGGCGATCGCACGGGAACTTCTCGAGCGGTGGTGCGAGGGCAGACCGAAAGTCTCGAAGAAGCGGCGTTCAAAGAATTCAACGGGGCTTTCGTCGGTTTGCTTGGGCGCGAGACGCCGATATCGCCGGCGCAGATGCAGACGTTCACCGACTTCGCGATGCAATTGGCGATGCCTCCCAATCCCGTGCGCGCACTCGATAATTCATTGACGGCGGAGGAGTCTGCAGGGCGCGACATTTACATGAATTTCCCGATCACCTTGCTTGGCTCATGCGACAACTGCCATCGACTTCGACCCAACAGCGGGCAGTTCGGGACAAACGGGCTCATGACGTTCGAGGGTGGCCGAATCACGGAGAACTTCAAGATCCCGCAACTTCGCAACATGTACACGAAAGTCGGGATGTTCGGTTTCAGCGCCGATAACGGTGCAATCACCGGAGCCCAAATCCGCGGCTTCGGTTTCAGTCACGACGGGACGCTCGACACGCTCGACAACTTTTTCCGGGACCCTGTTTTTCTGTTTCCTGCCCCGGCTGCGGAGACGCGACGGCAGGTCACGGCCTTCGTGCTCGCATTCGATTCCGACTTGTTTCCGATCGTGGGCCAGCAGCTCACGTGGCGACCGGGGGCGAGCGAGACCATCGAAGGGCGTCTCGCGCTATTGAGAGGGCAGGCTCAGACCGTTGCGCCGAGACGGGTCTGCGATCTCGTAGCCCGTGCGACGGTGAACGGTGCGTCTTTCAGCGCTCTGCTGCAGGGTGACGGGAACTGGGCGATGCGGGGTGGCGGAGTCCGTAGTGATACCGAGTTGAGGGGTCTCGCGACGGTTACTCAGCCGATCACCTTCACCTGTGTGCCGCCTGGCACGGGTCGACGCATCGCGCTCGACCAGGCGTGACTACCTACGCACTCATCAAATGGGCCCATGTTCTCGTCATGGGCTATTGGCTCGGAAGCGAGCTCGTCATCAATGCGCTGACGCATTACGTGGCGCGTACGACAACGCTTTCCGGCGCCGAGCGCATGCGCCTCTGGGACTTTCTGCTCGACGTCGACCAGCATGTCCGCAACGCCATGATCATGTCGGTCCCGCTTGGCTTCACGCTCGCGTCGATGCTCGGTCTCGTGCCGATCGAGGGCGTTTGGATGATCTTGCTCTGGATCGCCTCGGCGGCCTGGTTCTGGTTCATGTGGTGGGTCCACTGGCGCCGTAAATCACCGGAGGGTCCGGCGCTCGCACGCTGGGATTGGCGCATCCGCTACCCGTTGATCGCTGTTTTCGCGGGGACCGGTCTGTGGTCTCTGGTCTCGGGCTGGCCCTATCCGACGCATTGGCTCGCGCTCAAGGTGATGCTGTTCGCGGGCGGCATGGTTTGCGGTATTTTCGTGCGCTACTACATTCGGGAGGCCTATCGCTCAGCGCTGCCCGCCATTGCGGAGGATCGCGCGACCGACGCCGACAATGCAGAGTTCCAAGGGCTGATGCGCAAGGCTACGTGGGCACTCGTGGTGCTCTGGGTGCTGCTTTTCACGATCGGGGCGCTCGGGGCGTTCAAGCCGCAGTTCGGATAGAATCCCGCGGATGTCACCCCGCGCCTTGCTCAGCCGCCTCTTGAGGCCGGCACTCGCCTTGACCCTTCTGCTCGCGCTGTCGAGTTGTCTCTCCAGTGCGGGGCCCGAAGCGCCGACGATTACCGACCAGCCCAAAGATCGCATCGCCTTCGTCGGTCAGCAGGCCAAGTTCGACTTTGGTGTGTCGGGAAAGCCGCCCCTGACCTTCCAGTGGCTGCGCAATGGCGCGGCGATTGCCGGTGCCACGAACTCAGCCTACATCACCGATCCCGTGACGGCTGCCGACGACGGGGCCAAATATTCGGTCAGGGTGTCGAACGCTCAAGGCTCGGTCACGAGCAGCGAGGCGACGCTCACGGTCAAGGCGGGTCCAACCATCACGGCACAACCTGCTTCCGTGACGGTCAATGTCGGGGCCTCGGCCACGTTCACGGTCACGGCGACAGGCGAGCAGCTGCAATACCAGTGGCTGCGCGATGATCAGCCGATTCCCGGCGCCAACGCCGCCACGTACACCCTATCGACCACGATCGCCGGCGATGACGGGGCGCTCATTACGGCACTGGTCGTCAACCCAGGCGGCGTCGTGGCGAGTCAGTCGGTCACGCTTACGGTTCTCGGAAGCCCTGCCTTCACGATTCAGCCTGTGTCGCAGACGGTCATCGAGGGAGACCCCGTCACGTTCGGTATCAGTGCCACCGGCGGGAACCTCCAGTACCAATGGCGTCGCAACGGCGTCGAGATCGCAGGCGCGACGAGTCGCCTCCTTCGTTTGAACGCCGTCGCAGCCACTGACGACAGTACCGAGTACGCCGTCGTCGTTCGCAATTCTCTGGGCTCGATCACGAGCGGCATCGCCACGCTGCGTGTCGTGGCGGGCAGTGTCGCGGCCGTGCCCTCGGCCGCGGCTCAGGTTGCACTCAGCAAGTCGGGCTCGGCGAGCACCTCCTTCACGCTGGTGCGTCGAAGCAATGGCACGATCGCCAGTTGGGGCTACAACACGGATGGTCAGCGCGGCGACGGCACGGTCGGTCCGACGAGTGACACGGTCGGGACCGTGACGCTACCGGCAGGCCGTACGGCGCGGCAGATCGCAGCCGGTGGCTCACACGCGCTCGTGCTGCTCGATAACGGCGATGTCTACGCGTGGGGCGGAAACGAGTCGGGACAGCTCGGCCTCGGTGATTTGCTCTTCAGGGCGGCTCCGGTGAAGGTCACCTTGCCGGGGCCTGCGACGTCCGTAGCCGCCGGACGGTTTCATTCGGTCGTGTTGTTGACGGACGGACGTGTGTTTTCCTGGGGAGCCAACAACTTCGGTCAGTTGGGGAACGGGGGTCGAGAGACGGCGCCGTTGCCGGTTTTCATCCCGATCGTCGACGTCGCCCAGATTGCCTCGGGTAACAACCATGTGCTCGCGCTGCGCCAGGATGGCAGTGTGTGGGCTTGGGGCTCCAATGTCTCGGGGCAGATCGGTGATGGCACTTTCAAGCCGGCGAGGGTACCCACCTCGACCGGACTCACCCAGATCCAACGAATTCGAGCCGGTGGAGATGTTTCTGCGGCCATCAGTCAGCGCAGGGGTCTTTACCTCTGGGGCGAAAATGTCGACGGTCAGCTCGGTTTTGGTACTGGGGCGCCTGCGGACATCGGCATACCCTCCGGAATTCGACGTAACGTGATCGATGCGGCAGCTGGCGATCGGGGCACGATCGTACTCGGCTCCGACGGCTTGCTCGTCGCGGCGGGCGCCAACGACGCCGGGTCACTCGGCGATGGCGGAACGACCGCGCGGAATACGTTCGGCCCGGTGAGCGTGGTCAGCGGGGCGATTGCCGTGGACATCGGGGGGCTGTCGTTTGCGGCAGCGATCGGCTCTGAGGGGACCACCTGGACCTGGGGTGACAACTCCGCCAAGCAGCTCGGCAATAGCGCCCTAGCTCCGGCCGGCACTTCGACGCCGACGGTGGTGCCGTCCTTCGACGCCATTCCCTGAGTTGGAGCCCTTAATCGGGCTTATAGGGCGTCCAGCTGCCCGATTGATCTCGGATTACCCAACCCGTGGGTCGACCGGCCACCTCGAGCAGTGCCGCCGTCTCGGCATCGGGTTGGCCGTCGAACTTGGCGGGCCGGTATTTCATCTGGAAGTTGGCGATCACCCGGCGGGTCGCGTCATCGAACTCGCCGTGTCTCGGAACCTCGAAGCCAATGGCGTCGAGTTGCTGCTGGAACCAACTGACCGGCGGCAGGGAGGCCTGGTGAGTCGGCAGGGCTTCGGCGACCGCCGACGAATCAGGCCAAGGAACAAGGCCCTCTTCGGCCAAGCGACGCCACGGAAACTTCGGGCCGGGGTCGGTCTTGCGCTGCGGGGCGATATCGCTGTGGCCGAGTACCCGATGAGGCGCAATCCGGTGTCGGGTGACGATGTCGCGAACGAGCGATACGACCGCGTCGATCTGGGCGGGCGGGAAGTCGGCGAACTCGACGCCCGGCGCAGCGTCGTCGCCCATGTTCACGATCTCGATGCCGATGGAACTGGCATTGAGCTGGGTGTCGCCTCGCCAAAAGCTTTGGCCGGCGTGCCAAGCGCGGCGATCTTCGTCGACCAAGCGGAAGATGGTGGGCGGCTCGAGCCCGATGAGGTAGTGGCTGCTGACCCGGCGAGGACCCTCCGCCCGGGTGAGAGCCTGGACCGAGCGGTCGAAATCGAGCTGAGTGAAGTGCAAAATCAAATAACGCACCCGGCTATCGTGATTAGTGCTTTGATAGCGGGTATCGATAAGTCGGCCGTCCAGAGTCATCGTCGAGCAAGCTCCTAGCCCGAGCAGCGAGATGAGTAGGATGGTACGCCAGGAGGTTGTCATATGGATCGCTCCTTCTTTCCGCTGCTCGCCACCGTCATGGTACTCATCGTGAACGCGGCAGCCAACATCGTTCCGATCAACGGCCTAAACACGGGTGAGCTCTCTCGGCTTTATCCGACCGGCTTCACGCCGCCGGGATATGTGTTCTCGATTTGGTCAGTCATCTACCTCGGTCTTCTGGCATTCGGAATCGCCGCGTGGCGCGGCTCGCCGCGAATTCGCTCGCGCATCGGGACGATCACCAATCCCTATCTCCTCAATGCGCTTGGCAATGCCGCCTGGATTTTCGCCTGGCACTACCGTCAGGTGTTGTTGAGTGTCGTGATCATGCTGTTCATCCTCGCCACGCTCATCGTGATCTTCACGCGCTTGCGTCGACTTGCGCCGCCTTCAACGGGTGAGTTCCTGTGTGTCGATGGCGTGTTCGCGATCTACTTCGGTTGGATCACGACGGCGACCCTCGTCAATCTCGCGACGCTGTTCTTCGACATGGGCTGGTATCCGTTCGGGCTCTCGATGGACGCGTGGGCCCTCGCCACGGTGTCTGGCGCGACGGCGGTCTACGTCTGGATGGTTGCGGTGACCCGCAATGCGGCTTACGGCGCAGTATTCGTCTGGGCGGCAGTCGGCGTGTTTCTCGGTGAAGCGAGTATCACTGAGGGGGTGCGCACGGCAGCTATTTCAGGTGCGGTTGCCGTGTCTGCCGCGATCATCTGGGCGTTGATCATGCCACGCCAGCGAGCGCTGTTTCGAGGGCGCTAAGCGCGAGGGCGCGATCGGGTTCATTGAAGATCTCGTGATACATCGCGGGAAAGCACAGCGCTTTGACAATGTTCGATGGCGCAGCTGCGGCAAATGCGCGGCTACCTGAAGGGTCGACTGCACGATCGTCTCCAGCATAGAGCACACAGGTGGGCGTCGCCCAACGACTCGCTGATGCGAGCACATATTCGCCTTCCAGCGCCACGAAAGCACCGAGACGCGCGCAGATGCGGTCGTGAACCTGCGGATCTGCAAGGTAATCCGCGACGATCTGCGGGTCATGCGAGAGTTTGCTCGGATCGAGGCCGTTACCGAGGGTGAGCGCGGGTGCGAGACGCGGTAATACTTTGACCGCGGCGCGTTGCCATGACGCCATACGCACGGCGAGCGCAGGCGAGGAGAGGACGGCCAGTTCAGGAGCGATGAGATCGCGTCGAATTGCCGAGGCGACGACGAGCCCGCCCAGACTGTGACCGATCAGCGCGAGCGGCCGGTTCGCGAACGAGGGTTCGGTCATGGTCGCAGCAGCCAAGTCGCCTAGATGCTCGGGGAGTTGACCCTCTCGCAACAGGCCGCCGCGCGGTCCTTCGGAATGCCCATGCCCGAATTGATCGTACGCGCGCACCGCGACACCCTTCGAGTTGAGCCATCGGGCGAGCAGTTCGTAGCGACCCGCATGTTCGCCTAGACCATGAACGATGAGCGCTGTGAGTGCAGCCCCCTCGACTGGCCAGTCGTACACGGCGAGTTGCGCTCCGTCTCGCGCTAGGAATACGCCGCGCCCACTATTTGAAAGGGTCATTTCGATTTCCTGACATCTATTTTTGAACGCTAATAAGGGCGAGGCAAAAAAAACCCCGACGGATCAGCCGATCCGCCGGGGTTTGCCGATCGTTCACGATCGGGGCAGACGCCTAGAAGCGGGCGTCAACCCGAACGGCGTAGTTACGCCCAAAGCTGTCACCCGGGATACCGTACTCCGGCTGCAACTGGTCGTCGAAAACGTTGTTGATCACCGCGCGAGCCGTGATCTTGTCCGTGATTTCGTACCCGACGTTGTAGTTGAAGTACTTGAACCGCGGTCGGAAGAACGACCCGTCCTGGTCCGGATACAGCGCCGGATTCAGGAACGGATTGGCATTCGACCGGCCCGTGTAGAACATCTGCATCACGTGCGAGAAGCGACCCATGCGATGCGCCACATCGAGTCGGGATTGGATTTTTTCCCAACCGGCACGGCCACGCAGATCCACTGTGTCGGCGCCAAAGGTGCCCGACGAGGACGTGCGCACTCGGTCGAGGTAATAGATGAACGCATCAACGCGCATCTCACCCCACGGACGACCCTCGAAGCCTAGTGCTTCGAACGCATCGCCGACACCGAACTGCCAGCTGATTTTGCCGTTGAAGCCCTGCAACCAAGTGGATCCCGCGTTGACGTTCGAGAATTTGGCCGTCGCGATCGAGTAAGGCGCTTGAACGGACGCCGGAGCACCGAGGATCGCAGGCGGCGCAATCGGGTTACCCGTAATTATGTTCGTCGCGGGAATGGTGAACGGACCCGTCAGGCCGCCCGGGCCTGAACCCACGGCCAACGTCAGTGCCTCACAGGCTGACTCACCGCCAATCAAGCTCTGCGGGAAGTCAGGCTGATCGAAGCACGAGCCGCCCAGCCAAGTGAGAGCGATCTGCTTGTCGATGCGGATGTCAACATAGTCCATCTCGATTTGCAGACCTTCGATGGCCGGGAACTTCAGGACAAGGCCGAGCGTCCAGGCATCCGAGGTTTCATTCAAGACGGACGGGCTACCCGCCACGCCTGCGGGGACCGAAGCGATCGGCGTGTTGAGCGTGGCAAACGTGCCGGCTGGCAATCCGAGCCTAGCCTCGAAGGCATTGCAGTTCGTGATGCGAATGCCGCTCGCCGGTCCGCTGTTGCGGTTGCCCGCATTACACGGGAACGAGCCGGACAACGAGGAGAAGCCGGTTTGCGGCGCACCGAGCGACTCGACCAGTGAGGGTGAGCGCACGGAAGTCGACTTGTTACCGCGGAAGGCCAACCACTCGAGCGGTGCCCACAGGCCACCGACATTTTCGATGGTGGCCGTTTCGTTGATCGACTTGACGCGCGGGTTGCTGATGCCGTTCGGCGTACCCTCGCCATCGCGCTCCACGCGACGAACGGCCGCATCAAGCTGCAACTGCCGCAGCAGCGGCAACGAAGCCTCGCCTCCGAACAACGGCACGCTGACTTCGAGGCCAGCTTCCGTGGTCTCAGCATAACCGTCGCTCGGCTGGCCGATGGTCGTACGACCGAGTCCCAAATTGAACGCACGGTTCGGGGTGAATGTGAGTTCTTCTCGGCGACGCTGAACTTCCGTGTTGAAGAGCACTTTTCCAGCCGGCAGATCGAGGATGTCTCCACCGAACTGCAGCGACATGTAGCGTTGCGCCGCCTTGTTCGTCGACTCGTTCTTGGTCGTCACGTAGTTGATGGCTTCCTTCGACGCAAAGCCCGTTCCCAGAAGGTTGAGGGGTTTGCAAGCGTCGATCTGGGCCTTGGTCGGCACGATGCCGGTCGCAATATTGATATTGGTCAGATACGGATTGCGGACGTTGATCGCTTCCGGAGCAGCCAACAACTGCTGACGGCAGACCGGTTGTCCCGTGGCAGGGTTCGTGACGACATCGGTCGCCAAAGCAAACTCGATATCGAGGATGTCCGTCGGCGCCGCGTTCTCACTCTCGTTAGTGCTGTAGCCGAGGGTCGCCTCCCAATACAAATTGCGACCCGCAAACTCGAGATCGCCGCCGAGGGTGTGGCCCGTGGCAAAAGTCTCCGACAAGTTGCCTTCGAAGTTGGTGATCTGACCCTTCAACGAGCCCGTGATGTCAGCCAAAGACCGCTGAAGGTAGAAGACCCGCTGACCGTTGAGTAACTGGAACGGATTCGCCGTCGGATTGGCAGAGATCACCGAATCGATGAACGCACGCGTACCTGCGGTGACGAACGGATTTTGTTCGTAGTAGATCGGGATACCGGCATTACCCGCCGTGAATGACGCCGCCGGCGAATTGGCTTGAAAATTGTCTGCGGCCTGGACGTTGTCGATACGCGAATACAACACGTCGCCCTTGTAGGTGATCGAGGGCGTCAACTCAAACTTGAAGAACGCGTTGAAGTTGTATCGCTCCTGACCGGCGATCAGGGTGTTCAGATGCGTGGTGTCGAAGCCTCCAGAGTTGAGCGTCGACCCGACCCCCGCCCAGTTCGGCGGCAGGTAATCGCCCAAGTTTAGCGCGACAGGATTACCCGCTCCGTCAAACACCCGAGGTAGCGCAATACGCGTCAGACCCGCGAGCGCTTCGGGCGAACCCGCAGCGGTGGGGACCACCGGGAAGGCTGAGGTCAACCCAAAAGTGCCGACGAAAGCCAACGGGTTGAGACCCGCGAGCGTCGGGTTCGCGACGGCGAACTGATAAGGCGCCACGCCGCGCGCAGTCGTGAATGCACTGCAAGCTGCGGTACCGCCGTGAGTCCCTCCGCCGGTTTTGCCTGCAGCCGTGGTGCAAAAGGCCGGAAAAAATTGGAACGCAGTACTTCCGGCATTCGTCTGCCGCATGTCGAATCGGCCACCGAGCGGAGTTTGCAGTGAAATCGGGTTGAGTACGAAGACGTTATTGGGAATACCATCCGACGTCGAAGCGCTGAGCGGATTCGTCGCCGCAGCCACCAGCGACCAAGGACGATTGGATCCGAGATACACCGGATCCTGCTCAAAGTATTCGCCGGCGAGCACGATATTCGCTCGCCCGTCGAACAGCTCGTCGCCCCAGGCAATCGAGGCACGCTTAGAGGTGCCATCCGAGCGGTCGGAGACTCCGTACTGGGTCGTGACCTTGAGTCCCTTGAATTCACGATCGAGGATGAAGTTCACCACACCGGCGACAGCGTCAGCACCATAGACGGCGCCTGCACCCACGGTGCGCACCTGGGTGGCCTTGATGATCGAAGGGTTGATGATCGTGACGTCGACCTGAGAGCCCGTGATGTTTCCGGTGTTGAACACCGAACCTTGCACGGACGACACCATGCGGCGACCATCGATGAGCGTCAGCGTGCGCTGCTGGCCGAGACCGTAAAGGTTGATGTACGCATTGTTGTCACCAAACTGCGTGGAGGTTCCGCGGTTGTTGACCCCGACTTCGACGAACGGCAGCTGCTCGAGACTTTCGATCGGGTTGACGAAACCACGAACCTCGATTTGCCCGGCGTCGATTTCGGTCACGGCAATATTGCCGACCGGCGTATCACGGCGGATACGCGAACCCGTGACGACGACTTCTTCGAGAATGTCTGCACCGCGATTTTGCGCAGCGTCTTGAGCGCTCGCCCCAGCGGAGAACAAAGCGAACCCAATGCCCACCGCAATCGCGGGATTGCAAATCGATCGCTTAACAGCGGTCCGAATAGTCATCACGATGAATTCCTCCCCAAAAAATGTAGCCTTCTTAGGACTACGGCTGCTGATTCGTGTTTTCGCAACACCAATAGTTCGTGGCGTCGCCAAAGTGCGTCGAAATCTAGCATGATCCCTTTATCGTTGGGTATGCCCATCTACCTAAAAAATTGTCCAAGCCTTTCCAATGTGGCTAACAAACAACGGTCTCGGCCGGGATAGGGATTCCCTCACCTGGTGATCACTCTGGAAGCTTCGGACGAAAAAAAGGGCGGTCGTGTTTCCACGACCGCCCTGTGTTCCGAGAGGAACCGGCTCTGATCAGAACTCTTTGCGCAGCGTCACGCCGTAAGTACGCGGTTGGTTCGGGTAGCCCGAGAAGCTCCCCGCCTGAGCGACCGCCGGAAAGGCGCTGAGCAGATACTCATCATCGTTCAGGTTACGGCCCCACACGAGCACATCGAATCCGGCTGCCTTGAATCCGATGCTGGCGTTAAGGGTGTTGACCTCACGAGACGCGACGGAAGCCGCGACATTCTCCGCGATCTGCGTGTTGCTCTCGTAGAGATAATCGGTGCGGACAAAGCCATCGACTCCGCCCATCGACCACAGGTAGTTCACGCCGAGGGACATGCTTTGCTCGTGAATGCCTGCCGGCTTCAAGCCCGACAGATCAACCGGGCCACTCGGACCTTCGGCACCTGTGAACGAGTCGTACTTCGGATCGAGGAACGTGCCTGCGAAATCGATCTGCCATGCGCTGTTGAGTTTCCACTGGGTTTCGATTTCGACGCCCTTGGTGGACTGCTTGCCCGCATTGGCGAGGTTGAAACCCGTTCCCGAGAACACGTTGGTCTGGAAATCCTTGATGTTCTGATCGAACACGGCGAGGTTGACCGCGAAGCTGTCCCAACGGGCTTTGAGGCCGAGCTCGAACACGGTCGACTTTTCCGGCAGCGCCTTACGCGAGCCGAAGCGTGGGTACCACGGATTGACGGCTCCGCCAAGGGGCGAGGTTCCAACGGTGCCCGCGAACGGATCTTTGCTGTCACGTGAGAGGTTCCACGACGTCGCCTTGTAACCGGTCGACACACCACCGTAGACCGACACTGCATCGCTCGCTTCGTACGCGAGACGGACCGTGTAGGTCTCCTCGCTATCTTCCGAGCGGTCAGAGAAGGGAACTATCGGGTGCAAGAACTGCAGGGGATAGAAGCCCAGCAAGGTATTGCAGATCGGGCTAACACCGGGCAGCCCCGTGGCCACACACGGGATACGCGTTCCGTCGGCAACACTCGCGCGATCAGCGATCGATGCCGCGACGGCGGGCGTCAGCAGCCCTGCCGTACGTAGCGGGGCAAGAAGCGGATTGGTCAGCAGATTTCCCTGAATGCTGGCGAACCCAAGTTGCACGAGGTTGATCGAAGAGAACAGTTCATTTGTTGACTGCTTAAAGTCGATGACCTTGTCGGTGCTCGTGTGCGCGAGACCGACAGTGGCCGTGAGGCGATCTGTCAGATCGAAGTCTAGTTGACCGAAGAAAGTATTTGCTTCGGTGTCTTGAGTAGTGCTGATGAGATTTCCTGTGCCGCTACGGAAGAGCGAACCCGGGCCGAAAGTACAGCCCGTGCATAGCGGCGAGATCGATCCGGCAAGGGTCGGACCGAAGGGTGCGAGCTGTTGCTCGACGCCGGCGAGGAAGAGCGGAGTCGGACCCGTCGTCGCTGACGCCAGCAGCGACGCGTACGAACGGAAGTGATCACCGATGCGGATTTCATTGGAGTACTCCAAATCTTCCTGCATCAGGTAGGCGCCGAGGAGGCCTCGAACCCTGCCGCCGTTGTCGAAGTTGAGTCGAAATTCCTGGGTGAAGGTATCGATATCACCGATGTTGCGGTTGACCGTACCGAGCAACGCCCCGGTGAAGTCGAAGTCGTAGTCGAAGTCGGTTTTTTGACCGCGCATCGCCGTGATGGAAGTGAAATCGATTGAGTCGTTCACTGCCCAATCGACGGCCATCGAAATGCCGCTGTTCTCAACGACATTGACGGGCTTTTTGTTGATGTAGGCCGCGCGATCAAAGGGCTTTCCTGCGCCAGCAGTGCCCGGGTAGAACACTCTGTTCTGCGGGAGGCCGGCGGCGATCGAGGCCAACTGACCCGTGGGACCATTAACCAGATTCGATACGCCGCAGCAGACTTCGTCGATCTCGCTCATGTCTGCAATGAAACGTACTTCGATGGAGTCGCTCGCCTTCCACAGAAGTTGACCACGCAAATCCCAACGATCGCGATCGTTGAAGTTGGTGTTATCGCGTTGGTTAAGGAAGTAGCCGTCACGCTGGTTCAACACACCCGTGAGGCTGTACGCGACCGTCTCGCTGATGGGGCCGGTCAACTTGCCCTTGATGATGCGTTGGTTGTAGTTGCCGACGGTTGCTTCAATGAGGCCGTTCCCGCCGCGAGGATTGTTCGCGGACTCGAACTGCGGCTTCTGCGTGACGACGCTGATGACGCCCGCCGAAGCGTTCTGACCGAACAACGTGCTCTGCGGGCCGCGCAGCACTTCGACGCGCGTGACGTCAATGAGGTCGCCGATGGCGCCCGCTGAACGCGAACGGTAGACGCCGTCGATGAACACGCCAACCGAAGGCTCGATGCCCGGGTTGTTCGCGCCGTTGCCGAAGCCGCGGATGATGAAGTTGGTGTTGGTCGAGGTTTGCAGCGTCGTGACGCGCAGCGACGGGATGATCGACGCGAGGTCGCTCACATCCTGGATCGACGCTTTGTTGATGGTCTCCACTGTCGTGACTGACACAGCGACGGGAACATCTTGCAAAGTCTGTTCGCGCTTGGTGGCGGTGACGACGATCTCTTCAAGACCCTCGCTGTCTTGCGCAACGGCAGTGCCGGTGAGCAGCGTCAGCGAGACGGCGAGACCAACGATTGGGAATCTCTTCATTGACAGGCCCCTCTGTTTGTACCCGCTGCGAACCTCATGATCCGGCGGGCCGTTGTTTGGTTCGGACATCATTCTAACCCCAACCCGAAAGAAAAAGCCCGAGGGGGCACGCGTGCTCTTCAAAGTTGTGGGTTATTCGCCACGAACCCGCTCTGAAACGGCTCTTAGCGCCGCCACGAGCCGAGTGTTTCCGTCGTCCGTGAGCTCGATGTATTTCCGTCGCCGGTCTTTGGGGTCTTGGGTGCAGGAGACGAGCCCGGCCTCCAATAATCGGTCGATCCGGCGCAGGGCGGTGGTCACGGGACTTTTGGAGGCGAGGCAGAGACTCGTCACCGAGACGCGGCGCCGTGAAAGGCGTGCGCGCATCAATTCGGAGAGCATGCTCCAGCAGGCGTCGGGCTCGAGGATGCCGACGAGGGCGCCCGACCGGCACTCGTCGATGTCATCGAGTAGTTGCAATAAGCCCAATTCACTCGACGGGTCTCGGATGGGGGGGGCGACGGGCCGAGGGCACGAGTGACGCGCGCTCGATCAAGCGCTCGATGTGTGAACCAGGGGTTTGGTCGATCTCCCTCAAGCGCGCGTTGCGCAGGGACTGATGCCTTTTCTGGGCCTCGAGCACGGCGCGCAACAAAGTTCGGCGTGCCACCGGCTTGGGGAGGAAGTCGGCGATTTCCCCCCTGGCGGCCTGCGCGTATCGGCCGAGGATCACCGGTTCGGCGACGACGATGACTTGAATGTCTTCCGCGAGGCCGGCTTCGCGAAGCTCGGTGAGATTGTCGCGACCCGGGACGGCGAGGGGATCGATCACTACGACGCCGATATCCGGCTGAGCGAGCAGCTGCATGGACGCGCCTGCGGAACCGGCGATGCGGTCGGCGATCACGACCTGCATCTCGGATTGGGTCAAGGCACGAGCCATGAATTCGGCCGACGAGGGATCGGAGTCGACGATCAAGACGAGGGCCTCGCCCGCCGGATCCGATTTTCTTGGGTTTTCTGTCAGGAGTGATTCTTCGCCGAGGTCTAGCGCGGACATTCCGACCCCCTGAAACATGTGACCAAATATTTATGGGATATGTGACTCACATGATGCGCCGATCAATCCGTCAAAGTCCATATGGTTCCGGTGCGGGGTGAATCCGGAGCGAGTTTCTTTGATGTTGCGAGAACACGACATCGTCAGACCGTTGAGTCATTCGTGTTTTTGCTGTCTACTTAGGCGGTTAGGTCTCTTCCCCTTCCTCCCCCAGGAGTTGTCCATGCGCAACAAGATGGTTGCAGTTTTTGTGGCCGCTGCGATCTCGCAGGCCGCGTTTGCTCAGAATGCCCCGCAAGGCGGTGCCGACGAACTTGAACAAGTGGTCGTTACCGGTACGCGTGTCGCGAATCGCTCGGCGCTCGACACGGCGGTGCCCGTCGATATCGTGCCGACCGATGCGCTCACCAACATCGGTGTCGCCGAAATCAACCAAGCGTTATCGGTCGCGCTGCCTTCATTCAATTTCCCGCGCCCGGGTTTGACGGACGGAACAGACACCGTGCGTCCGGCTACGCTCCGCGGTCTCGCGCCTGACCAAACGCTCGTGCTCGTCAACGGAAAGCGTCGTCACGCCGCTGCGCTCGTCAACGTGAACGGCACAGTGGGTCGTGGTTCGGCGGCCGTCGATCTCAACACCATCCCGAACGCCGCTGTTCGCGCAATCGAAGTGCTTCGCGACGGCGCGTCGGCGCAGTACGGTTCCGATGCGATCGCCGGCGTCATCAACTTGCGTATGCGCGAAGATCGCGACGGTGGCGAGTTCACGCTGAGCTACGGTCAGCGTCAGTCCGAATACGAGAACCTCGTTGGCGCAGCGCCGACCGGTGCGACGTGGTCTGCGCCGAACGTGCTGAAGCGCAGCGTCAATGACGGCGAAACCCTCACGCTCAGCGGCTGGAAGGGCTTCGCTCTTGGCGATTCAGGCTTCCTCACGATCTCGGCCGAGTACAAAGATCAAGAGCGCACCGAGCGCGGTGGCTACGACATGCGTCGTCAGTATCCGCTCGTCAGCGGCGCGTTCGATCCGCGCGAACTCACGTTCAACCGTTTCAGCCAGTGGTACGGCGAACCTGAGATGAAGCAGACGACGCTCTTCGCGAATGCGGGCGTCGATTTGAGCGAATCAAGCAGCCTCTACGGTTGGGCGAGCTACCAAGACCGTTCGGCTCTGTCGGCCGGTTTCCAGCGTCTGGCTGACGACCCGTCGGGACGCAACGTGCTCTCGATCCACCCGAACGGCTTTCTGCCGAAGATTCAGCCGGACGTCACCGACTACTCGCTCGGTTTCGGTTCGCGTTGGGAAATGGGTGAGTGGGACATGGACGCCTCGGTGGTCTATGGCTTCAACGAGATGATGTTCACCATCGTCGACACGCTGAACCGTTCGCTCGGTGCGGCGAGCAAAACGTCGTTCGATGCGGGTGGTTACGATCACGAGCAGATCGTCTTCAACGTGTCGGGCGTTCGTACGTTCGATGTGTCGGGACTTACTTCGCCGCTCAACCTTGCGCTTGGTGTCGAGGCTCGCCAAGAGTCCTACAGCATCACCGCCGGTGAGCCGGACTCCTGGCGCAACGGTGGTGTACGTCTGCCGCTCGGCACGCCGGGTTGCACGTCGCCGACGGCGGCGGACACGGCTGCGGGCGGTTGCCCTGCACCGTCGGGTGCTCAGGTGTTCCCGGGTTTCCGTCCGGCGAACGTGGTCGACGAGAGTCGTGACGCGGTCGGTGCCTACATCGATATCGAAGCCAACGTCACCGACAAATTGCTCGCCTCGATTGCCTTCCGTGCCGAGGATTACTCGGACTTCGGCAGCAACGTGTCGGGCAAGATCGCGGCGCGCTACGACTTCAGCGACACGGTGGCGGTGCGTACCTCGTACTCCACGGGGTTCCGTGCGCCGTCGCTGCAGCAGCAGTACTTCGCCACGACGTCGACCAACTTCATCAATGGCGTGCCGTTCGACATCACGACGTTCCCGGCGACCGATCCGGTTGCTCGCGCACTCGGCGCAAAGCCGCTCGACTCCGAAGACTCCACCAACGTGTCGGTGGGTGTGGTGTTCCAGCTTGGTGATGGCGCGAGCTTGACGCTCGATGCGTACAAGATCGATCTCGAGAATCGCATCGTGTTGTCCGAGAACCTGACCTCGGCAGGCGTCCGTACGTTCCTGACGAACCAGGGCTTCATCGGCATCGGTGGTGGTCGATTCTTCATCAACGGCGTCGACACCACGACCGAAGGTTTGGATGTGGTCTTCAACTACCCCATCAAGCTCGAGTCGGGTGGCCGCTTCGACATCACGGCGACGGCGAACTTCAACGAGACCAAGGTGACAAAGATTCCGACCACCGCGCAGCTCGCGGCCCTGAGTCCGTCGCCGATCTTGTTTGATCGCAACAATCGTCTGACGTTCGAGAAGGGCACACCGAAAGACAAGTTTGCGCTCTCCATGTCTTGGACGCAGGGCGACTTCGGTGTGACGGCTCGCGCCACGCGCTACGGCGATGTGCTCTCGGCGCAGAATGCGCCGACCGTGACGGCTCCGGACTTCCTGCTCTCGGCCAAGACACTGGTCGATCTCGAGGCCCGTTACACCGTCAGCGAGCGCATCAAGCTCGCCGTGGGTGCGGACAACGTGTTCGACGAATATCCGGACCCGCATCCGCCGGGCCTCAACTCGACGGGCGCGACGTCGTTCTCGAACCTCTCGCCCTTCGGTCGATCGGGCCGCTTCGTCTACGGTCGCGTGACGGTCGGTTTCTGATCACTTGACGCTCATCAAGGTCGCACCCGAGGTCGTGCTGTTGCACGGCTTCGCGGTGCCGACCCGAGACTTGGACGCGGCGGTCGAGACCCTCTCGGCCGCCGCGCCGTTTCGGCACCTCAAAACTCCAGGCGGCCGCCCGATGTCCGCCGCCATGACGAGTTGCGGTCGCTGCGGTTGGTACAGCGATGCCCGCGGCTACCGTTACGAACTGCATGATCCCGAGAGTGGCAATCCCTGGCCTGCGATGCCGCCGATGTTCTCGAGCCTCGCTCACGAGGCGTCGATGGCCGCGGGCTTCGGTCCCTTCGAGCCGGACACTTGCCTCATCAACCGTTATGCATCAACGGCCCAGATGGGTGCCCACCGCGATGCCGACGAGCGCGATTTCTCTCAACCCATCGTGTCGGTCACGCTCGGGACACCTGCGACATTTCTTTGGTACGGCGCGGAGCGTCGCGGCTCACCGTTGAAGGTGCGGTTGCTACCGGGAGATGTGCTCGTGTGGGGCGGCGCGGCGCGCCAGGGCTATCACGCCGTTCGAAAGCCCGAGGGCGGCGTTCGCGTCAATCTGACGTTCCGCAAGGCGCTCTGAGCGTCTACGGCCAGAAGCTCTCCGCCGAGTGCTCCCAGCGCTCTCGGCGCTAGACCAACACCCGTTCGATACCGCCGGCGTTCGCCTGCTCGACATACTCACGCATCCAGTTTTCGCCGAGCAAGTGCTTGGCGATCTCGACGACGATGTAGTCCGCATCGAGAGCGGTTTCGTCTTCGTAGCGTTTGAGACCCTGCAGACAGGACGGACAAGAGGTGAGTACTTTGACCTCGCCCGTGAAGCCGTCCGAACGCGCCGCACGAACGCCCTTTTGCATTTCTTCGGCTTTGCGGAAACGTACCTGCGTGGAGACGTCGGGTCGCGAGATCGCGAACGTGCCCGACTCGCCGCAGCAGCGGTCGTTCTTGGCAACTCGACCGTTCGCATCGGAGTTGACGAGTTGATTGACGACCTTGAGCGGCTCGTAGCTCTTCATGGGCGAGTGGCAGGGGTCGTGGTAGAGGTACCGGACGCCTGTGACACCCTCGATGCGCACGCTCTTCTCCATGAGGTATTCATGGATGTCGACGATGCGGCAACCGGGGAAGATCTTGTCGAATTCGTAGCCCTGCAACTGATCGAAGCAGGTGCCGCAACTCACCACCACGGTTTTGATGTCGAGGTAGTTGAGCGTATTGGCCACGCGATGGAAGAGCACGCGATTGTCCGTGATCATCTTCTCGGCCTTGTCGAAATCACCCGAGCCGCGTTGCGGATAACCGCAGCAGAGATATCCGGGGGGCAGCACGGTCTGTACACCGACGTGCCAGAGCATCGCTTGAGTCGCGAGACCGACCTGCGAGAACAAACGCTCAGAGCCGCAGCCCGGAAAATAAAATACGGCCTCGGCATCGCTCGAAGTTGTCTTCGGATTACGGATGACCGGAACGTAGTTGCGATCTTCGATATCGAGCAGGGCTCGCGCGGTTTTCTTTGGAACTCCGGCGGGCATGCGTCGATTGACGAAGTGCACGACCTGTTCGCGTATCGGCGCCTTGCCGGTGGTGGCGGGCGGCGCTTGAACCTGCGGCTTGGCAAAGGCCTTGAGCACTTGATGCCCGATGCGCTGCGCCTTGAACCCCCACTCGATCATGCCCTTGCGGACGAGCTTGATGGTCTCGGGGTTGGTTGCATTGAGGAACAACATCGACGCGGCGGTGCCCGCATTGAAGCGTTTCTTGCCCATGCGGCGCAGCAGATCGCGCATGGCCATGGAGACATTGCCGAAGTCGATGTCGACGGGGCAGGGCGCTTCGCATTTGTGGCAGACCGTGCAGTGATCTGCGACATCGCCGAATTCGTCCCAATGACGAATCGAGACGCCTCGGCGCGTCTGCTCTTCGTAGAGGAACGCTTCGATGAGCAAGGAGGTCGCAAGGATCTTGTTACGCGGGCTATAGAGCAGATTCGCACGCGGTACATGGGTTGCGCACACGGGCTTGCATTTGCCGCAGCGTAGACAATCTTTGACAGCCGTGGAGATGGTGCCGATATCCGACTGCTGCATGATGAGCGATTCGTGGCCGAGCAGGTTGAAGCTCGGCGTGTAGGCACGACTGAGATCACCGCCGGGCAGCAGCTTGCCCTTGTTGAAGCGACCCTCGGGATCGATTCGACGTTTGTAATCGCGGAGACCCGCCGTCTCTTCCTGGGTGAGGAACTCCAGTTTGGTGATGCCGATGCCGTGTTCGCCCGAGATCACCCCGCCGAGATCACGCGCGATTTTCATGATGCGCGCGACGGCCGCGTTGGCCTCCTGCAGCATCTGATAATCGTCGGAGTTCACCGGGATATTGGTGTGCACGTTGCCGTCGCCGGCGTGCATATGCAGCGCCACCCATACGCGACCCTTGAGCACGCGTTGGTGAATGGCTTGTAGTTCGGCGCGGATGGGCGCGAAGGCGTCACCAGCAAAGATTTCGGAAAGAGGCTCGCGCAGTTCTCGCTTCCAGGATACGCGCACGCTGCGGTCTTGAAGCGCAGCGAACACGGTTCTGCCGTCGAGGGGTGCATCGAGATCGTTCAGCAGTTGCTTCCAGCGGTTGCGAACCTCGATCACGAGCTCGCGTGCACGCATCGGGCGGTCGGCGAGGATCTCTGCGCGAGAGAGCGCATCGAACTCGGTATCGCCCGTCTTGCCCGGACGCAGTTCGGTGCGCAGATATTCCTCGAGCGCGTCGGCAAGGCGAAGCTTGTTGGCGATGGAGAGCTCGATGTTGATCCGCTCGATGGCATCGGTGTAATCGCCGAGTCGCGGCAACGGAATGACCACGTCTTCGTTGATCTTGAATGCGTTGGTGTGACGCGCGATTGCGGCGGTACGCGCACGATCGAGCCAGAATTTTTTGCGGGCATCGGCGCCCACCGCGATGAACCCCTCGCCATTGCGTCCGTTGGCGATGCGAACGACCTCCGAGGTGGTGCGCGCGACGGTAGCTTCGTCTTCGCCGACGAGATCGCCGATCAGCACCATCTTGGGTAGCTGAGCGCGCTTACTCTTGGTGACGTAGCCTACGGCCTTGAGGTAACGCTCATCGAGGTGCTCGAGCCCGGCGAGTTTGACGCCGTGTGCACGATCCGCTCCCGCGAGATGATCGATGATCTCGACGATGGACGGGATGGCTTCGCGCGCCTGCCCAAAATATTCGAGGCAGACGGTGCGGTTGTGGCGCGGCATGCGGTGGACGATCCACCGAGCTGCG
The DNA here is from genome assembly GCA_044370105.1 of Steroidobacteraceae bacterium. Classification (GTDB taxonomy): domain Bacteria; phylum Pseudomonadota; class Gammaproteobacteria; order Steroidobacterales; family Steroidobacteraceae; genus UBA964. Next base: position 33,950 of record JBILWC010000011.1, on the reverse strand, counting down.
GTGATCAGCCCGTCACAACCTTCTTTTTGAACACCCGGAAGACCGCCCAGGAATTTGTCGGTGACGTCTTTGCCGAGACCGGCCTTGCGGAACAGCGAGCCCGGCATGCGCAAGGTTTCGGAGCGCAAAATTTTGGCGGAGGCAGCGGCGTCGCGACCGTCTTTCCAGGTGAGACGCCACTCGACTTCGGGTGCGTCGTGGATTTTTGCGAGATTGTGTCCGATGCGCTCGACCTCGAGCCAATTGCCGTCCGGATCGACCATCCGCCACCAGGCAAGATTGTCGACCGCCGTACCCCACAGCACGGCTTTTTTGCCGCCCGCGTTCATGGCGATGTTGCCGCCGATGCAGGAGGCGTCGATGGAGGTGGGGTCGACGGCGAAGACGAAGCCTGCGCGTTCGGCGGCATCGGCGACGCGCTTGGTCACGACGCCGGCTTCCGAAAACACCGTGGGGATACGCCGCTCTTCGCCGGGTTCGCCGAGGCCGGGCAGTGCCACGTGTTCGACTTCGGACACGCGCTCGAGTTTTTCGGTGTTGATGACGGCCGAGAGCGGCGTGAGCGGGACGACACCGCCGGTGTATCCGGTTCCGCCACCGCGCGGGATCACGCTGAGACCAAGCTCGATGCAGGCTTTCACGAGACCCGGGATTTCGTCTTCGGCGTCCGGGCAAATGACGACGAAGGGATATTCGACGCGCCAATCGGTCGCATCGGTGACATGCGAGACGCGCGCGAAGGCATCGAAGCGAATGGCGTCTGCGCGAGTGTGCTTTCCGAGCAATCGTCGGGCTCGCGCGCGAAGTTTGCTGGTGACCGTGAATGACTCGGCGAAGGCGTCCACGGCAAGCTCAGCCGCTTCGAGCAGTAACCCGACTTTTCGGTCTCGCTCGCGATCGAGCATGGTACCGCCAGACTCGCGGCGTCGGTCGATCTCCCCGAGTCGATGCTCGAGCGCATCGATGAGCATTCGCCGACGACGTGGGTTATCGAGCAGATCGTCTTCGAGATAAGGATTGCGCTGTACGGCCCAGATGTCGCCGAGCACTTCGTACAACATGCGTGCCGAGCGGCCGGTACGACGTTCGCCGCGCAGTTCGTCGAGCAGGTCCCAACACTTCGCGCCGAGCAAACGGATGACGATCTCGCGATCGGAAAACGACGTGTAGTTGTAGGGAATCTCGCGGATGCGCGGAGCCACGCTCTCAGGTTGAGCGAACAGAGGCAGTTCGGCGACGACGGCGTTCATGGTGATAATCCGACCATCCTTTGTCGGGGCCCTCATTGTCCCATTGTTGGCCTATCATTTGGGGGTTTATGACGAACTCATCCGAACAAAATCCCCAAGCGGCCCAAATGGCCGACGAGTCGATGCTCCGAACACTGCGGTATCAGGTCGAAGCCTTGTGGCCGCAGGAGTCAAAGCTCTTTTCGCGCTACGCATTACCCCGAGGCGCCCGAATCCTCGACCTCGGTTGCGGGACGGGCGAGGTAACTTTGCGTTTGGCTGCAATGTTCCCCGGGGCAGAGGCGGTGATCGGGGTGGACTTGATGCCCGAATTGCTCGGGGTGGCGCGCGAGCGTGTGCAGGAGGGTGGAGGGATCGTGACGTTCGAGCAGGGTGACGGATTCGCCCTTCGCTTTCCGGACGAGTATTTCGATCTCGTGGTGTGCCGCCACGTCACGCAGATGGTGCCGCAGCCCGAGCGCATGCTGAAGGAGATCCATCGCGTGTTGCGGCGTGGGGCCTGGGCACACGTGCTGAGCGAAGATTACGGAATGTTGCATTTCCCCGAGCGCGATGGGGTCGATCCCGATCGCCTGTGGCATCGGGCGGTGGTTCCGTTTACCAAGGCGACCGGTACCGACTCGCGTATCGGGCGGCGCACCCTGCCGATGATGCGTGAAATGGGATTCACTCATCTCGGAATTCAATATTTGACCCTCGACACCGAGCGCGTCCCGCGGGAAGCATTCGCGGGCATCCTGATCGCGTGGCGCGACGGATATACGGCGCCGCTCGCCGAACACTCGGGCATGTCATGGGAGGAAGTGCGCGCCATGTTCGATGCGATCATCGCAACGCTCCAAGACCCCGACGGTTACGGCGTCTGGCAGGTGCCGGTGGTGGCGGGACGGCGCGCATGAGTGCAGATCGTGCAAGCGTCGAGCTCGTCGCGCACCCTACGTGTGGCAATTTGGGGGCGGCGGGGGCCGTGACGGTCCATGCCACCGCGACGTCCGACGTGTTGAGCCTAACGTACGACCTGCGATCTCGTGTCGCCATGAAGATCCCCGGTTTGCAGGGTGAGCGGGCCGGTCGGTTCAACGAGCTGTGGTTTCGTACGTGCTGCGAGCTGTTCCTCCGGGATTCGCGGCATCCGGGGCCCTATCTGGAGTTCAATTTCTCGCCGGCCGGTGATTGGGCCTCCTATGCGTTCGACGGTACCCTTCGGGGCATGCGCTCACATCGATGGCCGGGGTCGATCCAAGCGCCAAAGATTACGCAGGCGGGGGATGATCAATCTGGGTATCGTCTCCTCGTCGAAGTGGCGATCCCCAGAGTTGCGATCGGAGTCTGTACGGAGTGGTACCCCACGGTGGTCCTCGAGACGATGGCAGGAATTTCGTTGTGGGCCATTTGGCATCCGGTAGACCGGCCGCACTTCCATCACCCGGATAATTTCTCGAGAGCAGCAAAGATCCCATGATGCGCTTCGGAATCGATCGACTCATCGATGAGCCTGCGTTACGTGCGCCGCTCGAGGGGCGACGCATCGGCGTGCTCGCTCACCCGGCCTCCATGACGGCTGATTTCCGGCATAGCCTCGATGCACTCGCAGCTTTGCCAAGACTTAACATCACCGCAGCGTTCGGCCCACAGCATGGCTTGCGGGGCGACAAGCAAGACAACATGGTCGAGTCGTCGGATTTCATTGATCCGGCGCTTGGCATTCCGGTGTTCAGCCTTTACGGCGAGGTTCGCCGACCCACCGATGCCATGCTCGATCACTGCGATGTCGTGTTGGTCGATTTGCAGGATCTCGGCTGCCGGATCTATACCTTCATCACGACGCTGCGTTATGTGCTCGAGGCAGCGGCTCGGCTCGGCAAGGCGGTCTGGGTGCTCGATCGTCCGAATCCTGCGGGGCGACCTGTCGAAGGTCTCGCCTTGCGGCCCGGTTGGGAGAGCTTCGTCGGCGCGGGCGAGATGCCGATGCGTCACGGACTCACCCTCGGCGAGCTCGCGCGTTGGTTCGTCGAGCGCGGCAATCTCGAACTCGAACTTCAAGTGGTTGGCATGCAAGGCTGGCGACCTGAGCAAGGGCCGGGCTGGGGCTGGCCAATCGGTGAGCGCAGTTGGATCAATCCGAGCCCCAATGCGCCCAATCTCTCGATGGCGAGGGCGTATGCCGGAACCGTGATGGTCGAGGGCACGACGTTGTCCGAAGGGCGCGGCACGACCCGGCCCCTCGAGGTGTTCGGCGCTCCCGACATCGAGGCGGACAAACTGCTCGAGGCGATGCATCGAATCGCACCGCAGTGGCTCGCAGGTTGTCGGCTTCGACCGTGCTGGTTCGAACCGACTTTCCACAAGCATGCGGGCAAGCTGTGCAACGGGCTGCAGGTTCATGTGGACGACCCCGCATACGACCATCATGCATTTCGTCCCTGGCGCCTGCAGGCCCTCGCATTCAAGGCGATTCGCACGCTTTGGCCCGAGTATCCGCTGTGGCGCGATTTTCCGTACGAGTACGAGTACGAGCGCTTGGCGATCGACGTGATAAACGGGGGTCCGCAGTTGCGCGAGTGGGTCGACGACCCGAACGCGCGACCGGCAGATCTCGAGGCGTTGGCGAGTGCCGACGAGCGAGCGTGGCGAGCCGTGCAGAAAACACTCGTTGGAGACTGACATGATCGATGCAGGTACCGAATACATCGCCGAGGCCGTTCGCGCGGCGCGACAGAAACTCGACGACCTCGAGGAGCAGGCCCGAGACAAGGCTCACGATGCAGCGCGAGCGACGGAATATTTTATCCGCAAGCATCCGTGGCAATCGGTGGGGCTCGCCGCCGGAATAGGCCTCGTCGTCGGTGTACTGATCAGTCGACGCTGAGGGACTCGATCCGGGGAGGCAGGGATATGTTCGATTCGCTTCGACGTCTTCTCTCACAGCTGCTCACACTGATCCAGATTCGACTCGAGCTCTTGTCCGCAGAGGTTTCAGCCGAAATTCGGAGAGTTTTTCGTGGGCTGTTGTGGGCGCTCCTCGCCCTGCTGTTCTCCGCGCTGGGTTTGCTGATGGCGGCGCTCACTTTGGTGATCGCCCTATGGGAGCACGATCGGCTCTTGGCGAGTCTGTGGGTGATGGGAGGCTTTCTGACGGTCGCAGCCCTCTCCGCCTTCATGGTGTGGCGGACGGTTACCAAGGAGCCGCGGTTATTCTCTCGGACGATCGACGAATTGCGTCGCGACCGTGATGCGATCGCGCGGCGACGCCCCTCCAAGCACGACTAAGAAATCGTTGGCGCCAAAAACCGAAAGGGCCCTTCACTCGTCGTGAGGGCCCTCTCGGTGTTCAAGTGTCTTGCGACGGGCTTTTAGCCGCGGCGCTTGGAAACCTTGAGACGGCGACCGCGGTTGCTGCTAGGCAGACGCAGCGACAATCTCATTGCGAACGCCTTGAAGGTGATGGCAGCCACGGAGCGGCCCAAAAGTTTGGCCAGCTTCGAGGTCGGCATTTTGCCGGCGAACTTGCGCAGCTTGGCTTCGTCTGCAGCGGTCCAGGGGGCGACGTTGCGACGGGCTTTCTTTTTGGCAGGACGGGCGTTAGCAGGACGAGCGGTTTTTTTGGCCATAAAAAATTTCTACAAGTGATCAAAGAAGGCGCGCATTCTAAGGCCAAGACCTTCGTCTGCCTACAGAATTTCGGTGCGATTCCGCCCCAAAAGGGTGCGCATTACGAAGATTTCATTGAGCAGACGTCCCAGAAGCAGGGGCGGACACAAAACCGCGCTTGCGCATCAGGGCTTCGATCTGCGGGTCACGGCCGCGGAACGCTCGATATCCATCTGCCGGATCAATCGTGTTGCCGACCGAGAACACGTGGTCTCGGAGGCGCTTGGCGATATCGCGATCCCAGGCGCCTTTGCCCTCGGTAAATGCCTCCCATGCGTCGGCCGTGAGCGTGTCGGACCAAAGATAGCTGTAGTATCCGGCCGAATAGCCATCTCCCGAAAATATGTGACCGAACTGCGGAGTTCGGTGACGCATGACGATCTCCTTGGGCATACCCAATTGGGCCAGCGTGTTGCGCTCGAAGGCATCGGGATCGATACGCGAATCGGGCTTCGCAGCCAGATGCAGCTTCATGTCGACGAGCGCCGCAGCGAGATACTCGATCGTCGCAAATCCTTGATTGAAGGTTTTTGCGCGCTCGACCTTGGCAACGAGTTCTGCGGGGATCGGCTTGCCGGTCTGATAGTGGACGGCGAACCGATCGAGGATCTCTTTGACGGGCAGCCAGTGTTCGAGGAGCTGCGACGGGAACTCGACATAGTCACGAGCGACGTTGGTGCCCGAGACGCTCGGGTAGTTCACGTTGCTCGACAGGCCATGCAGTGCATGTCCAAACTCGTGGAAGAGGGTGACCGCGTCATCCCAGCTGATGAGTACCGGTTCGCCAGGCTTGCCCTTCACGAAGTTCGAGTTGTTCGACACGATGGTTTTGACTTCGCCATCGAATCGTTCCTGGTTTCGGTAAGCGTTCATCCACGCCCCCGATTGTTTGCCGACGCGCGCGTAGGGGTCGAAATACCACAGGCCGATGAGTTTGCCGGCCTTGTCATCGACGCGCCAAACGCGAACATCGGGGTGATAGACCGGGACGCTGCCCTCGGGCAGAGCGGTAAAGCTCATGCCGAAGAGTTCGCCCGCAACGTAGAACATGCCTTCTCGAAGCTTGTCGAGTTGCAGGTAAGGCTTGAGTTCGTTGGTGTCGAGGTCGTACTTGGCCTTGCGAACTTTCTCGGCGTAATGACGGTAGTCCCAAGGTTCGATCTTGATTCGAGCGCCCTCTGCATCGGCGATTTTCTGCATGTCCACGACCTCTTCGCGAACGCGCGCGACGGCAGGCGTCCAGACCGCTTCCATGAGTTGCATCGCACGCTCTGGCGTACGTGCCATCGAGTTCTCGAGACGCCAGTGCGCATGGGTTTCGAATCCGAGCAGCCGGGCGCGCTCGGCACGCAATTGCAGGATCTGGCCGATGATCGCGTTGTTGTCGCGTGCGTCGCCGTTGTCACCCCGGTTGACGAAGACTTGCCAGACTTTTTCGCGCAGATCTCGTCGAGTCGAATAGGTGAGGAATGGCTCTACCGAAGAGCGCGTGTTGGCGACGATCCATTTTCCGCTTTTGCCACGGCGTTCGGCATCGGCGGCGAAGCCTGCGCGCAAAGAGGCGGGCAGGCCTGCGAGATCTGCCTCGCTCTCCAGGACGGTGTAGCGCTCGCTCTCGTCGGCAAGCAGGTTTTGGCTGAATTGCGTGAAGAGTCCCGCGAGCGACTGATTGATCTCGCCGAGTCGTTTCTTTGACGCGGCATCGAGCTTGGCGCCTGCTCGAACGAAATTGGTGTACGTGAGCCAAGTCAGTCGCTGCTCTTCGGCAGTCAGGCCGGAAGTCGTGCGGGTGTCATACACCGCTGCAATTCTTCGGAACAGTTTTTCATTCTGGGTGATGGAGTCGCGGAAGGCGGCCATTTTGGGTTCGATGTCGCGTTCGACTTGCTGAACGGCGTCATCGCTCAGGGTCGAGCCGAAGATGTAATAGACCGTGGCGGCGCGATCGAGCGCGCGACCCGAACGTTCCATGGCAGCGATGGTGTTGGCAAAGGTCGCTGGCGCAGGATTGTTGGCAATGCGCTCGAGTTCGACGAGGTGCTCGGCCATGCCCGCTTCGAGAGCCGGTGCAAGCAGCGCCGGCGAGGCTCGATCGAAGGGCGGCACGCCGCCGTAGGGGCCGGACCAGGGTTCGAGCAGGGCGTTGGGGGCAGCGGCTGCAGCCGAGACGAGGACAGTGCTCATAAGCAGAGGAAGCAGTTTGCGCATGGGTAGGGCCTGATCATGTTGGACGTAATGGTGGACTTGAAAACTCAGACTGCCGGAGCGCGCAGCGGTTCCGGGTCGTGGTAACCGGTTTGCCGATCCAGACTTGAGTGCAAGGAAAACATTCGTTCTTCGAGAACTCGGCGAATCGATTCATAGCCGTCTTCATCGAGCTTCGAGGGGACTTCGATCGGTTCACCGATACGTACCGTGACGGTGGCGCCGGGTTTGGGGATGATCGTGCGATCCCAGGCCGCGCTCCAGCGCCAGCACGGTGAAGCCGAGGCGGCCACGGGCAGCAGGAGACTCCCGGTTTTCTGAGCGAGCGTGATGGTGCCGAGTTGAGCGATGCCGCGCGGGCCGCGCGATCCGTCGATGGCGAGACACGAGTTGAGTCCGCGATCCTCGCGTTGTGCCTTGATCATTTCGACGAGCGCGCGTGCTCCGCCTTTGCCGGAGGAGCCGCGGGCGACGCGAAAGCCGAGGCCTTCTTCGATGCGCGCCATGGCTTCGCCGTCGCGACTCTGTGAGCACATGAGGATCCAGCGACCCTGGGCTGGCAGACTGAAGTAATGCAGCAGCGCGAACGTGCGCGAGTGATAGAACGCCCCGACCACGGGTTGTTTGGCGGCGACGAGATCGTGAAGGATCGATACATCGTGTTCGGCATAGGTCCACGATCGACCGAGTGCCCGGTACATTCGCCAGCCGAACGGGGGCATCACCTTGTGCAGAAAAAAACGGCGCAGCGGTTTCCGCGATCGCGCCGGCGCACCCCCTGCACTCAAAGATTTGGATGTCGGATCGGTCAAGGTATTCAGGAGTCGCCGGTTCCGCGGCCCTTGCGTCCGCCGGACGCGTGGGCATTGGCGAATGCGCCGCTCGCCATCGCTCCGATGAGCGATAGCTCGCCCGCCAGGGCAACCACTGCGCAGATCTCGGCGAACTTCGCAGCCGTGCCGGCGCCCGTGCAGCCGAGCATGGCGAGACATTCGCGAGCCGTGGGCAGGAAGGTTCCGCCGCCGACGGTACCGACGATGAGGTTCGGCAAAGTGACGGAGGCATAGAGGTCACCGGTCGCGGTGACTTCGAAACGCGTGATGGAGGTGGTCGCTTCGGACACGCAAGCGACATCTTGTCCGCAGGCGATGAAGAGTGCCGCGAGGCCATTGGCGACGTTGCCCTGCAAACCCACTGCGCCGGTTTGAGCCGCGCCCGCGACGGCCTGATCCCAGCAGCGGGCCATCGCGGCGGGGTCTGCTCGCCAGTAACGATTGACGGTACGCGCGGGAATGGTGATCTCGGCCGAGGCGTTGCGTCCGCGCGCGCCAAGGAAGGCTTGAGCCGACGAGCGCTTGTCGCCCGAGAGCGCAGATTCGAGCAGCCAGCTCGAAGGCTGAGCGGGCATGCTCGGCAACAATTGCTGACAGACCGCTTGGGTGGCGAGGGTCACCATGTTTTGACCCGCTGCATCACCGGTCGAGTATTCGAGCATCAAATAAACGGTGTTGCCGAGTACCGATATTTTTTGACCCTGCAGTCGGCAAAAGCGCGAGGTCGAGGCCGCTGCCTGCTGCATCGAGGCGAACTGTCCGGGCAGCCAATCGGCGACACGCATCGCGGTCGGGAGATCGGCGAATTCGAAGCAGGGTGCGCGACCCACGAGCTGTCGGCTGCAGGCCGCATTGGCGCCCCCGCATCGATTGATGACGTTGAAGGCATGCTGAAAGGACGCGATGAGCGTGCCCTCGGTGGTGGCGAGTGGCACCATGAAATCGCCCGAGGCATGAATACCCTTGATGGTGATCGGGCCCGCGACACCCAGCGGTATTTGGGCGTAACCGATGAAACCCTCGATGCTGCCAGCGAGTTTTTCAGGTTCGAGTTCGGGGGCGGTACCGCAGAGAGCGTCGATGCCGAGACCCTGTTCGCGCAGGCGGATACGTCGCTCGTCTCGCGCTTCGCGAGAGGCGTCCGTCGTGGCAGGAAGTCGGCGTGGGCCGCTGCGGGTTTCCTCGGTCATCCGGACATTTTGAGCGCCAGTGCACGTGGCAGCAAGCAGGATCGTCTGCGAGGCGGCCCGTCCTGCGGGATAATGGCGCTTCGTCATTTTCGAGCATCGAATTGGAGGTCTCATGCACCCGTTCCCTCACGTTTACACGGTCAGCGCCTCGATGGGCGTCTCAGGTGCCGTGAGTCTCGACTCGCCGGGCCTACCGACGATTCCGAGCGAGCCGCCGGTCGAGTTCGGCGGCCCCGGGGACAAATGGTCTCCCGAAACCTTGCTGACGGCGGCACTCGTCGATTGTTTGGTGCTCAGCTTCCGGGCCGTGGCCGCGGCGTCACGCTTCGAGTGGCAGCGCCTCGAGTGCAAGGTCGAAGGCAAGCTCGATCGCGTGGATCGGGTCAGCCAATTCACGGAATTCACGGTTCACGCAACACTCACCGTACCGGCCGGAGCCGATCATGACCGCGCACGGACCTTGCTCGCCAAGGCCGAGCAGGTTTGCCTGATCTCGAGCTCCCTCAAGGCGAGCAAGCACCTCGAGGTCACGATCGTCAGCGGATGAGGCGTTCTTCGCCTCGCATCAGGGCGCGGATGCGCTCCGGTGCGACGAGATGGCAGTAGTGATTGCCGCGGAAACTCTTCGGCATGATCTTCCATCGCCAGTCTTCCCACTCGGCGAAGAGGGCCGAGGCGCGCAGATGCAGTTTTCCGTCGCCACCGAGATACGCCTCGGCGGGCGAGCCGATCCAGCCCGAACCGGTGTAGCTTGAGGTATCGGCGTCTAGGATGACTTGGTGCGGGGCGAACGCCGAGGACGCGCGCGCGTCGTTGTCGAAGGTGGCCCAAAGCTGGATCACCATCTCTCGATGGATATCTCGACAGCTGCGGGGTGGCAAGGCGGGGTCCCGCGAGGCGGAGACGCCGTGCTCGGCCCTGAGATGATCGGCGCTCTTGGTCTTGCACGAGATGCCGAGTAACCGACCATCGGGGGCGCGCTCCGAAAATTGCTGAGTCTCGGTGGGCTTCGCGCTGGCCTTCGACTCCGTGAACGCGTCTTTGGAGGGGTGGATTTTATTGGTGAGCGGCAAGGGGGTATCGACCAATTTGCGCTGCACGACGGCGCAGAAGTCGCGATGACTCGTGACGAGCGAACCGGGCTCCGAGGTTGATGAGGCCCAAAGATCAGTCCCCATCGTCGACGCGCCGAGCGCGGTCACGACAATCGAGGTCAAGTACGCCGAGCGGATCCTACCTTTCATGTACGGCCCCCTGCTGCCTGAGACTTCTGCCGAAGTTTATCATCGGTTCATGCGGAAGCCTTTGTTGTCCCAAGTGATGTCTCTCGATGCGGCGACGATCGATGAACTGTACGGGCTCGAGCCGGTGTTCGAGCCGGGGAATCATGAGGCGGCCACGGCGGAGCTCGGAGTTTTCGTCGAGTTGCAGTGCCCATGGTGTGGCGAGCCTTACGGCTCGATGCTGGACCTTACCGACGCCTCCCGAAGTTACATCGAGGATTGTCAGATTTGCTGCAGGCCGATCGAAGTGCGACTCGACGTCAGCGAGCGCGGCGAGCTCGAGCAGGTGTCGACGAGTCGGGTCGATTGAGTTGGGCCGCCGAAGCAAGACCCGATGACACTGCACCGATTCGCTCGCGCTCGGCGCTCTCGTCGTCTTTGACGATGTCGCCTGATGAGAATAGCTCGGTCCGCGCTGCTTCGGTGATGATGGCCACGGCCGGATGCTTGATGCGCCGCTCTGTCGAGATGGCGTAGAAACGCGCTTTCGGTTCGTCGATACGGCCGAAACTCACCACGCCATACTGCCTGAGAATTTCACCCTCGATCGCGAGCGGTGCGGCGAAAGCGCCGACGCCATGTTGTGCAAAAGTTTTGACGAGCGCGCTGTCGTCGAGTTCTCCGACGATGCGCGGAGTGATGCTCTGACGCTCGAACCAGGCCTCGAGCACCCGCCGATTGGCACTGCGATCGGTGGGCAAGAGCAGGGGCGCATCGTTCAGGCTGCGCGGAAAATCGGGTTTCAATTTCGCGGCGAGGGACTTGGCAGCAAAGAAACCGATTTCCGACTCGCCGAGTAAATGGCTGAAGGCCTTGATCGGCGTGTCGGTCGGTGCGGCACTGGTCGCAAGTACCAAGTCGAGTCGGTGCGCCGCAAGGTCGGCCATTAGCGCCGGAAGCGGAGCTTCGTGACAGGTGACGTGAAATCTTCCATCGCCTTTCAGTAGCGGCTCGAGCACCCGGAATGTGACGAGTTTGGGGACTGCGTCGGCGACGCCGATGGCGACGGCTCGACTGCCGTGGGTCCGTGCACCGCGCAGGACGCTGGCCAGTTCGAGGCCCTTCGGGAAGATTTCCTCGGCATAGGCGTAGGTGATGCGCCCAAGTTCCGTCGGGACGAGGCGACGCCCCTGGCGTTCGAGCAAGGCCCCCTGAAGTTGGTCTTCGAGGAGTTTGATCTGGCCGCTGACGGTTTGGGGCGTGAGGTGAAGCGCCGCCGCTGCCGGTGCGACGCCGCCCTCGCGGACGACCGTCCAGAAATAGAGCAGGTGGGTGTAGTTGAGGTGACGCATGGCTCGGGCAATATATTCGGAATAAACGAATTATCTGTAAAGAATAATCGATTTTCCCGAAATGAGGGCGCGGGTTTAGCCTCGGCGCATGAGTTCTCCCGCGCCTTGGAACACCATCGGACGACATGAGCTGCTGCCCGCCGCGAAGCACGACGATATGGCGCGTTTCGATATCGTGGCCCATCTCAATGCGGAGATCGCTCAAACCCTGTCGCCCAAAGTAAAGGCGGCCTATGAATCGCGCGCTCGGCAGTCGTTCCGGTTGCGACACGGCCGGGACCCTCTAGACCGTCACGAAGTTGCGGAGGCGATGCAGCGGGAGCCGGCTTATCGTGTCTTCAGTCTCGTGCGTCGCAATACCATGGAGATTCGCCAACACGCGGGCCGGCAATTGGTCGCGCGTGAAGCCGAGAGGCTGCGCGATCGCGCGAAGTCGTTCAACGATGGCGCCTCGACCTTGCGACTCGATCCGACGCTCGAGCCGCCGCGTTATGTATCGGCCGTCGACACGCATCTCATGCGGGGCGGTTATACGGCCGAGCGCATGTCCGACGATGTGACGAATCCCGCGAACTACGATGCGGGCATGTACGCCACGACCGGAGGGGCGGCCGGACCTTGGAACGATGCCGCGGGCAGGGCGTTGGTCGACTGGCTGAAGCGCGAGCATCCGCAGTTCAATCCGCGACGTATCGTCGATCTCGGTTGCGGCCTTGGGCACAACACCTTGCCGTTGAGAGCGGCTTTCCCGAACGCCGAAATCATTGCGATCGATGTGGCGGCGCCCATGCTGCGCTACGGCCACGCACGTGCCCGATCGCTCGGTGTCTCGGACGTGACCTTCATGCAAGCCGACGCGACGATTACGCCTCTGGAGGAGAGCTCCTGCGATCTCGTCTTCACGACGATGGTCTTGCACGAAACCTCTCGTCAGGCGTTACCGCGGGTTTTTTCGGAGGCCCATCGGCTGTTACGCGCCGGCGGGCTCACGGTGCATCTCGAGCAGCCGCCCTATCGCGGTCTTGATCCCTTCGAGCAATTCATGCGCGATTGGGACGGTCGATTCAACAACGAGCCGTTCTGGAGCGCATTGCACGAGTCGGATTTGCCGGCTCTGCTCGTGAAGTCAGGTTTCGGCGTCGGCAACGTAGTCGAGTCGCGATGCTCGGCGCTACCCCCGTCGCAGACAGCGATCAAAAACGAAGATTTCGGACGAGCGCCCGCGTGGTATGTGGTGGGTGCGTGGCAAGCGGCGAAGGGAATCGCCGCCATTGGATAGCACGGATATGGATCACTCCCTCCCGCAGATCGCTGACCCCATCCAGCGCGCCACCCCCGCAGAAACGGGGCGCCGTCCGGAAGCTCCGCAGTTCACCGACGACCCGATGCTCGATCGGCTCTACGGCGTGACGCTCGCGCTCGTCGCTGAACTTGCCGTCACTCGCTCGCGCCTCGATGCTCTTGAGCGCGTGCTCGCCCGACGCGAACTCGTCGGCGAGAGTGAGGTGGATGGATTCGTACCCGAGTCCGCCGAAGCGGCGGCACGCGGCCGTCTGCAAGCGGAATACCTGGAGCGCGTGCTGCGCGCTCTCAAATAATCAGCGCTGTTCGGAGATCAATCCGCGCCCGGAGCGCTCGGGCGCCTTGCGCGAGCCGGCTCGAGCATGACATCCCCGGGCTGGATCCCGCGTTTCGAGCTTTCGCCGCCTCGCAACTCGAGTATCCATTTGACGGGCTCGGCGGGGCCAATCGGGTCCAAGGAATGCGGGGTCGTGTTTTCGAAGACGGCGACCAGGCGCCCTCGCGCATCAAAGAACAGAATGTCGAGCGGGATGAACGTGTTTTTCATCCAGAACGACGCGACACGCGGGGCCTCGTTGACGAACAGCATGCCTTGCGAGGCAGGGAGATCGCGCACGAACATCAGGCCTTGTCGCTGGCGCGCGGCGGTGTCGGCGATCCAGACGTCGAATTGCTGCGGGCCACTCGCCGTTCGAACGGTGATTTTGCTCGTCGGATAAGTCGAGAGGTCTTGCAGCGCGGGCTCGGAGGCACCGAGCAGTGCGCTGAAGATCACGACCAAAAAGCCGGTGATGAACTTGTTCATATCGTGCGGAGCATACTCGCGAGGGGCTATTCGAGGCAGGCGTCGACCAGGGCTCTCGTCACCTTCCAACGGGCCGACCACTCGGTCAGCGCGTCGCGCCCGAGTTCCGTGATTCGGTAGTAGCGGCGCGGCGGGCCGGAGTAAGACGGTACGATTCGGCTCGTCAACAACCCGGCGGCCGAAAGACTCCGAAGGACGGGATAAATGCTTCCGTCCGCGAACGGGTTTTCACCATCGGCCGCGAAACCACGCAGGCGTCGGGACAGGTCATACCCATAAAGGTCCTCGTCGCTGCTCGCCAGAGAGGCGAGCAGCACGAGTGCCAAAGTGCCGGCGTTGAGATCCTTCTGGAATTTGCTACGGGTACTAGCACTCACTAGCCAATAGTAGCTTGTAATTAGTATTGAATATCAAGTAATAGTCAGCTTCCTGCTTTCCAGGTACCGCCCTGAAAGCCGCAACCGACCTCGATGCTGCTGGCATCCCCGTCGTAGTAATGCACCGAGGAATCGGACTTGGCGCAGGTTCCGACCCGACCAGAGGCCGGGCAAGTCCCGGGCGCAAACGTCGCGCTGCTGTTCTGATCGCGCTTGCCGGTTTCTTCGCATTGAGCGGCCGTCGCCGGATCGATGCAGGCCTTGTAGGGACCGGCCCACTGGTTCTGAAGGTTGAAGCTGCAATGACCGCCTGCGTCGCTGGAGCCAGGGGGCTGCTGCGCCGCGAGCGTTGAGCCTCCTAGGGCGACGAGCAGGCAGAGCGCGGTGCGCGCCAAGATGTGATGTACGTGATCGAACATGAGGAACTCCGAGGGGTTGGGATGTGTCGGATCGAGCCTACTGCCGCCTTGGGCTAGCGAGTAGACTTGGAGTGTTCTTGGTCCACGTTGCGGGAATCCTGTCCGTGATTCGCGAGCGACTTGCCCTACTTGTACTGATTGCGCTGCTGCCAGCTTGCGCTGTGTTCGGGCCGCGGCTCGAAGCGCCCAAGCTCGCCGTGGCGAATGTCGAGCTCGTCAAAGGCGATTTCTTTGAGCAGCGCCTGCGTGCACGCATGCGCGTGCAAAACCCCAACGATCGCGAGCTTCGAGTTCGTGGGGTCACCTACACCATCGAGTTGGGTGGCGAGGAGCTCGGTCGAGGACTCTCCGGCAGCAGCTTCGTGGTGCCGGCGCGGGGTGAGGCGGAGTTCGACATGCTCGTTACGGCCAATCTCGCCGGCACGCTGCTCAAGCTCCTCGAACGTGCGCGTCAGGATGGGCGAGCGCCTAGCGAAATCTCGTACGTGTTGCGCGGCGAAGTGAAGCTCGATAGCGGTCTCGTCCGAACCGTCCCCTTCAACGAGAAGGGTCAATTGTCGTTGCGTTAGGAGTTCGCCAGATGACGTTCGGGCGAATCATGTTGGTGATTGTCGTGACGGCGCTGATCGTCGCGTCGATCGCCGTCGGCTGGTACGCCGCAACCTGGCCTACGCGCTGAGCTCAGGCGCTTGCGCGCCGAAAATTTTTTGGTCCGAAAAAAGAAGACGTCAACAACAAACGGAGATATTCATCATGGCAACGGCACTCTGGATTCTGCTGGCAGCGATGCTCATGCCCATCGTTTGCGGGGGTATTTCGAAATTCAGTCGTGGGAGCGACCGGTACGATAATGCCAATCCGCGCGAATGGCTCGCCCGCCGCACGGGTTACCAGGCGCGTGCGAATGCCGCGCAGGCCAATTCCTGGGAGGCGCTTGCAACGTACGTTGCAGGGTTGTCTGCCGCGTTCATCGGTGGCGTCGATCCGGCCTCGGTCGGCTTGATCGCCTCGATCTTCCTGGCGTCCCGCATCGCCTATGTGGCCTGTTATCTCGCTGATCTTGCAACTTTGAGATCGATCACCTGGCTTGTCGGCTTCGGCAGCTGCGTGTGTCTCATCGTGATGGGCGCACAACGCGTGGTGTGATGGCGCTATCGCCCTACAAGCAGCTCGAACTCGAATGGAAACGTTTGCACGCACTGCGTGGAGCCGTTTCATTGTTGCGTTGGGACGCCGCGGTGATGATGCCGAGGGCGAGCGCGACGGGGCGCGGCGAGCAACTCGCTGCGCTCGAGACCGAGTGCCATGCCGTGCTGACCTCTCCCAAGGTCAGCCGGCTCATCGAGCGAGCCGTGGCAGGGCAAGCGTCGCTCGAGGAGTGGGAGATCGCCAATCTTCGTGAGATGCGCCGGCAACGCGATCATGCCATCGCGATGCCGATCTCGTTGCTCAACAAGCTCGTTCGGGCCACGGCAGCCGCCGAGGCGGCGTGGAACGAAGCGCGACAGCAGAACAGATTCGAATTCTTTGTGCCGTACCTCGATGAGGTCGTCCGGCTCGCGCGCGACAAGGCGGCGCTGCTCGGGCAAGCTCGATCGCTCGATCCGTATAACGCTCTCGTCGACGAATTCAGTCCAGGGGTCAACTCCGACATCATCGACTCATTGCTTAAGACCTATGCGCGGCGTTTGCCGGGACTGGTCCGAAAAGTGATCGAGCGGCAACTCGTGACGCCTGCCGTATCTTTGAGCGGCTCCTTCAAGGCACGCCAGCAGCGTTCGCTCATCAACGAGGTGCTGCGTGCTGTCGGGTTTCCATTCGATCGGGGACGCATCGACGAGGCATCGCATGCCTTCACCGAGGGAGTCCCTGGCGATATTCGCATCACGTACTGTGTGTCGCGTCAGGATCCGTTCGTGGCCTTGCTCGGAGCGTTACACGAGGCGGGGCACGCGCTCTATGACGAGGGTCTGCCGCAAGGCTGGCTCGATCAGCCGGTGGGGCAGGCTCGAGGGATGGCGCTCGAGGAAAGTCAGTCTTTGCTGCTCGAGATGATCCTCGGACGGTCGCGCGCATTCGTTCGATATCTTCGACCTCTCCTCGAGAAAAATCTTGGCGTGACCGGCCCCGAGTGGTCCGAAGAAAATCTTTACCGGCTTCTCAATCGCGTCAGGCGCAGTGCGATCCGGGTCGATGCCGATGAGCTGACCTATCCCCTGCATGTGATGCTCAGATTCGATCTCGAGCGTCGCATGCTGGACGGATCGCTGCCGGTTCGCGACTTGCGAGACGCTTGGAACGAGGGGATGCGGCAACGCCTCGAACTCGTACCCTCGAGCGACGCCGAAGGTGTGCTGCAGGATGCGCATTGGGCGAGCGGGTCTTTCGGTTACTTCCCGCTCTATGTCGTGGGCGCCGCAATCGCAGCACAACTTGCCGAGCAGATGCGAAGTGACGTGCCGACGCTCGACGAGCAGATCACGGTTGGAGACTTCTCGGGACTGCGCCGCTGGCTGCGCGATTCCATCCATTCGCAGGGCGCCAGACTACCGTTGGCGGAGCTGATGGAAACCACCACGGGAAAACCTCTGGGAGCGACCGCTGCCTTGCGTTACCTTGAACGAAAATATCTGGAGACCGCAGCCTGATGGACATGCCCGTGCGTCAATCGTCGAACACCTCGCGGAAATTGCAGGCTCATATCAGGGGCCTCGTCGGAAAGGCGATCGAGGATTATTCGATGATCGAGGAAGACGACAAGGTGATGGTCTGCCTCTCCGGCGGGAAGGACTCCTACACGCTGCTCGAAATCTTGATGTCGCTGCAGCGGAGCGCGCCGATCAAGTTTGAACTTGTTGCTGTCAACCTCGATCAAAAGCAGCCGGGGTTTCCCGAGCATGTGCTTCCCGAATACTTGACCGCACTCGGGGTGCCGTTTCAGGTGATCGAGCAAGACACGTACTCCGTCGTCAAGCGTGTGATCCCCGAGGGCAAGACGATGTGCGGGCTCTGCTCACGACTTCGACGCGGAGCGCTCTATCGTTGGGCATCTGAAAATGGCGTGACCAAGGTGGCGCTCGGTCACCATCGTGACGATATCGTCGAGACGCTTTTCCTCAACCTGTTCTTCGGAGGTCGTCTCAAGGCGATGCCCCCGAAACTTCGCTCGGAGGACGGCCGACACATCGTCATCCGTCCGCTCGCTTACGTGCCCGAGCGAGATATCGAGAGGTACGCTCGCGCGCGGCAGTTTCCGATCATTCCTTGCAAACTTTGCGGATCGCAGGACAACGCGCAGCGGCGCACGATCAAGCACATGTTGCAGGAATGGGAGCGCGCACATCCCGGTCGTACCGAGTCCATTTTTTCGGCGATCTGCAAGGTCGAAGCCGGACATCTCGCCGATCCAGCGCTGTTCGATTTTTCGAATCTTCGCGCCACGCCCATGGGCGCTGTGATGGGCGATGTGATGGACGATGTTCGGGCTTCGAGCGAGGAGTCTGGCGAGTGACACCCGATGCGGGCGTTCCGGAGTTCGATGCCGAGGCGCTCGCCACGGTGGCGCGGTTGCGCAGTCGTTTTCGGGGGGCGTTACTCGGGCTCGCGCTTGGCGAGGCGCTCGCTGCGCCCGTGCAATGGGCTCGGCATGGCAGTTTTTCGCCTGTGCGCGATCTCATTGGCGGCGGTCCCTTCGATCTCGCTCCGGGTTCGTGGACCGATGACGCCGCGATGGCGCTGTTGCTCGGTCACAGCGTGTTGGAGTGTCGTGGCTGTGACCCGGTCGATCAGCTGAATCGATTCCGGCGTTGGCAACGCGAGGGTGAGGGCTCGCTCTCCGGTGAGTGTCTCGGCATCACGGCGAGCGTGAGCCGCGCCCTCGTCGAGGGCTTGGCGTCGAGCGAGATACCCGACGGCGCCGATGCGCTCGTCAGAATCGCGCCGCTTGCGCTCTGGCATTACGTCGATGAGCAGGCGTTGATGGCGGATCTCGAGCCGATGATGCACGTGACCTGTCGCGAGCCCTCCACGCTCCATGCCCTGCGCGAGTTCGCATCGATGATGCATGGCGCGCTGCGCGGCAAGCCGCTCGATGATTTCTCGAACTCGGGATCAGCGGGCCCGATCGGTGCTCGTATCGACTCGCAATCCGCCCGTGCGCTCGCGATCGTCAAGGAGTCCATGCACGGTGCAAAGAATTGGAAGGATGCCGTCTTGCGTGCGGTCAATCAGGGTGGCGATGCCGATGTGTACGGTGCGACGACCGGACAGCTCGCCGGCGCAGTGTTCGGCGTGGAGTCCATTCCGGTTGGATGGCTTGCCATGCTCGCCGGACGACCCATGATCGAAGAGCTGGCCGATGCGCTGCTCGCCGAAGTACTCGTTCGTCTGGATACTGAAGTCTGAGTCGTGCGACGGAAGTCACCCTACTGGGCTCGTTACTCCGATGCGCAACTCCTGCGTCTTCGATTTCGTGACTTGCGACTTGGCATGCCCCGCCGTGCCGTGTTGCAGCGTGCCATTCGTCGTCTGCGCAGCGAGCTCGAGGCGCGCGACATCCAGCTGGATCCGCATTTCTGGTTCTCGGACGAGTGGTTTTCGCCCGACGGCGTGCCGGGGATCGCGATCCCGTTTTATCTTGCGCATCCGCGCCTCGAGCGTCTCGAGCGACGAATGTCGAGCGCCGTGGAGGGTGGCAATGCCGAGGGTTTGATGCGGATCTTGCGTCACGAGGCAGGGCATGTCGTCGACACGGCCTTCCGACTCCGACGACGAAAACTTTGGCGTGAGACCTTCGGTTCCGCTGCGTTGCCGTATCCGACCCGTTATGTCGCCGATCCCTCGAGTGGCGAGTTCGTCACCCACCTCGATGGCTGGTATGCGCAAGCACACCCGGCAGAAGATTTTGCCGAGACCTTTGCAGTCTGGTTGGCGCCGCGCTCGAACTGGCGGCAGCGTTATGCCGATACGCCTGCGTTACTCAAGCTTAAGGCGATGGATGAATTGATGAAGAGCATCCGCGGACGCCGCCCGGTCGTTCGCACGGCGAGCCGTATCGACCCGGTTGCCGCAAACGATCTTGCGCTGCGTGAATACTATCGACGGCATTTGCAGCGTCGCGTCGACTGCGACTTTTCGATGATCGATCGCACGCTCGATCGTGGACTGTCCAAAGTCAGACCTCGCGGTCCACATCATCGTCATCGCCGTGCCCACAGTTGCCTTCGCGCCATGCGGTCTGATTTGATCCGACATGCGATGGCGCAGAGCGCCATCGACCGTTATGGTGCCGAGCAACTCGTGCAGTTCGCGATCGAGCGCGCACGAGAGCGTCGGTTGTGGCTGCGAGGTTCCGCTAGAGAGCGTCGCGCTGCGGCCGAGCGGACGATTCGCCGGTTGGCGAAAGCCGCCCTGAGTGGGGAGACGATGCGGTTCACGTTATGAAGCAGCTCAAAGTTCTGGTAGTGGTGCACGAGTCGCTGGTTCCGCCCGAGGACGTATCGGGCCTGACCGAAGATCAGATGTCGGAGTGGCGGACGGAGTACGACGTCATCCGGGCGCTCCGTCAGGCAGGGCACGAAGTACGAGTGTTGGGGGTGCTCGACAGCCTGACCGAGTTGCGTGCCGCAATCTCCGACTGGAAGCCCGACATCGTTTTCAACTTGCTCGAAGAATTCAACGGCATCGTCACTTACGACCAGCATGTCGTCGCGTTCCTCGAGCTGATGCGGCAGCCTTACACGGGCTGCAATCCTCGCGGTTTGCTGCTCTCGCGGGATAAACCGCTCGCGAAACAGCTGTTGTCGTATCACCGCATTCCGACCCCGCAGTTCGCGTTGCTGCGTAAGGGCATCAAATTCAGGCCGCCCAACAAGATGCGGTATCCACTCTTCGTCAAATCGGCAACGGAAGATGCGTCTGTCGGGATCGCACAGGCCTCGGTCGTCGAAGATGCGGCGCACCTGAAGGAGCGCGTTGCGTTCATCCACGACCAGGTGGGTACCGATGCGTTGGTCGAGGAGTACATCGCGGGACGTGAGGTCTACGTGGGTGTGCTCGGCAACGAACGTCTGACGCGACTACCGGTACGCGAACTGCATTTCGGATCATTGCCCGGAAACCATGCGACCATCGCGACGCGCAAGGTGAAGTGGGATCGCAAGTACCAGGAGAAGTACGGCATCGATTGGCGTTCCGCCAGCGACCTGCCGCCGGCCGTCGAGGCGACGCTCGATCGTCTGTCGCGGCGCATCTATCGAGCGCTTGGGCTCTCCGGTTACGCGCGCATGGATTTCCGTGTTCGCGACAATGGCGAGGTGTTCGTACTCGAGGCAAACGCCAATCCGAACATCGGTGAAGCCGAGGACTTTGCGCAGTCGGCGCTCACCGCCGGTATCGGCTATCAGGACCTGCTCAATCGCCTCATCACGCTCGGCATCGCCTACAAGGCCGAGTGGCGAGCGGGGTACGGTTGAGATCGTTACTTCTTGAGATGACGATCGAGCCAGCCGAGCACTTCGTCGTGCCACTGGATATTGTTGGCCGGCTTCAAGATCCAATGGTTTTCGTCGGGGAAGAACACGAGTCGGCTCTCGATGCCCTGACGCTGCAGGGCGGTGAAGGTCGCAAGGCCCTGCGAGTAGGGCACGCGGTAGTCGAGGGCGCCGTGGGTCACGAGCATCGGCGTCTTCCATTTGGTGACGTAATCGGCCGGGTTGAACTTCTCGTGGATCTTGGGCGTCACGTAGTACGGACCGCCGTTTTCCCACTCGGTGAACCACAGCTCCTCGGTGGTGTAGTACATGGTCCGCTGGTCGAAGATTCCGGCGTGGTTGACGATGCACTTGAATCGGTCCGACCAATTGCCGGCGATCCAGTTCTGCATGAATCCGCCGTACGACGCGCCGAGTGAGCACGCGCGTGAGCCGTCTAGCCAGTCGTATCGGGCGAGGGCGGCATCAAGACCCTTCTGAAGATCGACGAGCGGCTTGCCACCCCAGTCTTGGCTGATCGAGTCGGTGAAGGCCTGGCCGTACCCGGGCGAACCATGGAAGTCGATGAATACGACGCCGTAGCCTGCGCCTGCATACACCTGAGCGTTCCAGCGCCAGGACCATTGGTTGGCGAAGCTCACCTGCGGGCCGCCGTGCACGATGAAGGCGATCGGATATTTTTGACCTGACTGCCAGCCCTGCGGCTTCATGACGTAGCCGTAGACTTTCTGGTTGTTCGCTCCGGCAAACGAGAACTGCTCGAAAGCGGCGAATTCCTTGTCGGCGAGCGCCGCGGCATTGACCGCGGTCACGCGCTGCAGAGCCTCGCGACGCACCCAATGCAGATCAGGCGGCGAGTCGAGCGCGGCCCATGCGACGACGGGCCCGTTCGGGCCTGCGGATACGCCTTGCACCTGACCCGAGGCTACGAGCGATGAGCGACGACCTGTGGCAGGGTCGATCTGGAAGAGTGCTGCCTGACCGATGTCGTCGGCAACGGCGAGCAGAGCGGTACGGTCGTGGTTGGCAATCAAGGTGCCGACCGAACGATCCCAGTCTTGAGTGAGGGCGCGCACGCGTCCGTCCTTGGCGCTGCGGAGTTTGATGACGAAGCGGTCTGCCTCGAAACCGGGGCGCGCCATCGCGACCCAAGCGAGATCGCCGTTGGCGAGGAACACCGGTTGGGCATCCCAGGCCGGGTTGTCTGCGGTGAGGTTGCGGGGCTCGGCCGAGCCGTCGGCCGGTACGTCATAGAGATCGAAGTTGGTCGACCAGGATTCGGTTCGATCAGCGAGTCTCGCGCTGAACACGATGCGCGAGCCGTCGGGGCTGAAGGCGTAGTCTTCGTCACCGCCGAAGGGTTTCGACGGTACGTCGCCCGGTACTTTGCCCGAGACGTTGACGGGGGTACCCGCCTTCAGATCGGCGCCGAGCGTCAGCGTGAAAAGTGTCGATCGGGTGCCGTCTTTCCAGGTGTCCCAGTGACGCACGAACAACTGGTCATAGACGCGAGCACTCGCTTTTTTCTTTGACTGTGCGGATTGACGATCGGTGGTGCACTGGAGGTCGGCGCAGTCGGGATACACCTCCATCGAGACTGCGAGGCGATCACCTTTGGGCGAGACTTCGAAGGACCCCACATCGAGAGGCAGACTCGTCACTTGCTGGGCTTCGCCGCCGGCGAGGCTGATGTGCCAAACCTGAGACGAGCCGCTACGGCTCGATAGGAAAAACAGGCCCGAACCGTCCGGAGCCCAGCGAGCGCTGCTGTCCGAGGCGGGATGTTGAGTGAGTCGACGCGTCTTCGCGAGACCGGTGCCGGAGAGCTCTGCGAGCCAAAGATCGGTACGACCGCGATTCGCCTCGAGATCGGCTTCGCGCAGGGTGTAGGCCACGTGCCGCCCATCGGGCGACACCTGAGGGTCGGAGACTCGGGCGAGGGTGTTGAGATCCTGGGCCGTGAACGGGGCGGCGAGGCCGTGGTCTGCGCCGACAGCGAGTGCCAGAGTGAGGGTGACGATCGAGGCGAGGTTCGGGGACGTCATGGTTGTGCTCCGCGTCAGGGGCCTGTAAAAAACGGAGCCCCATTGTAGACGAGCGGCCGCGCCGACTCCGAATGTCCGATCTCCCCCTCGCCATCTGCTTCGATCTCGACGATACGTTCTGGGCGGTGCAGCCCGTGCTGATTCGCGCGGAGGCTCGCATGCGCGCCTTTCTCGAAGCCGAGCATCCGGCGCTTGCGGCCCTTGTCGCCCCCGATGACCTGCTCGAGGCGCGCCGCGCCTTGGCGGCCGATCAGCCCGATCGCGCTCACGACATGACTTGGCTGCGGACTGAGGCGCTCCGTCGACTGGCGGTACGCCATGGACACGATGCAAAGATCGGCGAGCGCGCATTCGAGGTCTTCATCGAGGCGCGACACGAGGTCGAACTTTTTTCAGACGTGCCCTCTGCACTCGAGCGACTCGGCGCCCGATTTCGACTCGCGACGTTTTCGAATGGCAACGCCTGCGTGCGCCGCATCGGCATAGGCGACCACTTCGAGTTGAGCCTCAATGCCGAGTCCGTCGGTTGTGCGAAACCGCATCCCGTCGTATTCGAGACGCTCGCCGAGCGGC
This sequence comes from Steroidobacteraceae bacterium, assembly GCA_044370105.1. Lineage (GTDB taxonomy): Bacteria > Pseudomonadota > Gammaproteobacteria > Steroidobacterales > Steroidobacteraceae > UBA964. The sequence continues at coordinate 10,234 of JBILWC010000011.1, read as the reverse complement.
TAGGTGTGCAGCCCTCGCAGCTGCTGCACGTGGGGGATCATCCTGAGAACGACATCGCGGGAGCCGCGGCGGTCGGTTGCCGCACCGCGTGGGTGAATCGACGGGGGATCAGCTGGTCGCCGGAGTTTGGTGCGCCGCCTGATCTCGAGGTGTCTGATCTCGAGGCGCTTGCCCGCCGGCTTTGCGGATGAGAAACCACACGGCGAGGATAGCGCCGCCCTTGATGAACACTTCGCCGAGGTTGTCGAGTCGGTGACGGTTGAGCGCAGGCACAGCCGCCGTGAGCAACATCACGATGCCGCCGATGGCCATCCAGGGAAATCCTTTGCGGATCCACAGTGCGATCCCGGTGCCGATGACGATGAAGCAGGTGATGACCGGAGCGAGCGGAAACTCGCCTTGGACGAGCGCCTGGTCGGGTGAGCAACGGTTGGCTTCGGTGACCGACCCGCTGTAGCGGATGAGATCGTACTCGCAGACCGGATAGATTTCTTTGGTCCAGAAGAGTGGCAGGTCGTGCAGCACGAGTGCCGCAGCGACGACGCAGAAAGCGCCCATGGCGATACGGGTTTGTGCGAACTCGAAGCCGGCGAGCCTCAAGATGGAGCCGCTTGCAATGATCAGCCAGCAACCGGTGAGCCAGTGCGCCCAGAAGGCGGGCCAGGTGAGCCAGTAGAGAGGCTCGCCGAAACCGATGACGATGCCGGAGGCGACGCGCAGGTTGTCCCAGATCAGGAAAAACTGGGGAACCAGGATGACAGCGAGGGGTTTGGCGCGCGTCTCGCGCCAGAGCCTGACCGCCCAGACGAACAACGCCGTCTGTGCGATCGCAAAAAACAAAAACATCAGGCTGTACATGCCACCACGATCTTGCCCACGGCCTCGCGCCGCAACAATTTTTTGATGGCCTCTCCACCCTGCGGCAACTCGAAGCGATCGGAAATTTTTGGTCGTAGCCGACCGGCGAGGTACAACGCGATCAGTTCGCGGACGTTGTCGGCGTCACGGGCAGGTTCTTGTTCTCGGAACGCCCCCCAGAAGACACCGCGGATGTCGCAACCTTTGAGCAGCGGCAAGTTGAGCGGGATCTTCGGGATGCCGGCCGGAAAGCCGATGACGAGGTAGCGGCCTTTCCAGGCGGCGGTGCGCAGTGCGGGCTCGGCATAGTCGCCGCCCACCGGGTCGTAGATGATATCGGCGCCTTTCGGGCCGCAAGCTTCCTTGAACTGTGCGGCAAGTGCCTTCGGATCGATGCCATCGCGTGGATAGATAACCACCTGATCGGCGCCATGTTCGCGAGCGACGGCCGCTTTGTTCTCGCTCGAGACCGCGGCGATGACGCGAGCGCCCATCGCCTTGCCGAGCTCGACGGCGGCGAGGCCAACGCCCCCGGCAGCGCCGAGGACGAGTAGCGTCTCGCCAACCCGCAGCTCGCCCCGATCTTTGAGCGCGTGGTAAGAGGTGCCGTAGGTGAAGATCAGACCTGCTGCAACGTCGAAGGGCATTCCTTCGGGAATCGGGATGCAGGCGCGCGCATCGGTGACCGCCTTCTCGGCGAGACCGCCGCCCAGTGCCGCGGCGATCACGGCATCTCCCGGCTTGAGCCTTGTCACACCTTCGCCGACGGCATCGACGACGCCCGAAATCTCGAAGCCGGGCGCGAAGGGGCGGGGCGGACGAATTTGGTACTTGTCTTCGATGACGAGGGCATCGGGGTAATTGATGCCGCAGAAGCGCACGACGATACGCACCTGACCGCGGCCGGGCGAAGGCTCGGGCACCTCGCGCAGAACGAGCGTATCGGGGCCGCCGGGGAGTTCACTGAGTAAGGCTTTCATGATTGTTTCTCCAATTCGTGTCGCGCCCGCAGCAGACCGATGACGGTTTTGGAGTCATCGATCTCGCCTTCGAGGGCGCGTCGGACGGCCTCGTCGAGCGGGACCCAGTGTACGTCGAAGACCTCGGCGACCTCACGGGCATCGGGGACGGGAGTGAGTTCGGTGGCAAGAAATAAGGTGGATGCGCTCGGTGAAAATGCCCGGAGAGCTCAGCGACTCGCCGAGCGGCACGACCTGCGCGGCGCGTAGGCCGGCCTCTTCGATGAGTTCGCGCCGGATGGTGTCGATGGGAGGTTCGCCAGGTTCGAGGCGCCCGGCGGGTAGCTCCCACACAGGTCCTCCCGCTGCGTGCCGAAATTGATGCAGCAGGCAGACACGGCCTTCGCGGTCGATTGCGACGGCTGCAGCGCCTCCAGGGTGGTGGAGGATTTCGAGCTCTGCCGTGTGTCCGTTCGGCAGGGTGAAGGTGTCCACGGTGAGTCGGGCGATCCGTCCGCGGAACACCTCGCGAGAAGAGAGCAGCATCGATGATTCCTCTGGCCGACTTCGGCTTCAGCGCGAGCGCGCGAGATATTCTTCGTTCGGCATCATGTCGGTGGCGGCCGCGACTCGATTGGTCATGTTGAAAAAACCGGTGACGGCGATGATGTCCCAGATTTCCCGGTCTTTGAATCCGGCGCGTCGCAACGCTGCACGCTCGGCGGCACCCGTCTCGGCGGGTGACACCGTGAGCTGGTGCGCGAAGTCGAGCATCGCGCGCTGCTTTTTGGTGATTTTTGCGATTCGGTAGTTCATGACGAGCGCCTCGCCTAGCGAGGGATCGCCCGACATTTCGCGCAGCGCTTGTCCGTGTGCGGTGAGGCAGTAGTAGCAACGATTCGCCGAAGAGACGACCACGGCGATCATCTCGCGCTCGAGCATGGTGAGCTTGGAGTCGCCGAGCATCAGGTCGTTGTACATCGCGATGAACGCACGCAGCTTCGTTTCGTCGAAGCTGTAAACCTCGAGCACGTTCGGCAAGAAACCGATTTTCTCGTCGCAAATCGAAAAGTACTTGCGCAGATCGGGCGATAGCTCGCTGCGCTGCGGAATGGGTAGCCGCAGTGCTATTTTTTGACGGGGTTGGGCGCGATAACGTCGGGCCATGAGGTGTTCCGGACGTCGAGCGCCCGCCGTCGGTGGATCAGCGGCGGAAGCCGCCGCCACCACCGCCCGGACGCGGCGCACGCTCCTGCGCTTCGTTGATGCGCAGGGCGCGGCCGTTCATGTCATATCCGTTGAGCCCCGCGATGGCAGCCTGGGCCTCGGAGGCGGGCATGTCCACGAAGCCGAAGCCTCGCGGACGACCCGTCTCGCGATCGTTGATGAGTTTCACCGAGTCGACCTTGCCGTAACGCTCAAAGAGCACTCGCACGTCAGCCTCGTTCGCCGAAAAGGGTAGATTGCCCACGTATATCGTTGTCATTCGACCGTCTCTCTATCTTTGACCGGTTGACCGATGAGCCGATGCTACTACCGGACTCGGCGACAAGACAACGGGGCCAAAGTGCCTACTTCCTGACCGGTGTCGTCGGCTCAACCTTTTTCTTGAAGTAGGTCCAGCTGGTCTCGTTTTCCCGAGTGTCGGAGCCTTCCGGGGGCGTCCGATATTCCGGGTAGTCCGATTCGATGGTCTTCTTCATGAGGTCGGGTAGCTGATCGTAGCTTTCGAGCTTGCGTCCGGCGGCATGCATGTAAATGAGGCCGGCTCGCCCGCTCATCTCCATCCACGGCAACCAGTCGGCCATACGTACCCAGCCCACCTCGATCGGCGGGTTGGGGATTTTCGGATCGGTGAGGGAGTCGACCTTGCCGAAGAAATTGAACATCTCGGTGGCGTGGTAATAACCGCCTACGTTTTTCTGATAGTTGCCGCCGAGCGGGTTGACGTAAAACAGCGGGACGGTGATCGTGTTCCACCACGTATTTCCGCTGATGGTCGCCGGCCAGGAGTTAGGTTTGCCATCGGCGCCGATCGGGAAGACCGGTCGCTGGTTTACGGGATCGTTCGCCGTCTGCAGAACCTTGACCGTCTGTCCGGTCCAGGGGTTCTTCCATTCTTTGAGAAGCTCCCCCGTCGCCGGGTCGACGTACAGCAGCAGTTCACGGGAAACCAAGCGCCAACCGGTGCCGCGCGTCAGGTCGGTGACCGTCACGCATTGACGCATGTTGTAGCCCTCGACATCGAAGAGCTTGCGGTCGCGCTCTCCCGGGACCCGGGCGAAGGCCTCGCCGTGAAAGGAGTAGACGGTCGGCGTGTTATCGACCGATCCGCATTGGATGCGGCGCTGCGCGAGTGTGGCGCCCTCTGCGGTGTTCAGATCGATACGTTTTCCCTTGGAGGCCGCTTGCGCCGTCACCAACGTGAAACAGCATGCTGCGATGGCGGCGATCGTCAGGGAAATCAGGGGTTTCGACATCGATGTTCTCCTTTTCAAAGATTCTTTCCGAAAGTCATTCGAGATAGGCGTAGCCGTTGAGCTCGCCTTCGTAGAAGCGCTTGAGTGCCTGGCTTTCGCTCACCGTCATGCGGCCTTCACGGATGGCGCGTTCGCAATCGCGGGCGAGCGCAGGGTAGAGCTCGGCGACGTCGTACTCCATGTATTCCAGCACCCGGTTGGCGGTATCGCCTTTGACGACCTCGTCGATCCACCACTTCCCGTCATCTTCGAGGCGGATGTGTACCACGTGGGTATCACCGAAGAGATTGTGCAGATCGCCCAAGGTTTCTTGATAAGCGCCGACCAGAAAAGCAGCGAGGTAGTACTCGTCGCCGTCGGCGATATCGTGGAGCTCGAGCGTTTTCTTGATCTCACGATGGCTCACGAAGTGATCGATCTTGCCGTCGGAGTCGCAGGTGATATCAGCGAGCACCGCGCGACGGGTCGGACATTCGTCGAGTCTGTGGATCGGCATGATCGGGAACAGATGATCGATGGCCCAGCTATCGGGCAACGATTGAAACACCGACATGTTGCAGAAGTAGATGTCGGAGAGGATGGTCTCGAGATCTTCGAGCTCTTCCGGCACTTCTTCGAGCTTGCGAGCGTGATCACGGATCTTCGAGCAGGTAGCCCAATAAAGTCGCTCGGCCAGCGCACGAAACTCGAGTGAGAGCAGACCGAGATTGAACATCTGCAAGCACTGTTCGCGCGCCGTGAGTGCATCGTGCCAGCATTCGACGAGGCGTCGCTCGCTCACTTCTCGGTAGGCGCCGAGCAGATCCTGCACAGGCTGCGGCAGCGTGCGATCAGCGTATTGCTCGTCTTCGCGACCGGTGACGTTGAACTTGTCGAGCGCCGAGGAGCCGAGCGTGTTGAAGATCAGCACGCTGTGGTGGGCCGCGATGGCCCGCCCGGATTCGCTCACGATCATCGGATGCGCAATACCGCGGGCGTTGCACACGCTCGCGATGCGGTAAACGACGTCGTTCGCGTACTCCTCGATGTTGTAGTTCATGGAGGAGGAATAGTTGGTGCCCGAACCGTCGTAATCGACACCGAGACCACCGCCTACGTCGATGTATTCGAGTCCGGCGCCGAGCAGTTTGAGCTCGGCATAAACATGCGCGAGTTCGTTGATGGCGTCTTTGACGCGTCGGATATCCTGCAACTGGCTGCCTGGATGACAATGCACGAGTTTCAGACAATCGAGCATGTCGTGTTCGCGCAGCACCGAAACCGCTTCGAGGATCTCGGTGATGAAGAGCCCGAATTTCGACTTCTCGCCCGCCGAGTCGCGCCAGCGGCCAGAGCCTTCGCTCGCAAGCTTGACGCGCACGCCGATCTGCGGACGCACGCCGAGTCTTTTTGCGTGTTTGATGATGAGTCCGAGCTCGACGAAATTTTCGACCACCGGAACGATGCTGCGACCGAGCTTGGTCGCGAGCATCGCGGTCTCGATGTAGCTGTCGTCCTTGAATCCGTTGCAGATGATGAGACGGTCGGGTGAGTTCTCGCTCATCGCCATGACGGCCAGAAGCTCGGGTTTGCTGCCGGCTTCGAGTCCGAAACGGAACTCGGCCCCGTACCGATAAACCTCTTCGACGACGAGGCGCTGCTGATTCACCTTGATCGGATACACGGCCGCGTATCGGTTTCGGTATTCGTTTTCGACGATCGCACGAGCGAACGCATCATTCAGTTGGCGCAAGCGATGAGCCAGGATCCCGGAGAAGCGAACGACCACCGGCGTCGTGAGTTCGCGTTCCTTGAGTCCTTGAACGACCTCGAAAAGATCGATCTCGCGACCCGCTACTTGCTCGGGACGTACGACGACATGACCGGCCTCGTTGATCCCGAAATAGCCCTGACCCCAGGCCTGGACGTGATAGAGATCGCGGGAGTCCGAGACGCTCCAGGGCCGGCCGCGACGAGTCGTCGACGACGAAGCGCCTCCGGTCGGTGTGTCGTTCGTCGTCAAAGAATTCGGCGTTGCATTCATCGTCAGTCAGTTTCCCCGCGCTACAGGTCTTGCCGCATCGCGCACCCACTCGCTCCAAGAGCCTGGATAGAGTCGCGCACCCTTGAGGCCCGCGTGCTCGAGCGCCAGCAGGTTGACACAAGCGCTGACTCCCGAACCGCACATCATCGTGATGTTACATGGGTCCGCACCGGCGAGCGCGTTCTGCCACAGACTCTGGAGCGTGGGGACATCGTGCAAGCGGCCATCCGCCCGGTAATTGCGGGCGTAGTGAACATTGGCGGCACCCGGTACATGGCCGCCGACCGAATCGATCGTTTCGTTTTCGCCGGCGTAGCGGTCGGCACCGCGCGCGTCGATCAGACGCCGCGCGCCTGATGCATAGGCTCCCGCGCGCACCGACTGCAGGACCTGATCGGTATCGATGACGAATTCATTGTTCGGACGCGCGATGAAGTGCTGCGCCGTTACCTCGGGAGCACTCGAGTCGGTGGGGCGATTTGCTTGCTGCCATGCCGAGAGGCCGCCATCGAGCACCGCAACGGCCTCGTGGCCCAGCCAGCGAAACACCCACCACGCCCGAGCGGCGAAGAAACTGTTTCCCTGGTCGTAGACCACGATTTGCGAATCGGCACTGATCCCCCAGGCGCTCGCCTTCGCGGCGAAGAGCGCTGGGTCGGGCAGGGGGTGCCGACCGGTGGTCGGACCGACCGAGCCGGCAAGGTCGCGATCGAGGTGAGCGTACTGGGCGCCCGGGATATGCCCGGCCACATAGGCGGCTTCGCCGGCAGAGGGTTTGCCGAGCTCGAATCGGCAGTCGAGTACGACCCATTCTGGCGCACGGAGATTTGCGGCGAGCGAGTCGACATCGATGAGGGTGGTGAAACGCATGAAAACGATCCTCGAGGACGGGGCGTTCGAGACCGGGTGGGGTTACCAGCTGGGTCGAGATCGAATTCTCCGGCGGAGAGGTTGCCGTTACAATCCCGGCCCATGTCCATCGACCTCTGGTGGGCCAGCGGCAGCGCCTACTCCTGGCGGGTATTGCTGGCGCTGGAGCACAAGCGCCTCGCCTACAACAGCCATCTTCTCCAGTTGGCGTTTCAGGAACACAAATCGCCGCAGATGTTGGCGATGAACCCTCGTGGTCGACTTCCCGTGCTCAAGCACGACGATTACGTGGTCTTCGAATCAGTCGCCATTCTCTATTACCTCGATCGCAAGTATCCCGATCCGCCGATTTTCGGACGTACGCCTGAAGAGGCGGCGGTGATCGTGCGGGTGATCGAAGAATTCCAGGCGTATACCGAGCCTCACATCATGGGCATCTGCCGCAGCTTGCTCGGCGGCGCATCGAATCCGGTCGACGAGCCGCCGCTCGGCGAAGACGCGTTGACGGATGCGATGCATGCAGTGGCGCGAGAGGCGCGTACGATCGAAATGCGCGTGTCGCGATTCGACTGGATCGTCGGCGAGGATTACAGCGCCATCGACATGGTGATTTTCCCGTCCATTCAGTTGTTGCGTCGTGCACTGGCGCGCCCGGGCGCCGAGGATCTCGCTCGGCGCTTCCTGCCGATCGAGGTGAATTACCCGGCGCTCGGTCGTTGGTTGGCGCGCATCGAGGCGTTGCCGGGTTACGATCGCACTTTTCCGCCGCACTGGCGTGCGGCCTAACATCAGGGAGTCAACATAGAAAACATCATGAGCGAGCACAAGGTTCACGTGAATTTCCCGGGGCGTATCGTGTTTGTCGGTTTTGGCAGCATCGGACAGGGCGTGCTGCCCTTGATCTTGCGCCATGTCGGCACGAGCGCCGATCGAATCACCATCGTGTCGGCCGATGAGCGCGGCGCGGAGGTCGCCGTGCATTACGGCGTGAAGTTCATCGTCAATCCGATCTTGCCTTCCAATCTCGAGAGCACCCTCGGGCCGCTCGTGGCAAAAGGCGATTTCCTGATCAACGTCTCGGTCGATGTGTCCTCCTTGGCGCTGATCGAGTTTTGCCAGGCTCGCGGCGCGCTTTACATCGACACGTGCATCGAGCCGTGGGCCGGTGGCTACACCGATAAAAACACGCCCGTTCGCGACCGTACCAATTACGTGCTGCGCGAGAAGGCTCTTGCCTTGCGCGCTGGCCGCGAGCAGGGACCGACCGCCGTGATCACCCACGGCGCCAATCCGGGGATGGTGTCGCACTTCGTCAAGCAGGCGATGCTCAACATCGCTGCCGATACGGGTGTGGCGGCGGGCGATCCGCAAACCCGCGAGCAGTGGGCGAAGCTCGCGCACATTCTCGGCATCAAGGTCATACACATTTCCGAGCGCGATACGCAAGTGAGCCCGGTGCGCAAGCGCCCCGGCGAGTTCGTCAACACGTGGTCATGTGACGGGTTCGTGAGCGAAGGATGTCAGCCCTGCGAGCTCGGCTGGGGCTCTCACGAGAAGCATTTCCCGAAAGACGGGCAGCGTCACGAGGTCGGCAGTGGAGCGGCGATTTTTTTGACTCAGCCGGGCGCCGCGACGCGCGCGCGCACCTGGACGCCCAAAGCAGGACACTTCCACGGCTTTGCGATCACCCACGGCGAATCGATTTCCATCGCCGATTACCTCTCCGTAAAGGAGGGAGACAAAGTCGTCTATCGACCGACGGTTCATTACTCCTATCACCCGTGTGACGATGCCGTACTCTCGGTGCACGAGCTCGCCGGCCGAAACTATGTGATGCAGTCGCAGCAGCGCATCATGCTCAACGAGATTTCCTCTGGTGGTATCGATGAGCTCGGCGTGCTGTTGGCCGGCCACTCGCGCAATGCCTATTGGTACGGATCGCAATTATCCATCGACGAAGCGCGGGAGCTTTGTCCGCATAACAGCGCGACGAGTTTGCAGGTGACGGTCGCGTTGCTCTCGGGCGTGATCTGGGCCATGGAGAATCCGAACCGCGGCATCACCGAGCCCGACGAAATGGATTTCCGCCGCAACCTCGAAATTTGCAAACCGTATCTCGGTCCGGTGGTGGGCGAGTACACCGGCTGGAATCCGCTCGCGGGTCGCGAGAGTTTGTTCGAGGAAGACATCGATCGCGACGATCCCTGGCAGTTCAAGAACGTCAGGGTCTGAGGCGTCGAGGACTCGGCGGTCAGGTGTAGCGGATCTCGGTAATGAACCAGATCCGCTCGCCGGCCGGGGTCGAAACCTTCACTTCGTCATCGAGTCGCTTCCCGAGTAACGCTCGGGCAAGGGGCGCGTCCATGCTGATGTAGCCCGGGGCGAGATCGAACTCGTCAGGGCCGACGATGCGGTGCCGGACGATTTCGCCCGAGTCGTCCTCGAGCGTCACCCACGCACCAAAGAATACCCGGCGCAGGTCATCTGGCGGTCGTTCGACGACCACCATGCCGTCGAGGCGCTTTCTCAAGAACCTGACGCGCCGATCGATCTCTCTCAACCGACGCTTGCCGTAGGTGTAGTCGGCGTTCTCGGAGCGGTCGCCCTGGGCGGCCGCTTCGCTCACCGCTTGGGTGACTTGCGGCCGCTCGACCCGCCATAGCTGGTCGAGTTCGGTGCTCAGGCGGGCATGACCCTCCTTCGTGATGAATTTGGAGCCTGGGGTCGTTGGAGGTCGGTAACGGGACATGATTCGGCGCAAGGATAATGGTGCGCGGTGCCCGCGGCGAGGCGGGACGCGGTAATCTTGCACTCCAGTTTGGATCACCTCAGTTCAGGAAATCGAGCATGAACATTCGTCCGTATGTTTTTTCGATGATCGCCACGGCGAGCATCAGCTTTGCTTCCGATGCATTCGCGGCCGACTCGGCCGCCGCCGCAGTGCCGGCTCCGGCGGGCGCTTCTTCGCTGCGGTCCGGACTCGATCTCGAGGGGTTCGATCGCAGCGTTCGTCCACAAGACGACCTGTATCGGTTCGCGGGCGG
>JBILWC010000017.1:0-53504 GCA_044370105.1 Steroidobacteraceae bacterium | reverse complement strand
GGCCACTTTGGCCAAGTGGTTTGGTGTCCCGCAGCAATCGCTCCCAATAGTCGCGCCGAATCTCGTGAATTTCAGTCAATGGGACCTTGGGTTCATGAACGCTTAGACAATGGTATGACCGCTCTTCGTGGATCGTTCCGACACGCCACCGCCCCCGCAACAAAATCAGGTCAAAACGTCTCCCTCTTGCCATCCGGGCGGTAATGGTGAGATACAGTCGCAGAGAAGGTCAAAACATTGATGGGGTTTAGCCATGGCTGGTTTCCGTCGCCGTTTCCTTTTTGCCGTCGCCGTTGCCTGCTTGCCTGTTTCGGGATGGTCGCAGTCGGCGACCGGCACGCCCGCGGCATCAGTGTCGCCCGCATCTTTGACTTTTGCGGCTACTGCGATTGGTGGAAATACGCTCCCTCAATTGGTGACGGTGACGAATAGCGGTTCAGGCCAGCTGCGCGTAACCGGTGCGACGCTCTCGGGTTCGGCAGCCAACGACTTTCGCGTCGGCAATACTTGCAAGCTTCCGCTCTCAAAAAATCAACGCTGCGCAATCTCTCTCGCATTCAGACCTTCCGTCGCCGGGGTGCGCGAAGCGACACTCAACATCGCCACGAGCGACAAGACGCTGAGTGTGAAACTTTCGGGCTCGACGTCCTCGGGTGCGCCAAAGATCGAGATGTCGCCGGCCAGTCTGGCGTTCGGTTCGGTCAATGTTGGAAGTTCCGGGTCAGCACAAAAGATCACGCTGACAAACTCCGGTGATGCGGATTTTTCGGTAGGCGTCTTACGCGCGGGCGGAGATGACGCTTTCGATTTTCAGCTGCGGACGACGTGCGAGAGCAAGCTTTCGGCGGGAAAGAGCTGTGACATCAATGTCGCGTTTGTTCCGAAGTCCCCGGGCGAGAAGACTGCGTTTATCGCCGTAGCCGGCTCTTCGCCCGGCAACCGTGTGTCGACGAAGATGTCGGGAACGGGCGTGGGCTCCAAGCTTGTCTTGAGCAATCTGCGGTTGGCATTTGCCGAACAGGCGACGGGCACCTCCAGCGCACCGCAGTCCGTGACGCTTTCGAATGGCGGGAATGCGGCACTCAGCTTCGGCAAGATTTCTTTGGTCGGACCGAATGCCGGAGATTTCGTTCAGAGCAACACCTGTACTTCAGGCCTCGCCCCTGGCGCAAATTGTGTCGTGACGGTGGTTTACAAGCCCACCGTTGCAGGGCCAAAGAACGCAGCGATTTCTGTAACCGGAAATTTTGGTACTGCCCCCGCGCTGATCGCGGTTTGGGCAGACGGTCAGAGGCCGATGAAGGGTGGGTTATGGCGCGGGAAGGATCCGGTATCGGGTAAGGGCATGCTTGCGCTGATCGCAGAGAACGGCAGTTCGAATTTCATTCGCGAGGATGGCGTTCAGTATTTCGGCCCCACTGTGATCAAAGGCGAGCTATTCGAAGCGGCGCTTGCCGTGGCCTCGGTCGATGCGCTGCAAGGGTCAGTGCGTTTGGCCGGAAAGATCAATCAAGGCACTTCGATCACCGCTCGACTGGTCTACACGCCGAAATCGGGAAAGGACCAAACAGGTGATCTGTCGTTGGCCTTCGATTCGGCCTATCGAAATTCCAGTGCTCTCGAAAAGGTTGCTGGGAATTTCAAAACGAGTACCGGGGCGATCCTGAACATCAGCGCCTCAGGCGTCGTGTTTGCGCAGGATGCGACGACCGGCTGCGTCATCAATGGTGCGGTGTCGATGATCGATCCTCGCTTCAACGCATACGGGGTCAAGCTGGCCTTTACCAATTGCAAAGGCTCACTCGCCAGTCGTAATGCCACCACCGCACTTGGTCTGCTGTCGCTCGATGATTCGGGTAAGACACCCCGAGTCGTGATCGCCGCGCAGACGCTGCGGCCGGGTTACGCCGTCAGCTTCACGGCCGATCGCCAGTAGAGAAGCGCTGCGAGCCAGTAGTTGCCGTCACAAAACGGACGGCATCCTCCGCTCTCAGTTGGCCGTGATCGCCCGCTCGAGGGCTTTCCGCGTTTCTGCCGGAATCGGAACGGACTTCCCGCTCGCTCGGTCGACGAAGGCGTGGGTGAAGGTGCCGAATGCCGCCGGCTCGTCCTCACCTTCTGCAAAGACGGCGACCCCATATTCCACCGAGCTCGTGCCGATGCGGTTCACGCGGAATGCGGCATCCACTTTCGCGGGGTACGCAATCGGCTTTTTGTAGTTGCAGGATGAGGCGACGATGAAGCCGATGACGGGCGACTTCGTGACGTTGAGCGCGCCTGCCTCGATCAAATAATTGTTGGCCACGGTGTCGAAGAAACTGTAGTACACCGCATTGTTGATGTGCTGGTAGGCGTCGTTGTCCATCCAGCGCGTCGTCATGGTCTGGAAGTAAAAATAGTCTGCGCGGCGTTGTCGGGTGTCGTCCATGGGCATTCTCAATAGGCCTGTTGATAGAGCGCGAGGGCGTCAGCCTCGTTGACGAGACGAGGGTTGTTCATCAGCAGTCGCTGCTGGAGCATTGATTCGCGTGCGAGTTTGGGCAGATCGGCCTGCGGAATGTCGAGCTCGCGCAGTCGAGTGGGCAGCCCGAGCTCGTCGGCAAGCGCGAGACAGTGTACGGCCAGCTGCTCGGCAGCACTCGAGGATTGCGTTGTCGCTGGACTCTGTGCTGCTGCCGGGACTTGCATTGCCGGGGGGCTTTGCGTCGCCGCCGAGCCTCGCGCTGCGCCATCGCCCAGCACGATCGGCAGCAACTCACGGTACATCGACTCGGCCGCTGGGGCATTGAAGCGCAGCACATGCGGCAACACCAAAGAATTACTGAGCCCGTGAGGAATGTGATAGTTGCCGCCGAGCGGGTAGGCGAGTGCATGGACGGCGCCGACCGGGGCATTCGCGAACGCCTGGCCTGCATACATGGCACCGAGCAACATGGCGCCGCGGGCGTCGAGATCCGAAGGGGTCTGAACAGCTCGCACAATGTGGCTCGAGAGCAGTCGCAGCGCCTCGCGCGCGAACATGTCGGACACCGGATTCTTGAGCCGAGCGCTTGTGTATGACTCGATGGCATGCACCATGGCATCGATCCCTGTCGCGGCGGTCACCTCGGCCGGCATCGATACGGTGAGTTCGGGGTCGAGCAGCACGCGATCGGCTAGCAGCGTCCGGCTCACCACGCCTTGCTTGGTGTTCGCGCCCGTCGTCACGACGGCGACCATCGTCACCTCCGAACCTGTGCCCGCGGTGGTTGGCACTTGGATGAGTGCCTTGCGATTCGAGCAAACCTTGTCGACGCCATACATCGCATCGAGGGCTTGCTCCTCGCAGAGCAGTACGGCGACGAGCTTGGCGGTGTCCATGCTGCTGCCGCCGCCGAAGCCGATCACGCCGTCGCAGCCGACGCTCAAGCCGAGCGCGGTCGCCTCGAGGACGACCTCGGTCGGCGGGTCGGCGACCACCTGCTCATAAACCGTGACGCCGACGCCGGCGGCCGCAAGGCTCGCGCAGGCCGCCTGATGCATACCGCGTGCGGCGATGCCGCGATCGGTGACGAGCAGTGCTCGGCGGATGCCGCTTTGCGCGGCGAGCGCCCCGAGTTCGCGCAGGCACCCTGCGCCGAAGACGATGTCGCTCGTGGTGCTGAAGCGCAGGCTGGGGATCGGAGGCGTATTCATGACTGCCGTCGAAAAAATATTTGCGTCGCAAAATTAACAGAATCTCGCGGATAATGAGCCATGAGCGATGCCTTTCGTGATGACGTTCGGGCTTGGCTGCAAGCCCATTGCCCTCCCTCCATGCGTGTGGCTCCTCCGGAGATTTCGCACCTCTACGGCGGCGGTAGACGGGCCAAGGTCTGGCATGCCGATCAGCCAGCCTGGTGTGCGGCAATGGCCTCGCGCGGTTGGACGGTGCCGGAATGGCCCCTCGAGTACGGGGGTGCCGGGCTCTCGCGCGAACAGGCGGCGATCCTGCGCGAGGAAATGCGACGGATCGGCGCGCAACAACCGCTATTCAGTTTCGGCATCAGCATGCTCTCGCCGGTGCTGTTCAAGTTCGGCACCGAAGATCAGCGTCGACGATTCTTGCCCGACATCGCGCGTGGGGCGATTCGATGGTGTCAGGGCTATTCGGAACCGAACTCGGGGTCCGACCTCGCAAGCTTGATGACGCGAGCGGAGGACAAGGGCGATCACTACCTCGTCAACGGTCAAAAAATTTGGACCTCCTATGGCGACGAGGCCGATTGGATGTTCTGTCTCGTGCGCACCAATACCGCGGTGCCGAAGCACGAAGGCATCAGCTTCGTGCTCTTCGACATGAACACGCCTGGCGTGACGGTACGGCCGATCAAACTGATCAGCGGCGCATCGCCGTTCTGCGAAGTGTTTTTCGAGAACGTGCGTGTCGCCAAAGAAAACCGCGTGGGCGAGGAGGGGCAGGGCTGGGCGATCGCAACCTATCTGCTCTCCCACGAGCGAGAGATGATCTCGAGTCTTGGCAAGATCCGTCACGACACCGACCCGGGTCGGCGAGCCCTCGACATCATCGGCACCGATGAATCGGGTCGGTTGCGCAATGCCTCACTTCGACAAACGCTCGCGCGCTATCAGCTCGATGCGGCGGCGTTCAGGCTGTGGATCGAGCATGGCGAACGTCATCCGAGCGCGAGCGCCGGCATGGGTGCGATGTCCTCGGCCGTGAAGTATTACGGCACCGAACTCAACAAGCGACGTAACGAGCTGTATCTCGACATCGAGGGTGCCGAGGCGTTGCTCTGGGACGCGCGCGGTCCAGCGGGCGAGGCCTGGGCGCGCAACTGGCTGCGCTCGAAGGGGAATTCGATCGAGGGCGGCACATCCGAAATCCAGCTCAATATCATCGCCAAGCGCGTGTTGGGGTTGCCATGACGCTCCCGCTGACCGAAGAACAAGACATGCTGAGTCGCTCGGTGTCGGAGTTCGTCGCCGATCGAGCGTCGCTCGCACAATTCAGACAGTGGCGCGAGCGCACGAGCGAGACCGCATTCGACCCTGCGCTCTGGCGCGAGATCGCCGAGATGGGTTGGTGTGGCATCGCGCTCGACGACGAGTACGGTGGATCGGGTCTCGGATTTTCGGGGCTCGCCCTCGTGCTCGAGCAGTTCGGCCGACACCTCAGCATCACGCCGATGAACGCCACGGTGCTTGCGGGCGCGACGGCCATTTCATTGCTTGGCAGCACCGAGCAGAAAAAAGCTCGGTTGCCCGCCGTGGCGAGCGGAACGCTCACGCTCGCTCTCGCTTGGGACGAGGGTGCACATTTTTCGCCCTGGGCTATTTCGACTCGCGCCGAGCGCATCGAGGGCGGGTGGCGACTCACCGGTGTGAAGCGACACGTGGAGGAGCTGACGTCCGTCGATCAGTTCGTCGTGGTCGCGCGCGTGACTTCTGCAGCTCGCGAGGGCCTTGCCGTGTTCATGGTGCCGCGCGATGCGAACGGCGTCAGCGTGGTGGTCACACCACGAGTCGATGCGCGAAATTGCGGCACGCTGACGCTCGATGGGGTGGTACTCGATGACGCCGCGCGGCTTGGGGGTACTCACCCCGGTGCGGGACTTTCGGCGGCTCCGAGCGCAGGCTCCGCCGACCTCGCTACGACCGCGGCGCTCGAGCACTTAGCTGCAGTCATCAACGCCGGGCTCGCGGCCGAGTTGCTCGGCATCTGCGAGGAAACTTTCGCGCGCACGCTCAAGTACCTCAAAGAGCGTTCGCAGTTCGGCAAGCTGATCGGCAGCTATCAGGCGTTGCAGCATCGGGCGGCCCATTGGTTCGTCGAGCTGCAGCTCGCGCGGACGATCGTCCAGGAGGCCTTGCTCGCGCTCGATCAGGCATCGGATGAGGGCGGGCGCCTGCGTGCCCGTGCGCTCGCGAGCATGGCCAAGGCGAAGCTCTCGCAGGTGGCGGAGCTCTCAACCAACGAGGCGATCCAGATGCACGGGGGAATCGGCATGACCGACGCCTTCGACATCGGCCTCTACATCAAGCGTGCACGGGTTCTGGAGCAGGCCTACGGGGATCAGCACTACCACCTGGATCAGTTGGCCGCTCTCGAGGGGTATTGATCCGGCCGCTTATGGTAGGATTCGCGCCCCTTCGGCGACGCGCCCGTAGCTCAGTTGGATAGAGCGCATGGCTACGAACCATGAGGTCGGGAGTTCGAATCTCTCCGGGCGCGCCAGTATCGAGGGGTCTTAACCGAGGTTGATATCACCGTGATATCACTCTAAAATCGACGCATCAGGGCCCAATCCGGGCTCTTTCGCCAAGGAGCGAGCGTCGACCATGTCATCCCCCTCCCTGACTTCCTCCCGTCCCGTGAGCCGCGAGCGAGAAGTGACCGTCATGAGCGGTTGGCTCGCCCTGCCGATCGTCATCGCGATCCTCCTGCTCGGTATTGCCGCCTGCATCGGGGGAGAACTCGACGATTCACCGGGCCTGTTCGGTATCGGCATCGCACTCCTCGTCGTGTTTTTCGTCTCCTTCGCGGGCTTCTTCACCTTGCAGCCGAACGAGGCGCGGGTGCTCGTGCTTTTCGGGGACTACAAGGGCACCGTTCGAAAGGAGGGGTTCCACTTCGGTAACCCGTTCTACTCCAACGGGGCTTCGACCCACGCCACCAACAAGGACGGTGCGACGGTCACGGTCAAAAAAAACCCACGCATGAAAATCTCGCTGCGCTCGCGAAACATGAATGGCGATCGCCTGAAGGTCAACGACAAGCAAGGCAATCCCATCGAGATCGCGGCGGTCGTCGTGTGGCGTGTGCAGAACACGGCGCAGGCGATGTTCGATGTGGACGATTACGAGGAATACGTGCGGATCCAGTCGGAGTCGGCGGTCCGTCACCTCGGCAGCCAATATGCCTACGACCACGGTGAAGAGCACGAGATCACGCTGCGTAGCGGAACGGACGAAGTCTCCGAGGCCTTGCAGGCGGAGTTGCAGACACGGCTTGCACCCGCTGGTGTGATCGTCGAAGAAGCGCGACTCACGCACCTTGCTTACGCACCGGAAGTCGCCCAGGCGATGCTGCGTCGTCAGCAAGCCGAGGCGGTGCTCGCTGCGCGTCAGAAGATCGTGCAGGGTGCGGTGAGCATGGTCGAGATGGCGCTCACCGATCTCGCTCGTCGCGGCGTCGTGGAGCTCGATTCCGAGCGCAAGGCCGCGATGGTGAGCAACCTCATGGTTGTGCTCTGCGGTGACTCGGAAGCCAAGCCTGTGATCAACACCGGCACGCTCTACGGCTGAGGCGATCGCCGAGTCTCGCGTGGCTGAACGCAAGTCGTTTTTGATGCGGATCGATCCCGCGCTCTGGGGCGAGATCGAGCGTTGGGCGGCGGACGAGCTGCGCAGCGTGAACGGTCAGGTCGAGTTCATCCTGCGCGAAGCCATCAAGCGGCGCGGGGTGACGCTCTCACAGCCGGAAGACTCGGGTGAGGCCGAGCAGCCGCAGCGAGATTCGGCGGAAGCCGATGGGGCATCAGCGTCAAAAGATTCTTGATCAGGCGAGCTTTCAGCTCAGGCGAGCGCGCAAATCAGGCGAGCGTGTGGAACACGCTCTGGACGTCGTCGTCTTGCTCGAGTTTGTCGATGAGCGCGAGCACCTCGGCCGCATCGGCCTCGGGTAGTTCGGTAGGTGCCATCGGGATGTACTCGTGCTCGGCCTTGAGCGGCGAGATCTTGCGCGCTTCGAGCGCCTCTTGGACCCGCCCGAAGTCTTCGAAGGCGCAGCGCACGACGAGTTGGGGTTCGCCTTTCTCGCCGGTGCTCTCACCCATTTCGTCGAGACCGTGATCGATGAGATAGAGCTCGAGATCATCCTGATCGATTCCGGTGGGATCGAGTCGGAAGACGCCCATCTTGCGAAACATGAACGAGACGCTACCGCTGGTGCCGAGGTTACCGCCGCCTTTTTGAAAAGCATTGCGGACGGTGGCGACGGTACGCGTGGGGTTGTCGGTCGCGGTTTCGACGAGTAGTGCGATACCGTGGGGCGCATACCCCTCGTAAATCACGGTCTCGTAGTTGGTGGCGTCGCGGCCGGAGGCGCGTTTGATCGCCGCCTCGACCTTGTCCTTCGGCATGTTGATCGCGCGGGCATTCTGCAAGATGCGACGCAGCGTGGGATTCGACTGCGAGTCGGGGCCTCCCGACTTCACGGCCATGTTGATGTCTTTGGAGATGCGCGCGAATTGTTTGGCCATCTTGTTCCAGCGGGCGAACATGGTGGCCTTGCGAACTTCGAATATGCGACCCATAGGGGCGCTATGGTAACTGTCAGGGTGTGCGCTGCGCCATCGGGCCCGGTGCGGTGCGGCTTGCCGTGAAGGTATCGGAGCGGTTCAGGGCGTCTTCGGTGGCCTTGTTGAGCACCACGATACTGATGCGTCGATTGATGGGGTTACTCGGGTTCTCGGTGTCGAGGCGGACGTAGGACGACATTCCGACGACGCGTGCGACTTTGTCCTCGGTGACACCCCCCTCGACGAGTACGCGGCGAGCGGCATTCGCGCGATCGGCCGAGAGCTCCCAGTTGCCGTACCGTGATCGGGCGCCGCCGACGAAGGGCGTATCGTCGGTATGGCCCGAGATGCTCAGGCGGTTCGGTACGTTCTCGAGCGATCTTCCGACCTCGAGCAGCAACTCGCGCGCGTAGGGTTTCATGGTCGTACTGCTGAGATCGAACATCGGACGATTCTGAGCATCGACGATCTGGATGCGTAAGCCTTCGCTCGTGATGTCGATGAGCAGTTGCTCGCGGTATTTCTGCAGCGTCTCGTTCTTGTCGATGGCCTGCAGCAGTTCCTTGCGGATCTCCTCGAACTTCTGGGTCTCGCGGGCCTTCTCGGCGTCGTTCGAGGCGGGTGTGCCGGCGCCCGACTCGGCGACGGGCGAGGGGGCCGAGGCGGTGAGCCCGCCTCGCAGATCGATGGGGCTCGTACTCGCACCGCCGGGACCCTCTTGTCCGGGAGCGGGCATCGGTGCCGTTCCTCTTGAGAGACTCGGGTTCTTGAAGTAATCGAAGATCGCGGATTTTTGTTGATCGTTAGCCGAGGCGACGAGCCACATTACCAGGAAGAAGGCCATGAGCGCCGTGACGAAGTCGGCGTAGGCGACTTTCCACGCGCCGCCGTGATGTCCACCGGCTACGACTTTTTTCCGACGGATGATGATCGGTCGTTTCTCGTCCTGGCCTTTTCCTTTCTTCGTCATGGATCGCGCCGCCTCAGGCCTTGGGTGGTTCGGGAGCCTTGGGCTTCTTCTTCAAAGAATCTTCGAGGTCCGAGAATGTGGGGCGGACGTCGCTGAACAAAAGCTTTCGTGCGAACTCGACCGCCACTTGCGGCGGATACCCGCGCACGCTCGCCACGAGCGCCATCTTCACCACCTCGAAGGCTTTGCCCTCTTCTTCGGCTCGGCCTTTCATTGCCGAGGCGATGGGCCCCACGAAACCGTAGGCGACGAGGATGCCGAGGAAGGTACCGACGAGCGCGGCGCCGACCTTCGCTCCGAGCTCGGCGCTCGTGGAGTCGGCGACCGCTGCCATGGTGTTCACGATTCCGAGCACCGCCGCGACGATGCCGAAGCCGGGCAATGCGTCGGCGACCTGCTGGACGGCGTGCGCAGGTTCGTGCGCTTCTTTGTGATGCGTCTCGAGTTCGTAGTCGAGCAGGGCCTCGAGCTCGTTCGGATCGAGATTGCCGCCGACCATGAGGCGCATGCAGTCGGTGATGAACTCGATCATGTGCGCGTCTTCGAGGATCTTCGGATATTTCGAGAACACCGGGCTCTTGGCAGGATCGGAAATGTCGTTTTCGATGGCGAGGAGCCCCTCTTTGCGGGACTTCACGAGCAGATCGAAGACCAGCTTGAGCAATTCGACATAGACCTCGCGCGTGTAGGGCATGGGTTTGACGAGACCGATCGCCCCCTGAAATGCCGCCTTGCATACTTTGACGGAGTTGCTCGTGATGAACGCCCCGATGGCGGCGCCGAGGATGATGACGATTTCGGAGGGATGCCAGAGCAAGAGCAGGTTGCCGCCCGCCATCAGGAACCCGATGACCACGGAAAGAATCACGACGACGGAGCCGACCAGCGCGATCATAGAAGTCGATAGTAGAGTCGACCGGGTTGTCGGGGGCTGCAGGTAGGTTCAAACTGGAGCGATCGAGCGGTCGCGCGGCAAGATCCTGCCGAGGCGGCAACGAAGCGATCATCAGGAGATGCACATGTTCGATTTCTTAGGCTATGTGTCGGCACTGCCCTACATGCTCGGGCTCGCCGTGATCGGTTGGTTGATTTCCCTGCCGCGCCGTAACGTCGACGTCGTCGACTCGCTCTGGGCGCTGATGTTCCTGATATCCATCGCGGTCTACGCGGGCTTTCCGCCGGAAACCGTGCGCGGCAGGCTTCTGTTCGTGCTGGTCGCGATCTGGGCGTTGCGGCTGTCCATCTTCATCACCGCTCGCAACTGGGGTCACGAAGAAGACCGTCGATACCAAGCGATCCGCGCGCGCAACCAACCGAACTTCGCTTTCACGAGCGTCTATCGCGTGTTCGCCTTCCAGGCCGTGCTCGCCTGGATCATTTCGATGCCTCTGCATGGCGCGGTCGGCAGCGAGTCGCCACTCGGTGTACTCGACTATCTGGGACTTGGCCTCTGGATCGTAGGCTTCATGTTCGAAGCCGGGGGTGATTGGCAGCTCACGCGGTTCAAGCGCGATCCGGCGAACGCGGGGAAGGTGATGGACCGCGGTTTCTGGCGTTACACGCGCCATCCCAATTATTTTGGAGACTGTGCGCAGTGGTGGGGTTTTTATCTCATCGCCGTCGCCGGTGGCGCCTGGTGGAGCGTTCTCGGCCCGATCCTCATGACCGTCTTGTTGTTGCGCGTGTCGGGTGTGGCGCTGCTCGAGAAGGATATCGGTGAGCGACGTCCGGCCTATGCGGACTACATCCGCCGCACCAACGCCTTCATTCCGGGGCCGCGCAAGGACTGACCGCTCGCGGGTCGCGGTACGACGGTTTCGTGCCGCGAAGGAGGCGTCAGCCTGAGGACTCGGCGTCTCGCGAGGCGCGTTTGCGCTCGTGTTCCTTCAGGAAGCGCTTGCGCAGACGAATCGATTCCGGCGTCACCTCGACGAGTTCATCCTCGTTGATGAACTCGACGGCGTACTCGAGCGTCAGGGGGATGGGCGGCGTCAGCAGCAGCGCATCGTCCTTGCCGGCGGCGCGAACGTTCGTCAGCTTCTTTTCTTTGATGGGGTTCACGACGAGGTCGTTGTCCCGGCTGTGAATGCCGATGATCATGCCTTCGTACACCTTTGAACCGTGCTCGACGAAGAGTCGTCCGCGCTCCTGCAAGGTGAAGAGGGCATAGGCGACGGCGGTACCTTCTTCGTTGCTGATCAGCACACCGTTGTGCCGCTCGGGGATGTCACCCTTGACGATGTCGTAGCCATCGAAGATGTGGCTCATGAGTCCCGTGCCGCGGGTCATGGTCATGAACTCGCCCTGAAAACCGATGAGTCCGCGGGCTGGGATGCGATATTCGAGTCGTACGCGGCCCTGACCTCGACCGGTCGGATCGCCTTCGACCGTCATGTCGAGCAACTCACCGCGACGGATGCCGAGCTCGGACATGACGCTGCCCTGGTAGCCTTCGTCGATGTCGATGGTGAGGGCTTCGAACGGCTCCTGCGTGACGCCGTCGACGACGCGTTTCAATACCTGCGGTTTGCCGACGGCGAGCTCGTAGCCTTCGCGTCGCATGTTCTCGATGAGAATGGTGAGGTGAAGTTCTCCACGACCCGAGACGCGGAAGATATCGGCCTCGTTCGTGTCCTCGACGCGTAGTGCGACGTTACTCTGCAGCTCACGATGCAGTCGATCGCGAATCTGTCGGCTAGTGACGTACTTGCCTTCACGGCCGGCGAGCGGGGAGGTGTTGACCTGAAAGGTCATGGAAAGCGTCGGCTCGTCGACCTTGATGGGCGGCAAGCCTTCGGCATTTTCGATATCGCACAAAGTAATGCCGATGTTGACGTCGTCGATGCCGGTGACGGCGACGATATCGCCCGCCGAGGCTTCGTTGACTTGGATACGCTCAAGGCCGCGAAAGCTCAGAATTTGCCCGATCTTGCCTGTGCCTCGCTCTTCGTCACCCCAGCGCAACGCCACGTTGCGACCGCTCTTGATGGTCCCGCGTCGAATGCGACCGATGCCGATGCGTCCGACATAGGGGTTGTAGTCGAGTTGGGAGATTTGCAGCTGCAGCGGCGCGTCCACTTCCGTCGGGGGCGCCGGGGCATGGGCGAGGATCGCTTCGTAGAGCGCCGTCATGTCGGTCGCAGGTTTTTCGAGATCTGTAGTCGCCCAGCCTTGAAGTGCCGAGGCGTAGATGATGGGGAAGTCGAGTTGGGTATCGCTCGCGCCCAATTTGTCGAAGAGTTCGAACGTGCGATCGATGACCCAGTTGGGGCGCGAGCCGGGGCGATCCACTTTGTTGATGACGACGATCGCTTTGTGACCGAGGGCGAGTGCCTTGCGCGTGACGAATCGAGTCTGCGGCATCGGGCCCTCGACCGCATCGACGAGCAGCAGCACGGCATCGACCATGGAGAGCACGCGCTCGACTTCGCCGCCGAAGTCGGCGTGGCCCGGCGTGTCGACGATGTTGATGCGGGTACCCTGGTATTCGATGGCGCAGTTCTTGGCGAGGATCGTGATACCGCGTTCGCGCTCGAGATCGTTTGAGTCCATAACGCGTTCGGCGACGCGTTCGTGCGCAGCGAAGGTACCCGATTGTTTGAGCAGACAGTCGACGAGGGTGGTTTTGCCGTGGTCGACGTGGGCGATGATCGCGATGTTGCGGATCGGGCGGGCGGTGGACATGGGGAGAATCGGGCTTGCCGCGGGGAGGAAAAGGGCGCGGAGCGTACCAGAGCCGCGCTGCGGTTGCGACCGCAAAGGGGGTTCAGCGTAGAATCCGGAAAGGTCAAACCTGCCCAACCGACCTTGGGAATTTTTAGGAGTCGTTCATGATCCAGGTTCGAAATGTGCTCACGCGTTATCTCGCCATCATCGTCGCCACGGCTTTGGCCGGCTCCGGCATCGCCTCGGCCCAGGATGCCCGTGCGGCGCAGCAAGTAAAGCTCCGACAGTCCGCCTACACCGTGCTCGGGGCGCAGATGGGGCTCATGGGGGCGATGGCCTCGGGCAAGGCACCCTACGATGCCAACACCTTTCGTATCGCCGCCGAGCGTGCGTCGGCGATGGCCAATTACGTCCCCGAACTGTTCCCGGCTGGCTCGATTACCCCGAACAGCAAGGCCAAGGCTGAGCTGTGGCAGCAGTCGGCGGAGTTCCAACGCCTGATGCGTGACATGCAAACGAAAGCGACGACGCTCGCCAACGTTGCGCGCGGGGGTGATCTCGAGGCCATCAAGCCCGCTTTCGGCGCTGTAGGCGCAAGTTGCAAGGCTTGTCACGACAAGTACAAGGCCGACTGAACGTCGACGCTCGATTGAGTATCGAAAACAAGACGCGCGAGGGGATCCATTACGTCGTGTCGGGGCGTCAGCACGCCCCGGCACTCGTGTTGCTGCATCCGCTCGGCGCGAACAGCGGGACTTGGCAAGCGCAGCTCGCCGAGTTCGAGCGATTTTTCCGCGTGATCCGAATCGACCTGCGCGGTCACGGAGGATCGCAGCTCGAGGAGGGTGCGCCGCAGCCCTGTCGCATCGAAGATCTCGCTGCCGATGCGCTCTCGGTCCTCGATGCGGTCGGAGTCGATCGCGCGCACTGGTGCGGACTGTCCATCGGCGGGGCGATCGCCTTGCAGGTGGCGGTGATGGCGCCGCGGCGGGTGCTTCGTCTCGTGCTCGCCAACACGGCCGCGAGTTTTCCGCCGGCGTCCAATTGGGACGAACGTATCGAGACGGCGCGATCGCGAGGGCTCGCCCCGTTGTTCGCCGCCATTCCCGAACGTTGGTTCACGCCCTCGTTCCGGGCGCATGAAGCAGCCGAAGTCGAGCGCATCCTCGGACTTTTCGATTCCACTCAGGCCAAGGGATACATCGAGGCGTGCAGCGCCTTGCGCGACGTCGACCTGCATCCTCGCCTCGTCGACGTCCAGGCGCCGACGCTCGTGATCGGCAGCGCGCAGGATGTCTCGACACCCATCGAGCGCTCCGAAGAGTTGGCCCTCGGCATCAGCGGCGCCGATCTTCTGGTGCTCGATGCCGCACATCTCTCCAACGTCGAGCAGGCTGCGGAATTCACCACCGCCGTCGCCGATTTCCTGCGCGACTGAGTGTGACCACCGATCTGTCGGGCTCTTACCTGCCGTTCTGGATCGACGGCGCCATCCGCGGTCGATTACGGCGCGACGTGGCGCAGGCGTTGAGCGGCTTCGACGGCATCGAGACGGCCGACATCGGCTTCAAGCTGCGCGAACGGGGTACCTCGAGGACGGCACGCAGCAAGGCGCTGCAAGCGCTCGCGTTGCAGCTGCGCAAGCTTGGACTGATTGCCGATTGGCGCAACGAACGGTCCGCGCTGCTCGATGAATCGGGCGTCGAGATCGCGCGCTGCGAGCGAGGTGCGTTTCGATCACTCGGTCTGCAGAACCGTGCGGTGCACGTGAATGGCTACCGTGCCGATGGACGTGTTTGGGTGGCCCGGCGCAGCGACCTCAAGCGCGCCGATCCCGGCAAGCTCGACAATCTCGCGGCGGGCGGTGTCTCGGCGGGGGAATCGCCACGACGCACGGCGCTGCGCGAAGCCTGGGAAGAGGCCGGGGTGCCCTCGAGTCTCGCGCGTCGCGTCGATTTTCCGGGGATGGTCATTCGCAGCGTGCGCGAGACGACGTTCGGTGTGCACGATGAGCTCGTGATCGTCGCCGATCTCGATCTGCCTGTAGGGTTCGAGCCGGCGGGTCGCGATGGCGAGGTCAGTGAATTTCTGTGTCTGTCGGTCGCCGAGGCCGAATCGGCACTCGATCGCGGCGAATTCACGATCGAGGCGGCACTGGCCTTGCGGGAGTCGCTTGAGCGGCGAGGTGTTTCAACGCCTCGCCCGTGACGCGGTGCGGTACCCACTCGGTGAGGCCCTGTGCCCCGAGTGATTCGTAGAACGTTCTCGCCGGCGTGTTCCAGTCGAGTACGGCCCATTCCAGGCGGGCCAGATTTTCGTCGACGCAGCGACGGGCGAGGTTGACGAGCAGCGCCTTGCCGATGCCGCGACCGCGCATTTCGGGACGCACGTAGAGATCTTCGAGATAGAGGCCGTGTCGGCCGCGGAAGGTCGAGAAGTTGTAGAACCACAGCGCGAAGCCCGCGACGGTGGTGGTCCCGCTCTCGGTCCACTCTGCGACATCGGCGAAAACCTTCGGTGTGACCGCATCCGAGGGCGAGCCGAACAGGGCGCGTTCGAGCGAAGCCGCCGTGGCATCGACCTGGTCGAGCAATTTTTCGTACTCGGCAAGTTCGCGGATGAGTCCGAGCAAGGTACTTGAGTCGTCTCGGCGTGCCGGTCGAAGGGTGAGCATTTGACCTCCGGTATACTCCGGCATTCTCGCACGAGGTATTCAGGGAGTTCGACATGCAGATCAAAGGCAAGACGGTCATCATCACGGGCGGCGGTCGCGGCATTGGACGCGAAATGGCCAAGAGCTTTGCCGAGCGTGGCGCGAACCTCGCGCTCTTCGATCTGAACCAGGCCGATCTCGATGAAACGGCCCGCCTCTGTGCAGCCCACGGCGTTCAGGCCCGCGGTTACCTCGTCAATGTGACGCAAGAGGCGACGGTGTCGGCTGGCATGGATGCGGTCGCCGCCGATTTCGGCGGCATCGACGTACTCATCAACAACGCCGGCATCGTCAAGGATGGTCTGCTCATCAAATCGAAGGATGGTGCAGTGACGGGAAAGATGACGCTCGATCAGTGGCAGGCGGTCATCGACATCAACCTCACCGGCGTATTTCTTTGTGGTCGCGAGGCGGCCGAGCGCATGGTCAAGCGCGGGCAGGGCGGCGTGATCATCAACATCTCGAGCGTGTCGCGTCACGGCAATCCGGGTCAGACGAACTATTCGGCCACCAAGGCAGGCGTTGCCGCCATGGCCGAGGTCTGGGCCAAAGAATTGGCGCGATACGGCATCCGAACGGGCTCGATCGCTCCGGGCTACACCCGCACCGACATCCTCGCTGCAATGCGTCCGGAGATTCTCGACAAACTCACGGCCCAGGTGCCGTTGCGTCGTCTCGGTGAAGCGAGCGAAATCGCCCACGCGGCAATTTTCATCGTCGAGAACGACTTCTTCACGGGCCGCTGCGTCGATGTCGACGGCGGCATGAGGATCTGACCTTCTGCCGGTGAGTACGTCAGGCGCTGCGCACGAGGCGCAGCAACTCGTCGGGCGTGCGTAGACCGTCGGGGCCGGCAACACCGTAGCCCCAGGTCGCCGAAAAGAACCGCAGGCCGTTGCCTTCGGCGGCGCTGCGGTCTTCGGCCGAGTCGCCGACCATCCAGGTTTGCGGCGACGCGAGAGATTCACGCCGCATCACCTCGTGCACGAGGGCGCGCTTGTGCGGCGCGGCCGGCTCGAGCGCATCGAGCGCGTAGATCCCCTTGAACCACCGCGTCCATCCGAGATGATCGAGGATCAGTCGTGTCGGTGCGATGCGCTTGTTGGTCACGATATGCAGCGAGATGCGATGCGCGGCAAGCCCCTCGAGCATGGACGTCACGCCCGGATAGACCTCGGTCTGGCGATAACCTCCACCGTCGTAGGCCTCTCGGTAAGCCATGGTGAGCTTCGCGATCACTGCTGGGTCTTCGGTACCCGCGAGCGTTGCCAGCGTTTTCGGCAACGGTGGACCGATGAGACTCGGCGCAAGGGGTACGGCCGGCTGCAGACCTTCACGGGCCAGCGCGAGCTCGAATCCGGCGAGGATGCTGCGCGCCGAGTCGATGAGCGTTCCGTCGAAGTCGAAGAGAATCGCCTGCGGACTCATGACGTCTGGATGCTCAATCGTCTGTGTGCTCAAGAGGTGAACTGCAGCGCGGCGAGCCGCGCATAGAGCGGATTCGAGGCGATCAATTCTTCGTGGCTGCCCGTCGCGATGATACGGCCGTGATCCATCACGACGATGCGGTCGGCTTTGAGTACGGTCGCCAGACGATGCGCGATGATGATGGTGGTGCGCGTGGCCATGAGTTGCTCGAGCGCCTGCTGCACCACGCGCTCGCTTTCGGCATCGAGTGCGCTCGTGGCCTCATCGAGCAGCAGCAAGGGCGGGTTTTTCAAGATCGCTCGTGCGATCGCGATGCGTTGCCGTTGTCCGCCTGAGAGGCGGGTGCCTCGTTCACCGAGGAAAGTCTCGTACCCTTCGGGTAGTGCGCGGATGAATACGTCCGCCGCCGCCGCGCGCGCTGCCGCTTCGACTTCCTCGTCGGTGGCGTCCGGACGACCGTAGCGGATGTTCTCTCGGGCACTCGTGCCGAAGAGCACGGTGTCTTGGGGCACGAGACCGATGCGTTGGCGGACGGCGAGCGGGTCGGCTTCGGCGATGTTGACGCCATCGAGTCGCACGCGACCGGACTGCGGGTCGTAGAACCGCAGCAGCAACTGGAACGTCGTGCTCTTGCCGGCGCCCGAGGGCCCGACGAAGGCCACCGTCTCGCCGGGAGCGATGTCGATCGAAAAGTCGTCGAGAGCGGGTGTTTCGGGTCGGGACGGGTAGTTGAACCGGACGTTCTCGAAACGCACGTGTCCGGCTTTAACACCGAGTTCGAGGGCGGGCATCGGCAGGGCGTTGGGCGGGGCGACGATGGCGGGTGTCGCTTGCTGCAGCTCTACGAGGCGCTCCATCGCGCCGGCCGCCCGTTGGACTTCGCTCCACATTTCGCTGAGCGACGCGGCAGCGACCCCGGCGTACACGGCAAAGAGCAGGAACTGCACGAGTTCACCGCCCGTCATTTCTTTGGAGAGCACCTGGTGCGCGCCGAACCACAGCACGATCGTGATGGCGGCGACGACGAGCGTGGTCGAGAGCGCCGTCAACCAGGCGCGGACGCGCGTGCGGACGACGGCGACCTTGAAGCTCTCTTCGACGGCCGCATCGTAGCGACGGGTGTTGAGCGCCTCGAGCGTGAACGCCTGCACGGTCTGGATGGCGTTCAGCGTTTCTCCGGCGAGTCCGCTCGTGTCGGCGATGCGATCCTGGGAAGAGCGGGACAATTTGCGCAGCTTGCGACCGAGCGAGATCACCGGGACGATGACCGCCGGCATCGCGATCAGCATGAGCCCGAGGAGCTTGATGCTCGTGATCGCCATCATGACAGTAGCACCGACGAGGTTGATGCTCGAGCGCAGGGCGATCGAGATGCCGACACCCGATATCGACTGCACGAGCGTGGTGTCGGTGGTAAGTCGCGAGAGCACTTCGCCGGTCCGCGTCACTTCAAAGAATTGCGGATCCATACGGATCACGTTGCGGTAGACAGCCTCGCGTACATCGGCGACGACACGCTCGCCGAGCCAGGTGACGAGGTAAAAACGCATGGCCGCGAACGCTCCGAACAGTACGGCGACGCCGAGGAAGGCGATGAAGTAGATGTTCACGGTCTCGGAGTTGCCGGCGCTCATACCCTTGTCGACGAGCTGCGAGAGCGCGACGGGCAGAGCGAGCATCGAACCCGATGCGAGCAACAGGGCCACCATCGCCAAGGCGAGCACGCGTCGATAGGGGTTGAGATAGGGCCAGAGCGCAGCGAGAGGACGGACGGATTTCGCCTTGGGGCGCTCGGACGCAGAGGAATCAGACATGGGACGATTGTAGCGCGCGGTTCTCGGGCGCGGCGCGCGACGGATTACGACAGCCGCAGGATGAGCTTGCCTGTGGTGCGGCCCGACTGGATCGCTTCGAGTGCATCGTGTGCGCGTTCGAACGGGAAGGTTGCACCGATGTACGGTCGCTCGGGGATGAGTTCGAGCGTGGCCCGCATCGATTCGGGCAATCGCGAAGCCTGCTCCCACAGCCAGATCAAGTTGAAGGCGAGGAGTCCTCGGTTGAGGGGGATCATCGCCAGTGGATCGAGCCGGGGTCGTCGCAGGTACTGCCACGCGAGGCGTAGAAAATTCGGCCGCTGACCCGTGCCCATGAAATCCGCCGCTCCGTAAAGCACGTATCGACCTTCCGGAGCGAGTCGGTCGAAGGTGGTGCGAAAGCTCTCGCCGTAGACGGCATCGAGCACCAAATCGAAACCGCTCCGCTCGTAATGGGCGAGCGCCGCATCGAGATCGCGACCGAGAGCGGCGCCGCGGATGACCACGGTGGCCGGATCGAGCGCAAACCGGTCGATGAGCCAGTCGCGCTTGCCGGCGCTGCCGACGATGGCGACCGGTCGAGCGTGCAGACGTCGCAACGCGTGCAAGGCGTTGAGACCGACGCCGCCCGCGGCGGATTGCACGAGGACGACGGCACCGGCTTTGGCTGCGCCGAGCGGCACGAGTCCATACCACGCCGTCAAGGCTTGCACCGGATAGGCGGCGGCCTCTTCGAGCGACCAGCCTTGCGGGACGGGCGAGAGCGTGCGGGCATCGACATTAAGATGCGAGGCGTAGCCGCCAAACCGCGTCAGCACGAGGACGGCGTCGCCTTCGCGCCAGCCGTCGACCCCCGCGCCGAGGCGGCGGATGCGCCCCGCACATTCGAGACCAGGCACGAAACTGCCCTTTGGTGTAGCGGAGTACAGGCCGAGACAGGCGAACACATCGGCGAAATTGATGCCGACGGCCTCGACCTCGACTTGGACTTCACCTGCAGCAGGCGCGTCCAACGACTCTTCGATGAGCGAGAGTGTCGCGAGTGAGCCGGCTTTGGGGGTGCGCCAGACGCGGCGCGTCAAAGAATCAGCGGGTGAATCAGCTCGGCGTGTGGCCATCATGCGCTGGAGCATACTGCGAGGGCAGCACACCGGTGTAGCGCCGGAACATGCGAGCGAAGTACGAGCCGTCGTGGAAGCCCACGGCGAAGGCGATCTGCGTCACGGGCAGTTTGCCCTCCTGTAGACGATTGCAGGCCTCGATGATCCGGTAGCGAAGCAGGTACTCGCGGAAGGTGATGCCGTACACGGCATGGAAACATCGGCTGAACTGGAATCGGCTGAGTCCGCAATGGGCGGCGATCTGGCTCGCGGCGAACTTCTCGTGGAAGTGGTCGCGAACGAAATCGGTGGCCTTGAGCACCCCGGCATGGGAGGGGGCAAGGCCTGCGACAGCCCGTTCTACCTGCTCGTCGGGGGGCAGGGTGACTGCCCGGGGGGGCGCTACCGGAGCGACGACGTTCGGCTTCATTGCTGCAGCTCTTTAGTTCGCTAACCTGACCATCACGAGGTTTAATGGTAGGCGTCGCCGGCCAGCACTTGGATTAAGAATCAGTAATTAATTGCGCAATAAAGTTCTATTTTGAGGTTTATCGCGCCTGCGAACGAGTCATTTCCGGGGGTTCGGCTAAGATTGGCTTATGGCTCACGATTCTCCAAATGCCGGCAATGGGTTCGACGCTGCGTTCACCGATGCGGTGAACTTGGGCAACCAAATTGCAGACCGGGACAAGGAAGCGGACCTCTGGGACATCGCCGATGGGCTGCTCGCCGGGGCGATCCAATATTGGTTGTATTCGCGTCAGCCCTGCAAAGACCCCCGCTGCGTGGAGTGCATGCCGATCAGCACGGCCGAGGGGCGCATGGCCGAGTTGCAGCGCCTCATTCGTCAGCTTTCCGAAGAGAGCGAGTATTTCCACTCGCCCAACGACTCGAACGTCGGCCGCGCCTGACCTGCGCGTCCTGATCAGCGACTCACGTCTTCGAGCGCCGCTTCGAGGATTGCGAGACCCTCGGCGAGCTCGGCATTGGGGATGGTGAGCGGCATCAAAAATCGGATGACGTTCGAATAGACCCCACACGAGAGCAGCACGAGGCCGCGTCGCCCCGCGGCCTGGACCAGGGCCTTGGTGAGTTCGGCATCCGGCGCGTCGGGGCGGCGATCTTTGACGAGCTCCATCGCGATCATCGCGCCGAGTCCGCGGACATCGCCGATGCAGGACCAGCGGCTCTGCAAATCGGCGAGTCGGGCACGCACCGCCTCACCCACGCGCGTGGCGCGCGAACAAAGTTGCTCGGATTCGATGACCTCGAGGACGGCGAGTCCAGCGGCGCAGCCGAGTGGCGAGCCGGCGTAGGTGCCGCCGAGTCCGCCCGGAGGTGGAGAGTCCATGATGGCGGCTTTTCCCGTCACGGCTGAGAGGGGCACGCCACCGGCGAGACTTTTTGCAAGGGTGACGAGATCGGGCTCGACGCCTGAGTGCTCGATCGCAAACATGCGTCCGGTGCGGGCAAAACCAGTCTGGATTTCATCGACGATGAACACGATGCCGTGTGCGTCGCAGATCGATCGCAGCGCGCGCAGGAACTCCGGTGGCGCAATGTAGAAACCGCCTTCACCTTGAACGGGCTCGACGATGATTGCCGCCACGCGCGCGGGATCAATGTCGGATTTGAACAGTTGCTCGAGCGCGGCCAGCGACTGTGCCGTGCTGATACCGTGGTACTCGATGGGGAAGGGCGCGTGATACACCTCGGGCAGCATCGGTCCGAATCCCGCCTTGTACGGTTGTACTTTTCCCGTAAGCGTCATGCACGCGATCGTGCGTCCATGGAATGCGCCGCTGAAGGCGATGACGGCAGAGCGTTGTGTGTGATGACGTGCGATCTTGATGGCGTTCTCGATCGCTTCAGCGCCCGTCGTGAGAAAGATCGTTTTCTTTGGTGAGGTGCCGGGAACGAGATCGTTCAGTCGCTCGGCGAGTGCGACATAGTTTTCGTAGGGTGTGACCTGAAAGCAGGCGTGGGAGAGTCGTGCCATCTGCGCGGTGACGGCAGCCTGCACCTTGGCATGGAGGTGGCCGGTGTTGAGCACGGCGATGCCGCTCGCAAAGTCGATGTAGCGCCGCCCCTCGACGTCCCAGATCTCGGCGTTGCTCGCGCGATCGGCATACACCTGCAGCGAGTTACCCACGCCGCGCGGGATGGCGGCAGTGCGTCGACGAGAAAGATCGGCGTTGGTCGGCATGGCTCAGTCGCTCCGGGCAGATGGGGTCGCTGCGACTTCGGCGCCGTTGACGTCGAGGTCGGCAGCGACGGCGTCCTCTGCTAGAATTTACCCGTTTTTTCGAGTCTTTTCCGACATACCAGACGGAGTATCCGCGTGTCCGAGACCATTCAAACAGAAGTCGTCATCGTGGGCGCGGGGCCCTGCGGTCTCTTTCAGGTCTTCGAGCTCGGTCTGCTCGGCATGCGAGCACACGTCCTCGACTCCCTCAAGGCGCCGGGTGGTCAGTGCACGGAGCTCTATCCCGACAAACCCATCTACGACATCCCGGCCTTGCCCGTGTGCGGCGCCCAGGAACTCGTCGATCGGCTGATGCAGCAGATCAAACCCTTCGAACCGACGTTCCATCTCGGTGAGGAGGTCATGGAAGTCACCCCGCGCGATCGTCGATTCGACGTCGTCACGTCGGCCGGTACGCGTTTCGATGCGGGGGCTATCGTCATCGCGGCCGGCGTCGGATCGTTCCAGCCGCGTCGTCTCGGGGTTCCGGGTTGCGAAACATTCGAAGGTCGCTCCATCCACTATCGCGTGAAGGGCGCCGACGACTATCGCAACAAGCGCCTCGTGATCTTTGGTGGTGGCGACTCGGCGCTCGACTGGGTGATCGAGTTTGCTTCTACGGCGCCGTCGGTGACGCTCGTCCATCGTCGCAGCGATTTTCGCGCAGCGCCCGCCTCGGTCGCGCGCATGCGCGAACTCGAGGCTGCCGGGCGTGTTCGGTTCATCGAGGGGCTCGCCGACTCGCTCATGCTCGAGGGCGAGGCCATGACCGGCGTGCGCGTGAAGGCGGTCGACGGCACGCTGCACGAACTGCCCGCCGATCACGTCTTCGCATTTTTTGGTCTGCACCCGAAACTCGGGCCTGTGGCCGAGTGGGGAATGGAGCTCGAGCGCAAAGCGCTCAAGGTGGACACGGAAAAATTCCAGACCAGCGTCCCCGGAATCTTTGCGGTCGGTGACATCAACACCTATCCGGGCAAGAAAAAACTGATCTTGTCGGGATTTCACGAAGCGGCGTTGGCGGCCTTCGCCATCCAGGCGTGGTTGTATCCCGAGAAGAAGCAGTTCCTTCAATACACTACGACGAGCCCGGTGATGCAGAAGCGACTCGGCGTCAGCGCCTCGTGAACGTCCGCGTCGCCGATCTGCTGAGACAGTTCGAACTCGAGCGACTCGAGGTCAATCTGTTCCGCGGTGAGAGTCGGGATATCGGTAGCCCTCAAGTCTATGGCGGGCAAGTGCTCGGCCAGGCGCTGATGGCGGCGTACCAGACCATCGACGATCTCGAGGTGCACTCGTTGCACGCCTACTTCCTGCGTCGGGGTGATTTCAATCGACCCATCGTGTACCAAGTAGATCGCAGCCGCGACGGACATTCGTTTTCGTCGCGTCGCGTCATCGCCGTGCAGAATGGCGAGCAAATCTTCACGTGCGCGGCCTCGTTCCAACGACCAGAGCCGGGGCTCGATCATCAGTCGACGATGCCCGATGTGCCGGCGCCCGAGACGTTGCCCGACTGGAGTCGTCCGACACCCGAAGTCGCCGCGAAACTGCCGGAGCGATTGCGTCGATTCCTGATACGCGAGCGTCCCGTCGAAATGCGTCCTGTGGAGCCGATCGATTTTTTGAGCCGCACCGCAAGCCCCGCCTGTGAACGCGTCTGGTTTCGGATTCCCGAGCCGATCCTGGGTGACGACCGTTTGCATCGATGTCTGCTGGCATATCTGTCCGATTTCAACTTGCTGACGGCCGCGACTCGACCCCACCACGGCAAGTTCACCATCGGCGAGATGGTCATGGCGAGCATCGATCACGCGCTGTGGTTTCATCGACCGTTCCGTGCCGACGACTGGCTGCTCTACGACGTCGAGAGTCCGAGCGCCTCCGGAGGCCGTGGCTTTGCTCGCGGGAGCATCTACAGTCGTGACGGCCGACTGGTGGCGAGCGTCGCACAAGAGGGTTTGATGCGCGTGCGTCGGTCGTAAAAATCGGGCCTTTGATGCACGAGGTGGGTGATGGCTCGACGCCTGACCGTGATTTCGATCGTGACTTTGGCCGCTCTGGGACCTTCCTGGCTTCGCGCAGAGGTCATTCAGTCGCCCGAGTACCAGCGCGGGCGACTGCTCTACATCCAGTGTCGTGCGTGCCATGACCTGCAGCCGAGCGCGGTGGAAAAGGTCGGGCCCAATCTCGCGGGTATCATCGGTCAGCGCGCGGGGCAGGTCGAAGGCTTCAGCTACTCGGCCGCGCTGTCATCCTCGAAGATCGTCTGGGACACGGTGACGCTCGATCGCTGGATCGAAAAACCCGGTGCCGTCGTTCCCGGCAACATCATGGCGTTCGCGGGTGTTGCCAATGCCGCCGATCGAGCGGCTCTCATCCGTTACATCGAAATCGAGAGCGCGCGACGCTGAAGACCTCGCGCGGCGTTCGCCGCAGGCGCGGCCTCACGCTTGCAGCAGCATCCAGTGATAGCCGTCCGGCGCGAAGAAGGTGAAGCTTCGTCTGCCGAATTCGTCTGCTTCAACGGGTGTGACTCGGGTGGCTGCGCTGGCGTCGACCTTCTTTCGCATGGCGTCGATGTCGTCGACGCGCCAGCAATAGAGGCTGTATCCGAGGCAGCCCGCCCGTGATCGATCGAGTTTGTGTTCGATCTTGGCCGAGGCAGCAAATCGTACGCACTTGAGTTTGCCGGATCGGCGTTCGCGAAGCGCTTGACCGGAAGCCGGGTCGTCGAAATCGACCATGTGAAAGCCTTCGCCGCGATCGAGTCCGAAGATGCGTCGAGAGCCGGTGGCATTCTCGTACGGCGTCACCTCGTCGAGCATGCGCTTGAGGCCGAGCACGTTGTCGTAAAAATCGAAGATCTTCGGATCGTCGTTCGCGATCATGAGTCCGAAGTGCGTGTGTTGACTCGTGCGCAGCAGACTCGCAGCATCGATTTGCCCGTAAAGCGGACTTTCGTAGCCGAAACGCTCAAAGAATACTTGCCGATAGAACGGCTGCAGCAGCACCATTTCGCGAACGCCGACCACCGGGTCGCGAAACGGCTGCGCAGCGCCCGTGCCGCTCACTTCGCCGATGACTGCGAGCAGCGGCTCGATGAGGGCGAGGGGTTGGCCAGCCTGACGCGCCCGCTCGGCATGGTTCAAGATATTGAATGCGCTCGAGGTCACGCGAACGCCCCAGCGCGATCCGGCGCAGCGCAAATTTTCACCTAGGCCCAAGCCCTCGTTGATCGGGCGCTCCCATTGCATGAGCCGCACGAGACCGTGGTCCGACTGCTGATGCGACAAGCGCAACGAGCGAACCGCCGAATCGACGCCGTAGAGCGCACGAGCGCCTGCGGCATTGAGCGCGCCCGACTCCGCGGGACGACAACCATAAGCGGCGAAATCCGCTGCGGCGATCTCGAGGTCTGGCACACCCACGCACACTTCATGCAAGCCGCCGACACAGTGGCCGCTCATCGCGAGGCGGCTCCTGCACGCAGCACCTTTCCTGGATTCACGATGCCGTTCGGGTCGAAGGTCCGCTTGATCGCCCGCATGAGCTCGAGTTCGAGCGGTGAGGCGTAGCGTTCGAGCTCCTCGACTTTGTGGCGACCGATGCCGTGCTCGGCGCTGAAGCTGCCACCGAGTGCGTGTATGCGATCGTGGATGACCCGACGAATCTCGTCTTGGCGGGTGAGCAGTGCACCGGCTGCGGCCGGATTCGACGACTGCGACGCGCTCGATGATTGATTGATATTGAAATGCAGGTTGCCGTCGCCGACGTGGCCGTAACACACGAGTACACCCTCGGGAACTTGCTCACGCAGCCAGTCGCTCGTGCTCGTGATGAACTCCGCCAGGCGATCGAGCGGCAAGGAGATGTCGTGTTTGATGCTCGGCCCGTCGCGACGCTGGGCTTCGGGGATGTGTTCGCGTACGAACCAGAAGTCCTGTCGTTCGCGCTCGCTTTGTGCAAGCGTGGCATCGGTGACGAGACCCGCGTCGAGTGCAGCGGCCAAGGCGACCTCGAGGCGTTCGGCGAGCGGCTCGTTCGTCATGGCGCTCGTGATTTCGCAGAGCACATACCATGGTGAAGCGCCCTGTAGCGGCGTTCGGCTGCCCGGCAGATGTCGAAGGACCAGATCGATCGCCACATCGGGAATGAGCTCGAACGACGAGACGAGATCGCCGCAATGTTGTCGAAGCTCGGCGAGTAGCGAGACCGCCGAAGCCGGGTTTGGCACCGCGACGAATGCCGTCGCGACGCTGCGCGGCGCCGGGAAGAGCTTCAGGCTCGCAGCGGTGATCACCCCGAGAGTGCCTTCTGCGCCGACGAAGAGGTGTCGCAGGTCGTAGCCCGTGTTGTCCTTGCGCAAGGCCTGAAGGGTCGAGAGCACTCGACCGTCGGCGAGCACCACCTCGAGTCCGAGGACGAGATCTCGGGCCATGCCATAGCGCACCACGTTCACGCCACCCGCATTGGTCGAGAGGTTGCCGCCGATTTGGCAGCTGCCCTCGGCGCCGAGACTGAGCGGGAAGAAACGTCCCGCGTCCGCCGCCGCCCGTTGCACGTCCGCCAGAATGCAGCCCGCTTCCACGACCATCGAATCATTGACCGGATTCATCTCGCGGATGGTGTTCATCCGTCGCAGAGACAGCACGAGTTGAGTGCCCGAAGCGTCCGGTGCCGTGCCACCGCAGTAACTCGTATTGCCGCCCTGAGGCACGACCCCGATGCGCCAAACGTTGCAAAACGCGAGCAGCTTCGACACCTCGGCGGTATTTCGGGGCAGGGCGAGGGCGAGAGCCTTGCCCTCGTAAAGCTTGCGGTGATCGACGTTGACGGCGGCGAGTTGGCTCGGGTCGGTGACGATGACCGAACTGCCGAACTGCGCAATGAGTTGCTGCAGCGGCGAGCCTGCGCCACCCGGCATCATCGGGCGTAAGCCACCGGCGGCAGCCGACAACCGGGTTTGGTGAGCAACAATTGCACGTCACCCAATTGACGTTCGGCGTAGCCACCCTCGCAGTAACACAGGTAGAACTCCCAGAGTCTCACGAAGGAGTCGGGATAGCCGAGCGCGCGGACTTTGGGCAGGTGCTCGAAGAAATTCCGGCGCCATTCACGCAAGGTACGAGCGTAATGCGGACCGATGTCCTCGAGGTTGAATATCTTGAGGTCGGTCGCGCGCGTCAACGAACGACTGATGGCGTCGACGCTCGGTATGAAACTGCCCGGAAAAATGAAGCGCTGGATGTAGTCGACGGACTTTCTCGCCTGTTCGTAGAACTGATCCTGGATCGTGATCGCTTGCAGCAGCATGGCGCCGTGCGGGGCGAGCAGGGACGAGCACTTGGCAAGATAGGTGTCGAGGTAGTTGGCGCCGACTGCTTCGATCATCTCGATCGAGATGGCCTTGTCGTATCGGCCTTTAAGATCGCGATAGTCTTCGAGCAGCAGCGTGATCCGGCTTTCGAGCCCGGCGCGCGCGATTTTTTCTTTGGCGTACTCGTGCTGTTCGCGCGAGATGGTGGTCGTCGTGACATGACAGCCGTACTTCGAGGCCGCATGGATCGCAAGACCACCCCATCCCGTGCCGATTTCGACCACGCGGTCTTCGGGCTTCAATTGCAGCTTGCGACAGATTGCTTCGAATTTCGCGATCGAGGCCTGTTCGAGCGTCGCGTGCTCGCTCTCGAAGATACCGCAGGAATAGGCCATCGTCGGATCGAGCATGAGTTCGTAGAGCGCGTTTCCGAGGTCGTAGTGCGCCGAGATGTTGCGCGCGCTCCCGACCTTGCTGTTGCGATTGAGGAAGTGGAATGCCTTCAGCACGGGTCGACTGAGCAGCGCCCAGCGACTGTCCATGCCGTTCATGACCTCACGATTGGCGACGAAGATCCGCACGAGACCGGTGAGATCGTCGCAGCGCCAGAGGCCGCGGATGTACGCCTCACCCGCGCCGACTGTGCCGCCAAAGGCCGCATCGGCATAGAGCTGCGGGTGGTCGATGTGCAAGGTCACCGACACATCGAGTCGCGGCGTACGCGCGCCGAATGAATGGCGGGAGCCATCCCATTCGACGATGTGCAGTTCGCCCTCGCGAAGCGCGGTGAATTGACCGAGCAACAGTCGACGACCGAGCGTGGCGAGTGCCGACGGTCGATCTGCCGCGCCGAGGTTCGGCAGGGTCGGGATGATGCTTGGTTTTTGAGTCCGCTCGTTCATGGCTGCCAGTCAGCTTGCGATCTTGTCCGGATGGGTGAAGAACGGCGTGCGCTTGATCAGCAGCACGAGTGCTTGCCAGTAAATGAGCGCACTCACCTTGAACGTGATGAGTGGAAACGCAGCGAGCGCCTGAGCCAGCGAGCGGCCTGTGATGGGCTCGCGTCGCAGCGTCAGGGTCGCATCGAACTGCGACTGACCGTCCTTCCAGTTTTCCATGTGCACCGACAGTGTGTCGCCCGGCTCGCCAAAGCGCCAGTCGTACCGCATGTCCATAGGTAAAAAGGGCGATACGTGGAACTGCTTGTCGAACTGCCAGCGCAGCACCTGAGCCCCGACCCGCTCGGCCCGATCAACGCGGAGGACGTAGGCATGGCGTTCGTCCCACGGCGTGTTGGTGATCTCGGCGACCACGGTTTCAAGGTGGGTGCCGGTCGGATCAAAGATGTAATAGAAGCTCACCGGATTGAAGTTGTAGCCGAACTGCCGAATGTGGGTGAGCAGTCGGATCGGCCCTTGGGGTCGCCGTCCGGTTTCGGTTTCGACGCGGTCGCGCACCGCCGTATCGAGAGGTATGGACGGATCACCCAAAAAATCCGCCCTCCGAAACCGTGCGAGCGCGGGTCGCCGCGCAGACCAGAACCAGCGCCCGGCGAACACTGTCTCGAGCTCCGCGAGATCGAGGTAGGTGAGGTAGATCCGATAACGGAAGTCGTTACGCCGCGGACCGAAGCGGCGATGGCGAATGTGTCCGGTATAGAGCGCACTCGCCGTCATCGTCACGAGTCCCGCAAGCTGCGACGTACGGGTTCGGTGATGGGCGGCGGTGGTGGCGCCGTGCCCGTCGCGCGAGCGAAGTCTTGAACGGCCCACAGGCCGCTCACCACGCCGTCTTCGTGGAATCCGTAACGCCAGTAGGCGCCGCAGTACTGAGTGCGGTTCACGCCGCTGACGAGATGTCTTTGCGCCTGAGCGGCGACGGCTTGCGGCGTATAGACGGGGTGATGATACGTGTAGCGGCCCAAAATCTTTGAGGGATCGATATGCGGTTCGCGGTTGAGCGTCACCATGAACACCTCGTCGGCCTCGATGGACTGCAGGATATTCATGTCGTAGGTAAGGGCGACCTGGCCGCTGTCGGGCTCGAGCAGATGGTAGTTCCAGGCTGCGCGGGCGAGGGGTGAACGCGGCAACATGCGACGGTCGGTGTGCAGCACGGCATCGTTGGCTTGGTAAGGGAACGCGCCGAGTACCTGGCGCTCGGCGTCGCTCGGATCGTCGAGCATTACGAGGGCCTGGTCGCTATGACAGGCGAAGAACACATGATCGAAACGTTCCTGCTGCACGCCCTTTACGCCTGACTCGCTCGTGATCGTGACGCCCTCGGCGTCGCGCCGGACCCGCCGTACGGGAGAGCCGAGCCTGACTTCTGCGCGCAGCAGCGCGAGCATCTTGCTGACGTAATCGCGCGAGCCACCGCGAACGGTGCGCCAGGTGGGGCGATCGTCCACGTTGAGGAATCCGTGACGATCGAAGAAATCGACGAAGAAGCGTGCCGGGAAATCGAGCATGCCGCGGCCGGTCGCCGACCAGATCGCGCGGCCCATGGGAACGATGTACCGATCGATAAACGCCCGCGAATAGCCCCCTCGTTCGAGGAACTCGCCCAAGGTGAGCGTTCCGAGTGGATCCGGGTGCCCCGGCGTATCGGGGGATGCGAGCAGTGTCTTGGCCCGACCATTGAAGCGCAGGATGTCGGCGATCATGCGCAAGAACGAGGGATTGACGATGTTGCGACGCTGAGCGAAGAGCGAGTTCACGGAGGTGCCGTTGTACTCGAGCCCGGTGCGCTCGCATCGCAAAGAGAAGCTCATGTTCGACCATTGCCAGCTTGCGCCGAGCTGCTCGAGCAGAGCGATGAAGTTGGGATAGGTCCAATCGTTGAAGACGATGAAGCCGGTATCGATGGCGTAGCGCTTCCCGCCAAGCTCGATATCTTTGGTCGCAGTGTGGCCCCCAACGTAATCATTGGCTTCGAACAGCACGAGGTCATGATCGCGGTGCAGCTGCCAGGCAGCGGTGAGGCCGGCGACACCTGTACCGATGATGGCGATACGACTCACGCGGCAGGGTTCAGCGGATGCGACGCGGCGAGTGGTCGCGGATCGCGACCGGAACGGGCTTCAGGTCCCAGATGATGCCGAGCCAGGACATGACCTTGAGGACGTAGTACGTGATGTCGATTTCCCACCAATAAAATCCTTGTCTCGTGGAACTCGGAAAGTGATGGTGGTTGTTGTGCCAACCCTCGCCGAGGGTGATGAGGGCAAGCAGCCAGTTGTTGCGGCTTGCATCGCCGGTGCGATAGCGCTGCCGACCAAAAACGTGCGAGAGGGAGTTGATCGTGTACGTGCCGTGGTAACAGGCCACCGTCGAGATGAAGAAACCCCACACGAGCATCTGCCCGCCGCTCGTGCCGAGCTCGGGTGCCACACGTTCGAGTACGGCACCCAGACCGAACATGAACACCGCGAGC
This sequence comes from Steroidobacteraceae bacterium, assembly GCA_044370105.1. GTDB lineage: Bacteria > Pseudomonadota > Gammaproteobacteria > Steroidobacterales > Steroidobacteraceae > UBA964. Next base: position 22,531 of record JBILWC010000017.1, on the reverse strand, counting down.
GCGACCGGAATCAGGATGTCGAAACGATCGAGCCAGCGCAGCTCCGGGAATTGCATGAGATCGCGCACGCGCCGCAGGTCGGGGCGAAACCCGCGGGCGGTGAGAAACCAGCCCATATGCGAGCGGATGAAGCCGTGCTGCACCGGTGAGTGCGCGTCCTCGGGCTTGTCGGAGTAGGCGTGATGATGTCGGTGATGTGCGGCCCACCAAAGGGGACCGCGCTGCACGGCCGATGCGCCGAGCACACCGAAGATGAACTGCCCCGCGCGCGAGGTCTTGAACGAGCGGTGCGAGAAGTATCGATGATAGAAACCGGTGATCGCGAACATGCGAACCAGGTACGCGACGACGGCCACGAGAACGGCGATGGGACTCCAGCCGACCCAGATCACGCCGAGGCAGGTGGCATGAACGGCGATGAAGGGGATGATGCGTGCCCACTCGACGCGATCGGGGATCTCGGGCAGCGCACCGCCCTCAGGCGCGGTCACGAGCGGACCCGTGTCGAACCAATTGACGAAGGCGTTTACCCAACGACGCCAAAGGGGGAGGCTTTGCTCAGTCATGTCTCAACGATCCCTGCCTTCAAAGATGCCAAAGCCCGCTCCCCGAGTAAATGTGCCCGGGCGGTCGGCCTCTAGGCACAGGGCTTTGGTGACCACCTCGCGGCGCCCCCGAGCTTGCGGGAGCGCCACGAGAGGTTTTTTTAGATCAGCCCGTGCTGACGCTTGAGCGCATCGATGCGCTCATCGAGCGGCGGATGGCTCATGAAGAGTCGCTTGAAGCCGCTCGGAACGCCCGAGTTGATGCCGAACGCGGCCATCTGCTGCGGTAAGCCCTCGGGCTGGTGCGCCCGCTTCAAGGCCTCGAGAGCGCCGACCATGGCCTGCGGACTCGAGAGCAACGCACCGGCGGCATCGGCGCGGAACTCGCGCTTGCGCGAGAACCACATGACGATGACGCTCGCGAGGATGCCGAGCAGGATCTCGCAGACGATGACGATCACGAAGTAGCCGATGCCACCGCCGTTCTCGTTCTTGAACACGGCCTTGTCGATGAAGTTGCCGATGATGCGTGCAAGGAAGATCACGAAGGTGTTCACGACGCCTTGGATGAGGGCGAGCGTGACCATGTCGCCGTTGGCGACGTGGCCCACTTCATGGCCGAGCACTGCTTCGACTTCCTCTTTGCGCATGCGCTGCAGCAAGCCCGTGCTCACCGCGACGAGGGCCTTGTTCTTGTTGGCGCCCGTGGCGAAAGCGTTCGGCTCCGGCGAGTCGAAAATACCGACTTCCGGCATGCCGATTCCGGCTTCCTGAGACTGACGACGCACGGTATCGACGAGCCAGCGCTCCATGTTGTCGCGCGGCTGCTCGATGAGGCGTACGCCCATCATCCGCTTCGCGCTCCACTTCGACATGGCGAGCGAGATCAGCGCGCCGCCGAAACCGAACACGGCTGCGAAGACCAGCAATCCGTAGGCGCTACCGTTCTGCGCGGCGATGTACTGGTCGATGCCGAGCAGCTTCATGACGACCGACAGCACGAACACGACGGCGAGGTTGGTGGCGAGGAACAGCAGGATGCGTTTCATGGGTTGCGAGAACTCCTAAGTTCTAGGTCAGCGATTTGGACTCATTCCGAGCAATGAAGTTTCACGGCGCGCCACAATGTAGCCAAGCGCCCGCTTCCCCGCCAGAGGTGGGGCTTACCCACAGGATTTCAAGGGCTTAGGCGGGTGCTAAGGCGGGTGCTAAGGCGGGGGGGTTGGGTCGGCGCTCAGGCCGGCGCTTACGCCGGCGGTCAGGCGAGTGTCAGGACCCCGAGGTAGGGGCTTTCGGCGCCCAGATCGAAGGAAGCCGTCGCCCGTCCGGAGGTTCCGGAGACCTCGAGCTCGTAATGGCCGCTTCCGGGGGGTAACCGGTCGATCTTGAACTCGCCGAAGGTGTCGGTGGTCGCCCGACCGACCTCCCGGCCGGCTTGCCGCAGGACGACGAGTACGCCCGGGGCGCATTCCTCGATTCCGGCGACATGATGCACCACCGTGCCCCCGACGAAGCACTGCGTCATCAAGTGCAGGTTCTTGTAGAACACCCGGGGTCGCGTGCCCAACTCCGGGCGCTCGACCTGGAGCCCCTCCTGCTCGGCGAGCCGCTGCATTTCGGCGTCTTCGAGCCGGACGGTACGAAAGACGTTCGTGGGGCAGGCCTGTTCGGCTCGCACTTTGTCCCAGCCGGCATCGAGCAGGTGGGCGTCGAAGATCCAGTGCTGCGGCAACTGCGTCTCTTCGTTCCACGACACGGCGCCATAGGGGCAGGCGTCGACGATTTGTTTCTGACCCTTGGCTTTGACGGGATCGATGATCACGATGCCGTCGGCCCGTTTCTGGACGGCGCCGTCGCGCGCGGCTTTCATGCAGGGCGCATCGTCGCAGTGATTGCACATGACGGGCTGGAAGTTCGCTTCGACGAGCGGGTAAGACCCGCGCTCCTTGCGACGGATGTCGAGCCAATGGTGGCCTTGCGCCGGCTGTGCCGCGGCATAGCCCGGAAAGTCGTTGCCCGCGTGTTCGTCTTTGACCGCGATGTAGCAGCTACGGCAATTGTCGCAGCGCTCGACGTCGACGATCAGATTCCATTTCTTTGCCATCACGCCGTCTCCGCGCGCGGTTGCCACGTGTCGACGCCGGTCCATTTTTCGATTTGGATCAGCGTGGTGTTGGGGCGAATGCCGTGCGTCTTGCGCGCGATCGCCTTGCTCGGGTTCAGCATGTTGATGCAGCCGCCGAGATCGGTGGATTTTCCAGGCTCGCCGACCGGTCGGTATTCGGCCGAGGCAGTCGAAGCGGATATCACCCCCGGTCGCAGTCGATCGGTGATCTGTGCGGCACACACGACGGAGCCGCGGTTGTTCCACAGACGAATGAGATCATCGTCGCGGATGCCGCGGGCGTCGGCGTCCTCGCGGCTGATACGCGCGACGAGATAGTGGTGTCCTTCCTTGAACACACGATGCTCGCGGATGTCGCGCACGCTCGAGCCTTCGTCGTCACCCATGAGATGGAACGGGTAACGTGAGTGCGGCGAGAGCAATTGCAGCGGGAACTCGGCAAGCTCGGGTTCGCGCTTGCCGTCTTCGTACACAGGCATGTATTGGTTGAGCGGCGGACGATCGGGGTCATCGATGCGCTTGAGCGTCGTGGCGATGAACTCGAATTTGCCCGAGGGTGTTTGCAGGCCTTTGCCAAGGCCGCCGACATACTCTGAAGGTAGAGGGTAGGGCTCGGGCGTATCTTTTTTGCGCCCTTCATAAAACCAGCGGTTCGCGGTGGGTGCGCGGGCCGACTCGGGATCGGGTGGGACCACGTAGTACCCCTTCTTCAAAAACTCGCGCCAGGAGATTTTTTTGGCGAGATCGGAAGAGTCGAACACGCGCTTGCACCAATCGTATTCGGAGGTGCCGCCTTCGGAGTACACCGAGCCCATGTCGAGCTTCTCCGAGATGGCGAGGAAGATGTCGTAGTCGGACTTCGACTCGCCGAGCGGCTCGATCGCCTTGTGCTGCATGGTGATGACGCGGTGGTTGTTCATCGAGTACATGTGGTGCACGTAGCCTGCGCCGACGTTGTACCACTCGCTGATGTCCCAGCGCTCGAAGACGGTGCAGGCCGGCAAGATGACGTCGGCGAAGGGTGTTTCGCCTTCCCACCAGACCGACTGGTTCACCACGAATTTCAGGCTCTCGTGCTGATACGCCTTGATCCAACGGTTCGAGCCCACCTGCGTCCCGAGCGACGAACTACCGTATTTGTAGAGCATCTCGACGCGTACGTGCCCTGGCGAGGGGTAGCCGAAGGGGAAGAATTGCCCCTGGATCGACGAGACGTCGGTGAGATAGCCCATCGCCTTGCCCTGGGTGATCGCTTCAGGGAACCACATGCGCGGAATCGCCTGACGCACCGAGCTCATGGTCACGATGTGCGGCATGCGCTGGTAGTTGTTGGCGGAGTTCGCGCTCGCCATGAGCTCGCCCGAGAAGCTGCCTTCACCATAGCCCGGGAAATAGAAATTGAAGTCGAGCGGTGCGCCGAACTGCAGATTGCCGAAGTTCGAGCCCGGGCGGCCATAACCCTGCATTGCGCCGAGGATGGTCATCATGCGCGCCCATTGCGCACCCATCGGGCTGCGGCCGGCGCCGCCGAGGCCGACACCCCAGCCACCCGCCCCGAGGTAGGTTTTCTTTGAGCCCCACTCGCGCGCGAGAGCGCGGACGTCGCGTGCGGGAACGCCCGTTTCTTTCTCCTGCCACTCGGGCGTTTTCGGGATGCCGTCGCTTTCGCCGAGAATATAGGCCTTCCACTCGTCGAAGCCGGTCGTGCGTTCGGCCACGAATTTTTTGTCGTAGAGATTTTCGGTGATCCAGACATGGCAGAGCGCCTGGGCCATCGCTGCATCGGTACCGGGCTTCGGCGAGATCCACTTGCCGCCAAGGTGCGCGGCGGTGTGGTTGAGGTACGGGTCGATGTGCACCATCTTGATGCCGAGCTCTTTCGCCCATTCGCGACGCTCGGTGCCGTCGAACCCGTAGGTGGCATCGGGGTCGCTCGACCAGAAGACGATCAGCTCGGCTTCTTTGAGGCAGTCCTCGACCGTGCCATAGAACTCGGGACATCCGAGACGCAGGCTGTTGCCCCAGTGGTGCATCGCTCCCCAGAACCAGCCTTCCCAGCTGTCGGGCGTGTGCACGAGTTTGGTGACGCCGATGAGGTTCCAGAAACGGTTGAAGGCACTCAGATAGTGACCGAGGTTGCCCCACTGATGATGAGAGCCGTTGGCGACGCAGATGGCGCCGGGGCCGACGGCCTTGGCGCGCTTGATTTCTTTGCTGACGATCTCGAGCGCTTCGTCCCAGCTGATACGCACGAACTTCGACTTGCCGCGGTTCTGGATGTTGCGCTCGCCATCCGGATCGAAGTCGACACGCTTCATCGGATGCAGGATGCGGTTCTTCGAATACACCATCGACTTGAGACACAAGCCGTGCGTCGCGACCGTGGTCCGGCGGCTAGGGGTGAAGGTCTTTCCGCGCGCGTTGATCGACCAAGAGGGCGCGTCGCTGTCGTCGAAGTCGATGGGCGTCGTGCGGATGATCTTGCCGTCTTTCACGTAGACGAAGATGGGCCCGCTGTTGGTGCCGTTGGTGTAACGGGTGACACCGTCGCCCACATCGGTGCCGGCTTTCCACGTGACCGTCTCGAGTCGCGTGAGGGTCTGCATGAACCACACGGCGAGATCATCGGGTCCGTCGAGACCGATCTTGAAATTCTTTGCCGCATCGATGCGCTCGAGCATGTCGAACGGTGGCGTCAGGAAATTCTCGGCGATTTCGCGATTCTTGAAATGGAGGGTGATGTCCGGGGAGTCGTGCAGACCCGCACCCGAGCGAACCTTGCCGCCCTTGAGTGCAATCCAGCGGCCTTCGGGCACATCACGCAAGCGGAACTGGGCGACGAGGTCGCGCTCTTTGAGTCGACTCGCGTACTCGGGGTAAAGCTTCGACATGGCCCGCATGGCCTGCGGAATGCCCCAGAGCAGTACCGAAAGATTCATTCCCAACCTCCCATCGGAATCGTGGGAAAAACTACCACGGGTTCCCATGCGGCCGCGGCGGTCGCCGGGGGCAGCCCACTGCGCGGTTGATCAGGCGAGGGCGACGCCGAGCAGGCGGCCAACGAGCCAGGCGATGACCCCCGCGCCGCCACCGATGAGCACCATGCGCAGGGCGCCGCGCCACGCTTGGCGTCCCGTGAAGAGGCTGATGGCGAGTCCGATACCCGCGAGCGAGACGAGGGTGATGCCGATGGTCCAGCCGATGGCGCCACCCGAGGCGAGACCGAGGGAGGGGCCGGCGAGAAACGGGAGCAAAGGCAGGATCGCGCCCACCGAAAAGGCGATGAAGGACGAGGAGGCGGCGCCCCAAGGCGAGCCGAGATCGCTCGGGTTGAGACCGAGCTCTTCACGCGCCAGCACTTCGAGGGCTTGCTCGGGTCGTGTGACGAGTTCGCGAGTGATTTCGCGTGCCTTGTCGAGATCCATGCCGCGCGCCGCGTAGATCAGGGCGAGTTCCTCGGCTTCTTCTTCGGGGTATTCGTCGAGCTCTTCGCGCTCGAGCGCAATTTGATACTCGTACATGTCGCGCTGAGAGCGCACGGACACATATTCGCCCGCCGCCATCGAGAGGGCGCCGGCAAGTAATCCCGCGACACCCGTGACGAGCACGGTGCCGGGCGCGGCCCCTGCGCCGGCCACACCCATCACGAGTGCGGCGTTCGACACGAGCCCATCGTTGATGCCGAAGACGGTCGCTCTGAGATTTCCGCCCGAGATGCCGCGGTGTCGCTGGCCGACTTCGGCGAGGGAGGTCGGCATGTCGTGACCCGCCGAGGGGCCGACCGTGTAGACCGAGACGCCGCGCAATTTCATGGCGGCGAGCACGTGACGTGTCGCTCGTGGACCGAAGCGCTTGGCGAGTGAGGCGACGATGCGTGCGCGGGTCGATGGCGTGAAGGCGTATTGCCTCGTGGGGTCGAGTGCCTGCCACTTCAGCGCTTGCTCGGCCGCCGCCTCGCCGAGCTGACGAAACATGCGACTTTTAGCCGGATCAGGCTCGCAGGCTGCGACACGGCCGTAGAGCCAAGCGGACTCTTTTTCGTGATACCAACTGTCGAGGCTGTCGCTCACGGGCGCGGACGATCAGCGCTCGCGGCCGTCGTCGTCGTAGTCCTCGTCCTCATCCTCATCCTCATCTTCATCCCAGTCGTCATCTTCGTCTTCGTCCTCGTCGTCGTAGTCCTCGTCCTCATCCTCATCTTCATCGTCTTCATCGGACCAGCCCTCGGGCTCGTCGATGAGTTCGAGATCGAATTCACGCCACTCCTCGAGGTCGAGTTCTTCGATCTCGCCATCGAGATATTCGATGTCTACCGTCTCGGCGTCCTCGTCGACGGAGAGCACTCGGAACGTTTCTTCGTCTTCGACGTTCTCGTACCACTGGCCTTTGACGGGTTCGTTATCTCTGCTCACGGGGACTACCTCGACACGGGACGTTCGGAAAACCGGATGGGATTTTACTTCGAGTCTCCTCTATAGTGCCACGCGTCGAGGCTGCCGCATCATGCCTTCCCGAACACAATCTGCCCGCCCATCGCCTCTGGTTCGCGCCCGCCGCATCGTGGTCAAGGTGGGCTCGGCGCTGCTCGTCGATGGCGAATCGGGACGCCTCAATCGCGCCTGGCTCGAAACGCTCATCGAAGACGTGGTGCGACTGCGTCGGCAGGGCAAGGAGGTGGTGCTGGTCTCCTCCGGGGCGATCGCGCTCGGGCGGCGTCATCTCGGGCTCGCCCGGGGTCCGTTGCGGCTCGAAGAGAGTCAGGCTGCCGCCGCCGTCGGCCAGATCCGGTTGGCGCACGCGTACAAGGAACTGCTCGAGCAGTGGGATATTCAGGTTGCCCAGGTACTGCTGACGCTCGAAGACAGCGAGCAGCGCGTGCGGTATCTCAATGCGCGCGCCACGCTCCATGCGCTCCTTGAGCGCGGGGCGGTCCCGGTCATCAACGAAAACGATACGGTGGCGACCGCAGAGATTCGTTATGGCGACAACGACCGACTTGCCGCGCGGGTCGCGCAGATGGTGAGCGCGGACTGTGTGGTACTGCTCTCGGATATCGATGGCCTGTATACGGCCGACCCTAACCTCGACCCTAAGGCGAAGTTCGTCCCGCTCGTTCGCGAGATCACGCCCCGTATCGAATCGATGGGCGGTGAGTCCGCTTCGGAAGTCGGACGCGGCGGCATGACGACCAAAATCATGGCGGCCAAGATCGCCGTGGAGGCGGGCGCTCACTTTTGCATCGCGCCGGGGTCGCCGAGACATCCCGTGCGGCGCGTCGAGCAGGGCGCGCGGTGCACCTGGTTCAGACCCAAGTCCTCGCCGGTCGCGGCGCGTAAACAATGGATCGCCGGAAGTCTGCGTCCTTCCGGAGCATTGCTCGTTGATGCCGGAGCCGAGCGGGCGCTGCGGGCGGGCAAGAGCTTGCTGCCTGCGGGCGTGACGGCCCTGAGTGGGCGCTTCGATCGCGGCGATACCGTCAGTGTGCAGAGTAGCGACGGGCGCGAGATTGCACGCGGCATCGTCGCGTACTCGGATGACGAGACTTCGCGCATCCTCGGCCGACGAACGAGCGAGATCGCCGCACTGCTCGGGTTTGCGGGTCGCGATGAGCTCATCCATCGCGACGACTTGGTGATGCGATGAAAGCGCTGATGCAGGAGCTCGGCCGGGCCGCGCGGGCGGCGGCGCCGGTGCTTGCATCGGCCTCGCGCGATCAAAAAGATCGAGCACTGCGTGCGGCGGCTGTGGCGCTGCGCCGTGATGCGTCAAAGATATTGGCGGCGAACGCGCAGGACATGCGCGCCGCTGAAGAACGCGATCTCTCCGCGGCGTTGCTCGATCGATTGCGTCTCGATTCGGCGCGCATCGAGGCGATGGCCCGCGGGCTCGAGGACATCGCGTCCTTGCCTGACCCCGTCGGACGGGTGCTCGCCGAGTGGACGAGACCGAATGGGCTGCGTATCGCGCGGGTCGCCGTTCCGCTCGGGGTGCTCGGCATCATCTACGAAAGCCGACCGAACGTGACCGCCGATGCCGGCGCACTCTGTCTCAAGTCGGGGAATGCCGTGATCTTGCGGGGCGGCTCCGAGAGTCTGCATTCGACGGCAGCAATCCATGCCGGTCTCGTGGCGGGCTTACGTGAGGCCGGGCTCCCCGAGAGTTGCGTGCAGCGGGTTCCCGTGGTCGATCGCGAGGCCGTCGGTCTGATGCTCGAGGGCCTCGATGGGACCCTCGACGTCGTGGTGCCGCGCGGAGGCAAGGGGCTCATCGAGCGCGTACGCCGCGAGGCGCGAGTGCCGGTCATCGGTCATCTCGATGGCAATTGTCATGTTTATGTCGATCGCGATGCGGACCTTGCGATGGCGGTCGCCATCACGCTCAACGCCAAGCTGCGGCGCACGGGCGTGTGTGGCGCTGCCGAGACGCTGCTGGTCGATCGCGGCGCGCCTGCCGATTATCTTGGGGTGCTGGTGCGCTCGCTGCTCGATGCCGGCTGCCTCGTGCGCGGCGACCAGGCGACGCAACACGTCGACACTCGCGTGACGACTGCGACCGAGGTGGATTGGCACACGGAATATCTCGACTCGATCATCGCGGTGCGGGTGGTCGAGGGCGTCGAGGAGGCGATGTCGCATATCGCTCTCTACGGCTCCTCACACACGGAGTCCATCATCACGAACAACGATGCGACAGCGCGTCGGTTTCTCGAGGGTGTCGACAGCGCCATCGTGCTGCACAACGCCTCGACGCAATTTGCGGATGGGGGCGAGTTCGGCATGGGTGCCGAGATCGGTATTTCGACCGACCGCTTCCATGCAAGAGGCCCGGTGGGGCTCGAGCAGTTGACGAGTTACAAGTACGTCGTGCGCGGCTCGGGTCAGATCCGGCCCTGACGCTCGGGCAGGCCGAGTGCGCCGCCTTTCAAAGAATAAACATTATCGAGGCCGCGATCACGCAAGCTGCGAGCCGTGCCGAGGCTGCGTGCGCCGCGCGCACAAATGAGCAGGTAACGCCCGTCGGGCGGCAGATTGCGTCCCGCGAGCAATTCGCCCATGGGGACGGGCAGGGCGTCGGTCTCGAGTGGCGTCTCGTCGATTTCTTTGGGCTCGCGAATGTCGACGAGCGAGTAACCCTCTGCGAGGGCGCTCTGCAAGTCGTCGAACTCGAGTTCGAGTGGCGCGCTGCCGGCGTTCCGGCGTTCGTGGGCGGCGCGTTGTAGCGCAAGGGTGGAAGGTTCGCAGCGCGCCTCGCAGGCGGCGTTTCGGCGCGCGCGCAATCGCGTCGTCGAGAGGCCGACAAGATCGACCGTCAACAGCTCATCACCCAGTCGACCGGGTAAATTCAGCAAGATTTTGAGCGCTTCGAGCGCCTGCAGACCGCCGAGCACACCTGGCACGGGGCCGAGTACGCCGGCTTCGGCGCAGTTGCCGACGACGCCGTCACGCGTGGCGTTTGGCCACAGGCAGCGCAGACAGGCGCTGCGCCGTGTCGGATCGACGACCTGCAGCTGACCTTCGTATTGGTGGACGCTCGCGAACACGGCCGGCACGCCGAGCGACTGAGCGAGATCGTTGATCAAAAATTTGGTGGCGAAGTTGTCGGTGCAGTCGATGACGAGATCGTGATGGGCGAGCAGGGTGGCGCCGTTCTCGATGTCGAGTCGCCCGACGTGGGCGTGCACGTCCACGTCCGGATTGAGCGCACGCACACGGGCGGCGGCGAGTTCCGCTTTGGGTGAGCCGCAGTCGGCGAGGGCGTACCAGGTTTGGCGGTGCAGGTTGGAGGGTTCGAGTCGATCACCATCGATGACCGTGAGCCGTCCGATGCCCGCGCCGGCCAGATATTGCAGTACCGGCACGCCGAGGCCACCGGCACCCACCACGGCGACCCGCGCGGCGCGCAGGCGCGCCTGACCTGCGGCGCCGACCTCCCGAAGGTTCATCTGCCGCGAGTAATCGGGGACTCGTGGTGCCTCAACGGAATGATGATGGGTCGCGACGTGCTGATGCGCGTGCCCGTGATGTGCATGGCCTTGATGTGTGTGGGCGTGATGCGCATGCTCGTGATGGGCGTGATCGTGATGGGCGTGATCGTGATGCGCGTGAGCGTGCGTGTGCCCAGGTTCGGCGTGCGCAGGGGTCGCGGCGCAGCGTTCGCAGTTGACCCAACCGGAGTCACCGTCGACGTAGTGCTCTTTTTTCCAGATCGGCACGCGGTGTTTCACTTCGTCGATGATGTAGCGACAGGCCTTGAAAGCTTCGTCGCGGTGACGGGCGCTCACGCCCACCCACACGGCGAGTTCTCCGAGGGCGAGAGCGCCCACTCGATGCACGCAGCGCGCGTTTTCGACGCCGAATCGTTCGCAGGCCTCGGCGATGATGCGTTCGCCCTCGCGGATGGCGAGTTCGGCGAAGGCTTCGTATTCGAGGTGCCGAACTTCCCGGCCTTCGTTGTGGTTGCGCACCCAACCTTCGAACGCGCTATAGCCTCCGCATGTCGGATCCGCGAGTTCCGTGCGCAGCGACTCGAGGTCGAGCGCCGACGAACTGAACCGAAAGCACGCCGTGCTCATGGCGAGGTCAGCCTCCGGCGACCGGCGGGATGAACACGATGGCGTCGTGGTTTTGCAGCGGCTGGTTCCAATCACCGAACTCGGTGTTCACGGCGACCTTGAGCATGTCCGAGGGCAGTGTGAACCCGTATCTCGCCTGTAGTTCGCCATAGAGCTCGGCGGGGGTGCGCGCGGCGGTCGTCAGAGTCTCTTCGCTGCGACCGGCTTGTTCGCGCAGCAGCGCGAAGTACTGCACGCGCAACGTGCGCGAAGGAAGCGCGTCGGGTGAAAGCGTCTGCATGGAGGCCCAATAGTCCGTGGTCGAGTTGACGTTGTCGAGAGCCTCGGCGCGCACGGGCTCGAGCAGGGTCGCCTGGTGCTCGATCAGGAATTTTCTCGGACAGCTCTTGCCGCCCGTCGCGTATCGGGCGAGGGCCGCGACCGACTTGGGTTCGTACACCGCGCAGAGCGGCTCGGGCAGGCTGTCGTGAGTGGATCGAAAGGCCGTCGCATAGCCCTGCCGGTTACGATGTTCGAGCAGATGCTGGAGGACGGCGGCATCGAGAAAAGGCAGGTCACAGGCGAGCACGAGCCATGCGGCGTCGGGATGCGCGCTTTGAGCGGCGAGGATGCCGGCGAGGGGGCCGAGGTCAGTGTGCTCATCCACGATTTGTGGAAATCTTTGGCGCAGTGGATCGGTCACCTGATCGGGGCGTACCGAGACGAAGGCCCGTGGCGTGACCGATGCGAGCAGGGCGTAGGCGTCCTCGAGTTGGGTACGACCGCGGTATTCGAGCGCCGCCTTGTCTCGTCGCATGCGCGAACTTCGGCCGCCGGCGAGCAACAACCCGAACACGGGCGAGTCGTGCTGCGCGAGGGTCATCAGCGTCTCCGAGAAACGTTACGCCGACCGCCTAATTTGTCGAGCAGTCGAACCGACTCGATCACGATATCGTGGGAGAGGGCTTTGCACATGTCGTAGATCGTGAGTGCCGCCGCCGTGGCGCCGGTGAGGGCTTCCATCTCGACGCCCGTCTTGTGCGTCGTTGCGACAGTGCAGCGCACGGTGACGCGGGTTTTTTGCGCGTCGATGTCGATGTCGCAGTGCTCGATCGGCAACGGGTGGCAGAACGGAATGAGTTCGTGCGTGCGCTTGACGGCTTGTACGCCTGCGATGATCGCGGTGTCGAACACCGGACCCTTGCGCGTTCGGTGTCCCGTGGCAGCCAGGGCCCGAGCAACGGAAATCGGAAGCGTGATACGCGCTTCGGCCGTCGCACTGCGGCGCGTGACGACCTTGTCGCTGACATCGACCATGGTGGGTCGGCGCGCGGCATCGAGGTGGGTGAGGCCGGCGTTGGGCCGAGCGCGATCGGCCTTTTTCTTGCTCGGATTTTTTCGCTTTGCCTGAGCCATCACGTCTTCTCAGCCGCCGATGTGGAACATCTCGACCTTGCGGCCGGGCAGCGGCATTCCGCCGCGCAGTTCGCTGTAACGATCACTTCGTCGTCGCCAAGTTCCCGAGAGCAGATCGAGCAACTCCGCATCGCTCGCGCCGGCGCGCAGCGGGCTGCGCAAGTCCGTGCCGACTGTCGCGAAAAGACAGGTGTAGAGCTTGCCATCGGACGAGAGGCGAGCGCGCGAGCAGTCTTGGCAGAACGGCTGCGTGACCGAGGAAATGAAACCGACCTCGCCTGCGCCATCGTCGAAGGCATAGCGTTCGGCGACTTCGCCGCGGTAGTCGCGCTCGCGAGGTGAGAGCGGCCAACGCTGGTGAATCGCGGCGAGCAGATCGCGCGATGGCACGACGAGGCCGGCTTGCCACTCGTTGCGGTTGCCGACATCCATGTATTCGATCAATCGAACGATGACGCCTGTGCCGCGAAAATGTTCGATCATCGGCAACACGGTGTGCTCGTTGACGCCACGCTGCACGACGACGTTGACCTTGATCGGAGTGAGTCCGGCGCGTTGTGCCGCTTCGATGCCCTCGAGTACCTCCTCGACACCCCCAAAGCCGCCGCTCATTTTTTTGAACACCTCGGGATCGAGACTGTCGAGACTGACGGTGATGCGCGAGAGCCCTGCAGCTTTGAGCTCGGTGGCGTACTTGGCGAGCAGCACGCCGTTGGTGGTGAGCGCGATGTCGTCGATGCCGGGCAGCGTCGAGAGGTCGCCGATGAGATCGGAGAGGTTCGGGCGCAGCAGCGGTTCGCCACCCGTGATACGCAACTTGCGTACGCCGAGCGAGGCCGACAACCGAGCAAGACGGACGATCTCGTCGAAATCGAGCCGCTCGGCCGACTTCAAGAACCGGTAGCCGTCGTGAAACGTGTGCTGCGGCATGCAATAGGGGCATCGAAAGTTGCAGCGATCCATCACCGAGATGCGCAAGTCGCGCATCGGTCGTCCGAGCGTATCGCGCGGGCCATCGGTCGAGCGCAGCGGGATCAACTTGTGTTCGGAAACGCTCATGAGCCTGTGCACCTTACCAGCGGCAGAGTCGCGTCACGAAGCCCTTGGCATACGTGTTGGGGCCGGGCGGCAACTCGACGAAGCCTTCGGTGCCGATGAGCGAGGTGAAGTCGCCCGAGCCGTTGGTGGGGCAGGGATGCGCCCACAGACGCCCCCACTCATCACCCTGCACTCGAACGGGCATGAAGCTCGTCATCGCGACCTTTACCTCGATGGGCGCGGCGATGGCGATTTTTTCCAGAGGGCGCGCTGTCTCTCCCATGGCCGCGTACAAACCCGGGATGACATAGCGCGCAAGACAGACGAGCGTCGAGACGGGATTTCCCGGCAGCGCGAACACGGCGGTGCCGGTCGGTCCGATGCCGAACCACATGGGTTTGCCCGGACGCTGAGCGATTTTGTGAAAGACCTCTCGCACGCCGAGTTCGGCGAGCACGCGCGGCACGAGATCGAGCTGACCCATCGAGACGCCGCCAGACAGAATGAGTACATCGTGCGTATCGAGATGAACGCGTAGTCTTCGACGCAGCACATCGAGATCGTCGGGCAGATGATCGTCGGCGATCCGCTGAAAGCCTCGGCGTCGCAGTCCCGAGACGATGCCGTAGGCGTTCGATCGTCTGACTTGATGCGCTTCGATCGGATCGCCGGGCTCGATGAGTTCGTTGCCCGTGGAGATGACGAGGATCGTCGGCTGTGCGCTCACGCGAATGCGCGCCATGCCTGCGCTTGCGGCGACGGCAATCTCCGGTGCGCCGAGCAGCATCCCTGAGGACAGCAGCAGCGCACCTTGCGTCGTATCGGAGCCGCGACGATGAATATTTTGTCCAGCGATGATCCGTGAGGGTTCTTTCAGCGTGGCGATGCCGTCACGGATTTCAATCTGTTCGATCGGTACGACAGTATCGCAGCCGAGCGGCAGTACGGCGCCTGTCATGATCTCGATGGCGTGATGGGCGGTCTCGAGCTTCAGCGGTGGTTCGCCCGCCGCTTGCATCGCTTGAATATGCAACGTGGTTTTACCGCCACGTAGCCCCGAGGTATCGAGGGCGATACCGTCCATGGCGACGCGATCGAAGGGGGGTTGGTCGCGCTCGGCGTACACGTTCTCGCGCAAGACCGCGCCCGTACACTGGACGAGCGGCAAGGACTCGATGGGCAGACAGGTGAACTGCTGCCCGATGAGTGCATCGGCCTCGGCAGGAGAAATCATGCCGGGAGTGTATCCCGGCATGCTGATCCGACAACCCGCACGGTGGCGGGCCGGATTACTTCTTGGCGTTCTTTTCCTTGTAGACGCGGATCTGCGCGTTCAGACGATCGGCGAGCGCCTGGGCTTCATCGACCGCCGCGTTTTGCTTCTGGCCGAGGATGTTGAGGCGTTCTTTCTTCTGATCCTCGGTGAGATCCGGGTTGGCCGCGAAAGTGGCGTTGTTTTCGCTATCGAGGCAGCTCTGGTAGGCCGTGATGGCGGCATCGAAGGCCTTGACGGCGCGCTGCGCGGCGAGCATCTGATCGAGCGTGGCCGTGTTGCCGTCGGGGATGCTCTCCGGCGCCTTGGGATAAGTGCAGGCTGCGAAAGCGGGGCCGGCTGCGATCGAAGCGGCAACCAGGGCGAGGGAAAGCAGAGTCTTCATGTGGGTTCTCCAGCGCAACTCGTTGATCAAGGGGCGGCGATGCCTGCCGGTATCTTAAGGTCAGCGAGTCGCCGGTGCTAGACTGCCCGTCACGCGCCCGTAGCTCAGTTGGATAGAGCATCAGGCTTCGAACCTGAGGGTCGGGAGTTCGAATCTCTCCGGGCGCGCCAGTTCCTCGTCGAACGGCTGGACAGAAAAGACATGAAAAGACTCGGTGTGCTGTGGCTGGTGGTGTTCATCAGTCTCGCGGGGTTCGGCATCACGACCATCCCGTTCCCCTTCGTCGCCGAAAATCTGGGGGCGTCCGACTTCTGGAAAACCTTCGGCGGTTCGGGTGTGTTCTCGCTCTTCCAGCTGATCGCCACGCCCATTTGGGGTCGTTTCAGCGACGCGTATGGCCGCAAACCGATTCTCATCCTGAGTACCGCGGGGACCATTCTGTCGTTCATCTGGTTGGCCTATGCCACGACACTCGAGTCGTTGCTCGTCGCGCGCGCCTTCGGCGGCATCATGTCGGGCAACTTGGCCGCAGCGTTTGCCTACACCACCGACGTTACCGATCCGAAAGATCGCGCCAAGGGTCTCGGCATCGTCGCTTCGGCTTTCGGTGTCGGTTTCGCGGTCGGTCCGGTGATCGGCGGGTTTCTCGGCACCATCGGCGGCGTACCCAATATGCATTGGCCGGCGCTCGCTTCTGCGGGTTTGTCGTTGCTCGCGTTTCTCGGCACGGTGTTCTTCCTGCCCGAGAGTCTGCCCGCAGAGTTGCGCAAACCGTTCGGCAAGAGCGCTGCGAAATCCGAGGACACCGGAGCCTCGACGGACGCGACGAGTGAAGCGGGAGCCCCCGCACCGCGTCGTTCTCCTCTCGAGGCGCTACGCAGTCGACCGGTGCTGCTCGGGTTGGTATCGGCTTCGCTGTTCATCGCGATCGCCGGTGGCGTGATGCAGTCGGTGTTCCAGTTCTGGGGCCGTGATCTCTTCAATTACACGCTTCGCGACATCGGCGTGCACTTCATGGTGTTCGCACTGTTGTCGGCGGTCGGGCAGGCGGGGCTCGTAGGTCCGCTCGCCAAGCGCTTCGGCGAGAAACACCTGGCGATCACGGCAGGAATCGGTGTGGTGGCAGGGCTCATGCTCTTTGCCACGGCCCAGAATGATGCGATGGTCTGGATGGCGATCTGCATTTTTGGTCTCGCGAACGGTCTCTTCCTTCCGGCGATCACCAGTCTCGTGTCGTTCGAAGCGGACGCACGGTCGCGCGGTACCGTGATGGGATTATTCAATGCCTCGAGCAGTGCTGGTCGTATCGTCGGGCCTGCGTTGTCGGGTCCGATCTATTTCAAGCTCGGACCGGCCGCACCCTTCGCGATGTCGGCTGTTCTGGCCGTGCTCGGAGTACTCTTCTTGAGTCGTGCGAGGGCTAAAGTGTCATGATCACGATGCTGGTCGGCATGCTGCTTTTCTTTGGTGTGCACTCGGTCTCGATCATCGCACCGGGTTGGCGTGACGGACTCGCGAGTCAGCTCGGAGAAATCCGATGGAAACTCATTTACTCGGTACCTTCGATCATCGGGTTCTTTCTGATGGTCACGGGCTACGCCGCACTGCGACTCGAACCCCACATCGTCTACCTGCCGCCCGTCGGTCTGCGACACGTCGCGGCCTTGCTGATGCTTCCGGTGTTCCCGCTGCTGCTTGCGGCCTACCTGCCGGGTCGTCTGCAGCGGGTGGCGAAGCATCCGATGCTGGTCGCGATCAAATTTTGGGCGCTTTCGCACCTGCTCGCCAACGGCATGCTGGCCGACGTATTGCTCTTCGGTGGCTTTTTGGTGTGGGCGGTCGCCGATCGCATTTCGCTCAAGCGTCGCGCGGAGCGCCCGCGACCGATGGCGCCCTCGAGCGCCATCAATGACGTCATCGCGGTGCTCGGCGGGCTCGCGCTCTATGCCGCGTTCATCATGGGTTGGCACCAGCGTCTCTTTGGCGTGGCGCCTTTCGGCTGAGGAGGCCTTATGTCGAGTGTGCATGATTTTTCGGCCCGGGCGATCGATGGAACGGATCGTTCATTGGCCGAGTACAAAGGCAAGGTGCTGTTGATCGTCAACGTGGCGAGCAAGTGCGGATTTACCCCGCAGTACACCGGTCTCGAGGGATTGCAGCGCAAATATGCCGACCGCGGTTTTGCGGTACTCGGATTCCCCTGTGATCAGTTCGGACATCAAGAGCCGGGCAACGAAGACGAGATCAGAAATTTCTGCTCGCTTAACTACGATGTGACTTTCCCGATGTTCGCGAAGATCGAGGTCAACGGAGGCAGGGCGCATCCGCTTTACGAGCATCTGAAGTCCTCAGCCAAAGGCATTCTCGGTACCGAGGGCATCAAATGGAATTTCACCAAGTTCCTCATCGATCGTGAGGGTCGCGTCGTTCGTCGCTACGCGCCGAACGACAAGCCCGAGAGCCTCGCCGCCGATATCGAAGCCTTGCTGTGAAATTCTTGCCGTGAAATCTTTGACCGTGTCGAGCGGTGTGGTGCATCGTGCCGTGTTGGGGGCGATGACGCTGATCGCGCTCGCCGGATGTGCGGGCGGTGCAGGGTACGGTAGCGCGGTCCCTGCGGCACCGAGTGCGACCGCAACGCCCGTCATCGAGGCCAAGCCCAATCCCGCCTGGCGATCGGGCGGAATGGTCGCTGCGGCCAATCCGCTCGCGGTGGAGGCGGGTGTCGAGATCCTCAAGGCCGGTGGCTCGGCGGTCGACGCCGCAATTGCGGTGCAGGCTGTACTCGGCCTCGTCGAGCCGCAGTCCTCGGGGCTCGGCGGCGGTGCATTCCTCGTCCACTACGACGTGACGACGGGCGATGTCGTCACCTACGACGGTCGCGAAGTTGCGCCGCGCGGCGCGACGCCCGACATGTTCCTGATGGCCGATGGAAAACCGATGAGCTCTCTCGAGGCCATCCGTTCGGGTCGTTCCATCGGTGTGCCGGGCGCGGTCGCCATGCTCGAGATGGCGCATCGCGAGCACGGGAAATTGCCTTGGGCAAGATCATGGCAGCGTGCGGCGATAATCGCCGACGAGGGTTTTGCAGTCTCGCCGCGCCTCAATGAAATGATCACGACCGCGGTGGCTCGCGAGGGATTTCCCGTCGAGGCGGCGACTTATCTCACGACGGATGGCCGCACGCCGCTGCCGGTCGGCAGCCGTCTCGTCAATCGTAAATATGCCGAGTCCGTCCGTCGTATCGCGCGCGAGGGTGCGAAGGCCTTCCGCGAAGGTCCGCTCGCCGACGAGATCATCGCCGCGGCTCGTCGTGATCCGGTGCCGGGCACCTTGTCTCACGAGGATCTGCGGGCGTACCGACCCAATCGTCTCGAGCCGGTGTGCGATACCTATCGCGTGTACGTCGTCTGCGGCATGAGGCCACCGTCGTCGGGCGGCATCGCCATCCTCTCGGTGCTCGGAACGCTCGAAAACTTCGAGATGTCCTCGATGGGGCCGGCTACCGTCGCGGGTTGGCATCATTTCATTGAAGCGCAGCGTCTCGCTTACGCGGATCGCGACACTTATGTCGCCGATGATCGCTATACCTCGGTACCGCTCGCCGGTCTCATCGACAAGACCTATCTTCGTTCGCGCTCTGCGCTCATCTCTCCGAGCCGCACGATGACGAGCGTGCAGCCGGGTAGCCCGCCGGGCTCGACGCCGCGTGGTCGCGACGCGACGGGTGTGGGCACCGGAACGAGTCATTTCGTCATCGTCGATACGCGCGGCAATGTGGTGTCGATGACGACGACGGTCGAAGGGCTGTTCGGTTCGCAGCGGATGGCGGGCGGGTTCTTCCTCAACAACCAGCTCACCGATTTCAGTTTTCGTCCCGTTGACGACTCCGGTGCGCCGATCGCCAACGCGGTGGCGCCTGGCAAGAAACCACGCTCGTCGATGTCGCCGACCATCGTATTTCGAGACGGTCGTTTCGAACTCGCGGTGGGTTCGCCGGGCGGTAATGCGATCATCGCGTATGTCAGCAAGGCGCTCGTCGGCATGCTCGACTGGAATCTCTCGCCGCAACAGGCCGTCGATCTGCCGAACATGATTGCGCGTGGGGCACTCGTCGCCGAGGTCTCTCGAGCCGATCCCGTATTGCTCGAACAGCTCGCGGCGATGGGCCATTCGTTCAGAAGCAACCGGGGCGCCGGAGAGGGCTCAGGTTTGCATGCCGTTCGCGTACTACCCGACGGCAGACTCACGGGCGCTGCCGATCCACGGCGCGAAGGCCGAGCGGTCGCGGTATCACCTTAGAGGTCGACTTCGGGTTGCGAAGCCGGGCAAGTGGCGGCGTTGGGGTCCGCCTGCGAGGTCAGCGTCAGCCTGCGAAGTCCGCGTCCGTCAGTACCGATCGCTTGCGGAACAGCGACATCAAAAAACGGCGTCCTGCTTTGGCACCCGTGAGCCACGCCACGCGTGCTCCGGCTTTCTGAGGTTGCAGCACGCGGTCGGCGAGCCAAGGCGTCACGGTTTCGACGCGGTCGGCCAGGATGTTGTAGATGCGTCGGGTACGCTCGATTTCTTTGGCGCTGTTGCTGCCCATGTCGCGCTTGACGAGATCGGTGATCACGATGCCGGGGCTCAGGTAGCACACCTTCACCGGCCCATCACCGGTTTCCGATACGAGGGCCTTGTTGAAATAGGTGAGCGCGAATTTGCTCGCCCCGTAGAGACCCATGCCCGGCGTGACCATGCCGTTCGAGCCAAAGCCTTCCATGTTGTAGATGGTACCGCCACCTTGTTTGCGCATGCCGTGCAGCGCGATCTGCGTGGCGAGCATCATGCCGAGCAGGTTGATCTCCTGCACGTTGTTGATGTCCTCCTCATGCATGTCGCCGGCGCGCTGACGGGGATGAGAGATACCCGCGTTGTTGATCCAGATGTCGACGCGACCGAACGCGGCGACGGCGGCGTCCCACAAACCTTGTAAATCCTCGCGCTTCGAGACGTCGCAGGCTGCGCCGGCGACACGAGCGCCTTCCGTCGCACTCGATGCGAGTTCGGCCATTGCCGTATCGACGGCTTTCGACGTTCGTCCGCTGACCACGACGTTATGGCCGCGCTTCAGGATCTCCGCGGCGAGGCCCTTGCCGATGCCGCGGGTACTACCAGTGACGACGACGTTGAGTTTGGCGCTCATGAATCACCCCCTTGAGCTTGCATCCTAGGCGATGCCCGCCCGTGCAGGAGGTTCCGGCGAGCCGCCGGGGTTCTCGCGTCCGACTGTTGGACATCGCCCGGACGGCGTACGCGCACGAGTCATGCGCCGGTATCCTTTGGTGCTCGGAGCCGCAGCTGGAAGGGGGTCTCGCTTTGGCCACTCGAACAATCATCATCACGGGCAGTACGCAGGGGCTCGGCTTCGGGTACGCCCGAGAGTTTCTGCGTCGAGGTCATCAGGTCATCGTGAGCGGCCGCGACGCGGCGCGCGTCGATGAGGCGATCAGAAGGCTCGCCTCGGAGTGTCCAGGCTCGGATCAGCGGGTCGCCGGTATCGCCTGTGACGTTTCGAATCTCGGTAGCGTCGAGGCCCTGTGGAATTTCGGGGTGTCCCGATTTAAACGCGTCGACATCTGGTTGAACAATGCGGGCTTTGCGAGAACCGGTGCTGAGTTCGCCGACAACACCGCGGCCGAAATCGAAGCCATGGTGCGTTCGAACGTGATCGGATCGATCAACGCCGCGCAGGTGGCGATCGCGGGGTTCAAACGTCAGGGCGGCGGAACCTTGTACCTCACGCTCGGCGGTGGTGGTGCGACGGGCCGCGTGGTGCCGGGCATGACCGTCTACTCGACAACCAAGCGCGCCGTGAAATATCTCGCCAAGTGTCTCGTGAAAGAGCGCAAGGACGAGCGTGACGAGTCGATACTCATCGGCACCATCAGCCCCGGGATCAACATCACCGAGGGCATGATCCGCGAGATGCGTGCGCTGCCCTCCGATCGGCGCGCGAAGGCACTGAAGCAGCTCAGTTTCATCGGCGAGCACGTCGAGACGACCACGCCCTGGATCGTCGAGCGCATTCTGGCCGACACAAAGCAGGGCAACGACATCACTTGGTTGACGACCGGGCGGATGCTCGGACGCGCGTTCTCCATGCTCTTGGGTTCGCGACGCGATTTCCTCTCACGTTATTCTTTCGAGGCCTGATCCCCCATGACTTCCACTCTGCAAGCCTTCGCAAAGGGCGATCTTTTCGTCGGTGCCACGCTGCTCAACAACCCCGAGGACGATCACGCCGGGCGCGGACGGATCCTGCAGTTCGACGCCAACCTCGCGCCCAAAGGCGAGTTGTGGATCGACGAGACCACGCACCTCGTCGGCGGCTTGAAGTTCGACTCCAAGGGTGTGCTTTGGGCGTTCGACAGCCACTCGTTCGTCGTGCTCAATATTCATCAGGATGGACGTGTCGTGCGTCGCCCCGAGTTCGGCGCTCGCGCGTTTTCGCACGTGAACTTCGCTTCGGATGGCACGCTGCTGATGGGTGAGCACGTGGTCGGCGATTCGATTCGGCCCGAGGTGCAAGCCCGCATGAAGACCCGGTTGCCGTTCATGCCGGGGACGAGCCGTTTCGGCGATGGTCACGTCTTCCGATTCACCGCGGAGGGCAAGCTCGTCAAAGAATATGGCACCGAGACCCATGGCGGCATGGGCGGTTTTCTCGGGGTCACCATGTCGACCCTGTCGTCCGACGAAAAGACGTTGGTCTACACCTCCGAGACGGGAACTCGTCTCATGCGTTACGACCTCGTCAACGATCGTCAGCTGCCCGATTTGCAAGCGGTCCTGCCGCCGTTCCCGCCCGGACCGCCGCCGATGTTCTTCGGCATGGCCTACGGCAAGGACGGCCTTGTCTATGCCTTGCGCGGTGGCTCGATCCATCTCGTTGATGCCGCGGGAGTGACGACGAGGCAGATCCCGCTCGAGGGTTTCGGGTGGGCGTTGATCGATCTGGCTTCCGACGGTCGGCACGTCTTCGTCAGTAATTTCTTCACCGGCGAAGTGGCGAAGATCGATCTTCAATCGGGCACCAAGGTGGGCAGCATTTCGACCCACGCCCCGAAGGCGGTCGCCGGGATCGCAGAGTACGCGGGCTAAGGCAGCTTGGCGTCGCGGGGCCCCCCACCCCCGCGCCCCCGGGCCCAAAACC
>JBILWC010000030.1:0-23446 GCA_044370105.1 Steroidobacteraceae bacterium | reverse complement strand
GCAAGGCTTCGATCGGATCGAGCTTCGCCGCTTTCGAAGCCGGCGCGATACCGAACACGACGCCGACGAGCGCGGAGAACCCTGCGGCCGCGATCATCACCCAGATCGGGACGTGCGCCGGTGGGAAGTTCGGAATCAACGACGCAATGCCCATCCCCGCGAGTAGTCCGAGCACGATGCCGATCAAGCCACCGAGCAGCGACAGCAAGGCCGCTTCGAGCAGGAACTGCACGAGGATGTCGCGACGGGTGGCACCGAGTGCCTTCAAGATACCGATCTCTCGTGTTCGCTCGGTCACCGACACGAGCATGATGTTCATGATGCCGATGCCGCCGACGAGCAAAGAAATGCCGACGATGCCGGCGAGCACGGCTGTAGCCGTCGCCGTGATGCGGTTGAATTGTTTGACGAAGGAATCGGCTGCCTTGATTTCGAAGTCGTCCGGTTTTCCCGGCTTGATTCCCCGCGAGGCACGCACCGTACGCATGGCTCGCTCTCTGACCTGATTCACTTCCGCGAGATTCGTGACCGTGAACGACACTTCCATGAATGTGCGTTCGAACGTGCCCGTCAGCGAGCGGGCCACGCTGAAGGGGATCAAGACGCGATTGTCCTGACTGAAGCCGAAGATTTCACCGCGCTTCTCGAGCAGCCCGACGACTCGGAACCACTCACGACCGATGAGGATGAACTCGCCGATGGGGTTCTGCGGCATGCGCAATTCGTCACGTACCTCGGTGCCGATCACGACGACGCGTCGGCTGTTGCGCTCGTCACTCGCTGTGATGAATCGGCCGATCGATGTATCGACGCCGAGCACGTCCTGGGCTTCTTCGGTCGCACCGAGAACCTGCGGGGTGACGCTGCGACCGCGGTAAAGCGTGGCACCGAGTGGCGCGCTGATGATGGGCGCGACGCGATCGATACCTGAGACCTTGAAACGCAGGGCGTCGACGTCTTCGAATGAGAGACGGTTGATCTGCCCGCTTCGGAAATTCTCCTGCTCGTTCTTGGCTTCGAGCGTGAGCGTATTGCTGCCGAGGTCCGAAAACTGACTGCTGATCGAGTCGGAGAAGCCCTGCAATACGGAGACCACGGCGATGACGGCCATCGTGCCGATGAGGATACCGAGCGTCGTCAGGAAGCTGCGCAGACGATGCGCGTTGAGGCTGGCGAGGGCGGCTTGGAAGGCTTCTGCGAGATGGTTCATCGGTAGGTCGACCTAGGCGGCTCGAGCCGGATTTTGATAATCCTCGACGACCCGACCGTCGAAGACTCGGATGGTGCGCCGGCAATGCGCGGCGATATCCGGTTCATGGGTGACGACGACGACGGTTTGCCCTTGTGCGTGCAGGGCGTCGAACAGGGACATGATCTCCGCCGAGGTGCGCGAGTCGAGGTTGCCGGTCGGTTCGTCCGCCAACAAAATCGAGGGCTCACCGACGAGCGCACGGGCGACGGCCACACGCTGCCGTTGACCACCCGACAATTGATTCGGTCGATGATCGAGACGATCGCCGAGTCCCACTTTGCGCAGCGCCTCGACGGCCCGCTCGCGACGCTCGGCAGGCGGCATCCGTCGATAGACGAGGGGCTGCATCACGTTCTGCAGTGCGGTCTGACGCGGCAGCAGATGAAAACTTTGAAACACGAATCCGATCTCGCGATTACGCACCGACGCAAGCTCTTCTTCGCTCAACGACGAGGTGTCACGACCGTTCAGGATGTACCGGCCCTCGCTCGGGGAGTCGAGACAGCCGATGATGTTCATCAGCGTGGACTTGCCCGATCCGGAGGGTCCGATCAGCGCGACGTATTCGTTACGTCCGACGTGAAGATCGACGCCCGCGAGCGCGAGCACCTCCTCTTCGCCGAGGACGTAACGTTTGACGATGCCTTGCAGCTCGATCATTCCGCCTCGCCCTCGGTGTCGGCGCCATTTCTTCCGCTCGCATCGGCGGGGCGCTGAACGACTCGTTCTCCGTCTTTGAGTCGTCGCAGGGTTTTGCTCGGGCCGATGATGATCTTGGCGCCCTCGGTGATGCCGGACTCGATGACTTCCCAGCGATCATCGGAGAGGCCGGTGACGATGGCGGTTTTGCGTGCGACACCGCCGTCGCTACGCCACACATAGCGTTTGACGACGTTTTTCTCCGGGGTTTCCGTGACCACGGCTTCCACGGGCACCGCGAGTCGGCGCGCGCCATCGCCAAGGTAGACGAGCGCTCGCGCGCTCATGCCCGATCGCAACAGCAGATCTTTCGGTGCATCGATCGCGAGTGTGACTTTGTACGATCGGCCCTGTCCATCGACGGTCGGCGTGAGCGCGATTTTCTCGACCGTGCTCGGTAGCGCGGTGTCAGGGTAGGCCGCGGAGAACACGTCCGCGCGCTGACCGAGCGTGATCTTGGCAACATCGGCCTCGTCGACCTTCACCTCGGCGGTGATCGCCGACACATCGGCGATTTTCATGAGCTGCGCACCCGCGAGCGAGGCCGTCGAGGGAATGGCGACTTCGCCCACCTTGATGGGTAGCGAGACGATGCGGCCCGGGATCGGCGCGCGGATTTCGGTTTTGGCTCGCTGCTCTTTAGCGTCACCGAGTACGGCGGTGGCGCGTTGCAAGGCTTCTTCCGAGCTGCGCAGGTCCGCCTCGGCGACGATGAACTGATTACGATCTTCGTCGAGCCGGTTCTTGTCGATGAGACTCGAGGCAGCGAGTTTCTGACTGCGCTCATATTGCTGCTTGCGCAACGCCACTACGGCGCGCTGACGATCGATGCTGATGCGGTTCTGACGAACGCTCGCTTCTTCGCGCGCGATGATGTTGTTGTAGGTTTCGGGATCGAGGCGCAGCAAAAGCTGACCCTGCGTCACGTTGTCACCCTCTTGCACGAGGATGCTCGCCACTCGCGCCGTGACCTCGGCCGTGAGATTGACCTCGGTCCGATAGGCGAGGGTGCCCGAGGCCAAGATGCTCGGTCGTACGTCTTGCAGCGCGGCTGTACCCAAATCGACGGGCGTCGCACCGGAGCCGGAGAATTGTCGATAGATCTGCCAGGCGGCGATCACGAGGACGAGGACACCGCCCACGATCCAGCGCTTGTCGAGTTTGAGGTTTTTGAAGACGTTCATGATGGTGTTGGGCTCAGGATGTAGGTGTTATATTTAAATACAACAGTATAACAGCGTCAAGGTGGGGAGGCGCATTGTGCCTGAAGGACGGGCCGGTACACTGAGGTTGTGGTTTTTGAGGGCAAAGTCATGAAAAGGTTCGTTTTTGGGGTGATCGGGGTTGTGCTGCTTTCCGCCTGTGCGTCGGGCCTCGCCAAGCGCGAAAACGTGGATATCCGCTATCTCGACTACGCGGGCGAACCCGTCGAGCAGATTCGGTCCATGCGGGGGATCGACGGCTGGACTCCGGTATCGCGCAACCAACTTGTCATCTGGACGGGGTTCAACGAAGCCTGGCTGATCAAAGTTTGGGACGGTTGCATCAACCTCAGCTTCGCCAACGCCATTCAAGTGACGCAAACGGGACGTACGATCACCCGCTTCGACAAGGTGCTTGTCGAAAACGAGTCCTGTCCGATCATCGAGATGCGTCCGGTCGATGTGGCGCGAATGAAAGCCGATCGAAAAGCCTCGCGTGACACGACGGCCAAGCCCTGATGCTCTATTCGATCGGTGAGCGTCGACCCGATGTCGCACCCGACGCTTACGTGGCGCCCTCGGCGGACGTGATCGGCAGCGTTAGGCTCGCGGAAGGCGCGAGCGTCTGGTTCCACGTCGTGTTGCGTGGTGATAACGATTGGATCGATATCGGCCCCGGCAGCAACATCCAGGATGGTTCGGTCATCCACACGGATGAGGGCGTACCGACGCGGCTTGGAGCGCGGGTGACCGTCGGGCATATGGCATTTCTGCACTGCTGCACGGTCGGTGACGAATCGATGATCGCCAATGGCGCGATGGTGCTCGATCGCAGCGTGATCGGTCGGCATTGCATCATCGCAGCGGGTGCACTCGTGCCGCCGGACAAAGAAATCCCCGACGGCAGCGTGGTGATGGGGTCTCCGGGGAAGATCGTGCGCGAGGTGAGCGAGCGCGATCTTGCGCTCATCCGCGGCGCTGCGGCGAGCTATGCGCGACGGGCCCAGCAGTATCGCGAGTCGCTCAAGGCGTACCCGTAGCGGGCGAAAGCCCGATTTCTCTCGTGAATGCGAGGATCCAATCGCGCACTCGCGGGGTGTCGTTCGGCGCGAGTACGCGGCCCGCAAGCACATGATTCGACGGATCGCCGCTCGTATCGACGGCGATGATGGGCTTCACGGATGCGCCGAGTCTCGCGTGGGCGTCCACGATTTTTTCGGCACTCACCACTCGATCGTTGGGTGAGTAGATTACGAGGGTCGGTTGGCGAATGTTCTCGATGGGCGACTCGCGGACTTCGCGGACGATCGCCATCATCGGCAACAACGCCTGCGACGGATATTTCCAGGTCCAATATTTGGCCTGTTCGGCGTTGTGTGGCTTCCAGCGATATTCATCGCCGACGAGTCCTTGCAGCAACTGCGCACCCCAAGGACCTGCGAGCAGTTCGCCCGATTGCGAGCGCGGGCCGAGGTTCGGCGAAATCAGGATCTGCGCAGCGATGGTCGAGGCGTCCTCACGCTGAGCCAGCCACAATGCGAGCGTACCGCCGGTGGACGTGCCGACGACGATGACGCGTTCACCGATGAGACGACCAATCTCCAGGGCCTCGCGTGCGTCACGCAACCAATCGCTGCCGCGGACCTCACCCATCGCGAGAGGGTTACGGCCATGGCCGGTGAGTCGCGTGTAGAAGACATTGGCGCCGAGGGCCTCTCCGAGTTCATCGCAAAGCGGATCGACCTCTTGCCGCGTGGCGGTGTAGCCATGCAGATAAATGATGGACAGGGGTGTTCGGCGCCGATCTTCATGCGCCCACCGAATATGTTTCTCGGTGCCTTCGACGACATCCCCATATCTTTGTTCGGATTCTTCCAGCCAGCGTTCGAGCGCATCGCTCTCGCGCGGCAAATCGATCGGCGTGTCGCGCGTATCGAGTGCATGGACCGGACCGGCTAGGTAGGTAAGGGCGGTCAGGACGAGGAGGGCACCCAGCCCGATCAGCAAGCGGCGTATCATGCGGGGCATCGTACTGCAGCAGGGGATCTCGTGAGCAGTTTGCGGGCTCCGGATTGGGAACGCGAAGGAGCGGATTGGCCCAACAGAGCGCACAGCCGTTTCATCGACGCGGCAGGGCTTCGTTGGCACGTTCAAGACGCCGGATTGGGGCCCGTTTGCTTGCTCGTGCACGGCACCGGAGCGTCTACCCACTCCTTCCGTGATCTCTTGCTACGATTGACGCCGTTTTTCCGGGTCATTGCACCCGATCTTCCCGGACATGGGTTCACTTCGCGACCGCGAGACGACATGGGCTTGTCGCTGCGTGGCATGGTCGACGGACTCGTCGAACTGCTCGACGTGCTCGATGTGTCGCCGACGCTCGTCGTCGGACATTCGGCGGGCGCCGCAATTCTTTGTCGAGCCTGCCTAGACGGCAGACTGAATCCTGCGGAAATCATCAGCTTGAATGGTGCACTGCTGCCGCTGTCCGGGTTCAAGCATCCCGCCGTCACGCCGCTCATTCGAGCGATCGCCAGCAGCGATTGGGTCTCGCGTTTCTTTGCCCGACGGCTGGAGTCACCGGGCGAGGTCGGTCGAATGCTCGCGGCGACGGGCTCGACCATCGATCCTCGGGGAATGGATCTCTATGGCCGTTTGTCACGTTTTCCCGCTCATGCAGGCGCAGCCTTGACGATGATGGCCGTGTGGGACGTTCGACCTCTCGAGCGCGAGCTCCCGCAACTGCAGTTCCCCCTCACGCTCGTCGTCGGCGCAAAAGATCGAATGATTTTGCCGGGAGAAGCGGCCCGAGTGCAGCAGTTGCTGCCCGCGGCCGAGGTGATCCAGTACGCCGATCTCGGTCATCTGAGTCACGAGGAGCGGCCTGACTTGATCGCCGACATGATCGTCGGCCGCGCTCGTTCCCGGGGTGTGCGGATTCCATCCTGAGGGCCGCCGCGGTAAGGTGGCCGTCGACTGCCGATCGACGACCACCGATTGACGACGCTCGCCCTCGAGGTTCTTCCAACGTGTCACTGCCCGCCGTTCATCCGCTGCGCCAGGAATTGCACGATGAAGTACATGCGCGCCCGCCTTTGCCTTTGGCATCGCCGTGCCGCGTCTCGTGCCTGGCTTTGCTTTCGGGTAACGAATCGCGAAACGACGAATGGCGAATGCTGCGCGAGCTCGGCGTGCGATTCGGTTTGCAGATCGAGGAGACGCCGGCGGGCTATCTTGCAGCCGACTTCGGGACATTCCGCCTGAAGTGGGAACGTCACACGGAGTTTTCACGCTATGTGTTCGTCGTCGACGGTGCCGCGGGTGCGCCGTTTTCGCGACCTGCGATCGACGCTGTGCCGGAGGAGTGGGTCCGAGCTTTACCGGGGCGAACGCTCTACGCAGGCCATGTCGAAGTCGTACCGGCCAGAGCCTGCGACGAGGCCGATCTCTCGCGCCTCTCCAAAGAAAGTTTCGGTGATCGACCTTTGGTCGGCTCGGTCATCGCCGACGAGGCGGCGACCACGCTCACCGACTTTCGTATCGATTCCAAGGGGTACAGTCGAGTACTCGTCGTCGACCGAAGCTTGAAGCCTGCGCAGGCGGGGCGGCTCGTTCAGGCTTTGCTCGAGGTGGACATGTATCGCATGCTCGCGCTGCTGGCATTTCCGGTGGCCCGTGAGCTCGCGCCTGTGCTGTCGCGAAACGAACAGGAGTTGGCGCAGATCGCCAACCAGCTCGTGAAGGCCGACTCGACCCTCGAGCCCGAATTGCTCGATCGATTGACCTCGTTGCAAGCCGAGATCGAGCGACTCGAGGCAGATCATCGGTATCGTTTCAGTGCTGCGAGCGCTTACTTCGATATCGTCGAGAGCCGACTCGCGCAACTGCGAGAGAGTCGCTGCGGATCGTTGCAAACTTTGAAAGAGTTCATGGAACGACGGCTCGCGCCGGCCATGAATACCTGCGAAGCGGCGATGACGCGGCTCGAATCGCTATCGCAGCACGCGACTCGCGCGACGCAATTGTTGTCGACCCGGATCGGCATCACCCGGGAAACCCAGAATCAACAGGTGTTGGAGTCCATGAACCAACGGGCGGCCGCGCAGTTGCGGCTGCAGGCGACAGTCGAAGGGCTCTCGGTTGCGGCGATCACCTACTACATCGTCGCACTCATCAAAATTTTGGCCGACGGGCTCGTCGAGTCGGGTTGGCCGATCGACGCCGGCATCGTCACTGCAATCAGTATTCCGGTGGTGGGTGGCCTCGTGTTCACTGCCGTTCGCAAAGTTCGACGCAGCGTGGTGCGGCAGACGGGAGGCATGTCATGACAGCAAAGAATCTCGCCATCGTCATCGGTAGTGGCTTCGGCGGGCTTGCCGCCGCTGCTCGACTCGGTGCGCGAGGCTATCGAGTCACGGTGCTCGAGAAGCTCGACGCGCCGGGCGGCAGGGCCTATGTCTACCGTCAGGATGGATTCACGTTCGATGCCGGCCCGACCATCATCACCGCACCCTATCTCTTCGCCGATCTTTGGAAGTTCTGCGGTCGGAATATTTCGGACGATGTGACCCTGAAGGCGATCGATCCGTTCTACGAGGTGCGCTTCGACGACGGCGATGTCTTCCGTTACACCTCCGACCTCGAGTCGATGCGCGAGCAGATCGCCCGCATCGAACCGCGCGACGTCGAGGGGTTCAACCGATTCCTTGGCGTCAGCAAGGAAATCTTCGAGGTCGCGTTCAAGGGTCAAGCGGAGCAGCCGTTCCACGAGATCGCAACGCTGCTGCGCGCCGCGCCCGACCTGGTTCGTCTCGGAGGCTATCGCTCGGTCTACCAGGAAGTCAGTCGCTATTTTCGCAGCGAAAAGTTGCGAGTCCTCTTCAGTTTTCATCCCTTGCTCATCGGCGGCAATCCGTTCACGACAACGGCGTACTACTGCCTGATCGCCCACCTAGAGCGCACATACGGCGTGCATTACGCCGAGGGTGGGATGGGCGCGCTGATGCGCGGCATCGTCAAGCTCGTCGAGACTCACGGAGGCGAGGTTCGCTGTAATGCGGAGGTTGCGGAAATCCTCGTGGAGAATGGCGCAGCGGTGGGCGTCCGACTCGTCAGCGGCGAGGAGATTCGCTCCGACATCGTCGTCTCGAATGCCGATGCGGCCTGGACCTACGGCAAGTTGCTCGCCAAACATCCGCGACGCCGATGGACCGACGCCAAGCTCGCTCGCTCGAGTTACTCGATGAGTTTGTTCGTGTGGTACTTCGGCACCAATCGGCGCTGGGACGATGTCTATCACCATACGATGGTGCTCGGGCCGCGCTATCGCGAGTTGCTCGACGATATCTTCAAGAAAAAAGTGCTCGCCAAAGATTTCAGCCTCTATCTGCACCGACCGACTGCGAGCGATCCGTCGCTCGCACCTCCGGGGTGTGATTCCTTCTATGTGTTGGCGCCTGTTCCGCATCTGCAGAGCGGTACCGATTGGCGCGAGAGGGCGGAACCGTATCGCGCTGCGGTACAGCGCCGACTCGAGGAGACGATGATGCCGGGGCTTGGCGAGTCGATCGTGACCTCGCACATGCTGACGCCGCTCGATTTCCGCGACCGCCTCTCGTCGGTGAACGGTGCGGCGTTCGCGATGGAGCCCAAACTCTTTCAGAGTGCGTGGTTCCGACCGCACAACCAGAGCGAAGAAGTTCGGGGGCTCTATCTCGTGGGTGCGGGCACCCATCCGGGCGCCGGACTGCCGGGAGTCGTGTCTTCGGCCAACATCCTCGATCGGATCGTCCCCGATCCCGTCGCGTGAAAAACCGTCACTCGAAATTTTTGACGATGTGTCGAGCCGCCACTCGACCCGAAAGAGTCGCCATGGGGACACCCGGTCCGGGGTGAGCCGAACCTCCCGCGAGGTAAAGTCCGGCGATAGCGGTTGCTGCGCCCGGGCGCGCGAAACTCGCCAAGGCGCCGTGGTTGGCGCGGCCGTAGAGCGAGCCGCCCGTACCGGGGAACAGTCGGTCGAAATCTTGAGGTCTCGTGACGATGCAGTCATCGCTGCGGCGCTCGATCCGCAGGCCGCACTGCTCGAGCAATCCGAAGGCTTCGCGTTCGACTCGGGTGAGGGTGGCATCGTCTATGCCCCCGGAATCGCCGTCGGCGGGCGCATTGACGAGCATCAGTATGCGCTCGGGTCGGCCGATCAGTTCGTTGCGCGCGAGACTCGTCGCGGCGGCGCCTCGATCTTGCGCGCAGAGGTAGACCGTCGGCGAGGTTTTGATGCGTCGACCTTCGAAGATGTTCGTGAACTCTTCGGGGTAACGATCTCCAAAGAAAACATTATGGTATTCGAGATCGAATCCCCGAGTCGGCGCATGCAGACACCACGTGATGGCCGAGAGCGCGCGTTCTTCCCGAGACATCGTCGCTCCGCCACGGGTCGCCGCCGACCCGAGGAGTCCCGAGGCGAGCGCGTGGGCGTCGCCGTTGAATACGATGGCATCGGCCGCGACGAACTCGCCGGTGTCGAGTTGGAGCCCGACGCAGCGTCCGTCCTGAACCCGGATTTCCTGGACGGTGGTGCCGTACCGATATGTGGCACCGGCGGATTCGCCGAGGGACCGCAACGCCTCGGCGATTCGGCGCATCCCGCCGCGAACCAGCCAGACGCCGGATTGCTCGACATGGGCGATCAACATCAAGGTTGCCGGAGCGGCGAGCGGTGAGGAGCCGACATACGTCGAATAACGTCCGAACAGTTGGCGCAGACGGGGATCGCGAAAGTGCGAACCGAGCGCACTCCAAAGGCTTTGCCAGGGAGGGGTACGCAACATGGCCCACAGGCCGTCTTCGGATAGTCCTCGGCGCGCGAGCGCGCTGACGAGCTCTAGCTGGGATGGTCTCGAGCGCCGCATGAAGGGATCGACCAACGACGAGTACACCGAGGCGCTGCGCGCGCAAAAATCGCGATATCCCTGCGCATCATGATCGCCGGAAAATTCGCGGATGGCGGCGCAAGAGCGATCGAGGCTCGCGTGCAGATCGAGTCGACCGCCATCGGGCCACGCATGACGCGCGAGCACGCTCGCCGGAACGAGATCGAGATGATCCGAGAGCTGCGCGCCGGCTTGCGCAAAAAGATCCTCGAAGACCCAGTTCATCGTGAAGACGGTGGGGCCCGCGTCGATCGCCGCATCGCCGACGTGAAGTTCGCGCATCTTTCCGCCGCAAGTGGCGGCCTTCTCGAATACGCTGACGCGAAATCCTTGATGGGCGAGATCGACTGCTGCGGCGAGACCGCCCATGCCGGCGCCGACGATCGCGACGTGATGCCTGCCGTGACGCATCGAGGGGGAGTGGCGTTCAGCTACCGGACGGACGCGGGACGGCCGCTTTCGCTTGACGTTCGACTTGCAAGCGGTGGTAGATGATGAGCGCGAGACCCACGATGAGCGGGATCGACCAAAGCCCCGGGTGCAAGGCGAGCGTCGGGATCGTGCGCACGGCACCGAAGGCGAAGAACGCCGTATAAACCGAGATCCCCGCACCGACCAAGGCCTTGATGTGTTCCTTGAGCCAGTCGATGGAGGCCGGTTCGCGCTTCAGCATAAAGGCGAGATTGGAGGCCACCGTGGCGAGACCGATCGCCGGCATGCCGAGCATGATCGGTTCGCCGATGCGCATCGATTGCCAGGCGCAGTTGACCGATGCGACCAGCAACAGGACCTGCAACGCGGTATTTCGCCATTCCAGATTTTGGCGATGATCGTCCTTGTTGGCGAGGCAGCAGCGTCCGTACCACGCCAGATTGAGTGTGAGCACGGCGAGGCCGAGCATCATCCAGCCAAAGATCCCGCGTATCCACTCGGCATCCTGAAGATGCGGATGCGTGTTGACCGGGTCGATGAGTGTCGAGATGCTGATCCCGATGGCGGCGGTCCCTGTGACGAGCATGCTCCAGGTGAAGACGCGTCCCCATTGACGATGCTGAAGGCTGCCCTTGCGGCTCGCTACGGGAATCCAGAACGACACGAGACCGAGGCTGCCTGCGAGGATATGCAGCACCACGAAACTCTCGAAGGCGATCACGATTGCCGACATCCCTGACGCTTGCATGAGCGGAATGCTGCGCCGGCGGGCTGAGCCTTGTCAAAATCCGGTCGTTGCCGACACCGCCGTGGTCGTTCCATCGAGCCCTCTTTGCGAGTGACGTGCCGTGGCGTTAGGGTGACGGCATGTACGAGCCACCGCGACCGACCTCCCTGGCGGCCATCGCTTCGCTCCTGCGCGTCGCACTGCGCGGAGATGGCGACCTGCTCAGTCTATTGCCTGCAAAAGCGTATCGAGTCGACGCGGGGTGGATGGGGTATTCGCGTCGATCGATCTTGATCGTGAACGACCCGGAGATGCTCCGTGAGGTCATGACCGATCCGCTCGACATCTTTCCGAAGAGTGATCTCATGGTCGGAGCGCTCGAGCCTCTCGTCGGCAACTCGATCTTCGTGTCGCACGGCTCGGTCTGGCGACGTCAGCGCAAGATGATCGAGCCGTCGTTTTCGCATATGCGGCTCGGCAAGGCCTTCGCGTCGATGAACGCGGCGGTCGACGAGTACGAGTCGCGACTCGATGCTGCCGCGGCGACCGGTGAGCGCTTCTCGCTCGATCTCGCCATGAGTCATCTGACCGCCGACATCATCTGTCGCACGGTGTTTTCGACCTCGCTCAAGTCGCAGACTGCCATCGACGTTTTCGAGGCCTTCACGGTCTTCGAGCGTACGTGCGCCCAGGTCGAGTTGCGCCGTCTGATTTTTGATCCGCCGTTTTCGAATATCCCGCAGCAACCGAGCGTGCTCGAGGCCTGCGAGCGTATCCGCCGTCACTTGAGCGATCTCGTCGACACCCACATCGCCGATAGCCCCTTGAGTTGGGATGACATCGCGGCAGAGATCATCGCCGCTCGCGATCTCGAGACGGGCGAGGGATTCACTCGCAAAGAACTGCTCGACCAGCTCGGCGTGATGTTTCTCGCGGGACACGAAACGACGGCCAGTTCGCTTACTTGGGCGTTTCTGATCATCTCGATGCAGCCCGCGTTGGCGCAGCGCATTCGCGAGGAAGTCAGGACAATTGCCGGCGAGGAGCCGTTGACGCTGGAGCACGTCCGCAAACTCACGTTCGTTCGTAACGTGTTCCGCGAAAGCCTTCGGCTCTATCCGCCGATTCCCTTCATGCCGCGCGTCGCCGCCGAAGCGGCGACGATCGGTCGCTACAAGGTGAAGCGTGGCGCGATGATCATGGTTTCGCCGTGGACGATTCACCGACATCGCGATCATTGGCGTCATCCGCACGCCTTCGATCCCGATCGCTTCTCGCCGGAGCGCGAGCATGAGCTCGTTCCGGGGGCCTATCTGCCGTTCGGACTCGGGCCGCGTACCTGCGTGGGTGCGGGCTTTGCGACGCTCGAAGCGACGTTGATTCTTGCGCGCCTCGTCTGTCGTTACGATCTCCAGGTAATCGATGCGGCGAAGGTCAGGCCGATCGCACGCCTGACCATCCGCCCCCAGCAGCAATTGATGGCGCGGGTCGTCCGACGCGCGTCCGAGTGATGACATGACGACGGCTTTGCTGACCTTGGGACGACTGCCGAAGGCGCTCGATATCGCAAGAGCCCTGCATGGCGCGGGCGTTCGAGTGATCGTGGCCGAGCCGTTTCGTCGACATTTGAGTGGCGTTTCGAAAGCGGTCGATCGAAGTTTCGTGGTCACGGCGCCGGCGGTCGATGGACCGCGCTATCTCGAAGAACTGCGCGAGCTCGTGATCGCGCAGGGCGTCGATCTCGTGATTCCGATCTCCGAGGAAATCGTGCACGTATCGGCTTTGCATGGACGCTTGCCGACCGGTTGCCGCGTGGTGTCGATGCCGCAGGCGTCGATTCTCGCGGTGCATCACAAGGCCCGCTTCATCGAAGTGTGCCGGGCGGCGGGTGTCACGGCACCACAGAGCGCCGATACGAGTGCCACCGAGGCGAAATCCTTGGCGGCAACTCACGATTACGTCGTGAAGCCGGTGTCCTCCTGTTCGGGGCGAGGCGTACGGTTTTTTTCGCGCGGCGATGCGCTACCGAATGTTGCCGAGCCGTCGATCATCCAGCGCCGCGTGCAGGGTCAACTCGTCAGCAGTTTCAGTCTCGCGCGAGCGGGCGATGTGCGATGCACGGTGCTGTATCGCGGGGCGATCATGCAGGGGACGGTGGCCGTGTGCTTCGAGCGCATCGACATCCCGGTCGAAGTCGATGCGTGGATCCGACGTTTCGTCGCGCATACGAACTGGGACGGATTCATCTCCTTCGATTTGATCATCGACGAGCAAGGTGTGGTCCACGGAATCGAGTGCAATCCGCGTGCAACGAGCGGAATCCATTTCGTCGAGCCCGCGGGGCTTGCGCGTGCGCTGCTCGATCCTTCGACGGCGGATGCACCGACCTTGCGCCCCGAGCGCTTGGCACAGCAGTTTTTCCCTTGTCTCACCGAGACTCAAAAGTCGGTGTTCACGTCGCGATTCCGTCACCACCTGCGCTGCCTGCTCGAAGCTCGGGAGGTCACATGGAAGGCGTCGGACCCCTGGCCCTTCGTCGGTATGCCCTATACGGCCTGGAACATCATTGCGCTCGCCTCGCGTAAAGGGATGACGTTCGGCGAAGTGGCGATGCTCGATTTCGCGACATTTGCCGGCGGCGAACGCGACGTCGTAGAGTGAGGGGACTGTGAGCGCGCCTCCAAATATTGCCGTCGACCAGGGCCCGTTGAGCATTGCCGGCCGCGATCTTCGCGCTTCGGCGGCTGATCTCGCAGCGTGCAGGGCCTCGATTCGAGTGGGATCCAAGACCTTCCACGCGGCTTCGTTGTTGCTGCCTCGGCGAATTCGAGGCTCGGCGCTCGCTCTCTACGCGTTCTGTCGCGAAGCGGACGACGCCATCGATCGCTCGGACGATCCGTTGCGAGCGCTCGAGGCACTGCAGCAGCGTCTCGATTTGGCCTATCGCGGGGTCCCCATCGACAACGCGGCCGACCGTGCCTTGTCCGCGGTCGTGATGCAGTTTCACATTCCCCAGGAACTGCCCGGCGCATTGCTCGAGGGATTTGCTTGGGATGCCACGGCCCGAACATACGACTCTCTTTCCGAGGTTCGCGCATACGGTGTTCGGGTCGCCGGAACGGTGGGCGTGATGATGTCGCTCTTGATGGGCGTGCGATCTCAAGGCGCGTTGGCGCGCGCAGCCGATCTCGGCGTGGCGATGCAGCTTTCCAATATCGCCCGAGATGTCGGTGAGGATGCACGCATGGGTCGCCTCTATTTGCCGCGGCAATGGTTGCGCGAGGCGGGTATCGATCCGGATGCGTGGTTGCGCGAGCCGAAGTTTGAACCGCGTTTGGGCGCGCTCGTCGATCGCCTCATCGAGGAAGCTGAGCAACTGTACCGGCGGGCGGCAGCGGGCATCAACGAACTTCCCGTCGAATGTCGACCGGCGATCCATGCGGCGAGACTGATGTATGCGGCGATCGGTCGAGAAGTCAGTCGTCGGGGAGGGGACTCCGTGTCATCGCGTGCCGTGGTGTCGGCACGTCGCAAATTGTTTTTGCTTGCTGAAGCGTTGATTGCGGCGACCCGTCGCAACGACATCGTCGAGCATTCGACGCTGCCCGAGGCGGACTATCTGCTCGAGGCGATCGCGCGTCACGATCGGGCGAGAGGGCTCGCGGGCGATCCGCTTGCTGGCGGCACTCTATTCGAGCGTGAGCTCTCGCGTGTGCTGGGTGTATTCGAGCGTCTCGAGCGTCTCGATCGCGATTCGCCCGCCACGGGCTGAGCGCTAGCGACGAATTCGTCTTCGAGGGAGTCGAACGGGCAACAACGACTGTACCCAGCGCTTCGAAAATCTTTGCAGCGAAACGCTTTCGTGGAAAGCGGTCCATTGGCGCCCTTCGGCCTGGGTCTCGATCAGCGATCGGGAGTAGAAAGGGCCGCTTTCGAAAGTCGAGATGAGACGAGGCATCGCTTCGGCATCGCAGCGTGTCTCGCGTCGGATGCCCCAGAGGGTCGACGGCAGGGCCTTTTGCGTCGGTGCGGGCGGGGTGTTCACGCGCCCAGTCGAATCGATGCTCAATGAAATCGATCGACCGCCACCACTGCGCCATCGCGTGTCGTAAAAGATTCTGCTCGCATCGGCGGCCGAGGCCCGTGACCAGTTCCAGGACTCGAAATCCGCCTCGAGGGGCGCCCGGCCCTCGTTCGAATCGAAATAGGCCACGCCGCGCCAGGAGAGGGCGGGTCGTTCGAAGACGGCCTCCACGGTGCAGTACGGTGAGATCGGCGTCCACAGATGTCGGGCGAGACGGTCGATGGGGTATCCCTGGTGCAAGAGCATCGAGGGTCGCACCGTGATCCGACCGCGAAGGCGGCTCGGCCACGGCGAGGTGATTTCATTGACGTCGATCTGCAGTTGCGAGCCGTCCCAGGTGAGCGAGCTCGGTCCGATGGCGAGGTGATCATGATCCCGATCGACATCGCGACGGCCGCGTTCGGTGAGCGCCCATCGGCGACCGGCGGCGCCATAGAGCGCGACGTTCAGCGCCGAGTGCTCGAGAGGATCGGTCGGGCCGCGGCGCCGCGCTGCGGCGTACCAAGGCGAAAACACGCAGCCGAGCATCGCGATGACCGTGAGACCGTGACGCCCGCAGTCGCTCAGGGCGTCGACATACCACCAGCTGTAGCCATTGGTGGTGACGGATGTAGCGAAGTTCGGGCCGGTTTGACTGACCCCTGAGGGGTGTCTATATTCCATGACGAGCTAGTGTGACAATCGCGGTTGACGTTTGCCAGTCGATCCGGACGGGCGACCCCAGCAGCGCGGAGGCGCGAATGGAAGGTGCATCGGGAATCGAATCGGCGTTGGAGACGGCCGTCGCCTCGTGCGATGCGCTCGGTTGTCCACCCCGTTTGGCTGCGGCGATCCGCTACGCCGTCTTCCCGGGTGGGGCACGCATCCGACCCCGACTGTGCCTGGCCATTGCCGCCGGTTGCGGTGAGCCCCAATCACCACTTGCCATCGCTACGGCGGCCTCCATCGAGTTGTTGCACTGCGCCTCGCTCGTCCATGACGACCTGCCGTGCTTCGACGACGCCGAGGTTCGTCGCAACAGACCGTCCGTCCATCGCGCCTTCGATGAGCGGATCGCATTGCTCGTCGGCGATGCACTCATCGTGCTCGCGTTCCAAAACGTCGCCCGTGCGTTCGCGAACTCACCCGAGCGCTTGCCGAATCTCGTGCTCGCGTTGACGCGAGCGGTCGGAGCGCCCGGCGGCATCGTCGCGGGGCAGGCGTGGGAATGCGAAGAGACCACACCGCTAGAGGAATATCGACGGCAGAAAACCGGCGCGCTGTTCATCGCCGCGACCGTGGGCGGTGCCTTGTCGGCGGGTGCCGATCCGGCACCGTGGCGGGTACTCGGCGAGACGCTCGGTGAGGCTTACCAGATTGCCGACGATATTCGCGATGCACTCGGAACAGACGACGAGCTCGGCAAGCCCGCGGGCCGCGACGCCGATCTTGGACGACCGACGACGCTCGCAGAGATGGGCGTACAGGGTGCCGTCAAACATTTCCAGTGCTTGATCGAACAGGCTACGGCATCGATTCCCGAGTGTCCCGGAGCAGAATTCCTGCGCGATCTCGTCGATCTCGAGGCGCAGCGCTTGTTGCCCGCGTCGTTGCTGCAGCGCGCAGTCTGACCGGGCGTATCCGCCGTGTGGCGTGACTGGCGAAATCGCCTGTTGATGAGCCCACGCTTCCAGCGTGCCGCCGCAGCATTCCCGTTCACCCGCGCAAGAGCGCGTCGCGAAGCTCGCGAGCTGTTCGATATCGTTGCCGGGTTTACCTATTCACAGATCGCACTGGCCTGCGTTCGGATCGGCCTGCTCGAGCGTCTGCGTGCTGGTGAGATGTCCGAACATTCTCTGATCGCCTCGATGGAAATGCCCGAGGCTGCGGCGCGGACGCTGCTTCGCGCAGCCGGCGCCATCGAGTTGCTCGATCCCTGTACCAAACACGGCGAATCGGCATGGGCACTCGGGCGGCGTGGTGCGGCGCTGCTTGGGAATCCGGGCGTGCTCGCCATGATCGAGCATCATGCCGTGCTGTACGCGGATCTCGTCGATCCCATCGCGATGCTCAGAGCGCCGCGAGGATCAACGGCCTTGTCAAAGTATTGGCCATACGCCAGCGCCAGCGTTCCGGGTCAGGTCGCAGGCGAGGGAACTCGCGACTACACCCAACTGATGGCCGCGTCTCAGGGCCTCGTCGCAGAAGAAATTCTCGATGCCTACGACGTGTCGGGTCATCGACGTGTGCTCGATGTCGGCGGCGGCGACGGCACTTTTCTGCGGGCGCTCGGAACACGCGCACCGACGCTCGAGTTGATGCTTTTCGATCTGCCGGGTGTCGCCGAGATGGCGCGTCGTCGTTTCGAGGAGCGCGGCATGAGTCATCGGGTCCGCGTGTTCGGTGGGGATTTTTCCCGCGACACCCTGCCCGAGGGTGCCGACCTCGTCACGCTCGTACGGGTGCTCCACGACCATGACGACCCGCTCGTCGAGACCTTGCTGCGGGCGGCCCATCGGGCGCTTCCCGCCGGGGGTCGTCTGCTGGTGGCCGAGCCCCTGGCCGGCACATCGGGTGCCGAGCGCATGGGTGACGCTTATTTCGGGATCTACCTTTGGGCTATGGGCAGTGGGCGCCCCAGGGCGGCCCAAGAGCTCACCGGAATGCTCGAAAAAGCGGGTTTTTCGCGCATTCGCCGCCTGCCGACCCGAATCCCCCTGCAAACGAGCGTTCTGATCGCGGAAAAAACCGTTTGAGGACGGCGCCTTCGCCGGCGGACCCGGGCAAGTTTTTTCTGCAAAAAGTGTCCGATTTAATTGACACCTAAAAACGTAAGCGTAGACTGACAGTTGGAAAAACAGGCCGAGGAGCCTGAATGGGTCAGGGACTGAACACTCTTGCGGTGGTGATAGAGGGACCGGAGCGCTTGGCGCTGGACCGGCTCGCCCTCCAAAGCCCTGCGGACGACGACATCGTCGTGTCGACGGAGTGGAGCGGAATCAGCACCGGCACCGAGCGTTTGCTGTGGTCCGGGAAGATGCCGTCGTTTCCGGGCATGGGTTATCCCTTGGTGCCCGGTTACGAGTCCGTCGGCCGTATCGAAGCGGTCGGTCGCAACGTTCGTGATCGCCGAGTGGGCGAGCGTGTGTTCGTTCCCGGTGCCCGCTGTTACCGGGATGTTCGCGGACTCTTCGGCGGAGCCGCTTCCCGACTCGTCGTTCCGGCTGCACGAGCGACGCTCATCGACGAATCTTTGGGTGAGCACGCCGTGTTGCTCGCACTCGCGGCGACGGCTCGTCACGCAATGGCCGCTCCGCATGCCGAGGCGCCGCAGTTGATCGTGGGTCATGGCGTGCTCGGTCGTTTGCTGGCACGGATCACGATCGCCAGCGGTGCGCCCGCGCCGACGGTGTGGGAGCGAAATGCGGCACGCACCTCCGGTGCTGACGGATATCGCGTCTGTACACCCGAGGACGACACGCGTCGCGACTATCGCGCGGTGTACGACGTGAGTGGCGATGCCCGCATTCTCGATTCGCTCATCGGACGACTCGTCCCGGGCGGCGAGGTGGTGCTTGCCGGTTTCTACACCGAGCCCATGAGTTTCGATTTCACGACTGCATTCATGCGGGAGGCGCGTTTGCGTGTCGCCGCAGAGTGGAAGGACGCTGATTTGACTGCAGTGCTGCAATGGATCGCGGCGGGACGTTTGTCGCTCGAAGGCTTGATCACGCATCGCCGAGAGGCGAATGCGGCGGACCAAGCGTATCGACAAGCGTTCGTCGATCCCCTGTGTCTCAAGATGATTCTCGATTGGAGGCAGGCTGCATGACCCCGCCAGGCGATACCGTGTCGATCCCCGTCGAAAAGCTGAAGCGCAGTTTGCGCGCCGAAGCTGCCGTGGAGCCCGCTGCTCCGCAACCCTCGGCCGTGACCAAAGAAACGCAGATCATCGCGATCTACGGCAAGGGTGGTATCGGCAAGAGTTTCACTCTCGCCAATCTCAGTTACATGATGGCGCAGCAAGGGAAGAAAGTGCTGCTCATCGGTTGCGATCCCAAGAGCGACACGACGTCGCTGCTGTTCGGAGGTCGCGCCTGTCCGACGATCATCGAAACCTCCTCGCGCAAGAAGCTCGCCGGCGAGCAGGTCGAGATCGGCGATGTCTGTTTCAAACGTGATGGCGTCTTCGCCATGGAGCTCGGGGGTCCCGAGGTCGGTCGCGGTTGCGGCGGGCGCGGCATCATCCACGGCTTCGAAACGCTGGAAAAACTCGGCTTCCACGACTGGGGCTTCGACTACGTCCTGCTCGATTTCCTGGGCGACGTGGTCTGCGGTGGATTCGGCCTGCCGATCGCCCGCGACATGTGCCAGAAGGTCATCGTCGTCGGCAGCAACGATCTCCAATCGCTCTACGTCGCCAACAACGTGTGCTCGGCGGTGGAGTACTTCCGCAAGCTCGGCGGCAACGTCGGCGTTGCGGGTCTCGTCATCAACAAGGACGACGGCACCGGCGAGGCACAAGCCTTCGCGAAAGCTGCCGGCATTCCGGTGCTCGCTGCGATCCCGGCGAACGAAGACATCCGTCGCAAGAGTGCCAATTACGAAATCATCGGTCGCCCAGGCACGGAGTGGGCAGGCCTCTTCGATGAGCTCGGTCGCAATGTCGCCGAAGCTCCGCCGCAGCGTCCGAAGCCGCTATCGCAAGACGAACTGCTCGGTCTTTTCAAGGGTGAGGCCGTCGGCCGCGGCTACCAGCTGCAGCCCGCCACCTTCGAGGACATGTGCGGCATGTCCCAGATTCGCAAGCCCTCACTCGAAGTGATCTACGACGCGGTGTGATGACATGAACGCCCTGAACACGGAATTCGACAGCAGCGCGGAGGTCGTCTACGACTCCCCGCCGTCGAGTGCTGCGGCGGGCGCGGGATGTCATGGTGGCAAGGAAACGATGCGTGCCGCGGCAGCGGCAGCGGGCAAGAGCGCAACACTCGATGCCTACGCCAAAGATTATCCGGCCGGTCCGCACGATCAGCCTCAGAGCATGTGTCCTGCCTTTGGCAGCCTTCGAGTCGGTCTGCGCATGCGGCGTACGGCGACGATTCTGTCGGGTTCGGCGTGCTGCGTGTACGGGCTGACGTTCACCTCGCATTTTTACGGCGCGCGACGCACCGTCGGCTATGTGCCGTTCAATTCCGAGACGCTGGTCACGGGCAAGTTGTTCGAAGACATCCGCGACGCGGTGCACAGCACGGCGGATCCGGCGCTCTATGACGCCATCGTCATC
The DNA here is from genome assembly GCA_044370105.1 of Steroidobacteraceae bacterium. Lineage (GTDB taxonomy): Bacteria > Pseudomonadota > Gammaproteobacteria > Steroidobacterales > Steroidobacteraceae > UBA964. The sequence continues at coordinate 2,852 of JBILWC010000030.1, read as the reverse complement.
ACCAATCTCTGCGTACCGACCGCCTCCGGCGTACCGTTGCAGTTGTTGCCCAAAGAAATCAACGGTGTCCGCATCATCGGCATCGATGTGCCAGGGTTCGGTATTCCGACCCACGCCGAGGCGAAGGACGTGCTCGCCGGGGCGATGTTGCGCTACGCGCGTGGCGAAGCGGAAACCGGCCCGGTACAAGCGCCGCGAACCGTACGTTCCGGAAAACCGACGATTTCGCTCGTCGGCGAGGTGTTCCCGGCGGACCCCGTGGGCATCGGCATGATGCTCGAACCGATGGGTCTTGCCGCAGGGCAGGTGGTTCCGACGCGCGAGTGGCGCGAGCTGTACTCGGCGCTCGATTGCGCGGCGGTGGCGGCGATCCATCCGTTCTACACCAGCGTCTTCCGCGAATTCGAAGCGGCAGGGCGATCGATCGTCGGCTCCGCGCCCGTCGGACACGACGGCACCGCAGCGTGGCTCGAAGCGATCGGCGAAGTCTGCAACGTCTCGCGCGACAAGATCGAAGCCGCCAAGAATCGAGTGCTGCCGGCCATTCGGGGTGCGCTATCGGCGGCGCCGATCAAGGGACGGATCACGCTATCGGGTTACGAGGGCTCCGAGTTGCTCGTCGGGCGCTTGCTCGTCGAGAGTGGCGCCGATCTGCGCTATGTCGGTACCGCGTGTCCGCGTACTCGTTTTTCGGATGCGGACCGCGAGTGGCTCGAGTCGCGCGGCGTGCACGTGCAGTTCCGTGCCTCGCTCGAGCAAGATCTCGCGGCACTCGCCGAATTCGAACCCGATCTCGCCATCGGCACGACGCCCGTCGTGCAAAAAGCGAAGCAGCAGGCGACACCCTCGCTCTATTTCACCAATCTAATTTCCTCGCGGCCGCTCATGGGTCCGGCCGGTGCAGGCTCGCTCGCGCAGCTCATCAATACGGCGATCGCCGGCAAGTCGCGATTCGACGAGATGAAGGCATTCTTTGGCGAGACCGGCTCGGGAGACGATGCCGGAGTCTGGCCGAGCACGCCGGTCCATCGTCCCGAGTTTCGCGAAAGCTGGAAACGAAAAATCGAAAAACAAGCGAAGGCGCGCAAAGCCGAGGAGATGCTCTGATGCTCGTCCTCGACCATGATCGCGCGGGTGGCTACTGGGGTGCGGTGTACGTATTCACGGCCATCAAAGGGCTGCAGGTCGTGATCGACGGCCCGGTCGGTTGCGAGAACCTGCCCGTCACTTCGGTGCTGCACTACACCGATGCGCTGCCGCCGCACGAGCTGCCCGTGGTCGTCACGGGTCTCGCAGAAGAAGAGCTCGGGCAGCACGGCACCGAAGGCGCGATGAAGCGCGCCCACAAAGTGCTCGATCCGAATCTGCCGGCCGTGGTCGTCACCGGGTCGATCGCCGAGATGATCGGCGGCGGCGTGACACCCGAGGGCACAGGCATCAAGCGTTTCCTGCCGCGCACGATCGATGAAGACCAATGGCAGTGTGCCAATCGGGCGATGTGGTGGTTGTGGACCGAGTTCGGTCCCAAGAAAGTTCCTGCTCGTGTTCGCAAGGACGGCGAGAAGCCGCGGGTCAATATCATTGGGCCCGCCTATGGCACGTTCAACATGCCGTCAGATCTTGCGGAGATTCGCAGACTGATCGAGGGGATCGGCGCCGAGGTGAACATGACGTTCCCGCTCGGTAGTCATCTCGCCGATATCGGCAAGCTTGCAGACGCCGACGTGAACGTGTGCATGTACCGCGAATTTGGTCGGCTCCTGTGCGAGGGGCTCGAACGTCCGTATCTGCAGGCGCCGATCGGCTTGCACAGCACCACACGATTTTTACGCAAACTCGGTGAGCTCACGGGTCTTGACCCGGAGCCGTTCATCGAGCGCGAAAAACACACCACCATCAAGCCAATGTGGGACCTGTGGCGATCCGTCACGCAGGATTTCTTTGGCACTGCGAGTTTCGCTATTGTGGCGAGCGAAACCTACGCGCGTGGTGTGCGCCATTTCCTCGAATCCGAGCTCGGTCTGCCGTGCATGTTCTCGTTTGCGCGGCAGCCCGGTGTCAAGCCCGACAACGCGGCTGTTCGTCAAGCTGTACGCGAGAAAACCCCCCTCGTGCTATTCGGCAGTTATAACGAGCGTATGTACCTGGCCGAGCTCGGACCTCGTGCGATGTACATCCCGGCTTCTTTTCCGGGAGCGATCATCCGGCGCCATACCGGCACGCCCTTCATGGGCTACGCAGGCGCCACCTATCTTGTGCAGGAAGTCTGCAACGCGCTCTTTGACGCGCTGTTCAACATCCTGCCGCTCGGCACCGACATGGACAAAGTCGATGCCACGCCGGCGCGTGTCGCGCGTGAGGCGAGCCCTTGGGATCCCGAGGCGCTCGCGCTGCTCGACGAACTCGTCGCGAACGAACCTTATTTGGTACGCATCTCTGCCGCGAAGCAGTTGCGTGATCGCGCCGAGTGCGACGCACGCCTCGCCGGTGAGGAGCGTGTCACGGCGGACCGCGTCGCACGCGCGCGGTCGGAGCTCGCCGGAGGGCGTGCGGCATGAGAGGGAAGTTCATGTCAACACGATGTCGTGAGGGGGAAAGCATTGTCGGGCGATCGTCGCTTCGGTGGCGGTCGCAGGTCGTGACCCGGGTCAAGACCGACAGTCCCTGCCGCGCGGGACAGCGCGGATTAAGCAACGTTGTTTAGGAGGAAATGAAATGGCTGAAGGAAAAAGCATCTCAGGTGCCACACCGGACGAGGCGAGAGCCATCAACCGGTTCTTCTGGATGAGCACCTGGTTGTGGTTTGCAGTCACTGTGGCTGCCCACTACCTGATCTGGAACTGGGTCCCCTG
>JBILWC010000010.1:0-77105 GCA_044370105.1 Steroidobacteraceae bacterium | reverse complement strand
GATCAGCACATCCGCCTCCCGAAGCTTATGGATGATCTCCTCGGTCGTGTATCTCTGCTTCGCCATCGTCCACGTCTCCCGTCCCTTTTATGAACATTAAACATGGACCAAAAATACCGGGTCAGGTCAACATCCGCCTCCCGAAGCTTATGGATGATCTCCTCGGTCGCGTATCTCTGCTTGCCCATCGTCCACGTCTCCTGCCCCTTTTATGAGCATTAAACATGGACCAAAAATACCGGGTCAGGTCACCACCCCTGAGGGGCTAGCCGAGTTTTGCGATTCGATCGAGGTCGGCGGGGGTATCGACGTCGAATGCGGCGCTTGCCATCGGGACGCCCAGCACGTTCGGCGATGCTCGCAGCAGGGCGCTCGCGCCGCGGTCGCCCTCAATTCCATCCATGGCACCGAACCACGCCCGCGGGAGGATGCAGGGCGCACCAATCAGACGGGATCCCATATCGTCGACGAATTCCGCGGCCGCCGCCGAGGTGGGATCGGTACCCCAGAGGGCGATCAGCCGACGCAGATCCTCTGCCGTCACGAGCGGCTGGTCGACCAAGGTGACGAGCACGCCTCGCGCATCGACGGGTGCTCGCGCGAGGCCGGCTCGCAAGCTCGAGGACTGGCCGCTCGTGAAGTCGCCCTGACGGATGACCTGGCTCGTCGAGAGGTCGAGAGTTTCCGATAGTGCAGCGGCGTCGGCGCCGAGTACGACGGCAAAGTGATCAGCGACCACGGCACGCACGCGCTCGACTGCCAGTTCGAGGAAAGTACGTCCTTTGAAGCGGGCAAGCGTCTTAGGCGAGCCGAAGCGGCGGGAGCCGCCTGCGGCCAGCACGAGCGCAAACGGCGCGGTCATCTCCGCGCCCCAGCGACCTCAACCGCCTCCGGCAGCCTGAAGTGTCGCCTGAGAGGTGACCGATTTCGCCGGCAGACGGGGCGCTTCGTCGAGCACCCAAGCGTTCGTCTCGCGACGAGCCGGGCAGGGGATCGCGAACACCACGTCACCTTTCGCGCGCGCCGCCTTGACGGTCTCGATGTCGAGTTTCCAGCCCCGTGCCTCGAACTCATCGAGTTTGTCGCGGTACTGAAGGATGACCTTGTCGGCAGGCATCATCAATTCTTTGGCGCGCGAGGGCGGCGTGAGCGTCGGCTTGACGTTGTTCATGACCTTGATGTCTTGCGAGGCGATGAACATGTTGCGTTCGTTGATCTTCTTGTCGAGCCAGGCATTGATCTTCGGCTTGATGTACTGACCGATGAATCCCATCTTGCTCTTCTTGAAAAATCCGATATTTCTTTGGTTGAGCAGGAAGACGCGAGTTTTGGTTTCGTCGATCGGCGCCTCGAACATGTACTGATGCATCGCTGTCTTCGGCGAAAAGTTGATGTAGGTCCACATGTGGTTCGGACCATAGGTGCCCGAGCCCGCCTCCATCTTGCCGCCTTCCTTGCGGAACTGCCGCATGATGGGGTTCTTGAGCGGAGGCGCATCGAAGGTCGACAAAAAGCCGTATCCCCACGGATTGTTTTGATGGGGACGCAGCTCGGTCATGAGGTAGGTGTCTTCGCGCTCGCCCTGATAACCGTGAGTGGGATGCACGTACTCGTTATGCGCCGGGTCGAGGCCATTCTCGATGGAGCGCTCGTAGTGATAGTTGATATCGAAGGTCACCAATGTGGCGCGCCACTCGTCGGTGCCGTGCTCATCGACCGGCATGATGGGCGGGCGCTGGTCTTCCGGCAGGTCACCGAGAAACGCGAAAACGATGCCGTACTTTTCTTGAACGGGGTACGCGTCCACGCGGGCGCGCGGAGGCGGCTTGGTGGTCTTGCCGATCGAGGGGATGCGCGTGCACACGCCCTCCCGATTGAATCGCCAACCGTGGTAGGGGCACTGCACCGTGCCATCTTCTTTGCACTTGCCGCCCGACAGAGATGCGCCCCGGTGGATGCAGGTGTCGGCGAGGACGGCCGGATTACCAGCCTCGTCGCGGAACACGACGAAATCGTGGGCCAGGATGCGAACCTTTTGCGGAGTCGAACCGAGATCTTCGGCGCGGACGACGGGGTACCAGAAATTGATGAACATCGACTTGACCTCCCTGCCAAACAGGAACGCTGAAATCCGCGCCCTTGTACGATAGTCCAGGGTGGGAGCGTAGTACGGGAAGTCCGAAGCGTCCACTAGTTGGATGGGTGCCGGCGAGGATCGTCGGGGTGTATGTTTCAGGTTGTCACGTCTTATTCGGGTAGGGAGTTCGTCATGTCCGAGGCTGTTGCGACTGAAACCACGAGCCTGGCTCCGCGTCGACCGTTCGAGGGGCGCGAGGAGGAGTTGGGTAAAGCCATTGGGCTCGCCATCCGCACGCTCAAAGATGCGATGCCGTACCAGCACGAGATGAACGATGCGCTCGTGAAGATGCATCTGAACTCGGTGCAGTTCGCCAAGAACGCCGGGTTGAGCGCGCAATACGTCGAGCACGATGTTCGGTGCATGGCGCCGACACTGCAGCGGATTCGTGCAGAAATCGAGGCGAAAGGTGATCCCGAGCTTGCGCTGTCCGGAATCTTTGACCGAAGCAGCGCGTTCTATCAGCTGTGTCTCGATCTCGAGGAATCCCCCGGGATGCGGCGGTTCACCTTCCCGTTCTCCACGGTCCTCGCGATCTCTCGAAAGATCGGTCAGTTCGACATGACCGATGCCGAGATCCACGACATCTGGTTGCGGCCGCGGCTGTTGGGCTATGCCCGCGAGTTGGGAGTCCGGCTCGAGGTTTCCGATATCGACGCTGCGAACAAGGTGACCGTCCGCTTGTCGAAATGACCATAAAATTGTCCGCTAGGTGGAACAAGAACCGGGGGAGCAATCCAAAAATTTTCCGCATAGTGGTAGATACTGAAACGAGCGGTGGATACACGCCGCAGGGGCCGGAAGTTCGCTGTGGCGAAAGCGCAACGAGCGATCCGGCGGAGATGTTGTCCTCGGGGGTCTAAATGAAACAACTCAAGAAGGTTCTTCACAGCCTTTGGGCTATACCGTTGGCGATGGGAGTGGGGGCGGCCGCACAGGCTCAGTCTCCTTCTCCGGACGAAGCGGTCGCGCTCGAAGAAATCGTCGTCACGGCGCGCAAGCGTGAGGAAAATCTCCTCGTCGTGCCGCTGGCGATCACCGCCGTCACCGCCGCGCAGCTTGAGCGGCAGGGCGTGAAGGACGTCACCGGGCTGATCGATCGCGATCCGAGTTTGAGTTTTGATACGGGCCTCGTGCCCTACGACACCCGAATCGTCATTCGTGGTCTCTCGCCGACTCGCGGCCGCCCGAACGTGGCAACCCTCGTCGATGGCGTGGACGTCTCGAGCGAATCCATCGGCGTAGCCGGTGGCTCGTTGCTCATCAGTCCTCGGCTGCTCGATATCGCTCAGGTCGAAATCGTCAAGGGTCCGCAGAGCGCGCTCTTTGGACGTAGCGCGTTCGCCGGTGCAATTTCTTACACCACGCAAGATCCTTCCAGCGAGCCCACGCGTAGCGTCTCGATGGATCTCAGCAGTGAAGGGCAGTACGAAGCCAAGGGCGGAATGTCGGGTCCGTTGTCCGACACGCTCGGTTATCGACTGGGCGTTTATGCTTTCACGGACGACGGTTACTACTTCAATAAAGTGACGCAACAGTCGACCGGTGGTGGCGAAGGGCGCGGTGTGGCGCTCTCTCTCAAGTGGGAACCCAGCGACAACTACAGCGCGAAGTTCCGCTCCGAGTTCACCAACGACAAATTCGATCCGTCGTCTCAGGCGGCGCTCGCCTTCAATTCGCGTAATGCGGTTCCGGCGAACGCCTCGATCTGCAACGTCGGCACCAACGCCGCGGGCGGTTTGGCGCCGGTCGGCTTCATCATCGATGCGAGCTGCGCCGCCAACCAGACGGGTGCGCCGGGTCCGGCGCCCACCGGTTTGGTCGCGAGTCAATTTGCGCTCGGACTTAACGCTTACCGCGATCTCGAGAGGCTCACGGGTAACCGGGGTGTCTTCGACGACATGACGATCCCGGCTTTCACGGGGTCCATCGGTAGTGCGAAGGGTTTGCAGCCCTCGTTCAACCGAAATTCGACTCGTGCCGTCACGGGTGGAACGGGTCCGGATTTCCCGGGCAGCGATCGCTCGGTTCGACGCGTCTCTCTTGTTCAAAACTTCGATACGTCGATCGGTCGTTTCAGCTCGTTGACGGGTTACACCAACGCCGACGTCGACGTGCTGTTCGACATCGACAAGACGAGCTTCCTGCCGATTCAGCAGACGCTCGAGACCTACACGAGCACGCGCCAGTTCAGTCAGGAAATTCGCTTCACGTCAGACTTTGAAGGGCCGCTCAACTTCTTCGCGGGTCTCCAATACTGGACGGAAAGCGTCGAGCAGAAAGAGCGCAACATCACCGTGATCGGTGAGGGCACGCTCTGCTTCGCATTCGATCCGCCCAACCCGGCTGCGGGTCCTGGCGTCACGGTGGGCACGGCGACGATCCAGACGCCGCCCGGCCCGGTATCACTCGGTCCTGGTGTATCGCTCAATATTCCTTTGAACAGTTGCACCAGCCCGACGGGTGGCTTCACCTCGGTGGACGTGTCGCCGTACATGGCGTCGGTTTACGGGGCCCGCGAGCCGACGTTGACCACGCGCGATATCGATCACAAGTCGTTTTACGTCGACGTCGAATGGGACATCACCGATTCGTTGCGTTTGATCGGTGAGGCCCGCTGGGTCGAGGAAGTGAACGACGTGTCCTCGGGCTTCACGGACGGTTCCAACGGCCCGGGCACCATCGTGCTTTGCGGTTCGAATGGTCCGTGCCGTGATGGCGCTGGCGTACCGTCGCCCGGCTTCCCGCCTGTGGTCGCCGCGCGCGGATTCAACCCGCCGGACGTGACGCGTCAGATCGCGTATCCGACCCTCAAAGAGGACTACATCACGCCGAAGGGCACGCTCCAGTGGACGCCGAGTGATGACGTCAACATCTATGCGTCGTACGCGCAGGCACGTAAGCCCGGTGGTTACTCGACGGTCACGCTCTCGGGCACGGGCGCGCCGGCCAGCGGCGACGATGTGTACTTCGCGGCAGAAAAACTGAAGGTCTATGAAATCGGTGCGAAGTGGCGTTCGCCCTCGGGCAACGTCCGCGTCGAGGCATCGGCGTTCCGCACCGACTTCACCGACAAGCAGGTGGGTACGCAGATCCTGGTGGGTAACACCATCAGCAACCGCGTCACCAACGCCGGCAAGGCGCTGCTCGAGGGTGTCGAGCTCGGTATGCAGTGGCGTCCGAGCGAAAACTGGTTGGTGGCAGCCGGTCTCACGTACTTCTCTACCTACAAGTACACCAACTACAAGACGACTTCGACGGGTGCGGGTGAAATCGCGCGCGTCGGCAATTGCGTGGTCGGCTATCTGGATGGTTCTAACTTCGTTCCGCTGTCGAACAACACCGTGCCGTACGCGGCCGGTAGTACCACAGCGTTCCGCTCGCTGACCTGCCAGCTCGATCGCACCGGCAAGTTCATCGAAGACACGCCGGAACTCGCGATGGCGATGTCGATCGGTTATCGCCGACCGATGGGTGACTCGGGCATGGATCTCGTCGTCGACTTCGATGCCAACTGGGAAGGCGAGCGATTCATCGAGGACGACAATACGTCGTGGCTCGACAGTTACTGGCTCGCGAACCTGCGCGTCGGCGTCGATGCCGACAAATGGTCTGCGGTGCTGTTCGTCGACAACTTGGCGGATGATCGTACGGTTCGATCGGCAGGCTCTGGCCCGGCGATCTATGCGTCCGACTTCCGATTCGGGTTCTTCAATTATTTCCCGCCGGGTTCACCTGCGCCGACGGGCACACGATTGGTTCCCGCGCCGAGCATCCCGACGACGGTATTCGCGAACCTTCCGAGCCCGCGCGTGATCGGTGTGCGCATGGCGTACAAGTTCTAAGCGACGGCAGGACGCACTCGCGTTCATCCTTAAGCGGGGCTGCCCATCACACGGTGGGCAGCCCCGTTCCTTTTGGAGAGGTTCGATCCCGCCGTCTATCGTTGAGTGGGAGTTCGAGCGATACCTGGGGGCTCACGCATGGTCGATGCACGCAACACACCGTTCTCTCGTAGGCAGTGGCTGAGTTCGCTCGCGCTCGGAGCAGGATTTGCCGCAAGTCATGCGATGTCGCTCCCCGAGGCGGACGCTGCGACTCGTCGCGAGCTACCGGATCTCGCGGATCCCGGCGTCAATCTCCGGAATATCGTTCGCATGCAAGGGAGCCTGCTCGAGCAGGATGTTCCCTGGTGGTTTACGGGGATGATCTTCGCTGTGAGAGGCGACAACGAAACCCCTCGTCCGCTCGTGCGCTTCGAGGGTATGGAGATCTACTGGTTCTCCCATCGGTCGAACGGTTTTCAACTCGGGGGTCACACCGTCACGTTCTTCAGAGACGTCGAGACCAACGACTACCTGCGCGAGTTTCGGAATCCGTGGACGGGTCGCCTCGACGAAGTGAAGCCTGCAGTGCAGGGTGGCAATCTCGGCTTCAGCTACAGCGAAGAGGGAATCTGGCCGGTTCGACTCGACGGCACGCCCATCGGTGAACCACGCAGGGCGCCTCTGCAACTGCAGTGGCACGCGATCGGCGATCACGTTTGGTTGCAGCACCAGACGGTCTATCCGCCCGGTATGCCGCCCATGCATGGTCAGCGGCAGAGTATGTTTGCGAGACGGCAGGACTTCCTCGACTCGCGTATCTCTGCGCTACCGACGACGTTCTCGTCTACCGTATTCATGGGCTGGCTCAAATGGATGAACATGACGGGCGAGCCGGGTCACGTGATCTGGCACGCCTCAGGCGCGAAGTTGCGAAGTCTGGCGGACTTGCCACGCGAGTATCGCGAGCGTGCCGAGCGAGAGTATCCCGAACGCATGACAGCCAAGCCACGATGATTTTTTTGAGGGGGTTCAGATGAAAGGGTCCACGATGAGTGCCGCGCTGGTTTCGGTCATTCTGGGTACGGCTGTGGCAGTCGCCGCGTCCGCGTCGGGGAAGACGCCGATTCGGTTCAAGGATGAGACGGCCGCGCGCGGTGTGACCGATCTCGCCGTCAATTCGACGGGCCCGGCGTTCGGGGACTACGACGGGGATGGTGACCTCGATATCTTCGTGCCGGTCGAGGATCTTGCTCCCGGGTTGGCCGACCGCCTCTTCGAGAACGACGGACGCGGTGTCTTCAAGGATGTTGCGGCTGCGAGGGGCGTGCAGAACCCGGGTAGCTACAGCCGTGGCGCCGTGTTCTGTGATCTAGACAACGACGGCGATCTCGACCTGCTGTCGGTGAATATGCCGCCCGGGCAGGCTCGTCAGCGCCACGTGCCCACGACGCTCTACAAAAACGAATCGAGAGAGACCGGTGAGGCGCGCTTCAAGGACGTGACCCGAGAGTCGGGTCTCATGCGAGCCGGGAACGAGAACGACCAAAAGATCGGCGGTGTTGGCGACACGGGTGGTGGCACCGGATGCGCCGATTACGATCGCGACGGTGACCTCGATCTTTTCATCAAGAATGCCGATGGCGACGTCGACAACGTGCTGTTCAGGAACGACGGAGGATGGAAGTTCACGGACGTGACGGCGGCCGCCGGCGTGGCGTTGCAGTCGAAGCTCAAAGATTCCAATGCACAGGGCTCGCCCAACTGGATCGATTTCGATCAGGACGGCTGGATCGATCTGCTCGTGACCCACGAGCGAGATATCAAGCTGATGTTGCGTAATCTCGGTGACGGTCGATTCGAGGATGTCACGCGTGCCCGCAGGCCGCCCAATGCCTTGCCGTTCCTGAATCCGGGTTATGCGCAGGGCGCCTGTATCGCCGACTTCGACCACGACGGCGACATGGACGTGTTCCTGCCGACCGCGGATCAAGCAGGCAGGATGATCGCGAATCGACTCAAAGAAACAGGCACGCTGTCTTTTCAGGACGTGACCACCCAATCGGGTGCGGGTGTCATCCGTGGGACGCGCGGCTGCACGGCAGCCGATTTCGACAACGACGGGCATGTCGACCTCTATCTCAATAATGGGGGACCTTCGAACGTGCTCATCAACGACGTCATTGCCGACTTTCCGCCGTTCGTGACCTTCTACATCGCGTGGGAGCCCGCGGAGAACACCTTGCTGCGTAATCGCGGGGATGGCACCTTCGAAGAGGTCACCCGAGGTTCGGGGGCCGAAGGTCTCGGCATCGGGTCAGGTGTGGGCGCGGCGGATGTGAACGACGACGGGTTCGTCGATCTGTTCGTCACGAACCGAACCTATTACGCGATGGGGAAGCAGGTGAGTCCCGCGGCCGGGCAGAACCGTCTCTTCATCAACCGCGGCAACGGCAATGGCTGGATCAAACTGCGCTTGCAGGGCACGCGCAGTAATCGTGATGCCTTCGGCGCGCGGATCAAGGTCGTCTCGGGTGATCTCGAGCAGCACCACGAGGTGCAGAGCGCGCACGGCTACAACTCGACGAACGATCCGACGCTCACGTTTGGGCTCGGCACTCGAAGCACCGTCGATCGAGTGGAGATCGTCTGGCCTTCCGGAGCGAAGCAGATCATCGAGGGTCCCGCGATCAAGCGGACCCATGTGATCGTGGAGCCGGCCTCGTGATGTTTCAGGGTCGCATGCTGATCGATGGCGAGATGACGGTCGGCGAGGGCGGCGCAACGGGCGTCTGGATCGATTCGCACGATCCTGCAACGCTCGAGCCCATCGGTCGGGTGCCCGCTGCGACCGCGCAGGACGTCGATCGAGCGGTTCGCGCGGCCGCGAAGGCCCAAGTCGAGTGGGCAGCGCGCTCAGTCTGGGAGCGTGCTGCAGCGCTTCGGGCGCTGGCGACGGCCATTCGTGCCCGAGGGTCCGAGATTTTGACCCTCGAGGCGCGGGACACCGGCAACACCATCGGCAAGCTTCAGGCCGACGTGCAGATCGCCGCGGGTTACCTCGAATACTTTGCAGGTCTCGCCTCCGAGCTCAAGGGAGAGACGATCCCCGCGACGGCGAAGGGTCTGCATTTGACCCTGCGCGAGCCGTACGGCGTCGTCGCCCGTATCGTTCCCTTCAATCATCCGTTCATGTTCGCCGCGGCTCACCTTGCCGCGCCGCTGATGGCGGGAAATGCCGTTATCGTCAAAACTCCCGAAACCAGTCCTTTGACGGGTTCGATTTTGGGTGAGCTCTGCCAGACGGTCTTGCCGGCGGGGCTCGTGAACATTCTCCATGGTCACGGCATGCCCGCAGGCGATGCGCTGGTGCGTCATCCGCTCGTCAGGCGGATCGGCTTCACCGGTTCCGTCGGGACGGGGCTCGCCATTCAGCGCGCATCAGCCGAGAGCGGGGTCAAGCACGTCACGCTGGAACTTGGGGGTAAAAATCCGTTCATCGTGTTTCCCGATGCGGATCTCGATCGCATCGTCGAGATGGCGGTCGCGGGTATGAACTTTTCCTGGGCAGGACAATCCTGCGGATCGACGAGTCGTCTCGTGCTGCACGAGTCGATTCACGATGCGGTCGTCGAGCGTGTCGCCGCTCGATTGCAGACCTTGAGACTCGGCAGTCCGCTCGACCCGACGTCGGAGATGGGTCCGGTCAACTCCGAACGGCATCGCGATCGCATCATGGCGCTCATCGACTCGGCGCGCGTCGAGGGCGCGCGCCTGGTGACGGGTGGTGGACGTCCTCACGGCGACGTTTTCGCGCGCGGATATTGGGTCGAGCCGACGTTGTTCGCCGACGTGACTCCCGCCATGCGGATCGCTCGCGAAGAGGTTTTCGGTCCCGTGATTTGCGCGCAGCGGTTTCGAACCGAAGAGGAAGCCGTGGCGATCGCCAACGGAACGGACTTCGGCCTCACGGCGGCTGTTTGGACGCGCGATCTCCCGCTCGCGTTGCGTATGGTTCGGGCGGTGCAGGCAGGTACCGTGTGGATCAACACGGCTGGACAGCACTTCGTCGGCACGCCCTTTGGCGGTTGGAAAGACAGCGGCCTCGGGGGCGAGGAGTGTCTCGAGGAGCTATTCAGTTACTCGCAGGTGAAGGCTGTTCACGTGTTCCCGTGAACGCCCGCCACAGCAGCCACGCGGCGATCGGATTGGCGATGAGGGACGTCAAGGCGAGCGACCAACCCACCTTTTGCTCGTCCGCGAACACATAGTCGGTGGTGAAGCCCACGAGGAAGGGGCCGAGCGTCGCGCCGACGAGTACCAAAGAAAATTGATACATCGCACCGAACTGCGCGCGCATGGCTTCGGGCGTGATCGATTGAACATAGGCACCGGCAGGTCCGGTCGCCGCCGAGCCAAAGAAAAACATCAAGAAGATGATGGCGGCATGCGAGTGCATGGTGGGCATCAAGGGCGCGACGATGCCCGGCAACAAGAGGCCAATGCCGCAACCGCAGAGCACGCGCAGCTTCGCGTGCCGGTCGCCCCGCGATTCAAGGTGGTCCGAGAGCCAACCGCCGGAGAATGCCCCGAGCAAGCCTCCGGTGAGCGCGACCGTGCCGATCACGAGGGCGGCCTCGGGAATGCTGGCGCCGTACTGGCGTTGATAGAGCGCGGGGGTCCAGGTCATCACGGCGAAGGCGGTCACGGAGGTCGTGCCGTATCCCGCAAAGACGTATCCGTAGCGGGAGAGGTTGTTTCGAAAGTGCGCCCAAACTTCGGCGACCGACGAGCGCGTGAAACCTGCCGGGCGAGGCGGCTCCTTCACGAACAGCATCAGCACGGCGACCGGCAGTCCGATCGCGCCGACGAGCACCATGACGAGCCTCCACCCACCGAGCTCGCCTAGGAGGGGTAGCGCGACAGGCCCTTGTGCGAAGACCCAACCGATCATGGCGCCACCGAGCAGGAAGGCCATACCTGTCCCAGCGGTGACGCCCGCGCTGAAAATGCCGATCGCCAGCGCGAGTCGCTGCGGCGGAAAATAGCCAGCCAGCATGGAGTACGCCGAGGGCGAGAGCGTTGCCTCGCCCACACCGACTCCGACGCGATACAAAAACAGCTGCCCGTAGGATCTTGCGGTTCCCGCAAGCGAGGTCATGAGACACCAAAGCGTGATGCCAGAGGTGATGATCCACTTGCGGCTATAGCGGTCGGCCCAGCGCGCGATGACGAGACCCATGCCGCAATAGAAAATTGCGAACGCGGCGCCCGCGAGCAAGCTGAAGGCGGTGTCCGAGATTCCGAGCTCCGCCTTGATGGGTTGCACCAGCAACGACAGGATCAACCGGTCGATGAACGAGACGCAGTTGGCGAGAGCCAGCACCAGAACCACGAACCACGCGTAGACGGGCTGGAATTGGGCTCGATTGCCGGGTACGACCCCGGGTGCGCTCGAAGTGGTCAAGCTGTTGGCCGCCTGTTTGAAAGATCCCCGCGCCGGAGTATATCTGCCGAAGCCGGCTCGGTGCGGCGATGCCGATGGGGGTGTTCATGCGATGGATCAGAGGGATAGCGAAGGTGCTTTTGGGCGTGATCGCCCTGATCGGCGTTTTGCTCATCATCGGCGCTGTGATTTATCGCGACACACCCGTGGCCGAAGTCGAGGCGAAGTGGGCGACTCCGCCGTCGCAGTTCGTCGAGATCGACGGTGTTCGAATGCACTATCGGGATGAAGGGGCGGGGCCGGTCGTCGTCCTGCTGCACGCCAACTATTCGAGTCTGTTCATGTGGGAGCCGTGGGTCGTGGCGCTCCGAGAGCGCTACCGCGTGATCCGGCTCGACTTGCCGGCGCACGGTCTGACGGGTCCCGAGCCGAGTGGGAATTACACGCTCGAGCGCATTCAGCAGCTCTTCGAAAAATTCGTGGATGAAAAGGGTCTTGAGCGCTTCACGGTGGTGGGGACGTCCATCGGGGGTACGGTCGCGATGCGCTATACCGCCGATCATCCTGAGCGGATCGAGCGATTGGTCTTGATCAGCCCCGGGTCGCTCGAGCCGCGCGTGCGCGGACGGACAACCCCTGCGAACGTCCCAAAGGCAGCGGATCTTCTCGGATACATCCTGCCGAAATCGTTTACGCGATTCATGTTGACCAACGACTACGGCGATCCGGAGCGCGTGACCGATGCCGTCGTCGACGAGTGGTACGAAATGTGGATGCGTGAGGGGAATCGTCTCGCGATGCTCAACTTGCTCCGGCAGTACGTCTCGGGCGGGGTTGAGGACAAGATACGTGCCGTGAGCGTTCCGGTGCTGCTCATCTGGGGCGAGAAGAACAAGCGCGTCCCGCTCGCACTCGCTTACGAAACCAAAGATTTACTCGTCAACTCGCCCGAAGTTCGCCTCGAAGTGTTACCGGGGATCGGCCACATGCTGGTCCAGGAGGCACCGGAGGCGAGTTCACAGTTGATCCGGCGCTATCTCGACGACGTGTCGGCGCCGGAAGTGACGAATTAAGCGACGCGCGGCAGCCGCGCGGACATTGCTCGGATATCCGTCAAAACCGCGGGGTGCGTTTCTCGAGAAACGCTTGCGCGCCTTCCAGGAATTCCGGCGACGAGAAGCTTTCATCGTAAAAGCGCTTCGATTCCGGGGTCTCGGCGTGTACGCCGTCGGAGATCATGTTGACCACGGCTTTGGCGGCTCGCACCGAGTTCCCGGCATTGCCGGCGATCTCCCGTGCGAGAGATAGAGCGCGGTCCTCGAGCGCATCAGAGGGCGCAATTTCATTGAGCATGCCGAGCGCGAGGGCTTCTTCGGCGTTCACTCGTCGCCCCGTGAACAAAATCTCCTTGGCGCGCGAGGGGCCGACGAGGTCGTAGAGGCGTTTGGTGTCGGCGAGGCTATAGGCGAGGCCGAGCTTCGCCGGCGGAATGGCGAAAAACGCATCGGGAGTCGCGAGCCGCAAGTCGCAGGCGAGCGCGAGGCCGCAGCCGCCGCCCGTGCACGCGCCACGAATGACGGCGATGGTCGGGATGGGAAGACGTTCCCACGCGGCTTGCGCATCGAGCACGGCTTGCTGCATCCGTTTCATGGCCGATGGGTCCGCGAGGCCGTCCCGCATCTCGGCGATGTCGGCACCCGCGCTGAACGCTGCATCGCCGGCGCCGGTGATGAGGGCGACCTTGACCGAGGGTTCCGACGCCAGTCGCGCGGTGATCTCGAGCAGGCCGAACCACATTTGGCTCGACAGCGCATTACGTCGATCGGGGCGGTTGAGCGTGATGCGCGCAACCGGTGGGTGGATGTCCGTCAAAAGCTCAGTCATGCCATCATGTTAGCAGTCGGCCAAAACGGTACCAAAAGGGGGATCAAGATCGATGGGTACATACTCCGATTTGCGCGGCAAGGTCGCGATCGTGACGGGCTCGGGACGGCCCAAAGGCCTCGGCGAGGCGATGGTGAAACGTCTCGCAGCCGAGGGCTGCAAAGTCGTGGTGAGCGATCTCTGCGCTCCGCAGGGCGAGGCCATGCCCGCCTCGGCCATTGGTTCGACCTCCGAGATGGAGAAGATCGTTACCGAGATTCGGGAGGCGGGGGGCGAGGCCATGGGTCTTGCCTGCAACGTGCTCGTGGAGTCCGAGGTCGAGTCTCTGGTCGCGCGCACGGTCGAGCACTATGGACGCCTCGACATCATGGTGAACAACGCCGGAATCGGCTATCTGATGAAACGCATCGTCGAGATGAGTCAGGCGGACTGGGATGCCGTGCTTGGCGTCAATTTGCGGGGCGTGTTTTTCGGCATCAAGCATGCCGCGATCCAGATGCTCAAACAAAACCACGGTGGCCGGATCATCAATATCGGTAGCCAGGCGTCGAAGTCCGGTTTCCCGTTCGCTTCGGCGTATACGGCCTCGAAACATGGACTCATCGGTCTCACGCGCAGCGCAGCGATCGAGTTCGGCGCCGCAGGAATCACCGTCAATACGATCTGTCCGAATCACGTCACGACGGGGCTTGGCGCGTGGCAGAACCAATTCTTCAGTGCGGCGACGGGCCGTAGCCATGAGAAATATCTCGCCGACATGAAGGCGAGAATTCCGCTCGGACGTCCGGGCCTGCAGGAAGACATCGCCAAGGCCTGTGCGTTTCTCGCCTCCGATCAAGCGACGTACATCACCGGAGAAGCGATGAACGTCTCGGGCGGTGAGGAGTATCACTGATGAGTCATGCTTGGCCATCGGGTGCAAGATTGGCGTTTTCCTTGGTCGTCAACGTGGAAGAGGGCGCCGAGTTCAATATCGTCGATGGCGACCGTGGGCCCGAACCCGTGGACGAACTCGGCATCACACTCAAAAAGCCGGTGCGTAATTTCGGCAACGAAAGCAACTACGCCTACGGCATCAACGAAGGTGCGCCGCGCGTCCTCGGATTGCTTGCCCGACACGCCATACCGGCGACCTTCACCGCGGCGGCTGTGGCGCTCGAGCGAGCGCCTCAAGTGGCCTCGGCCATCATGGAGGGTGGTCACGAGGTGTGTGCGCACGGCTATCGCTGGGCGCATCAGCTCGGGATGAGCGAAGAGCAGGAGCGAGAGTTCATCCGCAAGGCGACGACGAGCATCGAGCGCAGCACGGGCGTTCGTCCGGTCGGTTGGCTGTCGCGGTATCTGCATACGAGCGAGACGCGACGATTGTTGTCGGAGGAAGGCTATCTCTATCACATGGATGACTACAGCCGTGATGAGCCCTTCCTCGATCAGTCCTTGAGCAAGCCCATGGTGGTCTTGCCCTATGCACTCGACTCCAACGACATGAAAATGTGGAATGCACCCTCGCTGACGCCGAGAGCGTGGTGCGAGTACGTCATCGACACGTTCGATTGGCTACTCAAAGAATCCGAATCGAGACCGCGGATGATGTCCCTCGGTGTGCATCTGCGCATCATCGGTCGACCGGGACGTATCGGAGCTCTCGAGACGTTCCTAGATCACGTCCGCGATCGTGGACGAGACCAGGTGTGGATCGCCAAGCGATGCGATATCGCCTCGTATTTCAAGGGGTGAAATTTTTCGGGCGTGGGCTCGACGGGACTCGGATCACCCGGCTGATTCGAGTGCCGCAGCCAGATCGCAGGCGAGGAGGTCTTCGCCGTGGTTCGTGACGATCTGCATTCCGACGGGCAGGTCGTCACCCGTCCAGAGCGGTGATGAGGCCGCCGGCAAGCCTGCCGCGGTGGCGACGACCGTGAGATCGGCAAGGTCGGTCGGCGTCGGGCCGGCATAGTCGAAGGCTTGACCGGGTGTGGTCGGCAATACCAGCGCCCCGAGCGGCGGCATCAGACTGTGCACGGCAAGGGCGAACTTTCGTACCCGCGATCGAAATTCATCGAGTTTGGCGGGGGTCAACGACGCGCCATATTCGAGCATGGCGCGCAGTTCGGGCGAATAACGCTCCGGTAGACGTGCGAGTCCGTCGCGATGTTGTTCGGCCATGGCGTGCTCGCATAGCGAGAACACCGCTCGACGAGTTTTTGCGGGATCGAGCGGTGCGAGCTCGACGGGAATCAGCTTCGCACCAAGCGCACGTAGTCGATCGAGTCCGTGCCGGTAATGACGCAGCACGTTCGGTGTGCTGCCGAGCGACTCGGCGTCGATCATGAACCCGATCGGCCTCGAGGCGAGGATCTGATCGACGCTCGTCCCCGTGGGAGCCGATATCGAATGAGGGAGCCCGGAGAGCACGCAGAGCAGGGGGCGAAGGAGGTTCGAGCGAGAGGTCATCGGACCCGCGTGATCAAACTCGGGATGTACCGGGAGCACGCCGTCGAGTGAGATACGGTCCGGCGAGGGTTTGAGGCTTGCGATTCCGCAGTACGAGGCCGGGATTCGCACTGAGCCGATCGTATCCGTCCCGACGGCGAGATCGACATGACCGGCAGCCAGCGCAGCGGCTGATCCGCCGCTCGACCCGCCCACCGAATGGGTCGGTCGATGCGGGTTACGAATCGGACCGTCGATCGATCGTCCCTCTGCGCCCAGCGCCCCGGCGTCCATGCGTGTTTGGCCGACGAGAACGGCACCCGCATCTCGCAAGCGACGAACGAGCATGGCGTCCTGTTCGGCGACGACGCCCCGTCGACTGAGCAGTCCTCCCTCGAAGGGCCAGCCGCGGACGGCGATGTTTCCTTTGAGCGCCACGAGACGGCCTTCGAGCGCACTGCGCGGAGCGCCCGAGGCGAGCCGAGCGTCGCTCGTGATGGCGGCCTCTCGCGCCTCGTCGACGGCCAAATACGACCAGACGTTGAGCGCTTCGTCTTCGCGGATCCTCTCGAGCGAGCGCTCGAGCGTCAGGGCGCAGGACTGTCTCATGCGCCGATCTTTGGTCGTTCGTCGATCAGGCGAATGGGTTTTTGTCGACTTTCGATTTGCGTGAGCGACGCCGTGCTTCCGCTGGTCACGAGCTCCACCTGCAACTCGACGCCGATACGCTGGGCGAGCAGATCGGCGAAGTGCCGCTCGAGCGCGGGGTTCGGCAGCGTCGCGTGGGCGCGAGTCTCGATGATGACGGTCAATTCGTCACGACCAGAGGCGTCGCGCGTTGCTCGACAGAGGTATTCGCCCGCGAACTCGGGGCGCTCGTTGAGGATGGCCGCGAGCGCAAGCGGATACACGTTGATGCCACGTAATTTGACCATGTTGTCACTGCGACCGAGAACGCCGACCGTGCGCTTCAGGGTCATTCCCGAGTTCGGTGCATCGAGACGCCAGGCAGACAAGTCGTGGGTGTTGAATCGAATCAACGGATAGACGTCGTCGCGATAGAGCGACGTGACGACCATGTCGCCCGGTGTGTCGTCTACGAGCACCGTACCACTCGTGTCATCGACGAGCTCGAGGTACTGCGCGTCTTCCATGACGTACATGCCGTCACGATCGGGACCCTCGGCAGCGATAGGACCGGTATCGGCCACGCCATACCAATCAAAGATTTTCGCGCCGCCCCACGCATTGGAGAGCGCCGCTCGGGATTCCCGGCCCACATGACCGAAAATCGCTCGAACGGGTAGATCGCGACCGGGTTCCAGCCCCATCCCGCGCGCGGTTTCGGCAAGCTGGCGGATGTAGTCGACGAAGCCGACGATCACGGTGACGCGCATGTCGCGCATCAGCTCGATCTGCGCCACGGAGCGTGTTTCTTTGCCCGTGCCCGCCGAAAGGAAAAGACAGTTCGTGTAGTGCAGGGCGGCTTCGCGAACGAAATGTCCACCGTTGATCATGCCGTGCCCATATACCGAGTGGATGACGTCATCGGGTCGCAGCCCCTGCATGCGCCAGATGCGCGCGACGAGCAGGGCCTGAACCTCGCGCGATTTAGGGCTGAAGAGCACGACTTGGGGGCGGCCGGTGGTACCGCTCGTCGTGTGCAGAACGGTGATCGGCCGCTCCGCGAGCGGCCATTTGTCGAACCCATGGTAGTCGCCATAAGGCGGATGGTCCGCCAGACTTTTCATGAGATCGCTTTTGTCGAAGATGGGTAGTCGACCGATGTCGTCGAGACCGTTTACATCGTCGCGGTTGATGCCGTGACGGTTCCATAGCCTTTGGTAGAACGGAATTTCCCACGCCCGGGCCACGCAGCGCCGAAACAAGCGATCCTGATGGGCGCGGATGTCAGCCCGAGACCGACGGGCGAAATCTTGGGTGAAGGCGTCGCCTATCGGAAAGTCGCGCAGCATTTGCGCGTAGTCGAACGATTCGAAATAGTGCGGAAAGCTCATGTCGTCCCTGCGTCGAATTGAAGCGCATCGACGAGCGTCCGGACGTCGTCGAGTCGCTCCAGATGATCGACGAGGTCGATGAGTCGTTCCACGTTCCTCTCGCTCATCGGCCGCAGGCCGGAGGAGGCCGCGCGGCGGAACTTCGCGAGGTGCCGCTCGCGTCCGAGGGGTCTCGCCGGTGCGCCGAGTACTGCGGGCAAGTCGAGGGCGAGTTCGGAGCCGTCAAGAAGGCTGATTTCGACGCGCTGCGGCGCGAGCACATTCACTGCAGGGTTGCCGTCTTTCACGATGCGAATGCGCGCCGCCAGTGCGTGCCGCGCAGGATCCGCGAGCGCGGCGGGATCGAAATCGGTGACTTGGACGTCCCCGTTCAACAAAGCCGTCGCCGCGACGTAGGGAAGACAGAGTCTGGCGTAGGACGGGGCCATCGTCGGTGAGGGCGGGCGATCGACCAGTTGGATGATGAGCGGTGGCGCGAGAACGCGAATCTCACGGATCATCTCCAGACTGAATCTGTGTCGCTCGCGCAAGGTGAGCACACCATCGACTCCGCCATGCGTCGCACGCCCACTCGGAAACGGTTTGTGCGAAAGCTCCGTGATCGCTTCGCGCGAGTCGAAATCGTCGAACGCCCCCGGATCCCATTCGGGATCGATGAGCGTGAAGTATCCGAAAGGGCCCTCAAGGAAATTCATGGGTCCGCGAAGACCACGCCGGGCCATGCCGATGGCGTCGAGTGCGATGCGCGCATTGAAACCGATCTGCATCGGCAGCATGGGCGATCCCTCGACGTGGGCCTGCATGGTTCCGGAAAGTTGGCTGTAGGCAAGACCGAGTGCACTGCGCGTCGTTGCGGCATCGAGGCCTTCGATGCGGGCGATGCCCGCCGTCGCACCCAGGGCCCCGCACATCGCCGGTCTGAAAAATCGAAGTTTGTTTTTGGCGGAGCGTCCGATCACCGTGGCGGTATCGACGGCGACGGAGCAGCCTTCGATGAGTTGTGTGCCGCGAACGCTGCCGCGTGCGTCACACCAGGCGACGAGGGAGCCGAGGATCACGGCCATCGGATGAACCAAGGCTGCCTCGTGCAAACAATCCCATTCCTGATTATGGATTTGATAACTGTTGATGAACGCGGCCGTGCTCGCCGGAACGCGCCGCCCCGAGCCCCAAATTCGGGCCGCCGTGCCTGAGCCCCAGTGCTCGGCGATCGCTTCGAGATCTTCGACGAGCGGAACGCGAGACCCCGAAAGACCGACGCCGATGGAGTCGAGTATGAAGGTCTTGGCGGATTCGACGGCTTTGGGAGAGAGGTTCGAGAAACGCGTCGAGACCGATCGTTCCACGAGGCGGTGAGTGATGTCGTTGAGCGGGTTCATGTGAGACCCGATGCTACAATTTTGACCATGACAGACGCCACACGGCCCGGATGTGCGCCGCCCTGGACCGACGCAGGGCAGCACGCGATGTCGCCTGTGGCCTCGCATGACGACATCGCGCGATTCAACTTCCTCGCGAACTTCAACAAGTTCATGGCCGGCGTCGTCGTGGGTGGTAATTCCGTGGTCTTCAAAGAGCGTGCGGCACCGCAGTGGGCGGCGCGTCACGGGACACCTCCGGAAACCCGGCGCGAAATCCGTGAGGCGATGCGTGAGGACCCTTATTACCGAATGTGGAGTTCTCTGCGCCGCACCGGTATGGAAATGCGACAGCAAGCCGGGCGAGCACTCGTGCTGCGCCAGATGCAGGCGCTGCGCGATCGTGCGCAGTCACTCAACGCCTCGCAGCCGGACTCGCTGCGACTCGATCCTTCGGTATCGGCACCGCGCTATCAAAGCGAGCTCGACAATCACTGCATGCCGGGCAGCTATTACGCCGAATACATCGAGGGTGATGTCGCCGCCGCCGCCAACTACGACGCGGGGATGTTCGCGACCACGACAGGGCTTTTTGGCCGGTACCTCGATGGTGCAGGACGCGGAACCGCGGAGTGGCTCAAACATCGACGTCCGGGTTGGACGCCACGCCGAATTCTCGATCTCGGCGCAGGGCTAGGTCATAACGCACTGCCGATCGCCCGGGCATTCCCGAAGGCAGAGATCATCGCCGTCGATCTGGCGGCGCCCATGTTGCGCTACGGACACGCGCGCGCGGTCGGCATGGGAATCAAGAACGTCACTTTTCAGCAGGCGAACGCCGAGTCGTTGCCTTTCGAAGACGGTGAGTTCGACTTCATCTACAGCACGATGTTTTTGCACGAAACCTCGCACTCGGCACTTCGCAACATCTTGAGTGAATCGAAACGTTTGCTTGCGCCGGGCGGTCTGCAGGTGCATCTCGAGCAGCCTCCCTATCGCGGGATGGGGGCGTTCGAGCAATTCCTTCGTGATTGGGACTGCCAGTACAACAACGAGCCTTTCTGGAGCGCTCTGCACGACACTCGATTACCCGAGCTCATGACAGAGCTCGGGATTGCGACGGAGAAGATCTTCGAGACGGAGATCCATGCCCTCGTCGAAGACGAAATGCCGAAAGTGTCTGCCGAAGTCGAGGACTACGGCCGTGGAGGCATGTGGTACGCCTGCGGGTACGACGCATGAACGATCTGGAGCTGCAAAAGCTGATCAACGCTGCGGCGAGCGGCAAGCGGCCCCATTTCTTTGGTGATCACGACGTCGATCGATTGCTCGCCATCGTCTGGGCGATGGCCGGAGAGCTTGCCGTCACCCGAGAGCGTCTCGATACGGTGGAACGTTTGCTCGCCGAGCGGCAATTGCTCGATCGCGCGCAAATCGATGCTTACCGCCCCGATGCGATGGCAGCCGAAGAGCGCGGGCGGTGGCAGATCGAATACATCGCGCGACTGTTGCGGATCTTGCAGCAGGAGGTCGATGCGCTTCAGGACAAGTCGGTAAAGTAGTCGAGCCGATCGATAGAAAGGCGCAGACGCCAGCGCGTTCAGATTCCGAGCGCCCAAAATTTCCAGTCGAGTACACGTGCCTCTTCTTCCGGGTCGCCTCGTGCTGCAAAGCAGTCGGCTTCGATTCGAAGCGCGGACAGGCCCGGCGTGCCGAGCGGTTTGATGTCGGTCACCGTGAATTCGGTGCGAAGTCGATCACCCTCGAGGACCGGCGCGACGTGGTCGCAACTCTCCCAGGCCAACACGGTAAGCAAGTTGGGTAACCCCCGCGTGAGCTGGGCAAATCCCATGAAGATAGTGTGACCACCGAAGACGAGGCGTTCGCCAAGATAAGAGAGCTTCGAGTCGGTATGGGCCATCGCCATGTTGAGCGAGAGGCGTACGAGCTCCGGGGCCGAGGTGATGGTGTCGCGCGCGTCGATGACGAATCGCTGGCCAGGCGTAATGCTCGATGCGCGCGTTCCGAGCCATGCGGAGGCGGGCGTCGGATCCCAATGGGATGGCGCGGCGGCAAGCACGTCGTCGAAGGTCACCGAAGTACCGATCGCCTCGAGATCATCGAGGTGGCTCGTTCGAGCCTGCGGATCGCGACAGGGAATCATGGGGCAGCGCCAGAAATGCAACACGGTTTCACCGTGCTGGTTGGTGGTCGTCATTTCGAGCGCGACGATGCCGGTCGCGGCGCGATCGGCTTGAGCCTTGTTTTGTCGAAGGCCGACGACGCGGGTACGGGTGTAGAGCGTGTCGCCCAGGAATACCGGCCGACGCAGCACCAGACCGCGGTAGAAAAGATTGGCTTTGACGCGCTGCGAAGCCCAAGTAGATTGCCCGATTGCGATATTGATCGCGAGCAGCGGATGGCAGAGTGGCGTCGAGGAGCCCGTGATGCGCGCAGAGGTGGCGTGATCGAGCGGCAGGCGCAGGCGGTCGCCAAACAGCGCTTGATGCAGGGCGGCATGACCTGCCGTCAGCGTTACGGCTGGTGCGTCGAATTCGAGGCCGCGATGGAAGTCCTCAAAATAAGGGCCGGCTACGTTCATGAAAACGTCCTGATCAGCATGCGAACGGCAACGATACAGAGAAATGCACCAAAGATTCGCGACAACGTTCGGCGCTCGAGCGTGTGCGCGAGCCGTGCACCGAACGGAGCGGTCAGCATCGACATCGGCGCGATCACGGCAAGCGCTGCGAAACTCACCAGTCCGACCGTCAAGCCCGGCAGAGACGCATCGGGCGTCGCGAACAAGTAGCCGATCGTTCCGGGAACTGCGAGCAGCAGACCAAAGAATGCCGCCGTACCCACGGCAGTGTGAATCGGTCCGCCCGTGAGGGTCATGGCCGGGACCGAGAGTGTTCCGCCACCGATACCCATCATCGACGACACGCCGCCGATCGACGCGGATAGAAGATTGCCCGGCAATCCGCGCGGCGTGTGCTCGGCAAGTCGAATGTGGTCGAGGGGAAGGAACATTTTCGTGGCGACGAGTGCAGCGACAAACCCGAACACCCCGGTCAACACGGCGTCGCTCGCGCGCGCCGCGAGCAGGCTGCCTGCGAGTCCGCCGAGGATCATCCCGGGCGCCCAGGATTTGACGATCACCCAGTCGATACCGCCGCGCAGGTGATGCGCACGGGACGAGGAGATGGCGGTGGGGATGATGGTGGCGAGTGACGTCGCGACTGCGACGTGCATGCACCATTCTTCCGGAAATCCCGCAAACCGGAGGGCGTAATCGAGCACCGGGACGAGCACGATGCCGCCTCCAACGCCGAGGAGTCCTGCGATCAGACCCGCAACCAGGCCGGTCACGGCAAGCAACGCGGCGAGTAGTGCGATCGAGAGGGGGTCGGAGACAAGGCTCATGGAGGCGGCAGTTTAGGGGAGCGTCGAGCCCATTTGGCCTTCCTTGCGTTCGAAGGGTGGGCGCCGATAGAGTTACCCGTTTAGTCAGCACGGATTGACACCCATGTCGGGTTCCCCTTGGTCGGTACACAAATTTGGCGGCTCCAGCGTCGCCGACTCGGATTGCTTTCGCCGCGTCGCGGCCATCCTCGATGAGCAACCGACGGACCGTCTCGGGGTGGTGCTGTCGGCATGCAAGGGGGTCACCGACGCATTGCTGACGCTCGTGTCCCAAGCCGAGCGTCGAGATCTCGGGCTCCAATCGGGCCTCGATGCGCTACGCGACCGTCATGCCGGTATCGCCGCTGAGTTGCTCTCTGCGGATGCCGCGGCGCGTTACCTGGAAGTTTTCGATCGCGATCGACACGACATCGAGGGCATCCTTCAGGCGGTGCGTCTCACGCGATCTGCCGGTCGTCACATCACCGATCTGATCTCCGGCTATGGCGAGATCTGGTCCACACGTCTCTTCCGCGATTTCTACGAGAGTCGGCGCGAGACAGCAGCACATCGTGCGGGTGCCGTTCGTTGGCTCGACGCGCGTGAGGTTGTCGTCGTCGAGTGGGGGCCTTTGGGTCCGCGCGTCGAATGGGAGGAGTCGCGACGTCGTCTTGCGACTCAGGTCGCCGGCGATTTTGTCGGTACGCTCGTGATCACGGGGTTCATCGCCACGGACGTGAGCGGCATACAGACGACGCTCGGTCGCAATGGCAGTGATTTTTCGGCATCGATATTCGGTTCGCTGCTCGATGCATCGGAGATCCATATCTGGACCGATGTCGACGGTGTCCTGTCCGCCGACCCGCGTCGGGTGCCCGATGCGCAAGTGATCGACTCGTTGTCGTACAACGAAGCGATGGAGTTGGCGTACTTCGGAGCGAAGGTCATCCATCCGCAGACCATGGCCCCGGCGATCGGTCGCGAGATTCCCATCTGGATCCGAAACACCTTTGCGCCTCGGCATCCTGCCACGCTGATTTGCGCGCGGCCGCAGTCGGCGCTCGCCGTCAAGGGCATCACCACGATCGAGAACATCGCGCTGCTCAATCTCGAGGGCGCCGGCATGATCGGCGTGCCCGGTACGGCCTCGCGGCTCTTCGGGGCGTTGCGCGAGGAGGGCATCTCCGTGGTGCTCATTTCTCAGGGCAGCTCCGAGCATTCGATCTGCTGTGCCGTGCCGCGTGATCAAGCGGATCGCGCTGTCGAGACCGTTCGCTCTGCGTTTGCAAGAGAGCTCGATGATGGGCAGATCCAATCCGTGGAAGTGGATCGCGAGCTTGCGATCCTTGCCGTGGTGGGCGATGGCATGGCGGGTATCCCCGGAATATCGGCCAAGGTATTCGGTGCGCTGGGCGCAGCGGGCGTCAACGTTCGCGCGATCGCCCAGGGCGCCTCGGAGCGCAACATCTCGGTCGTGGTTCCTGCGAAAGCGGCGACCCGCGCGCTGCGTACCGTGCATTCGAGCTTTTACCTCTCGGCGCATACCGTTTCGGTGGGTGTGATCGGGCCGGGAACCGTCGGGCGCGTGCTGCTCGAGCAGCTGGCTTCGCAAAGCGAGCGATTGCGTCGCGACTTCAAGCTCGATCTGCGCATTCGCGGACTCTTGTCATCCAAACGCATGCTGTTGTCGGACATGGGTGTGCCGCTCGGTCGGTGGCAAAGCGAGTTGTCCGCCTCGGTTGCCGCGCCCGATCTCGACGTGTTCGCCGCGCATGTGGGTGTCGACTATTTGCCGAATCGCGTGATCATCGATTGCACGGCAAGCGGTGAGGTCGCACAGCATTATCCGAAGTGGCTCGCCTCGGGCATCCATATCGTCACGCCCAACAAAAAAGCGAACAGTGCACCGATGGAGTTCTATCGGACCCTGCGCGAGGCGCGAAGAGTGGGCGGTACCCACTATCTTTACGAGGCGACGGTCGGTGCCGGGCTCCCCGTGATCCAGACGCTTCGTGATCTACGCGAAACGGGTGATGACGTGACGAGCATCGAGGGCATTTTCTCGGGCACGCTCGCGTATCTCTTCAATGTTTACGATGGCTCGCGCGAGTTCAGTGAAATCGTGATCGATGCGAAGCAACGCGGCTACACCGAGCCGGATCCTCGTGATGATCTCTCCGGCATGGATGTCGCGCGCAAACTCATCATTCTCGGGCGCGAGATGGGCCTGACGCTCGAGATGTCCGACGTTAAAGTCGAGAGCCTCGTTCCGGCGGGTCTCGAGCAGGGCTCCATCGACGAGTTTCTCGCGCGCTTACCTCAGCACGATCCGGCCATGAAGGCGCGCTTCGAATCGGCTCGCGCGCGCGGCAAGGTGCTGCGTTACGTCGGTCGATTGACGGCCGCCGGAGACGCCACCGTCGGCGTCGTCGAGCTCGAGGCGAGGCATGCCTTCGCGAACATCGCGCTTACCGATAACGTCGTTCGTTTCGCCACAGCCCGGTACAACTCGAATCCGCTCATCGTTCAGGGGCCGGGGGCAGGGCCCGAGGTGACCGCAGGCGGAATCTTTGCCGACTTGTTGCGTTTGTCGGCCTATCTCGGGGCGCGGCTGTGACGGGGACTTCGCAGCCAAAGGGGCTGACCCGGGCGACGGCCTTTGCGCCGGCGTCGGTGGGTAATGTCGGCATCGGCTTCGACATCCTGGGGTTCGCCGTCGATGCCTTGGGTGATCGCATCACGGTGTCGCGAAGCGAAAAACCGGGGATCCGTATCTCGGGTTGTTCTGGCGTTGCGACGGACTTGCCGCTCGAGCCCGAGAAAAATACGGCTGGGCGTGCACTGATCGCACTCAACATCGCGGCCAAGCCGGCTTTCGGCTTCGAGATGCATATCGAGAAGGGAATTCCTCTCGGCTCGGGTCTCGGTGGATCGGCCGCGTCCGCAGTCGGCGCCGTGATCGCCGCAAATGCGCTGCTCGATGAGCCGTTCGATCGGCTCGCGCTCTTGAAGTTTGCGATGCAGGGCGAGGCGGTCGCGAGCGGTTCGCTGCACGTCGACAATATCGCGCCCTCTCTTTTCGGGGGTCTCGTATTGACGGTTGGTATCGACAACCCCAGGGTCAAACGCATTCCGATTCCGCCGGGTATCACGGCGGTGATCGCGCATCCGCACATGTTTCTCTCGACACGGCAGGCGAGGGCGATTCTCAAGCGCGATGTCGCGATGGCGGATTTCGTTTGGCAAACCGCCAATCTCGCAGGCTTCATCTCCGGCTGTTATACCAACGATCTCGAGCTCATTCGCGAGGGTCTCAATGACGTCGTCATCGAGCCGCAGCGTCGGCAGTTGATCCCGGGTTTTTCGGCGGTTCGCGCGGCCGCGCTGGCTGCTGGTGCGCTCGGCTGTTCAATTTCCGGCGCGGGTCCGACGATGTTCGCGTGGGCGCTCGCGAATGACGCCCAGGCGGTTCGCGAGCGGATGGTCGCCGAGTTCGCGCGCAACGGCGTCGCGACGGATCACTGGGTCGTTCCCGTCGAATCCGACGGCGCCCGTGTCGTCGCTTGAGCGGAGCTCCGGTGAGGTTTCGCAGCACTCGAGGTGGTGACGAGCGGCTCGGGTTTTCCGAAGCGCTGTGGCGCGGACTCGCGGCGGACGGCGGTTTGTATGTCCCCGAGTCCTGGCCGCAATTCGCTTTTTCGGATTTCGACGGTGCAGAGACGCTCCCGGAGGTTGCTGAGCGGCTGCTCGCGCCCTTCGTTGCAGGGGATCCTCTTGCGCCGAAGCTCTGGGAAATCGTCCGTGAGGCCTTCGATTTTCCAGCGCTGCTTCGGTCGGTGCTCGGTACGACCGATGGCGAGATCCTGACCGTTCTCGAGCTCTCGCATGGCCCGACTGCCGCATTCAAGGATTTCGGTGCGCGATTTCTCTCGGCATGTTTTCAAAGAATTCGAAAATCCGATGCTGCGCCGGTCAATATTCTGGTGGCGACATCCGGTGATACGGGCGGTGCGGTTGCCGCGGCCTTCCACGGCAGAGCGGGAATGTTGGTCACCGTCCTCTTTCCGAAGGGCTTGGTTTCGCCGACACAGCAACATCAACTGACCTGCTGGGGTGGCAACGTTCGGGCGTTCGCCGTGCGCGGCAACTTCGACGACTGTCAGCGCATGGTCAAAGAGGCGTTCGGTGATGCCTCGCTTCGCCCACATCAGCAGCTCTCGTCGGCAAACAGCATCAACTTGGGTCGGTTGTTGCCGCAAGCGGTGTACTACGCCGCCACGAGTCTTGCGTGGCGCCGGCAACGAGGCGGTTCGCTCTCCTTCATCATCCCTAGCGGGAATCTCGGCAACGCGGTCGCGTGTCTGTGGGCAAAGCGGATGGGCTTGCCTATCGGGCGCGTCGTGCTGGCGCACAACGCCAATCGGACAGTCCCGGATTTTCTGTCCACGGGAGAGTGGCGGCCTCGCTCGAGTGTGGCGACGCTTGCCTCGGCCATGGACGTCGGTAACCCGTCCAACATGGAGCGCATCCGGGATTTGTTCCCGGATCTCGAGTCGTTGCGCGGCGCCGTGAGTGCGCTAGGCGTCGATGACCCGGCAATTCGCAGCCGTATTCGAGAGGACCGTGCGCGCTTTGGAGAAATCTGGTGCCCGCATACGGCCGTCGCGGCGGAAGTTTGGGCGACGATGCCCGCGGAGCTTCGTTGTTCCGAGGCCTGGTGCGTGGTCTCGACGGCGTCGCCGGCGAAGTTTCCTGAAGTGGTCGAGCCCTTGATCGGGAGCCGAGTACCGGTCCCGGAAACTTTGGCGCGATTGTTCGATCGACCTTCGGTCTTCGAAGAGATCGATGCGTCACTCGAGTCCCTCCGAACTGAATTAAAATAAAAACGATGGTGAATCTTAGACCTGAACAATGGGGACTCGTCGCCGGTGCGGTGTTGCTCGGCATTCTGATAGGTGTTCTCGTCACGCTTTCTTGGCGGTGGTACGTTCGCCGTCGCGAGCAGCTGCGTCGAAAACGACGTATCGAGGCCGTGTCGGTCGATCGTCTACGTAACGTCTCTGTTCCCGATGCGAGCGGCGGGATGCTGCATATCGACTACGTGTTGCTGACGGTGCGCGGGGTCTTGCTGCTCGATGTACGCGAGGTCGTGGGGAACGTCTTCGGGTCCGACCCCATGGTCGAGTGGACGGTCATGCACCAAGGTCGACGACAGACTTTCCCCAATCCGCAGGGCCCCTTGTACGACCGTATTGCGGCACTGCGCGCCATCGTAGGAGACCTGCCGATCGAGGGGAGAGTGATGTTCGGGGGTGGCTCATCCTTCCCCAAAGGTTTGCCTCGCCTCACGTTGCGCGAGGAGTCTCTCGAGGCGGAGTTTCCGCTCGGTGATCGCACGCAGGCCGAGCAGCTGGTCGAGGTCTGGAAATCGGACTGGCAGCGGCTGAAAGAATCTTTGTCGCCGAGCGAATTCGTGGGTCGTGGTTGAGGGCTAGGCGAGCGGCGGCAAATCGAAGAATCGCCTCGCCGTCGCGGTGGTATGCGCGGCCAATTCTTCGATCGTTTCACCGCGAGCTCGGGCGATGACTTCGGCGATGTGCCTCAGGTACATCGGCTCATTGCGGCGCGACTCGGGCTTCGGTACGAGGTCTCGAGGCAAAAGATACGGACCGTCGGTTTCCACCATCAATCGGTTGATCGGGATTTTCCGAACCAGATCGCGCAGGTGCAGGCCGCGACGCTCATCGCAGATCCACCCTGTGATGCCGATATGGAGACCGAAATCCAGACAAGCCTCGAGCGCCTCGCCGTTACCCGTAAAACAATGCAGGACCGCCGGAGGAAGCTCTTTTTGATGCGCGCGCAGAATGGCGAGGAAATCCTGGTGGGCATCGCGCTCGTGCAGGAAGAGCGGTTTCTGAAGACGGATCGCAAGCCCAAGTTGACGCTCGAACGCGAGCCGCTGTTCGCGAGGCGCAGAGAAGTTTCGGTGATAGTCGAGGCCGGTTTCGCCTACGGCGGCGACCAAGGGATCCTCAGCCAACATCGATAGCGCCTCGAAGGCGGCATCGTCCAGATCGACGGCATGGTGCGGATGACAGCCTGCGGTGGAACGCAAGACGCGAGGCGCTGCTCGACTGAGATCAAGAGCGTCTTGACTGCCTTCCAGCGAGGCGCCAGTCACGACGAACTGGACGACCCCAGCCTCCAACGCTCGACGCAGAACCTGTTCGCGATCGGAGTCGTAGCTGTCGTGGGTCAGGTTTATGCCGATGTCGATCAGCTCGAGGCTCATCGCTTTCAGCCCTTGCGTTGCAGGTCGATGAGCGCGGCACACAGGGCCGCGACGTCCTCTTCGGGTTGATCCCAGGATACGACGAGACGCGCCTCGCCAGAGCCCACTGCGCCCCAGTCGTAGAACTCGAACCCTCGTTCACGCAACATCGCGGCACCGCGCTCCCCGATGCGTACGAACACCTCGTTGGCGTCGACCGGATGCACCAAAGCCGCTCCGGCCGCTTCACCCAGTCGTTTTGCGAGGGCGTTCGAGCGCGAGGCGAGACGCAGCCAAAGATTGTCATCGAGGTAGGCCAGGAGTTGCGCAGAAACGAAGCGCATCTTGGAGAGCAAGTGGCCCGCGCGCTTGCGTCGGAACTCGAAGTCGGCAACCCGGTCAGGATCAAAGAATACGACGGCTTCCGCCGTCAGAGCGCCGTTCTTGGTAGCCCCGAACGACAGGACGTCGACCCCGGCACGCCAAGTGATATCCGCCGGTGTGCAGCCGAGCGAGGCGACTGCGTTGGCAAAACGAGCTCCGTCCATGTGCACGATGAGCCCTCGTGCGTGGGCGAGCGTCGATAATCTTTGAACTTCCGCCGGGGTGTACACCGTACCGAGTTCCGTTGCTTGCGTGATCGACAACGCTCTCGGCTGGACGGTGTGAACGGATGTGGGGTTTGCCGCAATCGCGTTATCGATCGCGTGGGGGGTGACCTTGGCGTCCGCGCCTTGCATCAGGATCAGCCGCGCGCCCCCGGTCATGAACTCGGGTGCGCCGCATTCATCTCGCACGATATGACCTTCCTCGTGGGTGAGGATGGCGCCATACGGCGGAACCAGCGTGGCGAGCGCCAAGGTATTCGCCGCAGTGCCGGTGGCGACGGGGAACACGCGGAGCGGCTTTTCGAAAACCGTCGAGAACCGTTTCTCGAGACGCGCTGACCATTCATCGTCGCCGTAGCCGCGGGCGTAACCGTGATTGGCTGCAGCGATGGCTTCGAGTATTTCGGGGGCCGCCGGAGCCGTATTGTCGCTTTTGAAGTATCTCGCCATGGGGCGCGAATCGTACTCCAACCTACGGCGGATCGGCATGGCATCATCATTCGGTGCTCGACCAGATCGCATTACCCCTCGATGACGAGGGTCGGGGTTCTTCCCGTCTCCAGCTCACCCTGCGCCGGAGCGTGCGGGCGCGTCGGTTGGCGCTGCGCGTTCATCTCGATGGACGGGTCGAGGTCGTCGTTCCCCGTGGGGTGACGATGTCGACAGTCGAGGCTTTCGTTGCGCGGCACCGCGACTGGGTCGATCAGAAACTGACCGCACGTCCTGCTCGAGTGGAGCGCGAGCCGTTTCCGCCCACCGAGGTCACGCTATCGGCTCTTGGAGAGCGGTATCGAGTTCATCTGGCTGGAGGGCGAGGGCGATTGCGAGCCGAGGTGCGCGGCAGCCTGTTGTCACTGCGAGGGGCGTGGGACGGCGCGACGCCGGCGTCGGCGAGGCGGGCGTTGCTCTCATGGCTCACGGAACACGCGCGGATCGCGCTCGAAGCGCGATTGCGAGCGGCGGCGTTACGAGGCGATTTTCGATATCGCAGTTTGCAATTGCGTCGGCAGCGGACGCGTTGGGGATCGTGTTCGAGTCGTGGCGTGATCAGTCTCAACGTGTGCGCGGTATTCCAAGACCCGGCCGTACTCGAATATCTGCTCGTGCATGAGTTGGTGCACACGCGTCACATGAATCATTCTGCTGCGTATTGGGCGGCGGTCGCCGAACACTGTCCCGACTGGCGCCGTCTCGATCGCGAACTCACCGAGGGGTGGAAGCGTGTGCCGAGTTGGGTTTTTACTTGAGACTCACTGCGAGCGACGTCGGCGCCTGAGCCAGAGCCGATACCCCAGGAGCGCCGTCAGTAGTCCGGCGTATATCAGCGGTTCGCGGATGTCCGCCTTGACCTGCCAGTAGTAGTGCCACACCCCCAGGATGGCGATGGGGTAGATGAGTTGATGCAAGGTCTGCCAACGACGGCCCAGCTTGCGCATCATCCGGTTCGTCGAGGTGGCGGCGAGTGGAATGAGCGCGAGTAGCGCGACCATTCCGACGATGATGAACGGACGGCGCGCGATCTCGCGTCCGAGGTCGCTGAAATCGAGATCGAGTTCGAGAACGGCGTAGATCGAAAAATGAAGTAGCGCGTAGGTGAATGCAAAAAGACCGAGCGCGCGGCGAACGGCGTGTACCGCCATCCAACCCGTGGCCTGTCGCACCGGGGTCACCATGAGCGTGATCATCAGCAAATTCAGCGAGGTCTTGCCGGTGACATGCAGCATCTCGCGGATCGGGTTGGGGCCGAGCGACTGCCCTGCGACGCCGGCTGCACCCGCGATGAGCAGCACGACAGGAATCGACGCCCCGAGGAAGACCAGAGCCTTGAGCACGCGTTCCGCCGTCGGGCGTGCCGTGAGGTTGCGCGCAGACATTGGCTAGTAAAAGGGCCTCAAGTCCATGCCCCGATAGAGCGAGGCGACCTCTGCGGCATACCCGTTGAACGGCAGGGTGTCGATTCGGGAGGCGAGGAAGTTTCCACCGATTCGGCGCTCCTTGGCCTGACTCCAACGCGGGTGGTCTACGGCAGGATTCACGTTGGCGAAAAATCCGTATTCGTCGGGCGCGGAGAGGTTCCAACTGGTTGCGGGCTGGCGCTCCGTGAGCCGGATGCGAACGATCGACTTGATACTCTTGAAGCCGTATTTCCACGGAACGATCAGTCGGAGCGGAGCGCCGTTCTGGTTGGGTAACCATTTTCCGTAGACGCCGACGACGAGCAAGGTCAGCGGATTCATCGCTTCGTCGATCCGCAGACCCTCGCGATAGGGCCAATCGAGTACGCCCGTTCGCTGACCCGGCATTTGTTTGGGGTCGAGGAGGGTGGTGAACTCGACGAACTTCGCACGCGAGGTCGGTTTGAATCGACGAATGAGATCTGCGAGCGGGAAACCCATCCACGGGACGATGCGTGACCAGGCTTCGACGCAGCGGAAGCGATAGATGCGCTCCTCGAGGGCATGCGGCTTCAAAATGTCTTCGAGGGTGAACCGCCCTCGAATCTCCGCTTCTCCATCGATCTCGACGCTCCAGGGGCGACTGCGAAAGTTCTGTGCTCGCTCGTAAGGGTCTTCTTTTTCGAAGCCGAACTCGTAGAAATTGTTGTAGGTCGTGATGTCTTCCCAGGAGTTTGGTGGTTCGCTCGTCGAGAACTTGGGATTACGGGTGTATCGCGGCGGCGGCAAAGAAGGCGTTGCCGGTCGGCCTGCTTGCGCGGAGGCCTCTATCCCGCCGCCGATCATGGCAGCCGAGGCGGCGAGTGCAGTCAAGACGCGCCGCCGATCAAAGTATTCGGATTCCGAGGGAATTTCGGATGGCTGAATCGAGGGGTCGTGATACCGGTTCATGACTTCTTCCTTGAAAGCCGAGGCGTACAGCCAATATCGTCAAAGCCAGTACTTGAACTCTACAGGAAGTCCCGAGGCGGCTTTTCGCAAAGATTTGCTGGCGTTGACTAGATAGGCTTGGTCGACGAGCTTGAGGTGCGGCAGGTCGGGCGTCGAGTTGCCGTAGCCCACCAATCTCCTGCCCGGAAATTTCGCCACCGTCCGTCGCAGCGCCGCGGCCTTCTCTTCGTCGCGCATGTTCGGGCTCGC
Organism: Steroidobacteraceae bacterium; assembly: GCA_044370105.1. Lineage (GTDB taxonomy): Bacteria > Pseudomonadota > Gammaproteobacteria > Steroidobacterales > Steroidobacteraceae > UBA964. The sequence continues at coordinate 44,623 of JBILWC010000010.1, read as the reverse complement.
AAGCCAGCCCTCGAGGCGGTCTTCGCTCCAGGTCACGTGGCTGCACAGGTAGGCGTCGAACCTCAGAGCCTGAGCCAGCTCCGGGACGTAGAGGTCCACCGTCGCCGTCATCAGAACGAGATGATCGCCCGCATCGCGATGTTTGCGGATGGCGGCCCGCGCCTCGTCAAAAATGCCGCGCTCGATGAGCATCGGGACGTACTCGTCGGTCCAGGCTTGCACGTCTCGTCGAAGGGCACCGCCCATCACGGCGTGCAGCAAGGCGCCTTTGAGGTAGCCCCGATCGCGAACACCGAGCGCATAGCCGATCAGAGCGGGGAGCGCCGCCATGAATCGCGGCATACGCAAGGGGTGTCGCCGCGCAAAGCCGGCCACATAGCCGAACAGCGTATCTCGACGGGAGATCGTGCCGTCGAGATCAAAGAAAACGAGCCGGGGGGCGGGCTCGCGTGGATGTTCGAGATCGTCCACGCGAGCCTCCCGCGTTACTTGCCGCGTCCCTGCGCGAGCTGACGAAGGACGTACTGCAGGATGCCACCGTGACGGTAGTAATCGCGCTCCTTCGGCGTGTCGATGCGGACTCGTACCTCGAACACGATCGGCTTGCCGCCGTCCTTCGGCGTCGCCGTCACCGACACAGTACGAGCCTCGGCGTTTTGCAGATCGCCGAACTCGAAGGGTTCGAGGCCAGTGAGACCGAGGCTCTGGGCGTTCTGGCCGTTCGTGAATTGGCAGGGGAGCACGCCCATGCCGATGAGGTTGGAGCGGTGAATGCGCTCGAAGCTCTCCGCGATGACCGCTTTGACGCCGAGCAACATGGTGCCCTTGGCCGCCCAGTCACGAGAGGAGCCAGTGCCGTATTCCTTGCCCGCGAGCACCACGAGTGGCGTGCCGGCGGCTTGATACTTCATCGAGGCGTCATAGATCGACATTTGTTCGCCCGAGGGAATATGCAGCGTGACGCCGCCTTCGGTTCCGGGAACGAGCAAATTTCTCAGGCGGATGTTGGCGAAGGTGCCACGCATCATGACTTCGTGATTGCCGCGGCGTGCGCCGTAGGAGTTGAAGTCGGCTTTTTGGACGCCGTGTGACTCGAGGTATTTCGCAGCCGGGCTTCCCTTGGCGATATCGCCGGCGGGTGAGATGTGGTCGGTCGTGACCGAGTCGCCGAGCAGCGCGAGCGCGCGAGCGCCGCGGATGGGCTTCACCGCTTCCGGCTGCATGCCCATGCCATCGAAGTAGGGCGGATTGCGGACGTAGGTCGATTTGTCGTCCCAGGCATAGAGATTGCCCGCCGGGACTTTGATCGCCTGCCAGTTCGCATCGCCTGCGAACACGTCACCGTAGCTTCCACGGAACATGTTCGAATCGATCGAAGCGCGTACGGTGTCGGCGACTTCTTTGGGGCTCGGCCAAATATCTTTGAGGAATACCGGCTGGCCGTCCGATCCGGTGCCGAGCGGTTCGGTGTTGAGATCGATGTTCGTCGTGCCGGCGAGGGCGTAGGCGACCACGAGCGGCGGGGAGGCGAGGAAATTCATCTTCACTTCCGGATGCACTCGTCCTTCGAAGTTTCGGTTACCCGAAAGTACCGACGTGGCGATGACATCGCCCGATTTGACGGCGGCGGAAATCTCGGGCTTCAAGGGGCCCGAGTTGCCGATGCAGGTCATGCAGCCATAGCCTGTGACGTGGAAGCCGACGGCGGCGTAGTCGTCGAGCAGTTGGGCCTTCGTGAGGTAATCGGTGACCACCTTGGAGCCCGGCGAGAGGCTCGTTTTGACCCAGGGCTTGGCCTTGAGGCCTTTTTGAGCCGCATTGCGTGCGAGCAGGGCGGCGCCGAGCATGACCGAGGGGTTGGACGTGTTGGTGCAGCTCGTGATGGCTGCAATGAGCACCGCGCCGTCCCGAACGTCGTACGAGCCGCCGTTGTTGACGGTTCCAACGCCCGAGGCGGACGGGTTCTTCTTGGCGCGCTCTTCGGCCATTTGGGCGTGGGTCTTTTGGTAGACCTGCTTGAGTGTTCGAACCGGCACGCGATCCTGCGGACGCTTGGGACCCGCGAGGGAGGGTTCGACCGTGCTGAGGTCGAGTTCGAGGACGTCGGTGTAGTCGGCTTGAGGCGCTCCGTTGTAGCGCCACATGCCCTGTGCCTTGGCGTAAGCCTCGACGAGTTCGATTTGCGCCTTCGGTCGTCCCGACAGCTCGAGATATCGCAGCGTTTCTTCGTCGATCGGGAAGATGCCGCAGGTGCTGCCGTATTCCGGCGCCATGTTGGCGATGGTGGCACGATCGGCGAGCGGGAGGTTGGCAAGGCCGTCGCCAAAGTATTCGACGAATTTTTCGACTACGCCCTTCTTGCGGAGCATCTCGGTGACCGTCAGCACGAGGTCTGTCGCCGTGGCGCCCGGCTGCAATTGACCGGTGAGTTTGAACCCCACGACTTGCGGGATGAGCATCGTCACGGGCTGACCCAGCATCGCCGCTTCGGCCTCGATACCGCCGACGCCCCAGCCCAGTACGCCGAGACCGTTGATCATCGTGGTGTGCGAGTCGGTGCCGACCAGGGTATCGGGATAGGCCTGCGGCCGAGCGCCGTCAGCATTCTCGAAGACGACTCGCCCAAGGTATTCGAGGTTGACTTGGTGGACGATGCCGGTGTTCGGCGGCACCACCTTGAAGTTGCGGAACGCGGTTTGTCCCCAACGCAGGAACGAATAGCGCTCTCCGTTTCGTTCGAATTCGATCTTGGTGTTTTTGGCGAGCGCGTCGTCGGTGCCGTAATGATCGACCTGCACCGAGTGATCAATGACGAGCTCGGCGGGCGCGAGCGGATTGACGCGCTGCGGATCACCGCCGAGTTTCTTGATGGCCTCGCGCATGGCGGCGAGGTCGACGACGCAAGGCACTCCCGTGAAGTCCTGCATGATCACGCGCGCAGGCGTGAAGGAAATCTCGTGATCGGGCGTCGCGGTAGCGTTCCAGTCGAGCAGCGCGTCGATATCGCCTCGCGTGACGTTGACGCCGTCCTCGAAGCGCAGCAGGTTCTCGAGGAGGATCTTCAGCGAGTAAGGCAGCCGAGACACCTTTTCTTTGGGCAGAGCCGCAAGGCTCCAGATATCGTAGGACTGCGAACCCACGTTGAGCGTGGTGCGACTCTTGTAACTGTCGGTCATGAGAACCCCCGGCCGAAAACCATGAACAGGCTGTAAAACGGGCGCGAATTATAGCCGCCCGCGTCGAGCTTTGCTCCGTGACGATGCGCCGTGCGTCAGGGCGCCGCAGATTCGATCACGGCGCCGCCCAGGCAGCGCGTATCGGAGTACAGAACGGCGAACTGGCCGGGTGTCACGGCTCGCTGTGGCTCTAGGCATTCGATCTGCAGTCTTCCGTCTTGCATGGGCAAAACCCGGCAATGCTGATCCGCTTGTCGGTAACGCAGCTTCACGCTGGCCTCGAAGGGTTGCGACGGCGTATCGATCAGCCAATGCACTGTCCCGGTCGTGACGGTTTTCGACAATATCAAAGGGTGGTCGTGTCCCTGAACCACGATCAAGGCGTTCCTTTCGAGGTCTTTGTTGGCGACGTACCACGCGGCTTCGGCGTGCCCGGCTCGGCCGCCGATCTCGAGCCCGCCGCGCTGGCCCAGCGTGTAGAAGGCGAGTCCGTGATGTGTTCCGAGTCGTTCGCCTTCCGGGGTGAGTACGGGGCCCGGGGTGTCGGCAATGTATTGATTGAGAAACTCGCGGAACGGACGCTCGCCGATGAAACAGATTCCCGTGCTGTCGGGTTTGTCGTGAACGGGAAGTCCCGCGGCGCGAGCCTGCGCGCGAACCTCCGGCTTCGTCAGTTCGCCCAAGGGGAACATCGCCGCTTCGAGTTGAGAGCGCTCGAGTGCGTGGAGAAAGTAGGACTGATCTTTGGCGCCATCGAGGGCCTTGTGGAGTTCGACGCCGCTCGCGCCTTCGATGCGTCGCGCATAGTGACCTGTCGCGAAACGTGTCCCGCCGAGACGGCGGACATGTTCGAGACAAACGCCAAACTTGATCTCGCGATTGCAGAGCACGTCGGGATTCGGAGTTCGACCTGCCCGGTATTCCGTCAAAAAATAATCGAACACTCGCTGACGGTATTCGGCGGCAAAGTCGACCCGGTGCAGGGGAATGCCGAGTTCACGGCAGACCGCCAACGCGTCCTGGTAATCGGCCGAGATCGTGCAGTAGGCGTCGGCTTCCTCCCAGTTGGCCATGAAGAGGCCTTCGATCTCGTATCCCTGTTGTCGCAGGCGTAGCGCGGCGACGGCTGAATCGACGCCACCCGAGAGTCCGACGACAATCACCGCGTGTTCCTGGTCGCGGACGAGGGCGATCGCGACTCAGTCGCGAGGCCGAGTGTCATGGTGCGGGTTATCGCCGGTGGTGCCGGCGAGAGAGGCGGCTAGCCCGACATATGCTTCGGGGCGCAATGCGGCGAGCCGGGTTTTCTCGCTCGCCGACAAGGGAAGTTTGGACACGAACTCCGCGTAGGCTGCGCCGTCGATCTTGCGCCCGCGCGTAAAATCTTTGAGGAGTTCGTAGCCGTTCGGGGCGCCGGCTGCACGCAACGACGTTTGTACCGCTTCGCCGAGCACTTCCCAAGCCTGCTCCAGATCGGCGCTGATGCGCGAGGCGTCAGCGTCGATCTTGCCGAGACCGCGCTGCAGCGCTTTCCAGGCGATGAGCACATGCCCGAGCGCTACGCCGATGTTACGCAGCACCGTCGAGTCCGTGAGATCGCGTTGCCAACGGGAGATCGGAAGCTTCTCGGAAAAATGACGCAGCAATGCATTGGCGATGCCGAGATTGCCTTCTGCATTTTCGAAATCGATGGGATTGACCTTGTGGGGCATTGTCGAGGAACCGACTTCGCCCGCGACTGCGCGCTGCCTCAGGTAACCGAGGCTGATGTATCCCCACGTGTCGCGGCATAGGTCGATGACGATGACATTGACGGCAGCGACGGCGTCGCAATATTCGGCGATCCAGTCATGGGGTTCGATCTGCGTGGTGAGCGCATTGACCTCGAGTCCGAGAGACCGGATGAATCGGCCGGAAATCCCTGTCCAATCCGCCTTGGGCAGAGCGGCAACGTGGGCGTTGAAGTTGCCGACTGCACCATTCCATTTGCCGAGGATCACGACCTTGCGCCATCGGTCGATGGCTCGATCGAGCCGCGCAACCACGTTGGCAAATTCTTTGCCGAGTGTCGTCGGGCTCGCGGTCTGCCCGTGCGTACGCGAGAGCATCGGCAGTTCGGCGTGACGTTCTGCCAAACCCCGCAGCATGCCAAGCGCCGCAGACCATTCCGCGAGCAGCGCGGTCCGAGCGGACTGCAGCATGCGGGCGTAGGCGAGGTTGTTGATGTCTTCGGAGGTACAGCCGAAATGCACGAGTTCCAACGCGGCCGCGGACGCTCCGGCGGCGGCGAGTCGGTCGCGCACGTAGTACTCGACGGCTTTCACGTCGTGGTTGGTGCGCTGCTCGATCTTTTTGACGGCCTGAGCCGCATCGCTCGGGGGGTTCGAGGCCAATTCGCGTGCGGCGGCCAGCACCCCTTCCGGAAGGTCTGCCGCGGCCTCGAGATCCGACGGTTTCTCGCGGTGGAGCGCCAGTAGCCATTCGGCTTCGATGCGGATTCTCTCCCGGATCAGGGCTGACTCTGAGAGGTGGGCTCGCAGAGCGTCCGCGCCGCTCACGTAGCGGCCGTCGATCGGAGAAAGGGCGTCGAGTGGGTCGAGAGCCATGCAGAGCTCGGTACGCTGAAAATGCTAGGATGCGGATCATACCCCATGCCTGACGCCGCCTCCGTTTTCCCCCGTTTTTCGGACCTCAAGACGACCCTGCGCTCGCGGTTGCTCGCGAGCCCCTGCCATGCGCCCGCCAATGACTGGCGCCTCGGTGAGGTATCCGAGTCGCGAAGGCGACGCCTCCGCAAGTTTTTTCCCGAACATCCGACCCCTGCGGCGGTGTTGGTGCCGCTCGTCGATCGAGGCGATGATCTTGGCATCTTGCTGACGGTGCGTTCGTCCGATCTCAAACATCACGCCGGTCAGATCAGTTTCCCCGGGGGCCGTATCGAGGCCGCCGATGCCGATCCGCTCTGCGCGGCTCTGCGAGAGACGCAAGAAGAAATCGGCCTTCGTGCCGATCGAATCGAAGTCGCGGGGTATCTGCCGGACCACCTCGTCATCACCGGTTACCGGGTCACGCCGGTGGTGGGTTTCGTTCATCCCGATTTCACGGTCACGCCGGATCCGACCGAGGTCGTCGAGGTGTTCGAGATGCCCTTGTCGTTCGTGCTCGATGAGCGAAACCACGTTCCTGCGGTGCGGCGCTTCGAGGGTGAAGATGTCCACTTCATCGATTTTCCCTATGGCCATCACACGATCTGGGGTGCCACGGCAGGGATGCTCATGACCCTTTACCGCACGCTTCGTGGCGAGCCGGGCTGACGCCTGAGTCCGCATGGATCAGTCCATCCATCGCCTGCTCGAGATCATGCGCGCGCTGCGCGATCCGAATTCAGGCTGCGCTTGGGATCGCGAGCAAACGTTTGAAAGCATCGTTCCTCACACGCTCGAGGAGGCTTACGAGGTAGCCGAGGCCATCGGCAGCGCAGACAGCGATCGAATCCGCGACGAACTTGGCGATCTGCTGTTTCAAGTGGTGTTCCTCGCGCGCATCGCCGAGGAGCGCGGACTATTCAACTTCGACGACGTGGCTCGCGGCATCTCCGACAAACTGGTTCGGCGGCATCCGCATGTGTTCACTCAGCGTGCAGGTCTCAGCGCCGACGAACAGACGCGCGCGTGGGAGGCGTTCAAGGCCGAGGAGCGCGCGGCGTCGGGGGAAAGGGGCGTGCTCGACGGCGTCGCGCGTTCGCTACCGGCGCTGACTCGAGCGGTCAAACTCGGCAAGCGAGCTGCTCGGGTCAACTTCGATTGGCCTGATGCGTCGGGCATGCGCCTGAAACTCGACGAGGAACTCGCCGAGTTCGAGGCGACGCTCTCCGAGAATGAAGGCGTCGATCGACAGCACGATGAGCTCGGCGATCTGCTCTTCGTCATCGCCAACTGGGCTCGTCATCTGCGCCTCGATCCTGAAGCGGCGTTGCGCGGATCGAATCAAAAATTCGAACGTCGCTTTGCGGAGATGGAGCGTCTCGCCGCCGCCGCCGGGACGCCGCTGCTCGAGCTTGATCTCGAAGCGTGGGAGCAGCTTTGGCAGCAGGCCAAGGCCGCGGAGCGATCACGATCGGTGTAAAAACCCGTTTTTTTCGCGGGTTGGGGCGTGCCCGCGCTAGAATCGTCGCACGATGAAAACGCCAGACCACCAGTCCTGGAACCCTACCAGCTGGCAAACCCGACCCGCCCAGCAGCAGCCGGCATACCGCGATCCGGCCGCGCTCGCCGATGCCGTGGCGAAGCTTTCTCGATTGCCCCCGATCGTCGTCTCCTGGGAAGTCGAGCGTTTGCGCGAGGAACTCGCGGCGGCGCAGCGAGGAGAGCGGTTCCTCCTGCAGGGGGGTGACTGCGCGGAAAGTTTCGACGATTGCGAGTCCGGCACGATCACCAAGCGACTCAAGATTTTGTTGCAGATGAGTCTCGTGCTGACCCACGGGCTCAAAAAGCCCGTCATCCGCGTCGGTCGCATGGGAGGGCAGTACGCCAAGCCTCGCTCGGCCGATACCGAGACTCGTGATGGCGTGACACTGCCTTCCTACCGTGGGGACATCGTCAACCGTGGCGAGTTCACACCGGAAGCGCGAGAACCCGACCCGATGCTTCTGCTTCGAGGCTACGAACGTGCGGCGCTGACCATCAACTTCGTCAGGGCGCTCATCGACGGCGGATTCGCCGACCTGCACCATCCCGAGTATTGGGACCTCGGTTTCGTCGGACACTCGCCGTTCAAGGCGAAGTACGAACGCATCGTGGCTTCGGTTGCCGATGGTCTCGAGTTCTTCGAAACGATCAGCGCCAAAGAAGTCCACCAGGCCCTGCGGGCCGAGTTCTATGCGAGTCACGAGGCTTTGGTGTTGCATTACGAGCAAGCCCAGACTCGGTTCATCCCGCGCCAGAATCGCTGGTACAACCTCTCGACCCACATGCCCTGGATCGGCATGCGTACGGCGCAGATCGATGGCGCTCACGTCGAGTATTGCCGAGGTATCGCCAATCCGGTGGGTGTGAAGATCGGCGCGGCGATGGACGCGGCCTGGCTTCAACGTCTCGTCACCACGCTCAACCCTCAAAATATTCCGGGCAAGTTGGCGCTCATTCATCGCTACGGTGCCAAGGACATCGAAGCGGCCTTGCCGAAAGCGATCCAGGCGGTGAGGGCGACCGGCCACTCCGTGCTCTGGATCTGCGATCCGATGCACGGCAATACGGAGACAAGTCAAAGCGGGCTCAAGACGCGTCGTTTCGAAAACATCCTTCGCGAGCTCGAGCTCGCCAGCGCTCTCCATCAGTCGCTCGGGTCGCACCTCGGTGGCGTACATGTGGAGCTCACCGGAGAGGATGTGACCGAATGCACGGGCGGTGCGCGGGGCTTGGCGGACGTCGATCTTCAGCGCGCGTACAAGTCGAGCGTCGATCCTCGCCTCAACTATGAGCAGTCGCTCGAGTTGTCGCTGATGCTAGCCGAGCGGTTGCGCGCGCCGCGAAGGGGCGAATAAGGTCGTTCGTTTGCCGCTCAGTGGGTTCCGCAAGGCGCGCTGCGCGGGCAGGACCGGCTTCGAGGGCAGATGATGCTCGCCGGTGATTCCAGTGAGCGCGCTACCCAGGCGATGTTCAAGACATGACTCACGGTGCGGATCGCCTCGGCCGCTTCCTTTGGCACCTTGGCTACACCGCCGCCGCGGCCGCAGTGCTCATCGACGAGATCGATGATTGTCCTCGAGTCGAAGCCTTGTGCATCGAGGGCGGGTGCCAAGTCGATGCCGACCGACAGCACGTGCGAGACATCCGCAGCGTCCCGAGTTCGCAAAGAGTGGCAGCAGTAGAGTTGAGGGGTGCCGCCATCACGCATGATCGACACCTGTGATACCGGAGCGAAGGTCTCGCTCGGAGAGTCGGACCCCTCGCGCAGTAGCCTGAAGACCGCCCAGTTCGGGCAGGGGTCGGGCACGAGGCTCATGTTTCCCCAAGGCAGTGCGATACCGTTGCCTCGGTAGACGGCACGCAGATATCCGGGGGCATAACCATCAAAGAAATGCCAGTGGCGATATGGCGAGACGCTCGTCATGCGTCGCATCATCACGGCTTCGGTGATCCCCAGTTTTTCGACGGCCGAAAGTTCGTGGCGTTCACGAACGAGAAACTGCCTGAAGGGTTGCTTCGGACAGAGCAGTGCTCCGGCAAACGCACTGCACTCGAAGTCACGCCAGGCGAGTAGTACGTCTCGCGGTGCCATGCCGCCGACGGGTCCGAGCGCGCCCGGCTCTTCGTAACCGACTCCGACGGCGCTGTGCGGCGGTACGACACCGTCGCCGTTGTGCAGGATGCGATGGCCGATGAAGAAGGCCAACGTGTATTTGAGCCTCGCTTCGTGCGATCGAAGATTGTTGTTGATGACGATGGTCGAGGGCGCCTCGAATCGCGCGCGCAGCACGGGAGCGGATTTTTTCGGCCGATCTTCGTCGACCCATCGAATGGCAAGTCCGACGTCCTTGACGATTTTGAGTACGTCATCGAGTGAAAGCGGCATACGCCGACGGCCGACCGACTCGGCCGCGCGTTCGATATCCGGAAATTCGTTTTGACGCGACTCTTGCCAGACCCTGACGAGGAGCCGGGCGAACTGTCTGCCGCTGGTCCCGGTTTGCGCGAGAAGTTCCGGCAGCGCGAGTTGCAGGAGATCGCGCGAGAACAAAAACGCGGGCTCTAGGGGCATGGGTTCGGCCGCGCTCGTCCTCGGTCCCTTTGTCGCCTCAGGCGCGATCGATTCCGTTCGATCGAGAAACCACCCGGGCTCTTTGCCGAATACCGAGGCGAGGACCTCGAGCATCTCGGTCGATGGCATCCGTTTGCCGGTTTCTACCATGCTGAGGTAGCTGACCGAGGGGGCATGGTCGGTGCTCAGCTGAACGCAACGGCTGGAGAGTTCTTCCAGGGTGAGTCCGTTCCGCTTGCGCAAGGTGCGCAGCTTGGAACCGAGGAAATGGCCCTGTCGCAGCAATCCGGTCATGGGCGGGCTCTCGGGGTTGCGAGTGAAATTCACATTGTGAAATTTCTATTGTGTAAATCTTCTCACTGAGGGCCTTAAAGTTCAACCGCCAGAGCACTCAGGAGTGAATGATGGCCGCCGTGGAATTCGCAGCAGGGACGCCAGCGAGACCGCAGGAAGAAGGAATCCTGTCGGCCGAGGCCTTGTCTTTTCTTCAGGAGCTCGGAGAGCGTTTTGCGCCGAGGGTGGAGCAGTTGCTCAAGGCGCGAGAGCAGCGCCAGCAGCGGCTCGACGCGGGCGAGTTGCCCAATTTTTTGCCTGAGACACGCTCGGTTCGCGAGAGCGACTGGACTGTGGCGCCGATCCCGGCTGACCTGCGAGACCGACGGGTCGAGATCACGGGGCCGACCGATCGCAAGATGATCATCAACGCGCTGAATTCCGGTGCGCGGGTGTTCATGGCGGATTGCGAGGATTCTCTGGCGCCCTCGTGGGACAACGTGATCGCTGGGCAAGCGAACCTGCGCGACGCAGTTCGCCGGCAAATCGATTTCACAACTCCCGAGGGCAAGGCCTACCGACTCGCCGACAAGACGGCTGTCCTGATCGTTCGGCCTCGAGGCTGGCACCTTTACGAAAAGCACCTGTTGCAAGGCGGGCAGCCGATTCCGGGTGCACTCGTCGATTTCGGGCTCTACCTCTTCCATAACCATGCCGAGCTGCGCTCGCGCGGCACCGGGCCGTACTTTTACTTGCCGAAGATGGAGAGCCATCGAGAGGCGAGGTTGTGGGCCGAAGTGTTCGACTTCGCCGAGCGACGTTTGGATATCGCGCACGGAACGATCAAGTGCACAGTGCTCATCGAGACCATTCTCGCGGCCTTCGAAATGGACGAAATCCTCTTCGAGCTTCGCGACTACATCGTCGGGCTCAACTGCGGTCGATGGGACTACATCTTCAGCTTCATCAAAAAATTCGCCCGACGCGCAGACTTCTTGTTGCCGGAGCGGCGTCTGATCACGATGACCACCCATTTCATGCGCTCCTATTCGCTGCTTTGCATCAAGACGTGTCATCGCCGTGGAGCCTTCGCGATGGGAGGCATGGCTGCGCAGATCCCGATCAAGAATGATCCGGTTGCGAACGATGCAGCGATCGCTAAGGTGCGAGCGGACAAGGAGCGTGAAGCAGGCGACGGGCACGACGGGACTTGGGTGGCTCACCCGGGTCTGGTACCCATCGCGATGGAAGTGTTCGATCGGCTCATGCCGACATCCAACCAGCTTCATCGGTTGCGCGAAGACGTGTCGGTGAGTGCTGCGGATCTTCTCAAGATCCCCGAAGGCCGGATTACCGAAGAGGGTTTGCGCGAAAACGTCGGCGTGTCGCTCCAGTACATGGCAGCGTGGCTCTGCGGTAACGGCTGTGTGCCGATCAACAATTTGATGGAAGACGCGGCGACCGCTGAAATCTCGCGTGCACAAATTTGGCAGTGGATCCGACATGCCGGCGGTGTGCTCGACGATGGGCGGAAGATCACCGACGGGTTGTTCCGCGAGATGCTCGCAACCGAGTGCAGAACGCTTCGTGCCCGACTCGGCGATGCGGCGTACGACGCAGGGCGCTTCGATGCCGCGGCGCGCTTGCTCGATTCGATTACCACGGCGCCGGAGTTTGCGACCTTCCTGACGTTGGCCGCGTACCGCGAGCTCGAGTGACGGTGTGCGACTCACGACACTCCCGCCTTCCAAAAATACCCACCCCCCTGAACCTTCAGTAATTTCGAGGACCGAAGTCATGCAGATGAAAACCGCCGAACAGCTCGCCCGTGAGTGGCAAGACAATCCCCGTTGGCGCGGCGTCACGCGCGGATACAAGGCCGAGGATGTCGTTCGTCTTCGCGGTACCGTCCACGTCGAGCATTCGCTCGCGCGACACGGCGCCGAGAAGCTGTGGCGCCACATGTCGGCGATGCCGTTCGTCAATGCGCTCGGTGCGTTGACCGGCAACCAGGCCATGCAGCAGGTACGTGCGGGCCTCAAGGCGATTTATCTCTCGGGATGGCAGGTGGCCGGTGACGCCAATCTCGCTGGCGAAATGTATCCGGACCAGTCGCTTTATCCGGCTAATTCCGTTCCGCAGGTCGTTCGTCGGATCAACAGCACCTTGCTGCGTGCCGATCAGCTGCACCACGCCGAGGGCAATGACTCCATCGATTGGCTGCAACCGATCGTGGCCGATGCCGAAGCGGGTTTCGGTGGCGTACTCAATGCCTTCGAACTCATGAAGGGCATGATCGAGGCCGGTGCGGCCGGTGTGCACTTCGAGGATCAGCTTTCATCGGCGAAGAAGTGCGGACACATGGGTGGCAAGGTCCTGGTGCCGACTCAGGAGGCGGTGAACAAGCTCGTTGCGGCGCGTTTGGCGGCCGACGTATGCGATGTGCCGACGATCCTCGTCGCGCGCACGGATGCCGAGAGTGCGAATTTGTTGACGGCCGACGTCGACGAGCGTGACCGTCCGTTCATCGACACCTCGAAGGGCCGCACGTCGGAAGGGTTCTTTTTCGTTCGCGCGGGTCTCGAGCAGGCCATCGCGCGTGGGCTTGCCTATGCGCCGTATGCCGACTTGTTGTGGTGCGAGACCGGCACGCCCGATCTCGAAGAGGCCAAGCACTTCGCGGAGGCGATCCACAAGAAATTCCCGGGCAAGCTCCTCGCGTACAACTGCTCGCCATCGTTCAACTGGAAGAAGAAGCTCGACGACGCGACGATCGCGAAGTTCCAGCGTGAACTCGGTGCGATGGGCTACAAGTTCCAGTTCATCACACTCGCCGGCTTCCATGCCCTCAACTACTCGATGTTCACCCTCGCCAAGGGGTATCGCGAGTCGCAGATGACCGCGTACGTCGCGCTGCAGCAGGCGGAGTTCGGTTCCGAGAAGGACGGGTATACGGCGACCAAGCACCAGCGCGAAGTTGGCGCGGGTTACTTCGACGACGTCACCCAGACCGTGACCGCCGGACAGTCGTCCGTGACGGCCATGAAGGGCTCGACCGAAGAAGAGCAGTTCGCCGTCGGCTGACGCGGCTCGGGTACAATCCGCGGCCTTCGTTCGAGGGTCGCGGATGTCCTCCATGCTTTTCGATCCGGCGTGTCGACGCTGTCCCAGACTCGCGGAGTTTCGCGAGGATTCGGGTCGGCGGTACCCGGGCTATCACGCCGCGCCAGTCCCCGCTTTTGGCGATGAGGCTCCGAGTTGGTTGATCGTGGGTTTGGCGCCGGGCATGCACGGCGCCAATCGAACCGGTCGACCCTTCACGGGTGATCATGCCGGGATCATGCTGTACCAAACGCTGCACGAGCTCGGCGCTTCCTCGGCGGCCGCTTCCGAGTCCCTCGACGACGGGCTCTCGCTCTTCGGCGTTCGCATTACCAACGCCGTGAAATGCCTCCCGCCGGAGAACAAGCCGACCCCCGCCGAGGCGCGCACCTGCAATGGGTTTCTTCGCGCCGAACTCGCCGCCCACGTGGGAGTGAAAGTGCTCGTCGCGCTCGGACGACTCGCCCACGATGCCATCCTCGACGCCGCGGGCGAGAGCCGTGGAGCTTATCGCTTTGCGCATGCAGCCGAGCATCAGCTCGCCGATGGCCGATGGCTCGTCGATTCCTACCACTGCAGCCGATACAACACGCAAACCAAACGACTGACCACAGACATGTTCCGCAAGGTGCTTGCGCGCGCTCAAAGTCTTGCTGTGCAGTCGTCGGAACAGGCCGTGTGAGCGTCGCTTTCGATTCGAAGGAATTCGTGGGGAGCTTGCCGAAGCGACCCGGCGTGTATCGAATGTTTGCCGCGGACGGGTCGCTGCTCTACGTAGGCAAGGCGAAAAATCTGCGCGATCGGGTCGGAAGTTATTTCGTTCCCTCGAATGTGATGCCCAAGGTTCAGGCCTTGGTTGCGCAGATCGTCTCGATGGAAGTGACGGTCACGAGATCCGAAACCGAAGCCTTGTTGCTCGAGCACAACCTCATCAAGGCCCTGCATCCGAAGTACAACGTGGTCCTGAGGGACGACAAGAGTTTCCCTTACCTTTGGCTTTCTGCAGATCATGATTTTCCGCGTCTGTCGGTGTATCGAGGATCGCGGAATGTACCGGGCCGGTTCTTCGGGCCCTATCCGAACGCGGGCGCCGTGAGCGAGTCGCTGCATTACCTGCAGAAGATCTTTAGGCTTCGCAACTGTCGCGATAGCTACTTTGCCCATCGCAGTCGTCCGTGTCTGCAACACCAGATCGGTCGATGTTCGGCGCCGTGCGTCGAGTTGATCTCGAAATCGGACTATGCCCGTGATGTCGAGGCGGCCGTGCAGGTGCTCGAGGGGCGTAACGACGACGTGCAGAAACAGCTCGCTTCGAGAATGGAAGAAGCGTCCGAGCGGCTCGAGTTCGAGCGAGCAGCGGCGCTGCGTGATCAAATCGCCGCCATCAAAGAATTGCAGGCACAGCAAGTCGTCGCCGCCGACGACGAGCGCGATGCCGACATCTTTGCCATCACCGGAGACCCCGGCGGTTACGCGATCAGCGTGATGCCGGTTCGGGGAGGACGCAGCCTCGGGACGAGCGGCTTCTTCCCGAAAGCGGTATTCGTCGAGGCGGTCGAAGCGCTGTCGTCATTCATCATGCAGTACTACGGCGAGCAGTCACCGCCCCCGGAGATCTACACGAACCTCGTGCTCGAGGATTCCGACTCGATCGCCGAGGCGCTTGCATCGATCGCCGGGCATGCGGTTAGGGTCCGACGCGCCCAGCGGGGCCTTGCGGCGCGATGGGTCGAGATGGCTCAGGAGAATGCGGCCAATGCGTTGCGCATGCGGCTCGCGCGTCGAGACGGCTACGAAGCCTTGCTCGCCTCGCTCGCCGAAGAACTCGAGCTCCCCGTCGCGCCGGAACGAATGGAATGCTTCGATATCAGCCATACGCAGGGGGAGGGTACGGTCGCCTCCTGCGTCGTGTTCGGGCGCGAGGGGCCGCTCAAAAAAGACTATCGACGATTCAACATCGAAGGCGTAACGCCGGGCGACGATTACGGGGCGTTGCGGGAGGCGATCACCCGCCGCTACGCGCGTATCGCCGCAGGAGAAATTCCGCGCCCCGATCTGCTCGTCATCGACGGGGGTCCCGCCCAGATCGGCGGCGTCGTCGAAGTACTCTCTGCCGCCGGCTTCGCCGACCAGCCGGTCATCGGTATTTCCAAGGGGCCGGACCGTCGGGCGGGTCAGGAGCGTATCCATTTCCCCGGCGGGCTGCGGCCGCCGCTCATTCCCGGTCCGCAGTCTTCGGCGCTGAAGGCGATCCAGCGCATTCGAGACGAGGCACACCGGTTTGCCATCACGGGGCACCGACGTCGGCGGGCCAAACGATTCAATGAATCGATTCTCGAAACGGTTCCAGGCCTCGGTCCTGCGAAGCGCCGGGCTTTGCTCCAGCACTTCGGTGGTCTGCAGGGTGTGTTGAAGGCGGGGCGCATGGATCTCGAGCGTGCGCCGGGCATTGGTCCGGCTCTTGCTCAAAACCTTTATGATGCGTTGCATCCCGGCGGCTGATCGCCGAGCGACGTCCGGACACGCCACATGTTGTTGACCGTCCCCAACGTACTCACCTGGATGAGGATCTTCTCGATCCCCGTCGTGGTGGTGCTTTTCTACATGCCGTTTCCGTGGTCGGATCCGGCGGCGGGCGCCTTGTTCGCGATCGCGGGGATCACCGACAGCCTCGACGGATATTTCGCTCGCAAGTACGGCCAGACGTCGCGGCTCGGCGCCTTCCTCGATCCCGTCGCCGACAAATTGATCGTCGCAGTGGCGCTCGTGTTGCTCGTGAGCAAAGACCCGCGTTTGATCGTGGTGTTGCCGGCCATCGTCATCATCGGACGCGAGATCGCCATTTCGGCGCTTCGAGAATGGATGGCAGAGATTGGTCAGCGCACCAAGGTGGCTGTCTCATCGCTCGGCAAGGTCAAGACCATCGTCCAGATCGTCGGGCTTTCGATGATGCTGATCCGCTGGGACGTCTGGATCCTGCCGACCTACGAGGTCGGCCTCATCCTGACCGTCATTGCGGCGGTTCTGACCTTGGTCTCTGCGGCCGACTACCTGCGTGCGGCTTGGCCCGACTTGAAGGCGCAGTGAGTTTTCCGGGCTGCTTACCCGTGATCCGGGTGGCCCAAACTTGACTTCACGGGGGTCGCCACTACAATCTGCGCCCTCTGTACCCGGGCGGGAATAGCTCAGTTGGTAGAGCACGACCTTGCCAAGGTCGGGGTCGCGAGTTCGAGTCTCGTTTCCCGCTCCATTTTTCTCATCCTTGTCGGCGCGGCTAGGTGGCAGAGTGGTCATGCAGCGGCCTGCAAAGCCGTCTACGCCGGTTCGATTCCGACCCTAGCCTCCAGCTCTCACCGCCCGTGGGGCGCCGAATTCGGCCCGTCTTTGGCCTCTGGATAACTTCAGCGTCACTCTCGGCGTCGAGTAGTCGAGCAAGATGTGATTGGACTGGTCGGCGAACACGTCTTGCATGAACGTCGTCTCAACCACCATTCGGCCGCCCGACGTGGGCGCCGACATCTCCTGGTACACGAGCAGGTTGTCGCCCTCGAGCTCCGCTCCGACCGTGAGGGGTGTCAACGACTGCCCGTCAAGGGTGGACCAACGAAACGATTTCTCGACCTCGAGAGCGACGCGCGCGCGCCCCTCGATCGAACCCGGCTGAACGTTGTCGGGAACGCCGAGTGAGGCGAGCAGGCGCAACGCATCGTGGTAATGGATGGCGTGGACGATTTCCCACAGCCCGCTTCGCTCGTTGAGAGCGACTCGGGTGAGCGTGACGTGAGAGCGGTGAGCGTGCGCGAGCGAAGAGGTCCCGATCATCACTGCGACGGCGAGTGCTGCGAGAGTTCGCAGTCCTCGCCGTCGCGGCATGAGGCGACCCATCACTGAGCGGGAGGTTGCAGCGGAACGTCCTTGCTGCCGGTCACGCCGTCCGCCTTGTCGACCTTGGGCTCGGTCTTGAGTTCGGCGAGCGCGTCGAGCATCTGGTTACGATCACGATCGCGACCGCGGAACAACTCGATACGGCTCTGCTCGATTCGGCGCGGCGTGATGTTGTTGGTCTTGTCCGCATCGGCGATCAGGTGGTTTCGATCGAGCTCCACGCTGACGAGCCGCTTCTTGCGCACGAAAAGTTTGGTGACCTCGATTGCGTTGTAGCGCCACACTTCTGCCGGGATCGGGTATTCCTCCGTGCTGCCGTCGGCGTAGGTGAGGGTGAGCGGCAACGGAGTGACGAGCCCGCCGAGGTTTTTGAAGTCGACGAAATACACGTACTCGCCCGCCTTGATGGCGCGATCGAGGACCGTGCGTTCCCAGTCGCGGAGTTTTTCGCGGAAATCCTTGAACTCGTTGCGGTCTTTGTTGGTGACCACGAAGGCATCGTTCTCGTTGTAGAAATCCTTGAGTTCGGGGTACCGCTCGATGCGGGTCTTTAGGCCTTCGCTGCGGTTCTGTCGCTGCGAATAAGACTCCGGCCAGTTCGCGGCGAACTCCTGACGCTTCAGCGGAAACTCTGCGTCGGGATCTTGGGTCGAGACCTGGTACTCGCGAATGTCCCCCACGGCGACGTCCACGTGGTCCGTGCCGTAGAACCATCCGCGCCAGAACCAATCGAGGTCTACACCCGAGGCGTCTTCCATGGTTCGGAAGAAATCAGCCGGGGTTGGTCGCTTGAACTTCCAGCGGTTCGAGTACTCGCGGAACGCATGGTCGAAAAGTTCGCGCCCCATCACGGCTTCACGGAGCACGGCGAGTGCCGCGGCAGGCTTGGAGTACGCGTTTGGACCAAACTGCACGATGGTGTCGGAGTTGGTCATGATCGGCACTTGATCCGTCGACTGCATGTAGGCGGTGATGAAGTCGAGGACGTTGGTCTTGTCACCGAACGTCGGGAAGTTTTCTTCCCATTCGAGTTCGGCGATGTACTCGAGGAAAGTGTTGAGGCCCTCGTCCATCCAGGTCCACTGACGCTCGTCGGAGTTGACGATCATCGGGAAGTAGATGTGACCGACTTCATGGATGATCACGCCGATGAGGCCGTACTTGGTGTTGCGAGAGTAGGTGACCTTGCCGGTCTTCTCGTCGGTTGTCGGTCGATATCCGTTGAAGGTGATCATCGGATACTCCATGCCCCCGCGTTCCCAGGAGTTGACGGAGATCGCAACCGGGTACGGATAGGGGAAGGAGAAGCGCGAGTACACCTCCATGGTGTGGATCACGGCATGGGTCGAATACTTTGACCAGATCGGCTCGCCCTCGTTGGGGTAGAACGACATGGCCATGACGAAGGGTCGCTTCGAATCGTTTTGGCGATAGCCCATCGCGTCCCAGATGTATTTTCGCGAACTTGCCCACGCGAAGTCGCGGACGTTTTCCCCCTTGAAGCGCCAGGTCTTGGCGCGGTTCGTGCCGTCCTTCTCGTTGGCGAGTGCTTCTTCCGGCGTCACGATGAAGATCGGCTTCTTCGCGGTTTCGGCGCGCTTCAGCCGGGCGCGCTGCTCTGCCGTCAGCACAGCGTCGGGGTTTTGCAGTACGCCCGTCGAGGCCACGATGTGATCGGCCGGAACGGTGATTTCGATGTCGTAGTCACCGAACTCGAGGGTGAACTCGCCGCGCCCCAAAAATTGCTTGTGCTGCCAGCCGGTGTAGTCGGTGTAGGCCACCAAGCGCGGGAACCACTGAGCGAGGAAATACTGGTAGGTGTCGTTTTTCGGGAAATACTCGTAACCGCCACGCGCTCCGATGGCCGCTTCGTCGACGATGTTCGACTGCCACTCGAAGTTGATCTCGATGCTCGTACCCGGCCGTAACGGCGTCGGTAGATCGATACGCATCATGGTGTCGTTCACCGTGGTGCGCAGCGTGCGCCCCGAGGCGTCGCGCACCGAACCCATCTCGAAGCCGTACTCGCGGTCCTCGAAGGCCTGGTGACGACGCATCGCGGCGAAGCTCAGACTGTCACCGCTTCCCACGGTGTCGCGCCGCGTGCCTGCGTTGGCGGCTACTTCCGAGCGTCGCGCCAGCGAGTCGTCGCGGAAAATATTTTGATCGAGCTGCAACCAGATGTAGTTGAGGGTATCCGGCGACCGGTTCATGTAGGTGATGGTCTGCTTCGCCGAGAGACGATGACGCTTTTCGTCGAGCGTGACCTGAATGCGGTAGTCGGCGCGCTGTTGCCAGTACTGAGCGCCCGGCGCACCCGAGGCCGCCCGGGTCACACCGGGAGTGGGCAGGAGCGTGTCGAGCTGGGCAAAAAGTTTGTCGGGCTCTCCGGGCATGCCCTTGATGGCCTTGTCGGCGGCCGAGGCGTGGATGGAGAGGGGCAGGATGGCGGCGAGCGCCAGAGCGGCGATGAGCGATTTCATGGGCGGATTCTAACGGCGTCCGGGCTCTTTGCGGGATACTCTCAGAACGGCTCGGGAAGATCTTTTGATAAACGAGGGTTCGTCGATGGGAAGTCGCTTGCCAAAGTGGTTGCGGTGGCTGATCGGGCTCGGCCTAGCGCTGACGGCGCTGGCGATCCTCGGTTTCGTCTGGATTTTTTTCCTCGGTGGCGTTGCGCTCTCCGATCGGACGATGATCTGGCGGATGCTGCGCGACGGCGGTATCGACCCGCCTCCCGCCGAGGTGGTCGCTCGCCAGCTCAAGGTCCCGAAGGGATTTTCCGTCAGCCTCTGGGCCACCGACCTTCCAAGCGCGCGTTTGATGGTCCCGACGCCGACGGGTGATCTCATCTTGAGTCAACCTCGGGGCGGGCTCGTGGTGCTGCTTCGGGCTGATCGAGACGGAGATGGTCGTTCGGATGGGCGTCAAAATCTGTTCGAGGGCCTCGATCGTCCGAACGGCGTCGATTTGCACGACGGTTGGCTATACGTCGCCGAGGGGACCACTGTGTCACGTGTTCGCTTCGACGCCGCGAGTGGTTCGACGCAAGGCGCGCTCGAGCCCTTGATCAGCGGGCTCACGGCCGACGGCAATCACTGGCGAAAAACAGCACGAGTGGGTCCGGACGGCAAGCTGTACCTAGGGCAGGGCTCGACCTGCAACGTCTGCCTCGAGAAAGATCCGAGGCGTTCGACCATGATGCGGTTCGACCTCGATGGGACGAACGGCAAAATAATCGCCACTGGCGTGCGCAATCCGTACGGATTCGATTGGGCGCCGTGGGATTCCTCGTTGTATGCCACGGAGAACAGTCGAGATCTGTTGGGAGACGACCTCCCAGCCGACGAACTCAATCGCATCGTGGACGGGGGTTTCTACGGTTGGCCTTTCGTGCACGGACGTGGAGTAATCGACCCGCAGTACGGTGAGGGCAACGCGGCGCGAATCGCCGAGTCGATTGCTCCGGCGCACGAGTTCCGCGCTCACAACGCACCGCTCGGCATACGATTTTTGAAATACGGCGATCGTCCGCAGGAGTTTCAACGGGCGGCACTCGTCGCGCTGCATGGTTCCTGGAACCGAAGCGAGCCGGATGGATACAAAGTGGTCTCACTCCACTGGAGTGAGGACGGCGTCATCGAAGAGCGGCCATTTCTCGATGGTTTCCGCGGCGAGTCGGGCTTGATCGGTCGCCCCGTCGATGTGGCGGAAGGACCCGACGGCTCGATCTACGTCTCGGACGACTATGCAGGCGTGGTGTATCGCGTTCGTTACGAACCGGCGCGCGAACCGAGTCGCTGACCTTCGCACGCGCCGCCGGCGAACCGTCGCCACGCGCCATCCGCCCAATCATCGAGGCGATTGCGGAAGGTCGCCCGGAACAAGGCGCAGCGCTGCGTGACGGGGAGGGTTTCTTTCTCCATTTCCGCGAGTACCGAGTCTCTCGAGACATCGGATGCCGTCATGCGAATACCGCCATCGGTCGGCGTGTCGAACACGATCATGCGCGGCGCCGAGGCGTCGACCGTCCAGGGCGACCATTCGATGCCGAGTCCGTCGCTCCCGCGGCCGGGTTTGCCATCCCGAGCGAAGGCCGCCCAGTACGCCATCATTCGCTCGCTGAGCGCGACGCGAGTCGTTGCGTTGTCATCGTTGAAGAGCATCTTGCCTTGCGGGCCAACGTCAAAGAATCCGAAGACGAAGGGGATCTCGAGTCCGTGTGCGGCACCGACGATACGAGAGAGATCGACGAGGCCATAAAGCTGACCTTGTTCGTCCCAATCCCATCGATACGCCCAAGCGGGTGACCCGTGTTGCGCGAGCAAGCCGGCGATGGCATCGACGCCATCGGCTTTCCAGACGAGCGACCGGTAACGCGCCTCGAGATCGTAGGCTTCCGGATCGCGCAGCGCGAACGGCAGCCCGGCGACGGTGCGTACGTGCGTAGGATCGAAGGCCATGAAAATCTTTGGCTCGTCGCGGTTCGTTCCCAAAATGACCGGTACGTCGATGTGGGTCGCAGGATTTGCGAGCAACGCGCGCAGGTCGCCGCGACGAATCACGTTCCCATCCTGAAACACGGTCGGCACGCGATCGTAATCACCATCGCGTCGATAGGTGCCGTAGATCGTCCAAGGATCGAGGCTACGCAGGAATGCCGACTGCTCGGTTGGCGTCATCTGTGCAGCGATTCGTTCGGCGCTTGCAGCATCTTTGGCTCGACCCGCGGCGATCAGCGAGCGGCGGAGCACCTGCGCAGTCCCCGAGGGTGAGTCGATGTTCGGGGTTCTCGCAAAACCGAAGCCAAGGCTCTGGACGATGAGGCGGTGAAAGAGTCCCTCGGCCGCCGGCGTGACGAGCAGTGCGAGCGCGTTGGTCGCACCCGCCGACTCTCCGAGCACGGTGACATTGGCGGAGTCGCCGCCAAACGCCGCAGCGTTGTCCCGTACCCAGCGCAAGGCTGCGACGGCATCCAGATTCCCGTAGTTGCCCGACAAGTCGGGATCCGGTGTATCCAGGGTCAAAGAAATATTCTCGGGTGGCACGAACCAGCCGAGAGGTCCGAGTCGATAATTGATCATCACGACGATCGCACGTTCGCGTTGGGCGAGCACCTGACCGTCGTAGAAGGCTGCGTGACCAACCGTATTGCCGCCGCCGTGGATCCACACCATGACGGGCAAACGCTGCGCGGCGGCCTCGGACGCCGACAGACGCGGCGCGTAGACGTTCAGAAACAGGCAGTCCTCGCTACCCTGACGGGTGCCCGCCTCACCGACGCCACCGAGTGGCGAGCCGTATTGAATGCAGGGGCTACCCGGTTCGAGTGCGGCCCGACGCTCCGACCAACCCGGGTGAGGGCGTGGCGCGCGCCAACGCAGATCGCCGATGGGTGGCGCGGCGTAGGGAATGCCCAACCAACTATGTCCGCCTGCGGCGTTTTGGAAGCCGATGATCTCGCCGCTCGCGAGCGTTCTAGAGGAGATGGGGTCGGCGACCGGCGCGACGGAGCTCGAGGGGCGCGAGGTGCACGCGAATAAAGTCAGCGATGCGGCCAGCGCGAAGAAAATTTTGGACATTCGGCTCATACGTCACTTCCCTCGACGATCAGGATGCGTGGTGCCCCGGGCCGGATTTGAACCGGCACGGCCTTACGGCCAGCAGATTTTAAGTCTGCTGCGTCTACCGGGTTTCGCCACCGGGGCCACGCGAGGGGCAAGTTTAGGCTAGCGCCGACCTTCATAGGGGAGCCCTGTGCTAGGCTTGCCCCGTCGGTGCCGATGGCAGGGATGGGCGGGACCGCGGCTGTTGCGAGTCCGTCTTAAGATAGTCGTCTAAATGTCTGAGCTGTCGGTAAAAAATCTTCACGTTTTTCGGGGCGAGCGTCATCTGCTCAAGGGCCTGTCTTTCGAGGTGCCCTCGGGAGGCTGCCTGCAAGTGGTCGGTGCCAATGGCGCCGGCAAGACCACTCTTTTGCGCGTGTTGTCCGGATTGCTGGAGCCTGAGTCGCTCGAGTTGTACTGGCGCGGCGCTCGGGTGCAGCCGAACGACCCCGGGTTTCATTCGGAAATGGCGTACCTCGGCCACGATACGGCGCTCAAGGCTGACTTCACTGCGATCGAGAACATCGCCTTCGGTGTCGGAATTCGGCGCCGCATCACCTTGTCGGCGATCGACGAATCGCTTGCCCGAGTCGGCGCGAAGGTATTCGCCGATCGTCCGGTGCGCGCGCTGTCGGCCGGGCAACGCCGCCGAGTGGCCCTTGCGGCGCTCTGGTTGTCGGGCGCGTCGCTTTGGTTACTGGATGAGCCTGCGACCAATCTCGATGTCGACGGTCAGGCGCTCGTGGCATCGTTGATCGAGGAGCAGTTGGATCGCGGCGGACTTGTCATGGCTGCAACGCACCAGGACCTCGGTCTCCCGGAGGATCGGCGATCGACGCTCGAGATCGGAACTCGGAAGGTGGCATCGTGAGCGCGGCTCGAACCTCGGCGGTGGCGGCGGCGTGGCTCGTGTTGGAGCGCGATCTGCGTCTGGCAGTTCGACGACCTGCGCAGATCATCCAGCCGCTCGCGTTTTTCGCAGTCGTCGCGCTGTTGTTCCCGCTCGGCTATACGCCCGAGCTCGGTAAGTTGCGTGCGATCGCGCCGGGAGTGCTCTGGGTGGGCGCGTTGCTGGCCTCGATGCTCGCATTGGAGTCCTTGTTTCGCGACGATGCCTCCGACGGCACGCTCGAGCAGTTCGTCGTCTGCGGTCAGCCTTTGGTGGCGCTGATGGCCGCCAAAACGTTTGCCCACTGGTTGTTGACGGGCTTGCCGCTCGCCTTGATGGCGCCGTTCCTGGCGATGGCGCTCGGAGTGCCAGTTGCGGCGATGCCCGGCATACTGTCGTCGTTGCTGCTGGGCACGGTCACCCTCAGTCTCATCGGCGCCGTCGGGGCGGGGCTCACGCTCGGTGTCCGACGCGGCGGGGTGCTGCTCTCCCTGCTCACGCTTCCGCTCGCGGTGCCGGTGCTCGTCTTCGGGGCTCGCGCGACGGAACTTGCGATCGTTGGCGAAAGTCTGATGGGTCCGTTGTATCTGCTCGGAGCCTTGGCGGTTCTCGGCATCACGCTCGCGCCACTCGCGGCGGCGGCAGCGGTTCGGATCGGGCTCGAATAAAAGGAAATCGAATGAACTGGACCTGGTTCCACAAGCTCGGATCACCCCCGCACGTTTATCGAATCGCAGGAACGTTGACCCCGTGGTTTGCGTGGCCGGCGGGCTTGCTCATCTTGGCAGCGCTTTACGGCGGGCTCGTGCTTGCGCCGCCCGATTACCAACAAGGCGAGGGCTTCCGAATCCTGTACGTGCATGCACCCTCGGCATGGCTCGCCGTGATGATCTACGGCGTCATGGCGTCGGCCGCTGCGGTAGGGCTGATCTGGAGAATGAAAGTCGCTCACGCCGTCGCTGCGAGTTGTGCAGGCGTCGGAGCATGGTTCACGGCGGTGTCTCTGGCCACCGGCATGCTCTGGGGCAAGCCGATGTGGGGCACTTACTGGGTGTGGGACCCGCGCCTGACTGCCCAACTGATCTTGCTGTTCCTCTATTTGGGCTACATGGGATTGCGTGCGGGCATCGACGATCTCGGTCGTGCCGATCGGGCGAGTGCGGTGCTCGCGATCGTCGGTGTCATCAACATCCCGATCATTCGTTACTCCGTGGAGTGGTGGAATTCCATCCATCAAGCGCCGTCGGTGATGAAGATGGATCGGCCCTCCATGCCCATCGACATGCTCGCGCCCCTGCTCATGATGCTGCTCGGTTTCACGCTCTACTTCGCGGCGGTACTGCTCGTTCGTCTGCGCGCAGAGATCCTTCGACGAGAGCGGACCGCAAGCTGGATTCGGGAGGTGCTGCGATGACCGAGTTTTTGGCGATGGATGGATATGCCATCTTTCTTTGGCCTGCCTATCTGGTGACCATGCTCGCGATCGTCGCGAACATCGTGCTCGCTCGTCGCGCCCATGACGAAGCGAAACGTGAGACCCGTCGCCGTTTCGCCCTCGAAGATGAAGGAAGCTCAACATGACCCCGCGTCAACGTCGAATCACGCTCGTCGTCGGAATTCTCGCGGGCGTATCGCTCGCTGGTCTTCTGGCCTTGAGTGCTTTTCGCGAGAACGTGATGTTCTTTTTCGATCCGTCGCAGGTGGCGGCGGGCGAGGCGCCGATCGAGAAGCGTTTTCGACTCGGAGGCATGGTTCGCCCCGGAACGGTCGATCGCGAGGCGGGAAGTCTGGACATGAGTTTTGTCGTGACCGACTTCAAGCATGATGTCCGGGTGGTTTACACGGGCGTAGTACCCGATCTTTTCCGCGAAAATCAGGGCGTCGTCGCCCACGGTCGTCTCGGTTCCGATGGAATCTTCGTGGCCGACGAAATTCTCGCCAAGCATGACGAGAACTACATGCCTCCCGAGGTCGCCGAGGCGATCAAAGAAAAACACGGCGGCGTGATGCCGGTTGATCCGGATATTCGCGCCGTTCCGCGAAGCGGTACCTGACATGCTCGCCGAAGTCGGACTTTTCGCGATGGTGTTGGCGCTGTTGGCGGCGCTGGCCCAATCCGTATTCGGTCTTGCCGGGCCTTGGATGGGGCGCGAGTCCTGGACCGCGGTCGTTCGCCCGGCCGTGACAGTTCAATTCTTGACGACCACGCTTTCTTTGGGCGTCCTGGTGGCGGCGTTCGTGCAAAACGACTTCTCGGTCGAGTACGTCGCCGCGAACTCGAACTCGGCGCTGCCGACGGGCTATCGGATCGCCGCTGTTTGGGGTGCTCACGAGGGATCCTTGCTGTTGTGGGCGTGGATTCTCGTCGCCTGGACGCTTGCCGTGTCCTTGCTTTCGAAGAGCCTGCCGCCGTCCTTTGCGGCACGCGTGCTCGGAGTCCTCGGTCTCGTCAGCCTCGGTTTTCTCGCCTTCACGTTTTTCACGTCCAATCCGTTCATGCGCCTCGACCCGGCTGCGCCGGACGGACGCGATCTCAACCCTCTGCTGCAAGACCCGGCGCTCGCCGCGCATCCGCCGATGCTCTACGCAGGGTATGTCGGTCTCGCCGTGGCCTTCGCATTCGCTTGCGCTGCGATGATCGAAGGCCGCCTCGATCAGGCGTGGGCGCGTTGGACCAGACCGTGGACGACGATCGCCTGGGCGTTCCTCACCGTCGGAATCGCGCTCGGAAGTTGGTGGGCGTATTACGAACTCGGTTGGGGAGGCTATTGGTTCTGGGATCCGGTCGAGAACGCTTCGTTCATGCCTTGGCTCGTGGCCACGGCGCTCATTCATTCGCTGGCCGTCACCGAGAAACGCGGACTCTTCAAAAGTTGGACGCTGCTGCTCGCGATACTCGGATTCTCGTTGTCGTTGCTCGGCACCTTTCTCGTCCGTTCGGGCGTGTTGGTCTCCGTCCATTCCTTCGCCGCGGATCCGGCGCGCGGCATGTTCATCCTGGCGTTCCTCGTCATCATCATCGGCGGTGCGCTGACGCTCTACGCCTGGCGGGCGCCGCTGCTGCGCAGCGAGGCCGGGTTCGAATTCACGGCGCGAGAGTCTTTCCTTTTATTCAACAACATCTTGCTCGTGGTCGCCGCCGGGGCGGTCTTCGCGGGAACGATGGCGCCGCTCATCTCCGATGCATTGGGGCTTGGAACCCTGTCGGTCGGCCGTCAGTATTTCGACCCGGTGTTCTTGCTGCCCACGTTGCCGTTGCTCGCGCTTGCAGCGGTCGGCATCCATTCGAGCTGGAAGAAAGGTCGAGTGAGCGAGCGCCGCGCAGCGATCCTCATTTCTTTGATCGTGGGTGTCTTGATTACGCTCGTCCTCGTGCTGGGGGTTTGGGAAGGCGCAAAAATCCTCACGCCCATCGGGTTTGCGGTCGGGTTATGGCTGTTCTTCTCGGCGCTTGTGGATCCGGTCGATCGATGGCGGCGTGGTTTGTCCTTGAGTCGGGGCGTCATTGGCATGGCAATCGCCCACGCAGCGCTCGGGTTGTTCGTGGTGTCGGTGACGGCGGTCGAGTCCTACACCCGAGAGCGTGATCTCGCACTCGCCGTCGGCGAGTCGGGTACGGTCGGCGAGTTCGAATATCGGCTGCTCAGTCTTGCTACTGCCGAGGGTCCCAATTACGACGCCTTGCGTGGGGAGATCGAGGTGCTCGAAAACGGGAAGCCGGTGGGTCTCCTGCATCCCGAGAAGCGAAATTACTGGGTGCAGCGACAGATGATGACGGAGGCGGGCATCGACATGCAGTGGAGCCGCGATATCTTTGCAGCGCTCGGCGAAGATCTCGGCGCCGGTCGTTGGAGCGTTCGTGCGCAGGTTCGACCGTTGATCAACTACGTGTGGTTTGCTGCGCTGCTGATGGCTATCGGCGGGGTCATCGCCGCAACCGATCGTCGATATCGTCGGCGAGAGGAGACCGAGGAGTGAAACGGTTTTTGTTGCCGGGGTTCGTGTTCGCGCTGCTGGTCGCCGTGCTGTTCATCGGCATTCAGCGAGCACCGCAGAAGACTGTCATTCCGTCGGCACTCATCGGTAAGTCGGCGCCACAGTTCACGCTGCCTGTGCTCGGGTCGTCGGGCGTGTTCTCCGAATCGACCATGAGAGGGCGTTGGTACCTGCTCAACGTTTGGGGCACTTGGTGCCCCGAATGTCTCAACGAGCACGAGATGTTGCTCGAGGTGGCGCGGTCCGAGCGGTTGCCCCTCATCGGCCTCAATTGGAAAGACGATGACGCGGCTGCCGTGTCCTGGTTGTCCCAGCTCGGCGATCCCTACGACGTGGTGGCCGTCGATCGCGATGGAGAGGTCGCCATCGACTGGGGCGTGTACGGTGCTCCGGAGACCTTCTTGGTCAACCCTGCCGGTATCGTGGTGTACAAGCACGTGGGACCGCTCACGCGGGAGATTTGGCAGAGAGAGTTTCTGACTCGCCTGCCCTCGACGGAGAGCGCAACGTGAGAGTTTTGATTGTCATGCTTTTGTCGTTTTGTCTGATCCCCTCGGTACTGGCGATCGACCCGATCGAAATGTCCGATCCCGCATTGCAGGAGCGCTATCGGAACCTCTCCCACGAGTTGCGCTGCATGCAATGTCAGAACCAATCGATCGCGGACTCGCCTGTCGGTCTGGCGGGCGACCTTCGACGCGAGGTTCGTCAGCTGCTCGAAGAGGGGAAGACGGATCAGGAGGTCCGCCAGCACATGCGTGATCGCTACGGAGATTTCATTTTGTTCCGCCCGGAGTTTTCACCTCGCAATGCGTGGCTCTGGATCACGCCGATTCTGTTGCTTCTCACGGGACTCTTCGTAGCGCTCCGAATCATTCGACAGCGCGTGACCTTGGCGCCCACAGATCGCTCGGATCCCGATGAAGTCGATCATGGCGAGGCGCGAGATCGATGAATACGAGTGCGCTGACGACCTTCGTCGTAATTGCCATCGTGCTGACTCTGGCCGGCTCGCTGTGGATGTTGCGTCCACTGTGGCGTGATCGATCGCAGCGCATCGTGGCAGGTGTCGTCGTCGTCTTCCTGGCGGTGTCTGCGATCGCGCTTTATCGCTACGCCAGCGTTTGGACTTGGCCTGCCGAGGAGATCGCCGCCAATGACCCCGCAACGATGGTCAGTCGCTTGGCACGTCGGCTGGAGCGCGAGCCGGAGGACGTGCAGGGTTGGCTCATGCTCGGCAGGTCGCATCTGGCGCTCGGTCAATACCCGCTCGCTCAGCGCGCGTATCGTCGAGCCGACCGCCTTGAAGGCGGGCGCAACGCCGAAGCGCTCATCGGCATGGCCGAGGCGATGGTGTTGCAGGCAGACGGTACAGTCGACGAGCGATCGGGCCGAATTTTCGAAGAGGCGTTGAAACTCGAACCCGACTCCGAAAAGGCCTTGTTTTTCTCTGCTGTCGCGGCGCAGCGACGTGGCGAGTTCCCTCTTGCCATCGAGCGTTTCGAGCGAGTGCTCGGACTCGGGCCGCCCGAGAACATTCGGGTCATCCTGCAGGAGCAGATCGAGCGTCTCCGTAGTGCGCCCGCGGGGGCGGCAGCCGAGGACTCCTCGTCGAGCGGGAACAGCCTTCGGGCCTCGTCGTCGAGCACGGCGCCTGAAAAACCTCGCGTGATCGTGGCCGTGTCGATCAAGCCATCGCTCGCCAAAGAAATCGCGCCCGGCTCGACGCTGTTCGTCTTCGTGCGGGCGCCGGGCCGACCCGGTCCGCCGCTGGCGGTGAAGCGATTGCCTGCCGTGTTCCCCGTATCCGTCGAGCTCACGTCGGCCGACAGCATGGTCGAGGGGCTGACCTTCGCGCCGAACGATACCGTCGAGGTGTCGGCCAAGGTGTCGAGTGATGGAATCGCGACGCCGCGCAGCGGCGATCCCATCGGCAGCACGCGATACATCGTCGGACGTGACTTCAAAAAATCGGTCGTCATCGACGAGTTGACGCCGTGACCGATGTGGCGACCCAACCTCCGAGTCGATTGCGATGGCTGGTGGCGCCAGGCGAAGGACGCGCCTTGTTCGCGGCGGCAGGCGCCTACTTTTTGCTGCTCGGCGGCTATTACATGCTTCGAAGTCTGCGCGAGGCATTCGCGCTCGAGGTAGGACGCTCGCAGATCGCCAATCTGTTCTACGTCACGTTTTTCGTGATGATGGCGATCCTGCCGGTCTACTGGTTCGTGGTCGCGCGACTGCCGCGTCGTTGGTTGTTTCCCGGGATCTACACATTCGTCGTGGTGCTCTTCGCGGCGCTGGCCCTCGGCATGGCGGCGAGTCCCGGAAACAAATGGCTGCCTGCGGCGTATTTCGTAGCCGTGACATCGCTCAATCTGTTCATCGTCTCCGTATTCTGGAGCGTGATGGTTGATGCGTGGCGCTCGGCGTCTGCCAAACGGCTGTTCGGGTACATCGCGGCGGGGGGTAGTGCGGGGGCGATCGCGGGGCCCGCCTTCAATGCGCTCTTCGTCGAGCGACTCGGGCCGACGACGACCATCCTCGTCGCCTGTGTCGTCATCCTGTTGGCGACGGTTCTCGGTCGCCAGGCACAGTTCTTCGAGGTACGCAGTGAGGGCGCCGATCTCGATCCCAACGCGCGGCTTGCGCTTCCTGTCGGTGGGCGCGCGATTGACGATCTGAAGCGACTCGTGACCTCGCCTTATTTGATCGCGATTGCTGGGTTGATCGTCGGTGGACAAATTCTGGGCGGATTCATGTACCAGGAGCAGGCCGAGTATGTCGAGGCGGCCTACACCACCTTGACGGAGCGAGCGGCGCTATTCGCACGCATCGATCTTGCTGTGAGTGTGTTGGCGCTTTTCTTCCAGACCGTCGTCGTGGGCTGGGTCGCCTCGCGGGGCGGAGTGCGCGCGGCGCTCGGGCTCGTTCCGGTGGTGCTCATCGGCTCGCTGGTGCTTCTCGCGCTGATGCCCGTTGGTATCGTGCTGATCGTGACTCAGGTGATTCGTCGCGCTGTCGACTACGGGCTGTTCAAGCCGTCTCGAGAGATGCTGTTCACGATCCTCAATCCCGAGAGCAAATTCAAAAGCAAGAGTCTGATCGATACGCTCCTGCAGCGAGGCGGCGATAGTGTCAGCCAACTTACCTATCCTTTGGTGGCGGGGTTCGGGCTCGCCGGAGTGTCATGGGTGCTGGCAGGGGTCAGCGCCGTGATGCTCGCCGTGGCGCTGTGGCTGGGTTCAGTGTTCGCCCGCGACGAGCAACGAGCGACCAATCAATGACTGAAGACCTCTCTCGTTTGCCCGTCGCACGTCGCGACGGACAGGGTCGGCTGCGTGTCGATGTCGGCGCGTTGTTCGCGATTGCGCTGCCGCTGATGGTGACGAACGCCATGCAGGCGCTGCTCAACTTGACGGATATGTGGTTCATCGGTCGTTTGTCGACCGATGCCGTGGCTGCGATGGGCTCCATCTACTGGCTGATGACTTGCGCGATTCTCGTGCTGGGTGGTGTGGGTCTCGCGACGCAGTCGTTCGTCTCGCAAGCAGAGGGCTCCGGCCGCAGAGCGCGGGCGTCGCAGTGCCTCTGGAACACGATGTGGGCGTCGCTGGCTGCGTTGCCGTTTTTTCTCCTCGCGGCTTGGGCGGGTGGCCCGATGCTCGCCGCCTTCAATCTCGACGCGAACATCCGAGGGCTCGCCGAGGAGTACTGGGAACCACGTCTGGCGGGTGCCGTGCTAGGAGCCATGAGCTGGGGCCTCGTGAGTTTCTTCAACGGTATCGGAGCGACTCGTCTGACCTTCATCGTCGCGCTCGCGACGACCATCGCCAACGTCCCCGCCAATCAATTTTTCATGTTCGAACTCGAAATGGGGATGGCGGGGGCGGCGTGGGGGACGAACTTCGCGCAACTCGTCGGGCTGCTGGTCGGGTTGGCGTTCCTGCTCCGCGGGGGACTTTCGCGGCGCTATAAAACGCTGCTGACCTGGAGACCGCGACTCCCGATGATTCGGCGCCAATTGGCCGTGGGGCTTCCGGTCGGTGTCATGTACGGCGCGGACGTGCTCGGTGTTGCGCTCATGCAGCTCATGGTCACCCAAGTGGGCAAAGTGGGGGCGGCTGCGACGCAAATTGTCATCATGTTGACATCTGTGGCGTACATGCCGGCACTAGGTCTCGCCGCCGCCGGAACCACGGTCGTGGGTCAGGCGATCGGCGCTGGAGATCGTGATTGGGCGATGCGGCTCGGGACCTTCGTTGCCCGCTCGTGCTCCGCGCTCATGCTGTCGGTAGCGTTGCTCTTGCTTGTCGTGGGGCCTTGGTTGCTGCCGCTCTTCTTCAACCCGGAAGATATCGATACGGCTGCAGTCGTCTCCACAGCGCTTGTGCTCCTGTTGCCCGCGGCCTGCTATCAGATGTTCGACGGGCTCTATTTTGGTTCGAGCTTCGCGCTACGCGCCTCGGGGGACACGCGAGTCCCCGCCGCTGTAGCGCTCATCTTGTCGTGGGTGATCCTCATCCCCCTCGCACACACGCTGGTTTTCGATGCGCAGCAGGCGTGGATCCCCGGATTACCGCAGTTTGGACTTGGAGCGCTCGGAGGATGGTTCGCTCTGATGAGCTACGTCACCGTGCTCGGCACCACGATGTATTGGCGCTGGCGCAGCGGCCGGTGGCAAAAGATCAATATCTGGGGCTCGCGCGATGGCGCCAGCGCTGGATCATGATCCAGCCGCCGATCATGCCGCCGAGGTGCGCAAAGTGGGCGATCCCGGCGGCGGTGCCGGTCACGCCGAAATACAGTTCGAGTCCCGCGAAGAGCACGGCGAATAACCACGCGGGCATCGGGATCGGCGGAATGAGAGGCACGATTTTGCGTTGCGGAAACATCATCGCGAAGCCGAGCAACAACCCGTAGATTCCGCCCGATGCGCCAACCGTCGGCGCGATTTCACCGATCGAAGCGGTGACGGCCAGCTGAGTCAGGCCGGCTGCGAGAACGCTTGCGAAATAAAACGCGAGCATGCGGCGCGTGCCCCAATATTGCTCGAGTTCGTTGCCGAAGGTCACGAGGCCGATCATATTGAACGCGATGTGCGCGAACCCACCGTGCAAGAACGCGTAGGTCACGAGTTGCCACGGCTGAAAGTTGCTGGCGAGAGGCCACAGCGCAAATTGGTCGATGAGCGATGGCATCCACCACTGCAGCCCGAACACTGCGAGGTTGATGATCAGCAGCAGTCGAATTGCAGGCTCCAGTCCTGACATCAGTGGTGATCCAGCCAGTCGAATAGTCGATTGCAAAATCTGATCTTCTGCGATTTTCCGGCGACCACGTGTGCGAGATCGTCCCAAGTCTCGCCGATGGCGCCTGGAATGGCCTGTTCGATCGGAATTGTGGTGCGCGGGCTCGTCACGATGT
Organism: Steroidobacteraceae bacterium; assembly: GCA_044370105.1. Lineage (GTDB taxonomy): Bacteria > Pseudomonadota > Gammaproteobacteria > Steroidobacterales > Steroidobacteraceae > UBA964. The sequence goes on along the minus strand of JBILWC010000010.1, from coordinate 11,510 downwards.
CGAGCGCGGCATGGATTACGAGCGTGGGGCACTTCACCTGGTGCAGTCGACTTTTCGACTCGAAACTGAGGCAGGCCTCGACGAGTCGCGCGTGCGCCGTGTATCGCCCATTGAGTTCCTTCCAGCCACCTTGAGGTCCGAGGAGTTTGTCGTGGTTCTCGATGAAGTACTCGGGAGTAAACGACATCAGCGTGACCAGTTTCTGGAAAGCGGCGAACCCCGCATCGCGATGGGTATCGCGAAACATTTCGAGCTGACCGCGCAGGAAGAGGTCGACTTCGCACCATGCGCCGGTGTTGAGCATGCTTCGGGCGAGATCGGGTCGTCGAATGGCGATCTCCTGCGCGACGCAGGCACCCATGCCGACGAGGCCGACCAGATGGACATTCTTCAGACCGAGATGATCGAGCAGGCCGATCGCATCCTCGGCGTGGAGGGCCATGGTCGACGGAGTCGACAGATCGTCGGTCGAGTCGCATATGCCGCGATAATCGAAAATGATGACCTGGTAGCGTTCGGTCAATCCGCGCGCGAGGTGGTGGTGATTATCGTGGCAGAACGTTCCCCACCCGCCCATGCAAAGAATCGGTTCGCCTTTCCCGAGAACCTCGTAGTACATGTCGTGGTGGTTGATGTGCGCAATCGGCATCGTGATGAGTCCTTGAGGGCTTAAAAAGGAACGGCCATGCCTCGTTGCACGGCGGGGCGAGCGCCAATCTCGGCGGCCCAGCGTGCGATGTGCGGGTGCCCATCGAGGTGTCCTGGAAAACGTTTCATGGAAATCGCCGCCACGGGATACGCCAGGATGTCGGCAATGGTGAAGTCGGATCCGGTCAGAAACCGGGTCGTTTCGAGTTGGTCATCCATGACCTTGATCAAGCGACTGCAAAGTCGATCATAGAATGCGATTGCCCAAGGCTGTTTCTCTTGCGCGACGACGTTGAAGACGAACTGCCCGCTATACGCCGGTGAGATGTCGCTCGAAACGATACCCATCCACTCGATGACCTTGGCGCGTTCGCGTCCGCGTGAGGGAAGGAATTGTCCTGTTTTCTCTGCCAGGTACTGGAGGATGGCGGCCGAGCCGTAGATCGGCAGCGGTGCTCCGTCGAGTTCATGGTCGACGATCAGCGGCAGGCGTCCGACGCGACTCAGCGCGAGCAACTCGGGTTTGAGGTTCTCGCCCTTCAGCAAATCGTAGGACGTCACTCGATACGCGAGGCCTAGCTCCTCGAGCATGATCGAGGCCTTGTAGCCGTTGGCGGTCGGGACGGTGTGCAGGTCGATCACGGCAGTCTCTATCCTCAGGTCGCGCCGAAACGATGCATTTTCACGGAGTCGATGGGGATGATGGTCGACTTCAGTTCGGTGAAGAATTCGAGACTCGACTGCGGGCCGTCCCGTCCGATTCCCGATTCCTTGTATCCGCCGAACGGCGCACGCAGGTCGCGCATCATGGGTGTGTTGACCCAAACGGTTCCGGCGCGAATGTCACGCGAACAGCGCATCACCGTGTGCAGATCTTCCGACCACACGTAATTGACGAGGCCGAACTTCGAGTCGTTGGCGATCTGTATCGCTTCATCGAGCGTGTCGAAGGTCAGGAAGGTAGCGAACGGTCCAAAGATTTCTTCGCGACAGACTCGGGCATCGTTCGAGGTGGCCATGACGGCCGTAGGCTCGATGAACCAGCCTTTTTCCGGAGCCGCAGCGCGTTTGCCGCCCGTCAGAAGTGTTGCGCCATCCGCGCGCGCCACCTCGACGAAGGACAGTACGCGCTCAAGATGTCCCCGGAAGGCGAGAGGGCCGATTTCGGTGGTTTCGAGCATCGGGTCGCCAAGCCGGATTTTTCGAGCTCTGGCGACGAAACGCTCGATGAAGGCGTCTGCGATGCCGCGCTGGACCAGGATGCGCGAGCCAGCGAGGCATTGTTGTCCATTGTTGGCAAAGATGCCGGCGAGTGCGCCATCGAGGGCGCGCTCGACATCTGCCGTATCGAAAATCATGTTGGCGGATTTTCCGCCGAGTTCGAGAGCGACGGGCTTGAGTTGCCGGCCGGCGATCTCGGCGATCGCGCGCCCGGTCGTCGTGCCGCCCGTGAACCCCACCATGTCGATGTCGGGGTGCGAAACTAGAGCGTTGCCGGTGATCGAGCCGCGACCGTTGACCAGGTTGACGACGCCCGGCGGCAAGCCCGCCTCGTAAAAGATTTCGACCATCCGACGAACCGAGAGCGGGGTGAATTCCGACGGTTTGAGAACGCAGGTATTTCCCCAGGCGATGCAACTCGCGACCCGCATGGAGGACAGTGTGAGCGGGGCGTTCCAGGGAGAGATGCAGCCCGCGACGCCTTTCGGCTCTCGAGTGACGTACGTGAGATAGCCGGCCGTCTGGGTGTAGGTCTCGCCGTGAACGTTGCTTGCCACCTCTGCAAAGAATTCGAAATTACGGGCCATGCGCTCGACGTGTCCTCGAACGCTTTGCAAGGGCAGGCCGGTGTTGATGCACTCGAGATAGGCGAGTTCCTCCGCGTTTTTGCGGAGGTGGTCGCGGATGGCGTAGAGGATATCTTTGCGCGGGTTGATATCCATGCGCGGCCAGGGTCCGGAGTCGAAGGCTCGGCGAGCCGAGCGGACCGCGGCGTCGACTTCGTCGGCATCGGCTTCGCGCAGTCGACTGATGACGAGCTCGGTCGTCGGATTGACGACCTCGATATCGAAGCCCTTGGGCTTGGGGGCAACGGACTCCCCGTCGATCAAGCTGGTTACGAGGGGGGCGATGGGGAATGATCGGGTAATTGACAGGGTCATGCAGGGCACACCTTTACGCAGCGTGTCATCATATTACGCGCGCCCGACAAGTCTCGATAACCTTGTCTGATTGACCAGTCGGTGGCAGGAGACTCAGCGAGTATGGCAATGAACACTGCACCGGTTGCCTTGATCACCGGCGCGGCCGGAGGTTTAGGTCGTGCGGCCGTCTCTCGGTTGCGGAATCGCGGGATGCGCGTGGTAGCCACCGATGTTGCGTTGGCCGAAATTCCCTGTGGTGCGCCGATGATGGTGGCGAGCCTCGACGTGACCGACGAGGCGGCGATCACCGCCTTGATCGAGCGTGTGAAGGGTGAGCACGGTCGGCTCGATCATGTCATTCATCTTGCCGGCGCAGCGGGTCGAGGTCCTCTCGAGGCGGTGACTGTCGCGGAGTGGAATCGTCTGCTCGAAACCAACCTGACTTCTGCGTTTTTGCTCGCCAAGGCAGTTCATCCGATGCTTCGCGCGACACGCGGATCATTGACGTTCGCGGCCTCCACGAACGGTTCCAATGGGGGAAGCGCGCTGTCGGGTCCGGCCTATGCCGTGGCCAAGGCAGGCTTGATCAATTTCTCGCGCTATCTTGCGAAGGAGTGGGCCTCCGAAGGCATTCGAGTCAACTGTCTGGCGCCAGGGCCCATCAAGACGCCGATGGTGACCGGGCGATTGACGCCCGATGTGCTCGAGGCACTTCAGGCCTCGGTTCCGCTTGGTACGCTCGGTGAACCCGAGCACGTGGCGCATGCCATCGACTATCTCACGAGTCCCGCGGCAGCGTTCGTCACGGGAACGGTGATGAATATCTCGGGCGGCGTGGTCCTCGACTGACCGAGGTCGGCCGTAGCGTAGACGTCCGAGCGGGCATTCACCCTCGGTAGTCGCTGCGTTTTGCATAATCCGCCTGTAGTTCGCAACAGGTGCCCCATGCCCGAGAACCGGAAAAAATACGACCTCCTGCTCAAAAACGTCCGCGTCGTGCGTCCGCGCAAGAACACGGTCGATGAGTGCGATATCGCCATCCGGGGCGGAAAGATCAAGAAAGTCGCCGGTGGTCTCGATGCGACCGAGGCCAAAGAAGTCGTGGATGGTCGAGGCCGACTGGCTTTCCCGGGGCTCGTCGACCCGCACATGCATACCGGCATCTACGGTCCGCTCGCGCAAGATGCCCGCAGCGAGAGCCTTGCAGCGGCGCAGGGTGGGGTGACCTCGAGTCTCAACTACATGCGCACCGGCGGCTATTACATGGATCGCGGCGGTCCGTACGCCGAGGTCTACCCCGAGATATTGGCTGCTTCGAAGGACAACTTCTGGGTGGACTACGCCTACCACCTTGCGCCGCTCGATCGCACGCAGATCGGCGAGATCGACATGCTGATCAGCAAGTATGGCGTGACGTCATTCAAGATCTTCATGTTCTACGGCGGTTATGGCCTGCATGGTGCGTCGACGTCGCAGCGCGAATTCCTGAAGATTGGCGAGAACGAGAAGTACGACATCGCGCATTTCGAGTTCGTCATGCGCGGCGTGCATCGCGCCATGCTGCGAAATCCGTCGATCAAGGATTCGATCTCGCTCGGTTTGCACTGCGAGCTTGCGGATATTCTGAGTGCCTATACCAAGATGGTGGAGGGCGGCGCGAAGGTCACCGACCTCGATACTTACCTCACCGGCGACACTCACGATCCGGAGTGCATCGACTGCGCGCCACTGACAGGTTTGCGGGCTTACAGTGCGGCAAGACCGCCTCACTCCGAGGGTCTCGCGATCACCATCGCGTCTTACCTCGCGCACGAGACCAACTGCCTCAATATCAACCTCCTGCATCTGACCTCCAGGAAGGCGGTCGAGGCGGCCCTCAAGATGGCGAAGGCATTCCCGCACGTGAACTTCCGTCGCGAGGTCACGATCGGCCACCTGTGTCTCGACTACGATTCGAAAATCGGCAATCTCGCCAAGGTCAATCCGCCGATCCGGTCGCGGGCTGATGTCGAATTTCTTTGGGAGTCGCTGCTCGATGGCAAGCTCGATTGGGTGTGCTCCGACCACGCCTGCTGCAAATTCGAAATGAAGCTCGGTAAAGAGGACAAACAGAATATTTTCTTGACCAAGTCCGGGTTCGGCGGGACAGAGTTCATGCTGCCGGCCCTCATCACCGAGGGCAAGCGGCGCGGCATGTCGCTCAACAAAATGGCCGAGCTGACATCCTGGACGGCCGCCCGCCGATTTGGTCTTAAGGGCAAGGGTGATCTCGCCCCCGGATTCGATGCGGATATCGTGCTCGTCGATCCGAACAAGAGTTTCGTGGCAAGTGGTGATGGCTCCGAATCGCAGCAGGGCTACTCCGTGTTCGAGGGCATGGAAATGTCCGCCTCGATCACGAGCACCTTTTTGCGCGGAAGGCTCATCTACGACAATGGGCAAGCGATCGGGCAGCCGGGTGGCCAATACCTGCATCGCCCGTACCGGTGATGTTCGACCCCTCCGATCGGCTACACTCGCTCCTTAGACCAACACAAGGAGTGAGTCGATGACCATCAAGGCCGGAGACAAAATGCCCGCGGGCGCGTTCAAATTCATGAGCGCCGAGGGTCCCAAAGAAATTTCCACCGATGCGCTGTTCGGCGGCAAGACCGTCGTGCTCTTTTCGGTACCTGGTGCATTCACGCCGACGTGTGACGCGCGCCACCTGCCGGGCTTCGTGCAGCATGCCGATGCCTTCAAGGCCAAGGGCGTCGATACCATCGCGTGCATGGCGGTGAACGACATGTTCGTCATGAACGCCTGGGGCAAGGCGAGCAACGTGGGCGATAAAGTGATGATGCTCGCCGATGGCAATGGCGAGTATTCACGAGCCCTGGGTCTCGAGCTCGATGCCCGTGGATTCGGCCTCGGCATGCGTGGACAGCGCTTTGCGGTCATCGTCAAAGATGGCGTCGCCGCGCACGTCAACATCGAGGCGCCCGGAAAGTTCGAAGTGTCCGCAGCCGAATACGTGCTCGGGCAACTCTGATCCGACGATCCGTGAGCGGCGGAAACAAGCGCATCACGTTTCTGCGCAGTCCTCGGGGCCTTCCGGTCCCCGAGGACTTCGGCGCCGACGAGGTCGACATTCCGGATCCGGCCATCGGCCAGTTCCTCTCTCGGACGATCTACCTGTCGCTCGATCCGTACTACCGCAACGTCATGAAGAACAGCCAGATCTATGCCGATCGGCTGGCTCCGGGTGATGTCATGGTGGGCGAAACGGTGGCCGAGGTACTCGTCTCACGGCACGCCGACTTCAACGTCGGCGATGTGGTGGCGGTACGAAACGGCTGGCAACAGTATGCGTTGAGCAATGGTCAGGGCGTTCGCAAGATCGACCCGGCCGCCGCGCCGGTGTCCACGGCGCTCGGTGTGCTCGGGATGCCCGGGCTCACGGGCTATGCCGGAACGGTCTTCCTTGCGCAGCCCTTGCCGGGACAAACCTTCGTCGTCTCTGCTTGCACGGGCCCTGTCGGCAGTACGGCGGGGCAGGTCGCACGGCACATGGGGGCGCGTATCGTCGGCATCGCGGGTTCCAAAGAAAAGTGTGACTACGCGGTTCGCGAACTCGGCTTCGAGGCCTGCGTCGATTACCGCGCTGGTGATCTCGCGAGCCAACTCAAGGCGGCGTGTCCCAATGGCATCGATGCCTATTTCGACAATGTCGGCGGTTCGACCCTCGAGGCTGTCACGTTGAATCTCGCGATGGGTGCCCGAATCGTGCTGTGTGGAATGATCGAGGCCTACAGCATGGATTCACCGCCGCCGGGTCCCTGGCTCGGTCCCATCGTCGGCGCGCGCGCCACCATGAAGGGGCTCGTCGTGTACGACCACATGACACGTCTTCCCGAGATGACCCGCGTCATAGGCGGCTGGATTCGCGCAGGGACCTTTCGATTCAAGGAAGATGTCACCAATGGGCTCGAGCAGGCGCCTCACGCCTTCTGCCGGCTCATGCGCGGACAGAATTTCGGCAAGTCGCTGGTGCAGGTCGGCGCGGTCCCCACGTCCTGAGCGCTTTTGCTCAGGTGTTATTCGCGATCAGCGTCTCGAGTTCCGGAACGATCTGGAATAAATCGCCAACGAGGCCGTAATCGGCCACTTCGAAAATCGGCGCCTCAGGATCTTTGTTGATGGCGACGATCGTGCGGGCGTCTTTGATGCCCGTGAGATGCTGGATCGCCCCGGAGATACCGAAAGCCATGTAGAGCTCGGGAGCGATGATTTTTCCCGTTTGACCGACCTGCATATCGTTCGGCGCGTAGCCTGCATCGACTGCGGCTCGCGAGGCGCCGACGGCCGCACCCATTCGATCGGCCAACTGATAAAGAATTTTGAAATTGTCTGCGCTCGCGAGCGCACGACCTCCGGAGACGACTTTCTTGGCGGTCTGCAGGTCGGGTCGATCGCTGCGTGCCGCGCTGACGGAAACAAATCGCGTGTGCTGCGGCAGGGCAGCGGAGGGCGCTGCATTCTCGATAGGAGCGGAAGATGCCGACGCCGGGGCGGTATCGAACGAGGCCGTCCGTACGGTTGCGACGACCTGGGTCCCGGCCGTCACTTCGACCGTGATGATGGCGTTGCCCGCGTAGATCGGTCGTCGAAACCGGGTCGCGCTCTCTACCGCCATGATGTCCGAGGCTTGCGGAGCATCGAGCAGCGCGGCGACGCGCGGCATGAGATCTTTTCCGAAGGTCGTCGAGGGCCCGAATACGTGGCTGTATCCTTGCGCGAGTTCGGCGAGTTGCGGGGCGATGCAGGCGGCCATCGGGTTTGAATGGATGTCGCTGGCGACCGTGATCACTTTGGAGACACCCGCGATCCGAGCGGCATCCTCGGCGACGAGGGCAGGGTTCGACGCGAACACCGCGACATGAATTTCAGCTCCCGCGATCTGACTTGCACAGTTCACGCACTTGGCGGTCGCCGGGTTCAGCTTGCCGCCCTGATGTTCGGCCACGATCAAAATTTTGCTCATGAGTCTCTCTGTGCGGAGTGAAGGTGCTTAGACGAGGCCTTTGCCGCGCAATGCCGTGAAGAGTTCGCCGACGTCTTTGACCATGACGCCCTTGCTGCGCTGTGAGGGAGGATCGAACTTGACGGCCTTCAGGCGCTCGACGGGCGACACGCCCAAAGCTGAGGGCTCGATCGTCTCGAGCGGCTTTTTCTTGGCCTTCATGATGTCGGGGAGTTTGACGTACCGCGGCTCGTTGAGTCGCAGGTCGCTGGTGATCACAGCGGGCAAATCGACTTCGAGCACCTCGAGACCTGCATCGACTTCACGAGTCACCCGGGCCTTGTCGCCATCGATCTCGACCTTTGAGGCGAAGGTGGCTTGGGGTCGGCCCCAGAGTGCCGCGAGCATCTGCCCCGTCTGGTTGCAGTCGTCGTCGATCGCTTGCTTGCCGAGAATTGCGAGCATCGGTTGCTCACGCTCGATGAGCTTGAGCATGAGTTTGGCTGCCGATCCTGGTTCGATGGCCGCGTCCGTTTGAACATGGACGGCTCGGTCGGCTCCCATCGCGAGAGCGGTTCGCAACTGTTGTTGACAGTCCGCCGGGCCGATCGATACGGCGACGATTTCTTCCGCGAGGCCTTTTTCCTTGATGCGCAGGGCTTCTTCGAGAGCGATTTCGTCGAAGGGGTTCACGCTCATCTTCACGCCATCGGTGATGACTCCCGTGCCGTCCGGTTTGACTCGGATCCGCACGTTGTAATCCACCACTCGTTTGATCGAAACCAGAATACGCTTCATGAAAAAACCGACTCCTCAGGCACAGGGAATGGGGCCCGGAGGCCCGGCTGCGATTCTACAGTCCCAAGGCGCCGGGGTTAAGGCGCCGCTGCGGATCGACGAGCTGCTTGAGGCTTCGGATGAGCTCTGCGGTCTGCGGATCGCGTCCCCGCATGTACGGGTAGAACTTGCCGATCTGCAAATGGATGGCGCCGTGACGCTGGAAGATATCGGTGATGCCGTGCTTCATCTTGTCGACGAGCGCTCGACCCTCGGGGTTGTCGGCGAACTTCGGCAAGGTCTCCTGGTAGCCGGTCGGCAACAGTCGCTCCTGAGCGATGTTGTAGCCGTCCTCCCAATAAAACACGGGCTCGTACAAGAACGCATTGGTGGCGACTGTCATGAACATCGCGCCGTAACGAATACGCAGGCGCTTCATGTCCGCCTCGTGAGACGCGTAGTAGCGGCTGATCTCGGCGCGGAACGCCTCGACCCGCGAGAACGGCAAGATGCCGTGGATCGGTACCCAGCGTTCACCGCGAGGGCTGCGCACGTTGTAGAGCGGCATGAAGGGCATCGCATTGGCGACGGTCGGCACGGTTGCCGGGACTTCTGCCCCATGAGGCTGAAGCGCAGTGCGCAACTTGGCGACGGCGGCACGGCACGCGGCATCATCGACGCCATCGACGATCCAGTGGCCCGAGAAGACGGCGCCCTTGAGAAACCCTCGCCCGGCAAAGGCCATTTTGGTCAATTGAGCGAGCCCGTCGAGCGGACCTCGCGACGTCTTCCAAACCGCCAGCGCCGATTGCGTCGCCGTCGCGGCATCGGCTTTTCCGAGCTGCCCTTGTTGTAAGGCCGGATCGAGTCCGAAGTTGGTCAGATTGAGGCCGAGCTTGGCTGCGGCCTCCATGCCCGAGGCGAGGCTCGAGAAATCTTTGAAGCCGAAGGACAAGCCCATGACATGCGAGTTGCGCGTCATCAGGCGGAGTGCAATGGCGGTTTTGATGCCGAGCGCGCCGCAGTCGCCCATGAAAAGACCGGTGAGATCGGGCCCATAAGATCGGAAGAAAGGTGCGGAATTGGCAGCGCCCCAGGAGCCGGTGCGCACGATCTGTCCCGTTCCGAGGACCACCTCGACGCCGAGTGTGGTTTCGCCCGACACGCCGAACACACCGGTTCCCCACGTGACGCTTCCTTGCGAGAGCGAGCCACCGACCGTGGCTGCCAAACCCGAGAAGGGACCGAAGAAAGGCGTGCGCAAACCCTTTTCGGCCAGCGCTTCGTTGAGCGCTGCCCAGGTCACGCCCACTTGCACGACGACGTACATGTCGCGCTCGTTGATTTCGACGATCTGGTTCATGCGCGAGGTGTCGATGCTGATCGAGCCAGCCTCGCTCGGCGTGTAGCCGTCGGTGTAGGACGCACCGCCGCCTCGTGGCACGACCGAAACGCCGGCCTCGACGGCCAGACGGACGATTTGTGCCACATCGGCCGAGCTCGTCGGGCGGACGACTGCGGCCGGCAGAGCGCCCGACTTGTAGATGTCGGTCGAATAAAAGCTGCGTTCGACCGGATCGGTGAGGACGCCGTCACGTCCGAGCAAGGATTCCAGACGCGAGATCAGGGTGTTCGATTTATCTTGGAGTTCTGCATTCATCGGTCGTGACTCCTGTCAGCGAGAACCTGATACGAGACGCGGCGTTTGGTGGTGCGGCGGATCGCGTTGTTGCTCGGAAAAGGTTTGTCGAATTTTTTGTGCGGTATCGCGCAGTTTCGGCAAGAAGCGCTCCACGGCGAGTTTCAGGGGAACCGCTGTTCCGCTGAAGCGGATGGTCACGGCAGCGAGGACGCGGTCATCGATCATGATGGGTACCGCCATGCTGATTTCATCCGACACTCGGCGCGCGCGAACCGCCGAGGCGTAACCTTGCATCCGCGCATCGTTGAGAATCTTCATGAGCTCCGTGCGATTTTTCGCCAGGGAATCCTCTTCGCGATTCGAGCGAGCGAGAATCTCCAAGAGCGATTCCCGCTGAGTCGGCGACGAGAAAGCGAGATAGACGCGCCCGGACGATGACGTCAGCAACGGAACCCGGAATCCGGCCGAATAACGCTCGACGGCGAGCGGGCTGCGGTGATCGGTCGATTCACGAACCATCATCGACGTGCCCGAGAGCGAGGCGATGGCTACCGGCCACACGATGTCTTTGCCGAGTTCGTGGATATATGGGCGTGCGATCTGCGTCACCCACGCTTCGTCGTCGTAGCCGTCCGACAGCCCGCGAACCATGATGGTGAGGCGGTAGCGATCGTCGGTCGCATCTCGGTACACGAAGCCGGCGTGACTCAGTGTTTCGAGAATGCGGTAAGTGGTGGTGCGAGGAAGTCGGATTTCCTGCGCCACCTCGGATACGGTGGCGCCATTGCGCAAATTGAGGACGGTCAAAGCATCGAGGCCGCGAATCAAGGCGCGGATAGGACGAGTGGACTCCATGATCATTACCCCCGTAATTCAGAGTCTGCGCAGGAGTGTAGAAGAGCCTTCCGGTACTTGTCCACTCAGCGGTCGATAAACCGCAGGATGAACCGGCGAATGCCCGGTTGGCCCGCCAGCGTGACCATAATCGGCTCGTTGCCGCGATGTGCCGTGGCACGAGGGGGGCTAATGAAACTCAGCACAGGACAATTGCTCGCCTATGCGGCGCCGACTGTCGCGCTTCAGGCGATGCTCGTCCCGCTCTACAACTTCCTGCCGCCGGTTTACTACTCGGCGGAGGTGGGCATGGTGGCGATGACCGTCGCGATCGTCTTTGCGATTGGTCGGATCTGGGAAGCGCTGATCGATCCTCTCGTCGGTGCCTTGTCGGATCGCACAACAAGTCGTTTTGGTCGTCGTCGAATCTGGATGGTGGCGGGTGCGCCGATTGCGCTCTTGT
>JBILWC010000038.1:0-9490 GCA_044370105.1 Steroidobacteraceae bacterium | reverse complement strand
AGTACTTGGCGGACTAACGCCAACGGAATACGCAAAACAGATCAGTCAAAAGGCAGATACACTAACCGTCAGTCTCTAGACCCAACCGGAACTAAATCCGGGGGGACGTCGGCAGCCCGGATATCGGGCAACCCAGTCCAGAATTCTCAGTCGTGCGCGCGTTAGTCCGAAGTCGGCATTCAGGTTGCCGAGCAGGCGCGTGAACCGGCAATCGAAGGCTTTTAGTTTGTGGACCAGTTGGTCAACGAGCTGGACGCGCTGCTCGAAGGTGAAGCGGCGGGCTGTGTGGGTGGTGGTGGCGGTCGTACGGGGCGGGGGCATGCGATGAGTCTGAGCTTTTTGCGATTTGTCAGCATGCTGACAATTCACGAAAAACCGACACGAATACCCAGGTCCCCCCTCGCCAAGCGCAGCAGCGGTTAGCGAGTGAGCAGCTTCTTAAGCTCGTACAGCTTTTGGAGAGCGTCCCGAGGGGTCATCGCGTCGGGATCCAAGCCCTGCAGAGCCGCACGGAGGGACGAGAGTTCGTCGCTGGGGTGGGGCTCAGGCGCAGAGACTTCGGGCGAATCGAGCTCGAGCCGTCCTTGGAGGTCGTTGGTATCGCGAGCTTGTGTCTCCAGCGCATTGAGATAGCGCCGAGCTTCGACGAGGACATCCCGAGGTATTCCCGCAAGCTTCGCGACGGCGAGGCCGTAGCTTTTGCTTGCTGGGCCAGGCTTGACGGAGTGCATGAACACGATGCCCTGTCGATGCTCGGTCGCATCGAGATGCACATTGAGTACGCCGGGGAGATCGGCTGCGAGCGCTGTCAACTCGAAATAATGCGTCGCAAACAGGGTGAACGCGCCGATCTTCGAGGCGAGGTGACGCGCCGTTGCCCACGCGAGCGAGAGTCCATCGAACGTACTCGTGCCGCGACCGATTTCATCCATGAGTACGAGACTGCGTGTCGACGCGTTATGAAGAATATTCGCAGCTTCAGTCATCTCGACCATGAATGTGGAGCGACCTCCGCTCAGGTCATCGCCGGCGCCGATGCGGGTGAAGATGCGGTCGATCGGACCTAAGGTGGCCGACTCCGCGGGCACGTAACTTCCGATGTGAGCGAGCAGCGTGATCAGCGCAACTTGGCGCATATAGGTGCTCTTGCCGCCCATGTTGGGTCCGGTGATCACGAGCATGCGGGTGCCGGCATCGAGCGCAATGTCATTTGGCACGAAAGGCTCTGCGAGGAATCGCTCGACCACCGGATGTCGGCCGCCTGTGATGCGTAGCGCCGGCTGAGAGGTCAGCGCGGGGGCTGACCATCGAAGGCTCACGGCCCGTTCGGCAAGCGCTCCGAGCGCATCAAGTTCGGCAAGGGCGATCGCCGTGTCTTGTAGTTGGGTAAGGCGACTACAAAGATCATCGAGTAGCGCGTCGTAAAGCGCTTTCTCGCGGGCGAGAGACTTCTCGCGCGCGCCGAGCACTTTGTCCTCGAATACCTTGAGCTCGGGAGTGATGAACCGTTCGGCGTTCTTGACGGTCTGTCGGCGCAGATATTCGGTGGGAACGTTATCGGCCTGACTGCGGGGAATCTCGATGAAAAAACCCTGCACCCGGTTATAACCGAGCTTGAGCTGCGTGAGGCCTGTGCGTTCGCGCTCGCGCGTTTCGAGCTCGAGCAGGAAAGCATCGGTGTCGGTCGATATTCTTCGAAGTTCGTCAAGTTCGGCGTCGTAGCCTGTGGCGATCACGTCGCCGTCGCGGATCATGGCAGAGGGCTCTTCGGCGATTGCGCGAAGCAACAACGCTGCTTCGGCCTCATGATCCGATACGGTGGCCGCAAGCGCCGACAGACGAGGTGAGACAAGCGTGACCAAAAACTCACGCATCGCCGGCAAGGCGGCGAGAGCCATGCGCAGACCGGTCAAGTCACGGGGTCGCGCGGAGCGTAGCGCGACCCGAGCGAGGATGCGCTCGATATCTCCGATCGGCTGCAGGGTCTCTCGCAGAGTCGTGTAGCGTCCGGCGTCGATGAGTTCCCCCAGCGCCGCCAATCTTTGACGTAGTTCTTCGTGATCCGTGACCGGGCGATTGATCTGTCGTCTCAAGGCGCGTGCGCCCATCGCCGTCACGGTGCTGTCCAGTAGGGCGACGAGCGTTGCGTCCTCCCGTCCATTTGAACTCGAATCAATTTCGAGATTTCGCCGCGTCACCGCGTCGATTTGCAGCGTGGCGTCACGTCTTTCGACCCGCAGTGCACGAAGGTGGGGAAGTGCCGTGCGCTGGGTTTCTTTGACGTATTGAAGTAGGGCGCCTGCTGCGCTGATGGCGAGTGGCAAGGATTCGACGCCGAACCCTCGCAGATCGAGGGTGCCGAGCTGCTCGGCGAGTATGCGGGTGGCCGTCTCTTCCTCGAAATGCCAGGTCGCTCGGGCGCGTCGCAACGATGGCGGTAATGAAGCGCCCAAGGCTTCGGGCAACGAGCGATCGAGCGCCAGGCTCAAGGTCTCGGGGATCAGAAGTTCGGCAGGACGCAGTCGCTCGAGCTCTGCGGCGAGCGCCTGCGATCCACTCGCTTCGAGCACGGAGAATCTGCCTGCGCCGAGATCGAGCCATGCGAGACCAAATCGGCCCTCGAGGGGTTCATCGCTCAAAGCGGTGAGGGGCATGAGAGCTGCAATAAGCGTCTCGCGCCGTTCGTCGAGCAAGGCGGCATCGGTCACTGTTCCAGGCGTCACGACACGGACGACGGCGCGCTCGACGGGGCCTTTCGATTTCGCCGGATCGCCGATCTGCTCGCAGATGGCCACCGATTCACCCTTGCGCACGAGACGCCCGAGGTAATTGTCGACGGCATGGACCGGTACGCCGGCCATGGGGATGGGCGCGCCGGCCGATTGACCGCGCGCCGTCAAAGTAATATCGAGGAGCTGCGCCGCTCGCCGAGCGTCATCAAAGAAAAGCTCATAGAAATCGCCCATCCGATAGAACAGGAGGGCATCCGGATGCTGAGCCTTCAGGCGAAGGTACTGCTGCATGACCGGGGTATGGTCGGCGGACGCTGTCATCATCGGCACTCGGGAAAAGAGGCGGGCGAGTTTACCTCCCCGGCAGGGGACTCCCCAATTCCCGTGATCCGATTATTTGACGGCAACATAATTCCGGGGATACAAGGAGAGATAACAGAGGTTGCCAAGCTCAGGGAGGTCACCGTGTCCACTGCCAAATCGATCAAGTTCGTGGTCTTTGCGCTCTTGGCGTCGCCTGCCGTGTGGGGTGTTTCCCAGGAGGCAACACCCCCGGTCACTACCGAAGAGCGGGTTACGAAGCCGGTTGAGCCTGAGTCGGTTCCGATCGACGCGGCGCCCGCAGTCGCTGCGGCTCCCGCCCCGATCGTCGTCAGCTTCCTCGATTTCGAGGCCTTCGATGATGATCTGAATTCTCAACTCAAGAAGGCGAGCGACCGCAACGTCGAGGTCGAGTTTTATTCACCCGTTTCGCCGAACGCCATTCCGCCGCGTATCGAGCGGCGATTGGCTGCGTTGCGCAAGGACGGTGGCAGCGTTGGCATTGTGCAGCCGCAGAACGCGTCGAACACGCGCAGTGTCATGGCGGTCGTCGGCCTCTTCAGTGGTCTCTACAATTTCATGAAAACTTTCGAGGCGGCCTCGAACGAGCGCGCCATGGTCAACAGCGTAAAGGGTCGGGATGTCGATCTCGTCCTCGAACGTACCGATCAAGGAACGGTGGTCATCCGCAAGCTGGTGTTCAAAAAGCGTCCGCCTGCTCCGCCAGAGAGCGCGCCGTCGGTCACGGACTGATCTGATATCGTCCCGATCCTCATGGAACGGGACATTCGACGACTCTCTCGCCGGTTACTTGCCACGGGTCAGACCGTGGCGACTGCGGAGTCGTGCACCGGCGGCTGGCTCGCCAAAGCGCTGACCGATCTCCCCGGTAGTTCGAAGTGGTTCGTCGCTGGCTGGGTGTGTTACGGCAACGAGGCCAAACATCGGGATCTTGGTGTCCCGCGTCGTGCGTTGACTCAGCATGGCGCGGTGAGCGAGCCCGTTGTGCGTGCGCTCGCCCGTCAGGCCTTGCAGCGTAGCCGAGCAGGTCTCTCCGTCGCGATCAGCGGAATCGCCGGGCCAGGCGGTGCGGTACCGGGCAAACCTGTCGGTACTGTGTGGTTTGCTTTCGCCCGTCGGCGGGGGCAGCGCGTGAGTGTCACGTCGGTGGTGAAGCGTTTCCGCGGCGATCGTGACGTGGTCCGTCGCAAGGCCGTCGTCTTTGCGCTGCGCGGTTTATACAGTAGTGCTTCTTGATCGCTCCTGTATACCGCGTGAACGCGATGTGAAATAAACGCATTCATCGGGTTTTGCAGGCTTCCACGATGGTTTTCGTGTGGGATAATTCCGCTCACTCCGCTTCTTATTTTTCCTAAGTTTTTCCTCGTGGGGGATTCATGGACGACAACCGCAAGAAAGCCCTTTCCGCAACGCTGGGCCAAATCGAAAAACAATTCGGCAAGGGCTCAGTCATGCGCCTCGGCGACGCCTCCGCAGCGTATGACGTCGAGGCGGTCTCCACCGGCTCGCTCGGTCTCGACATCGCGCTTGGCATCGGCGGCTTGCCGCGTGGCCGCGTAGTCGAGATTTACGGACCCGAGTCCTCCGGTAAAACCACCCTCACGCTCGAGGTCATCGCCGAGATCCAGCGCAACGGTGGCACGGCGGCCTTCGTCGACGCCGAGCACGCCCTCGACCCTGTCTACGCCGAAAAACTCGGCGTCAACGTCAACGACCTCTTGGTCTCGCAGCCCGACACCGGCGAGCAGGCCCTCGAAATCACCGACATGCTCGTGCGCTCAGGCGCTGTCGACGTCATCGTCGTCGACTCCGTCGCCGCGCTCACGCCCAAGGCCGAAATCGAAGGCGAGATGGGTGAGTTGCAGGTAGGTCTGCATGCGCGCCTCATGTCGCAGGCGCTCCGCAAACTCACCGGCAATATCAAACGTTCGAACACCATCGTCATCTTCATCAACCAGATCCGCCTCAAGATCGGCGTGATGTTCGGTAACCCCGAGACCACCACGGGTGGCAACGCCCTCAAGTTCTACTCCTCGGTCCGCCTCGACATTCGCCGCATCGGCGCCATCAAAAACGGCGAGGAAGTCACGGGTAACCAAACGCGCGTGAAGGTCGTCAAGAACAAGGTCGCTCCGCCGTTCCGCGAAGCGGAGTTTGAAATCATGTACGGCGAGGGCATCTCGCGCGAAGGTGAAATCATCGAGCTCGGTGCTGCACACAACATCATCGAGAAGTCGGGTGCCTGGTACTCCTACAAAGGCGAGCGTATCGGCCAGGGCAAGGAAAACGTTCGCGAGTTCCTCAAGAACAACCCGAAGATCGCCCGCGAGGTGGAAGACCAAATTCGCGCCAAGCTGTTGGTCGTCAAGCCGGGGCGTGCTGCGGCAGAGTCCTCCAAGGATTGACTGACCATCCCGATCAACCCGAGTCCGCGCGCCGAGCAGCGCTCTTGCTGCTCGGCCGGCGTGACTACGCGTCCTTCGAGCTCACGGACAAACTCTCCGCCAAAGGGTATTCCCCAACGGCGATCGACGAGGCTCTAGGGGCCTTGCGCGCCGAGCGTTTGCTCGACGACGGGCGCTATCTCGAGAACTTCGTGCGGGTCCATACGGCTCGGGGGCAGGGGCCGGCCCGAATACGGCAGGAGCTGCGGCAGCTCGGGTTTGCGGGCGAGGCGATCGAAACCGCGATTGCGGCTGGGCCTGACTATGTGGCCCTCTGTAGCGAGGTTCGGGCACGGAAGTTCGGACAGAAGGCCCCGGCGAGCTGGGCCGAAAAGGGCAAGCAGTCGAGATTTTTGCAGTATCGGGGCTTTTCATCGGATCATATCCGGCTGGCAATGGGCCAGGACCCCGACACACCCGAAAATCCCGCCGATGAGTACAGCTAAACCGGGCAAGCCGCCCTTCATGAGCGCCGCCGATGTGCGACGCGCCTTCCTCGAATTCTTCAAGGCTCGCGGCCATGCCGTGATCGCCTCGAGTTCCCTCGTCCCGGGCAACGACCCGACCCTGCTCTTCACCAATGCAGGCATGGTGCAGTTCAAGGATGTCTTCCTCGGCAAGGACAAGCGCGACTACGTTCGCGCCGCCACGTCGCAGCGCTGTGTTCGTGCGGGCGGTAAGCACAACGATCTCGAGAATGTGGGCTACACCGCGCGCCATCACACCTTCTTCGAGATGCTCGGCAACTTCTCCTTCGGCGACTACTTCAAGCGCGACGCGATTCGCTTCGCCTGGGACTTCGTGACGGGCACGCTGAAGCTCGATCCGAACCGTCTGTGGGTCACCGTCTTCAAAGATGACGACGAAGCGGCCGACATCTGGATCAAAGAAATTGGCGTACCAGCCGATCGATTGACGCGTCTTGGCGAGAAATCGAACTTCTGGGCGATGGGGGATACCGGTCCCTGCGGGCCCTGCAGTGAAATCTTTTACGATCACGGCGAGCATATCCCGGGCGGACCGCCGGGATCGCCTGACGAAGACGGCGATCGCTACGTCGAGATCTGGAACCTCGTATTCATGCAGTACGAACGGTCGGCTGATGGCACCCTCACGCCGTTACCGAAGCCCTCGGTCGACACTGGCGCGGGACTCGAGCGGCTTTCGGCAGTCATGCAGGGTGTCACCAACAACTACGACATCGACCTCTTCCACGACATCGTGCGCGCTACGGCCGATCTTGCGGGCACGAAAGAGTTCACGAACCCGTCGCTGCGGGTGATTGCAGATCATATTCGCGCGTGTACCTTCCTCATCGTCGATGGCGTGCTGCCTTCGAACGAGGGCCGAGGATATGTGCTGCGTCGCATCATCCGCCGCGCGATTCGTCATGGACACAAGCTTGGCATTAACGGCGCTTTCTTCCACAAGCTCGTCTCGGCGCTCGAAGGCCAGATGGGAGAGGCCTATCCGGAACTGCGTTCGGGGGCCGACCACGCTCGTCGCGTCTTGCTGCAGGAAGAAGAGCGTTTCGCCGAAACGCTCAGCACCGGCATGGTGCTGCTCACCGAGGCGCTCGATCGCCTTGCGAAGCAGCCGAGCGAGGCGGGCGCCACGCGCGTGCTCGACGGCGAGACGGTGTTCCGTCTGTACGATACCTATGGTTTTCCGGCGGACCTGACGGCGGACGTGGCTCGCGAGCGGGGCTTCGGCATCGACAGCGCAGGCTTCGAAGCCGCGATGGAGGCCCAACGCGAGCGAGCACGAGCCGCGAGTCGCTTCGGCGTCGATTTGCGCGGTGGTGCGCAGATCGATCTCGCCACGGGCTTCTGTGGGTATGACGGTACGCGCGGTGAGTCGCAGGTGATCGCCTTGCTGCGCGGCGGTGAGCGTGTCAAAGAATTGAAGCCGGGCGAGACCGGCGAAGTCATTCTCGAGCGGACGCCGTTCTACGCCGAATCTGGCGGTCAGGTGGGCGATGCCGGCGAGCTGCGTGAGTCGAGCGGCAAGGGCGCCTCTGGCAGCCATGCCCGCTTCATTGTCGAAGACACTCAAAAGCGCGGTACAGCCGGTGCACACTCGCACATCGGTCGTGTTGCCGCAGAGGGTGGAGCGATCCGCGAGGGCATGACGGTAACCGCCGAGGTCGACGCCAGGCTGCGGCAGGCCACTGCGCTCAATCATTCGGCGACGCATCTCATGCACGCTGCCTTGCGCGAGGTGCTGGGCACGCACGTCCAGCAAAAAGGATCACTCGTCGCACCCGATCGATTGCGTTTCGACTTCTCGCACTTCCAGGCTGTGAGCGCTGAGGAGTTGCGACGTATCGAGCGACGGGTCAACGAGCAGATCCGCCTCAACGCGTCGGCGGAGACGCGCGAAATGGCTTACGACGATGCGGTCGCGGCAGGGGCCATGGCGCTCTTCGGCGAGAAGTACACCTCGAGTGTGCGCGTGCTGCGGATCGGTGATTTTTCGATGGAATTGTGTGGCGGCACGCACGTGAGCCGCGCGGGCGACATCGGACTCTTCAAAATAATCGCCGAGAGCGGTGTGGCGTCCGGCGTGCGCCGTATCGAGGCGGTCACCGGCGAGGGAGCGCTTGCCGAGGTCGAGGCGAGCGATGCGCTGGTGCGCGATCTGGCCGCACTCGTACGCGGCAACCGCGACGATCTCGGCGCCAAGGTGCGTGACGCCCTCGAGCGCATCCGCCAACTCGAAAAGGAAACCCGCACCCTGCGCGACAAGCTTGCCTCGGGGCAGGGGACCGACCTCGCCTCCGGTGCGGTCGACGTCGGTGATCTCAAGGTGGTGTCCACTACAGTGGACGGGGCTGACGCCGGAGCGCTGCGCAACGCGGTCGATCAGCTCAAAGACCGGCTCAAGAAGGCGGTGATCGTGCTGGCCTCGGTGGACGCCTCGGGCAAGGTGCTTTTGGTGGCAGGCGTCACGGCCGGTGAGGTCGGGCGTATCAAGGCAGGCGAGATCGTCGGGTACGTAGCGGCCCAGGTTGGGGGTCGAGGTGGCGGCCGACCGGATTTTGCCCAAGCGGGCGGGACCGATGCGTCGAAGCTTTCGGCAGCCCTGGCCGGGGTGGCGGCCTTCGTCCGTCAAAAAATCGGATAGCGGTAGACGGACCCGACGGATTCTTCTATCTTCGGGCATGAAGGCGCCCGTAATGGAAGTCGGGCCGTCGGCGGGACCCCACAGGGGGTGCGGTGTCCCGAGTTCGACGGTCTCAAGAGAGCGCCTCATTGGGGGCTCACATGCTCATACTCACTCGACGTGTCGGCGAGACCGTCATGATCGGCGAAGAAGTCTCGATCACCATACTCGGCGTCAAGGGCAATCAGGTGCGCGTCGGCATCAACGCGCCCAAGAATGTCGCCGTCCATCGCGAGGAGATCTTCGAAAGGATCAAATCCGAGGGTCCCTCCGACAGCCCGCCTCGCGAACAAGGCGGCATGAGGGCCTGATTCGATCGTCGAGGCCGGTCGTTTTGACCTGCCGGGGGTTGGCAAGTACCATCCCGCCTCCTCGCAAGCGGAGAGATGGCCGAGTGGTCGAAGGCGCGCCCCTGCTAAGGGCGTAAGGGCCAAAAGCCCTTCGAGGGTTCGAATCCCTCTCTCTCCGCCAGTTCTTTTTCTTGGATTAAGGGTTGATCGCTAGCGCCCGCTCTGCGCATTTAGCGGCCGCATTCAACCCGTAGATTATTGTCCTTCTGTGCGTCTCTGCTGTACCGTCCGACTCGGGGGGCAATTAAGTCCGATTCGGAGTTTTCGATGCGGTCGACAAGAACCGCTGGGTTTACGGGTCTCTCACTGCGAACCGCTCTGCTGCTGTCGCTGTTTCAGGCAGTGGGGGTTGGCTCGCCCGCCCTCGCCCAGAGTGCCGCACCCCCCGCGATCACCTTAACCGCCTCCGCCCGTGAGGTGGCCGTCAATCGTACGACCCGATTGTCCTGGACGACCA
>JBILWC010000037.1:0-9515 GCA_044370105.1 Steroidobacteraceae bacterium | reverse complement strand
TCGCGGCTTACCGTCCCGATCGGTCGGCCGGACGCGAAGACCCGTGACGCCCGAGTCGTCGCCGAGCACTTTATCGACGCCGTGATTCCAAAGAATTCGGACTTTGCCTTCTTTTTCGCGCTCGAAAAGACGATCTTGCATGATCTTCTCGGCGCGCAGTCGATCGCGCCGATGCACAAGCGTCACGTGCGAGGCGATGTTGGAGAGATAGAGCGCCTCTTCGACAGCCGTGTTGCCGCCGCCCACGACCGCGACCTGCTGACCGCGAAAGAAAAACCCGTCGCAGGTGGCACAGGCCGAGACGCCTTTGCCCTTGAAGGCGTCTTCCGAGGGCAGGCCGAGGTACTTGGCTGAAGCGCCGGTAGCGATGATGAGCGCGTCGCAGGTGTATTCGCCGACGTCACCGATCAAGCGAAAGGGCCGCTCGGTGAGCACGGCGGTATGGATGTGGTCACTCACGAGTTCGGTGCCGAAGCGCGCGGCGTGTGCCTTCATTCGCTCCATGAGCGCCGGTCCGAGCAGACCGTGCGCGTCGCCCGGCCAGTTGTCGACTTCGGTCGTGGTCATGAGCTGGCCGCCTTCCTGCAGACCCGAAATCAGCATGGGTGAGCGATTGGCGCGAGCAGCGTAAACGGCGGCGGAGTAGCCCGCAGGCCCTGAGCCGAGGATGATGAGTTTGCGGTGTTGAGAAGCCATGGCGAGATGTTAGGGGCAAGCGTTCCGGGATGCACGTCGTATCCGCGACGAGCAACTGTCGCGATCTCGACGATTCCCGTAGAATCAAGCCACTAGAGAACACTGCGCAGGTCACACCTTGCCCGAAAACGCCGCTGACACGAGCGTGTCGGACCGCTTCACCGAGACCGTCAAGCGCGCTTTGCGCGAGGGGGCGGTCATCCTCACGGGCGTTCTCGCGCTGATGCTGTTCGCGTCGCTCGTGACCTATCAGCCCTCGGATCCCGGTTTTTCTTTCACGGGCGAGGGCCCTGAGGGCGAGATCGGCAACCTCATCGGTCGTCAGGGTGCCTGGCTCGCCGACACGCTCTTCTTCCTCTTCGGCGGACCGGCCTATCTCTTTCCGATCATGCTCGGCGCCTCGTGCTGGCTCATGTTCCGTGATCGTGGCAACGTCGAACCGACGTCGCGTCTCAATACCTTTGTCCGCCTTGGAGGTTTCGTGCTGCTGCTCGCAGCGACCTGCGGACTCGCCACTCTGCATTTTTCGCCCGGCGTCCTTCGACAGAGTGCGGGCGGCGTCGTCGGCAGTCTCGTCGGCGAATGGATGCAGGGTAATTTCAACTTCGTCGGTGGCACGCTGCTCGCGCTCGCGGTGGCGATGGCGGGTTTTTCCCTCGCGTTCGGCGTCTCCTGGCTCGCCGTGATCGATCGTCTCGGTTCCGGTTTCTGGGGTGCTATCGATTGGTTCCGCGCGCGTCGCCTTCAGCAACGTGATGTCGCGGAAGGCGAAGAGCGCAAGGCGGCTCGCAAAGAAACCCTCGAGGTCGAGACCAAAAAAGCGGCAGCGCGCTCCAAACCGCGCATCGAGGCGCCGGCGCCGCAGCCCGAGAAGAGCGAACGAGTCAACAAGGAGCGGCAAGTGCCACTCTTCACGGCGAAGGCCGGCGAGTTGCCACCACTGCAGCTGCTCGATGATCCGCCGCCTCGCGAGGCCACTTATTCAGCCGAGGCGCTCGAGGCGATGTCTCGGCTCGTCGAGCTCAAGCTCAAAGATTTCGGTGTCGAGGTCGAGGTCGTGGCCGTGTTGCCCGGGCCCGTGGTCACGCGTTTCGAGATGCGTCCTGCTCCAGGCGTGAAGGCAAGCCAGATCAGCTCGCTCTCCAAAGATTTGGCTCGCGCGCTGTCGGCGATCAGTGTTCGCGTGGTCGAGGTGATTCCCGGCAAGTCGGTCATGGGCCTCGAAATCCCGAACGAAAAGCGCGAGGTCGTTACCCTCGGCGAAATCGTCAAATCGAAGGCTTACGACGAAATCGGCTCGCCGCTCGCGCTTGCGCTCGGTAAGGACATCGGCGGTGCGCCTGTCGTGGCCGACCTGCAGCGCATGCCTCACTTGCTTGTCGCGGGTACTACAGGCTCGGGTAAATCGGTTGCGATCAACGCCATGGTCCTCTCCATGCTCTACAAGAGCACCGCCGAGGATGTGCGACTCATCATGATCGACCCGAAGATGCTGGAACTTTCGGTGTACGAGGGCATTCCGCATCTGCTCGCGCCGGTCGTGACCGACATGAAAGAGGCCGCGAATGCGCTGCGCTGGTGTGTCGCCGAAATGGAGCGACGCTATCAACTGATGGCCGCGCTCGGTGTGCGCAACATCGCGGGTTTCAATCGCAAAGTGCGTGATGCCAACGAAGCCAAGAAGCCCATCAAAGATCCAGTCATGATGGCCCGGGCTGCCAATGACCCGACCCTCGACCAGTCAAAGATTCCTGATCTCGAGCCGCTGCCGTTCGTCGTGGTCATCATCGACGAGTTGGCCGATCTCATGATGATCGTCGGCAAGAAAGTCGAAGAGCTCATCGCGCGCTTGGCGCAGAAGGCGCGCGCATCGGGCATCCACCTCATCCTTGCCACGCAGCGTCCGTCGGTCGATGTCATCACGGGTCTCATCAAGGCGAACATTCCGACGCGTATCGCGTTTCAGGTGTCGGCCAAAGTCGATTCGCGCACGATCCTCGATCAAGGCGGGGCTGAGTCGCTGCTGGGTCATGGCGACATGCTTTATCTGCCGCCCGGTACCTCGATGCCGAATCGTGTCCATGGTGCCTATGTGGCCGACGCCGAGGTACATCGCGTGGTCGAGGCGCTGCGCAAGGCGGGTGCGCCGAACTACATCGAAGAAGTGCTCTCCGGTCCCAAGGGGCCGATCCCTGGCCTGACGGGTGAAGGTGGCGAGGGTGGAGCCGAGGGTGAAGGCGGCGATTCGGAGAAAGACGCGCTGTATGACGAGGCCGTCAAAATCGTGGTCACGGAACGCAAGCCGTCGATCTCCTACGTTCAGCGTCGACTCAAGATCGGTTACAACCGTGCGGCGCGTCTCATCGAGGCCATGGAAGCGGCTGGGCTCGTCGGTCCGCTGCAAGCCAATGGCGGACGCGAGATTCTCGTGCCTGCGCCGTCGGGCGAGTGATCCGGTTCATGAGCGAACGTTTGGCATTTCGCAGGCGTTCTGCTTGGTGCGCGTCGATCGTCGGCGTGTGGTGGATCATCAGTGCTGCGCACGCCGAATCTTTGACTGCGCTCGATCGATACCTCTCAGGTCTCGAGTCCTGGCGATCCGAGTTTTCGCAGTCGATCACCGATTCTCGTGGCCGAATTCGAAACCCTCAGAACGGTCGATTGCTGGTGCAGCGTCCCGGCAAGTTTCGCTGGGAGATCGGTCCGAAGGGCGAGTCTGCGATGCAGGTCATGGTGTCCGATGGCCGTAACCTCTGGTTTCTCGATGCGGATCTCGAGCAGGTGACTGTCCGCCCGGCAGGCAGCGGAGAGGCCGCGACGCCCGCCATGCTGCTCGCCGGCTCCACACCGCTGCGCTCCAAGTTCAATGTGGTGTCGGTCGGTCGCAAAGAAGGCTTGGACTGGGTGCGGGTATCGCCGAAAAGTGCCGAAGGCGAATTCAAAGAAATGCGGTTCGGATTCTCGGGGCTTGAGCTTCGCCGACTCGAAGTCGACGACAAGCTGGGCCAGCGCGCATCGATGGTGTTCAACACCAGTGTCCGCAATGGCCGGATCGGTCCCTCGGAGTTTCGTTTCGAGCCGCCGCCCGGGGCCGATGTGATCGGCAAACCGCTCGAGTGATGCGATCCCTGCGCTTCGGTGCGTGGTGGAGCGGGGTGGGTCTCGCGCTAGTGCTCATCGTGCTTTACTTCTGCCTCGAGCCGCCCGGCGAGGGCGGGGTGTTTCTCATCCCGGACAAACTGTCGCACGCCCTCGCATTCTTCGGTCTGACGGCGTGGTTTGCGGCCTTGGTTGAGCGACGATATTACGGTCTCGTTGCAATCCTCATGTTGGCGCTCGGCATCGCCATCGAGTTATTGCAGGGGTGGATGGCGCTCGGTCGCTCTGCGGAGCTTGCCGATATCTACGCCGATGCCATCGGTGTAGCGCTCGGTCTCGCCATCTCATTGCCGATTCGTGAGTCGTGGTTGCAACGGGTGGAGCGATGGCTGTCGATCTGACGCGTCCGCTTGCAGATCGCATGCGACCGCGTAGTCTCGAGGAGTTCGTCGGGCAGGTGCAGGCC
The DNA here is from genome assembly GCA_044370105.1 of Steroidobacteraceae bacterium. Taxonomy (GTDB): domain Bacteria; phylum Pseudomonadota; class Gammaproteobacteria; order Steroidobacterales; family Steroidobacteraceae; genus UBA964. The sequence goes on along the minus strand of JBILWC010000037.1, from coordinate 5,254 downwards.
ATCGGGCCAGGCAAGCCCTTGCGCGCCGCCATCGAGTCCGGTCAAGCCCACTCGCTCATTCTTTGGGGCCCTCCGGGCACGGGCAAGACCACGCTCGCGCGCCTCATTGCACAGGCCTCGGGTGCGCATTTCATTGGGCTCTCGGCCGTGATGGCCGGGGTCAAGGATGTACGTGCCGCGGTCGAGCGCGCCCAGGCGGAACGCGCATCTTCTGGTCGACGTACGGTGCTTTTCCTCGACGAGGTGCATCGGTTCAGCAAGTCTCAGCAGGACACTTTCCTGCCGTATCTCGAAGATGGGACGCTGATCTTCATCGGTGCGACCACGGAAAATCCGAGTTTCGAAGTGGTGAGCGCTTTGCTCTCGAGAGCGCGCGTGTATGTCCTGAAGCCTCTCGAAATAAAGAGTCTCGAGTCGTTGTTGCGTCGTGCGCTCGCCGATGTCGAGCGCGGTCTCGGATCGATGCGGCTTCAAATCGAAGACGATGCGCTCGCGCTCTTGGCTGCGGCAGCCGATGGCGATGCGCGGCGCGCACTCAACATGCTCGAGATTGCGGCGGATCTCGCCGAGGATGGTCGCATCGATGTCGCGCATTGCGCCGAGGTTGCCGGCGGTACACGCCGACGCTTCGACAAAGGTGGCGAGCAGTTCTACGACCAGATCTCGGCGCTGCACAAAAGCGTTCGGGGCACCGATCCCGACGCCGCGCTCTACTGGTTCGCGCGGATGATCGATGGAGGCTGCGATCCCTCTTATCTTGCGCGGCGCATCACCCGCATGGCCGTCGAAGATATCGGTCTCGCCGACCCGCGCGCTTTGCAGTTGGCGATCGATGCCTGGCAAGCGTACGACCGACTCGGCTCGCCCGAGGGTGAACTCGCGCTCGCCAATGCCGTGGTGTATCTCGCGTGTGCGCCGAAGAGTAATGCCGCCTATGTCGGGTATGGCGAGGCGCGTGCGGATGTCGAAAAGCACGGCACGCTCGAAGTGCCCCTGCATTTGCGAAATGCACCCACTCGACTCATGAAAGATCTCGGTTACGGCGCCGGATATCGCTATGCGCATGACGAACCCGAGGCCTATGCCGCCGGCGAGCGTTATTTGCCCGATGAGCTGGCGGGGCGTCATTATTATCGGCCCGTCGATCGCGGGCTCGAACTGCGTATCCGCGAAGCTCTGGAGCGTTTACGCGGCAAGCCGGGAGGAAAATGATGCCACTCTGGGTCTGGGTTGCACTGGGCAGTGCCTTGGGCGGTGTAGGGCGATACGCGGTCGCGAAAATCTGGCCCTCCGTGCCGGGCGGTTGGCCCATCGCTACAATAGCGGTCAACGTCCTCGGTAGTTTCGCGATCGGCGCGCGCTCCATCCTGCTCGTCCTGCGTGGAACGACCGGAGAAGCCGCGTCGTCAGCGGAAGCCATGCGAGTGTTTTGGATGACGGGCGTCCTCGGCGGATTCACCACTTATTCGGCGTTTGCGCTCGAAACCGTGAATCTGGCTTCAGGCGAGGCGCCGTGGCGCGCAGCGGTTTATGTCGTTGCGACCTTGGTGCTTTGCTTGGCCGCCGCGTGGGCCGGCAGAGCGCTTGTGGCGTCTTGATCGTCTTTTTGATTTTTGAAATTTCTGGGATAACTCATGCTCGACTCCAAACAACTGCGTACCGATACCGAAAACGTCGCAAGCAATCTTGCGCGACGCGGTTTCGTTCTCGACCTCGCGGCATTCCGCGCGCTCGAAGAGCGACGCAAGCAGGTACAGATCGAGGCCGATCGCGTGCGTGCCGAGCGAAACGCCAACGCCAAAGCGGTCGGCATGGCCAAAGGCAAGGGGGAGGATGCGACGGCGCTGCTCAAGCGCGGCGAAGAGCTCACTCAGCAACTCTCGACTGCCGAAGCGGCGCTCAATACCGTTCAGGCGGAGTCCGACGCGTGGCTCTTGGGTCTGCCCAATGTGCTGCACGAGTCGGTGCCCGAAGGCCGAGATGAAACCGCCAACGTCGAGGTTCGTCGTCACGGCACGCCGAAAGTCTTCGATTTTACGCCGCAAGATCATGCCGATCTCGGCGCGCGACTTGGCCTCGATTTCGAAGCGGCCGGACGCATCTCCGGTGCGCGCTTTGCCGTGCTTCGGGGTGGGATGGCGCGTCTTCATCGTGCGCTTGCCCAGTTCATGCTCGATCTGCATGTCGGCGAACACGGCTATCAAGAGATCTATGCACCGTACATCGTCTCGGGCGATGCGCTGACGGGCACAGGTCAGCTGCCGAAGTTCGAGCAGGACTTGTTCACGCTCAAGGGCGATCGCGCGCTGTATCTCATTCCGACAGCGGAAGTCCCGGTCACCAATCTCGTGCGCGAGCAAATCATTGCCCCAGAGCAACTGCCGATGCGCTACGTCGCGCACACGCCGTGCTTCAGATCCGAAGCGGGCGCGGCAGGCAAAGACACCCGCGGCATGATTCGTCAGCACCAATTCGACAAGGTCGAGCTCGTGCATATCGTGAAGCCTTCCGAGTCCTATGCAGCGCTTGAGCGGCTGACTGCGCATGCTGAAGAGGTGCTGAAGCGTCTCGAGTTACCGTATCGCGTTCTCGCGCTATGCGCGGGGGACATCGGGTTCGGCAGCGCGAAGACCTACGACCTCGAGGTTTGGTTGCCGGGGCAGGGTAAGTACCGCGAGATTTCCTCGTGCAGCAATTGCGAGGCGTTCCAAGCGCGTCGAATGCAGGCCCGCTGGCGCAATCCCGAAACTGGCAAACCTGAGCCCCTGCATACGCTGAACGGATCGGGCGTTGCTGTCGGCCGTGCCATGGTGGCCGTACTCGAGAACTATCAGAACGCCGACGGGTCCGTCACCGTGCCCGCAGCCTTGCGACCCTATATGGGTGGAATCGAAAAACTCCTGCCCTCGGACAAGGCATAATTCGTTCCGTCATTCGCTCGACGAGCCGGAGAGGTGGCAGAGCGGTTTAATGCATCGGTCTTGAAAACCGACGTTCCTTCACGGGAACCGTGAGTTCGAATCTCACCCTCTCCGCCACTTCATCGCTGACGAACTTGCTCAGCGAAAATTAGCGCCGCGCGCAAACCCCGTAAAACACAGCCCTCTGCGAGAGGGCTCTGGACTGCGGTTCGACTCAATACTTCCGAAAACCAGTCTGAGAGCCGTTTCGTCTCACAACCTCTGGACTTTGTCGGGGTGCGGTTCAGAGGTATCGCAAGGATCATGGCGAGGTGTTTGTAAGCCATTGATTCTCGGAGGAGTGCCGCGTGACAGCGCAAAAACTCACTATCGCCAAACCTCTGCAGCAAGGGGTAAGTCGTTGAGCTCAGCGCGTGCTTCGCGCCACGTGGGATAGTGTTTCTGTAGCAGGGTTACGAACCGTTCGTTGTGGTTCGATTCCAGCAAGTGCAGCAGCTCGTGGACGATCACGTACTCGAGTAGATCTTTGGGCTTCTTCACCAGCTCAGTATTGAGTCGAATACTTCGAGTGCGGGGATTGCATCCGCCCCACTTGGTTTTCATACGCTGAAGGAAGTATCCGGTGGACTTGATGCCCAGGCGAACCTCCCATTTGCGGATTAACTGAGGGACGATCTCGTGCAGCAAGGATCGGTGCCACTCCAGCATGACAGCCTCTCGCTTCGTAAGCGTGCTGCCAGGCCGAACGGTGAGCGTGATGTGTCGATGGCCAAGACGAACTGACGGCTTCGAATTCTCTTCCCTAACAGAGAGCAGATACCGTCGGCCCCAGAGATAATGACTTTCTCGCTCGATGAATGCCCGGGGTGTCTCCCTTGGCTGTGCCCTTAGTTTTGCCTGCTGGTCCCTCATCCATCGGAGCTTGGATGCTGCGTAGGCGCGTGCGACCTCTAAACGTGTTCCCTTCGGTGCGACCAGCGTGATACGACCATTCGGCGGGTGGACAGAGAGATGGACATGTTTAATGTCCTTACGAGTGAAATCGATGGCGATGTCACCAAGTTTAATAATCTCCGTCATCAGTAGTCCGGTTGATTCTTGATTAGATCAAAGAGTGCCAATGTGGCGTCTCGATTCCGATCAAGTAAAGGAAAGAGCGCATTTAAAACCTGCGCCTCTCTTGCTTGGTCTCCCTTCCATCCTGCCGGTGCATGCTCGCGCATCACGCGATCGATTTCGAGCGCTAAATTAAGTCGCGTTCTTTGCTCAAGATAACTGGGCTCGGCTATCTCCGTCTCTGCGCTAACGCTGAGCGCGAGAATCCGAGGAAGATTGTTGTAAATCACTGTCGCTTCGCGCTTCCCGTGTAAAGCTTCTGGAACTTCTTCATCGGACTGCTTCGTCGCCAGGCGTTTCACTAATGCTTCTGCCTTGTGCAGGAACTCCTCATACGCAGCGGCATCTGCTCTGCTTTGCTGTATTAGGTCATCAAGCAGTTGCGACATCTGCTCGTAGAATCGCGGATCGGTTAGCTGATCGCGAATGATGGTCTTACGAACATTATTAATGATTCCTTCCGCGACAGCGTTCTTCGAGAGCTTGCCCTTGTTGTTGAGCTTTTCGGCGATGGCGTCATGGATGCCGGTCTTGATGATCAGGTCGGTAAGTGAGAGTTCTCCCAGCCCGCCAAGATCGGTCGCAGGGTCCGCTTGAACGTAGGTGTTGAGGAGGTGGCGCATATCGGCCTCGTAAGACTTTATGTCTAGCTCCTCTCCGGAGTGCTTCTTAATTGCAGAACGGATTTCGGCGTAGAACTCTGCGTCTTTCTGTAGTGATAGCGCTTCTGCCTCGGAGTATCCGGCTTCTGTCAGCTCTTGCGCGATAGCTGCGAAGGCGCGTACGAAGGTCGCGACCGCCTTATAAAACGCCACTCGTAGCGGTTCCGTTTCGTTGAGTGCAGTCGCATTAGCTGCATCACCACAGAAATAGTGCAGGAACTGTTCCACTTCGCGCGGAGCGGCGACCGGCTCGCACAAATAGCGTAATACCTCGCGGGCGCCATCTAGTGTTTTTTTTCCCTCTTCCAACCAATTCTTGAGGTAGACATTGTTCTCGGCGTCGCTTCCATCATCGATATCCAGTTCGTCTGAGCTGTAAACGGCGATTGCTTCCTGCACCTCTCCGAACAACTCCTGATAGTCGACGATATGACCATAGTCCTTATCGTCGCCATCGAGTCGGTTGGTTCGGCAGATCGCTTGAAATAGTGTGTGATCGCGCAGTTTATTGTCGAGGTAAATATACGTGCAGCTTGGTGCGTCGAACCCTGTCAG